>NZ_JBEXHV010000026.1:0-77341 GCF_040608275.1 Micromonospora sp. NPDC005205
CGGCAACGGGGTGACCCGGGGGGTTTGGCCAGCCCGCTACCTGGGGGGCTGCGTGGGCGGCGGGGCGGCGGGGGGGGCCCCCCGGGCCGGCCCCCCCGGCGCGGCCCCGCCCCCTCGCCCGTAGCCGGGCGACGGGACACCCACCGCGCCGATCTTGCGCTTAATGCGCCGACACAGGGGACATTTCACGCATCCCGGCGACAGGAAACGCAAGATCGGCGCGGTGGTGTGGTGCAGGGCAGGGTGGGGTCAGGTCAGGTCAGGGGTACGCGGGCCACTCCGGGACCGGTCAGGCTGCCCAGCCAGAGGTGGTCGCCGTGTTGGCGTACTCCGGTGATCATCGAGTAGTGCCCGTTCGGGCCGTGCAGCGTCCGGCGGACGGTTCCCGCGTCGTCGACCAGCGCGACCAGCCCGTAGCGGCGTGGCTGCGGCTGCATCGCGTCGGGCAGCAGGGCGGCGATCTGGCGCAGGCGCGGATGGGGCAGCAGCCGTTCGGCGATCGGCACCCGAGGGCTGGGCAGCGCGATCCAGTACGTCCCATCACCCACCGAGGCGAGATTGTCCGGGTACGCGGGCAGGTCGGCGAGGACCCGCACACCGCCGCCGAGCTCGACCCGCAGCAGACGGTGGGTGCTGGTCTCCACCAGCATCAGCGCCGACTCGTCCGGGGTCAGCGCGATCCCGTTGGGAAAGTACAGCCCATCGGTCACCACCTCGGTGCGGCCGGTGCCCGGATGGTGGGCCAGCACCCGCCCGTTGGGACGGTGCTCCAGCAGGTCCCGCTTCCAGTGCGAGACCGGAAACCGGTCGGAGCTGTCGGTGAAGTAGATGGTGCCGTCACGGCTCACCGTCGCGTTGTTGGCCAGGTGCACCGGGGGTGCCGTTCCGGTCAGTTCGCGTACCCCGCCGTCCGGGGTGACCCGCAGCAACCCGCGGTACGCGTCGCAGACCACCAGGGCCTCACCGGACGGGTCCAGCTCGATGCCGAGCGGACGGCCCCCGGTCTCGGCCAGCAGGTGGGGTGTGGTGCCGGCCCGCGCGTCGACCGGCCACCACCAGAGCCGACCGTCCTCGTCGCCACTGATCACCCGCCCGGCGCCGTCGACCAGCACGTCCTCGGGGCCGACGGCGCCCGCGGGGAGGGGGAGTAACTCGGCCTCGTCCAGCCGGCGGTCGATGGGGGCCCATGCCCCGGCCAGCGCCGGAGGGCTGGTCGCCGGCTCGCGGACGGGGCGGATCAGCCGGGGCGGCCGGGGCCGGGGGATCAGCATCGACCTATTCTCCACCCGGATGCCGGCCGGCCCCCGGGTTCCGAGCCCGCGCGGCGCGCCGCGAGAGGCCCCTGACTCCACCCCGAGGAGGAGGTGGGGTACCTCGGGGTATGCCCCTGGGCGTACCCGGAATCACTCCGCCGAGGGGCGAAAGTGTCGGTGGTGGGGGCTAGATTTCTGGGCATGGAAGAGCACAGCGACCGGCTGGACGTGCAGGTCAGCGTGGGTGACCGGATGGTCCTCGTGCGGGTGGCCGGCGAGATCGACATCGCCACCGTGGCCGCGTTCCGGTCCGCGCTGTGGTCCGCGCCGCCCCGCCCGGTCCTTCAACTGGACCTGTCCGGGCTGCGGCTGCTCTCCGCCACCGGCGTTCGCACGCTGCTCGCGGCGCATCTGCGCGTGCGGGCCTGCGGTGGCGAGCTGGTCCTGGTCGACCCGAGCCCGGTGGTGGCGCGGGTGCTGCGCGTCAGCGGGCTGCACCGCGTGATGCCGATTCTGGAGCTGACCTCGCCGATCGAGGCCGCGCGTCGCCCGGTGATCGCCACCACGGACCTGCAACTGGCCGCCTGATCCCGATCGACGAGGTCGGCCGTCACTGTCTCAGCCGGGCACGGGGCCGCCGGCGCTTGCCGGCGACCCCGACAGTCGGTCAGCTCACGCCGAGCAGGTCGACGACGAAGACCAGCGTCTCGCCCGGCTTGATGACGCCGCCGGCACCCCGGTCGCCGTACCCCAGGTGCGGCGGAATGGTCAGGCGGCGGCGACCGCCGACGCGCATGCCGGCGACGCCCTGGTCCCAGCCGGCGATGACCTGACCGCCGCCGAGCGGAAAGTCGAACGCCTCGCCCCGGTTCCAGGACGAGTCGAACTCGCCGCCCGTGGAGTGCGACACGCCCACGTAGTGCACGCTGACCAGTTGGCCCGGCTCGGCCTGCGGGCCGTCGCCAACGGCGATGTCCTCGATCACGAGGTCGGCCGGCGGTGCACCCTCGATCGGACCAACCTCGGGCTTGCCCGACTGGGCACCTGCTGCCTGGGTCATGCGGGGATCTCCTGCCGTGTTGGGTGATGTGTCCGGTCACCGTCGATCCTGCCGGATCACCCCTCACCGATGTGCGGCGGACCCGCAACCTGCTCCGCAGCCCCGTCCGTCGGTCGAGCACCGTCGTCCCGCTGGCGCTGCGGGCACGGCCGGTGGAACGACGCCGTGGCGGGCGTCACCGATGCTGGTGACGCCCGCTGAGGGGGGTGTGCGGAGTTCACCGCAGCCAGGGTGTCCGCTGGACGATCGGCAGCGTCGCCCACACCCGGCCCAGGCCCCAGGTGTCGCCGGCGTTGACCAGCGCCAGGACCGCCAGCACCGCCGCGTAGATCAGGTGGTCATCCATGAAGGGGTTGTTCTCCGGAGGCAGGACGGCGGTCCACATCATGACGAGCAGCAGCCCACCGGCCACGGCGGCGACCCGCATGCCGATGCCGAGCAGCAGCGCGACACCGATCCCGGCCAGGCCGATCATGAAGAGCCAGTCCGCCCAGGCGGCACCGGCGATCCCGGTGTAGAGATCCTTGAACGGGCCGGTCACGCCGAAGGTCAGGAATCCCTTGGTGGGGCTGCCCCCGTTGATCCAGGCGTTCTTCGACTCGGTGGCCATCCCGAAACCGAACACCTTGTCGATGAAGGCCCAGAGGAAGATCCAGCCCAGTGCCAGCCGGGTGCCGGCCAGGATGTACCGGACGGCCCGCTCGTGAGCGGTGCCGGCCTTCGCAACGGTGTTCTCGGCGGTGACCCGCTCGGTCGTCGCGACCATGGTCTCCACGTCCCTTCTCAGCTTCGCACCGCGCTTCCCGGTGGCATCTCCAGTGGACGCCCACGGCGTTCCCGGCGGCAGGGCCGACAGACCGCACCTGCTCGGGACGTTCGACCCCCTCCGGTCCGGTCCGGCGGCCCTGACGACCATCGGCGCTCGGTCGTAGCGTCCGAGATGGACCACGAGAGGGAGGCCGTGATGAGGACCTGGCAGGTGGGGGACGTGATGACCCGGGAGGTCGAGACCGTGGTGGCCGAGACCCCGTACCGGGAGATCGTCGATGTGCTGTTGCGCCGCGGGGTCAGCGCGGTGCCGGTGATCGACGATTTCCGCCGAGTGCTGGGGGTGGTGTCCGAGGCCGATCTGCTGCACCGGGTCGAACGCGCCGGTGAGCCGGCGCTGCGACGGGTCTTCGAGAGCCGCCGTCGGCGTGGCGCGCGGAGCAAGGGTGCGGCCCTGCTGGCCGGCGACCTGATGACCGCGCCGGCGGTCACCACCGATCCGGATGCGCCGCTGTCCGCCGCAGCCCGCGTGATGGACCGAGAGCAGATCAAGCGGCTGCCCGTGGTGGACGACCTCGGCCGGTTGATCGGCATCGTCGGTCGTGCCGACCTGCTGCGGGTGCACCTGCGGTCGGACGCCGAGATTCGTGAGGACGTGGTGCAGGAGGTGCTTCGCCGGGTGCTCGCCGTGCGGGACGGACTGGTCACGGTCGAGGTCCGCCACGGTGACGTGACGCTTGCCGGTCGGCTGGACCGCCGCTCCGCCGTCGACCTCGCCGGTCGGCTCGCGGCGCAGGTCAGTGGCGTGGTGCGCGTGACAAACGCGATCGCCTACGACGCCGACGACACGGTCACCGACCCTGGCCAGGTGATGCCGGTCGCCTGAGGGCGGCTCCCCGACCGCCCGGAGCCTCAGCCGCCGCCCGCACTGCATCGTATGGGCCCGACCCGACTTCGTTCGACCGCCCGATGCCGGGTCGGGCGTTCACCTAGGCTCGAAAAGGGCCGGCCGGCCTGGTCGACGGGCGGTGCGCGGTGGTCGATGCGGAGGGCGTCGGTGGCTGAGGCGACGGTCGCGGTCCCGCTGTGGGCCTGGGCGGCGGTCGGCACGGTGATCGCGGTGCTGCTCGCCGTGGATGTGTTCCTGCACCGGGACAACCACGTCATCGAGCTCCGCGAGGCGTTGCTGTGGAGCGCAGTCTGGATCGGCGCGGGTCTGCTGTTCGGGTTGGTCGTGTGGTGGGGCCTCGGCGGCGACCCGGCCATCGCGTACTTCTCCGGCTACCTGCTGGAGAAGGCGCTCTCGGTGGACAACGTGTTCGTCTTCGCGCTGCTCTTCGGCTACTTCCAGGTGCCGTCGGGCTACCAGCACAAGGTGCTGTTCTGGGGTGTCGTGGGGGCGCTCGTCTTCCGGCTGCTGTTCATCTTCGCCGGTGCCGAGTTGCTGGACCGGCTCGCCTGGGCCGGGTTCGTGCTGGGCGCGTTCCTGATCTGGACCGGCTGGCGGCTGGCCGTACGCGGAAAGCCGGACGTCAACCCGGAACGCAACGTGGTGGTCCGGCTGTTCCGGCGGCTGGTGCCCACCGACGCCCACTACCACGGCGACCGGTTCACCGCCCGGGTTGCCGGCCGACGGGTGGCGACGTTGCTGCTGGTCGCGCTCGTCGCCATCGAGGCCACCGACGTGGTCTTCGCCATCGACTCGGTGGCGGCGATCCTTGCCATCACCACGAACACCTTCCTGGTCTGGACGGCCACCGCGTTCGCCGTACTGGGGCTGCGCAGCCTCTACTTCTGCCTCGCCGGCCTGCTGCGACACTTCGGCTACCTGCGGTACGGGTTGGCGCTGCTACTGGCCTTCGCCGGGCTGAAGCTGATCCTCGCCGAGACGCCGGTGGGCAAGCTGCCGGTCTGGTTGACCCTCGCCGTGGTGCTGCTGACCCTGGCGGTTTCCATCGGCGCCAGCACCCTGGCCGCCCGCCGCCGAACCGACGCCTGAGCCGCCGAACCGACGCCTGAGCCGCCGGGCCGCTGGCTGAGCCGACGGGTAGTGCCCCGACCGCCCGGTGGCGGCGGAGGTCAGCCGGCCAGCACCGGCCGGGACAGCTGGTCGGCGAGCAGCGCGGGCGCCTCGGCCAGGGACGGGCCGTACCAGGTGAGGTGCCGCCCGGAGAGCAGAGCGCACGGTACGCCGGGGAACGCCTCGGGCCCGTCGTCGGCGGTGAACCGGTACGGCTCGTCGGGCAGCACCACCAGGTCGGGCTCCCGCTCGCGTAGCTCGGTGAGGGTCGGGCGGGGATAGCGCTCGGGGTGCTCCTCGTAGGCGTTCGACACGCCGAGGCGGCGCAGCACGTCACCGGCGAACGTGTCGCCGCCGAGCACCACCCACGGTCGACGCCAGACCGGCACCACAGCGCTGCGGGTCGCCGTCAGCGGGGGTGGAGTGGCCCACGCCCGCCGGGCGGCCCGCAGCCAGTCCGGCTCCGTCGGCGCACCCAGCTCGGTCAGCAGGTCGCCCAGCTCCGTCAACGCGCCAGGAACGGTCCGTGGATAGGTGACCCGTACCGGCACGCCGGCCGCCCGTAGCGCCTCCGCGTCGGCCCGGCGGTTCTCCTCGACGTTGAGCAGCACCAGGTCCGGCCGCAGCGCGCGCACCCGGTCCAGATCGGGGTACTTGCTGCCACCGACCCGGGCCACGTCGAGCCCGACCGGGTGGCTGCACCAGTCGGTGGCCCCGACCAGTGCTCCCGGCAGGGTCAGCGCCACCGCCTCGGTCAGGGACGGCACCAGCGACACCACCCGCACCCGCGTACCTCCGTTCGCCGCCGACACCGATCATGCCCCCTCGGCCGACGTCGGGTTAGGGGTGGCCGGGCTCGATGCGGGCGGTCACGTCGAGGTGCGCGGGCTGGCAGTCGGTCGTCGCCGCGAATCGGCGGACCGCCGCGCGAACGTGCTCGCGTACGCCGGCGGTCGGCGCGTCGGCGGTGAGGTCCACCCGGATCCACACGTCGGGGTGCGGTGGCGCGCCGGTGAGCACCACCCGGGCCCGGCGTACGCCGGGGTTGCCGGTCAGGTCGCGTACCAGCGCGTCGGCGAGGACGTCGGTGGCCAGCCGGGTCCGGCCCGGCCGGCGTCCAGGGTGGCTCAGGGTGCCGCGCAGCGTGCCGTCCGGGCCCCGCAACTCACGGGTCAGCAGGCGCTGCCCGGCCAGTGCGAGCAGGGCTGCGGCGGCGGCCGCGGCCAGGCCGCTCCACGGCGCGGCCCTCCGCAACCGCTCGACCAGCTCGGCGCTGAGCAGCGCCGCCGCCGGGTCGGCGCCGGGCAACGTGCCGAGGCTGGCCGTCAGCGCCGCCGCGCCGCCCGCGACCAGCAGCAGCGCGATGATGGTCCACAGCAGCCGGTGCCCGGCGTTGGTCACGCCGGCCGTCGCCGGGGCAGCAGCCGGACGTCGATCCGGGCGGGGCGGGGTGCGGTGAGGTGACGCAACTCCTGGTGCACGGCGAACTCGATCTCCGCCCGGGCCGCCGGGTCGCCGGTCGCGCGGACCCGGGGGCGCCACTGACCGCCGCGCCGTCGGACCCGGACGCGGGCACGGCGGACGCCCGGCACCGCGCTGGCGGCGTCAGCGAGCCGCCGTTCCACGCAGCGCCGGTGCAGGTACCAGCAGTCGTGCTCGTCGGCGCGCAGGCGGGCCGGTGTCCAGCGGCGCAGTTGGGCGACGAGAATGGCCAGGCCCAGCAGGAGAGCCCCGCCGGCCACGGCCCGGACGGTGGGGTCGCGCCACCGGGTGCCGCTCAGCGCGTCGAGCCAGCCGCTGGTGTCGAGCGGTGTCGGTCGGTGCAGGGTGAGCAGCAACGCCTGGACGGCCGCCGCCGCGCCACCGAGAAGCAGCGCGGTGGCCAGCAGCAACGAGGCGACCCGGTTGGCGGTGCGCATCTCAGCCGTCCTCCGGTGTGGCGGTGCCGACGCCGGAGGAGTCGACGCCGGGGACGAGCAGGTCGTCAACGGTGACTGTCACCACCGCCACGCTGAGCCCGGTCTGGGCGGTCACCCGGTCGGTGACCACCGCCCGGACCGTTTCGGCGATCGTCGGCACGCTGTGCCCGTACCAGGTGATCAGGTGCAGGTCGAGTCCGACGGACCGGTCATCCAGACGGACCGCCGCCGGGCGGACGACGGACACGCCCGGCACGAGGCTGGCCGCCTGCACCGCGATCCGTGCGACGTCCGCCGTGTCGCCAGGGCGGCGTTCCGGACCGGCCGTCCCGGCGGCCAGTCCGGTGTTGGGGTTCGTCCCCGCGGACGGGCGGGTGGTCATCGCCGCCGCCGAGTGTCGGCGCGGCGGTCGCCGAGACCGGTCATCGCGAGGTCGCCGTCGAGCACCCGGACGACCAGCCAGCCGAGTAGACCGGCGAGCACGGCGAGGGCGGTCACGCCGATGCCGGCGAGCGCCCAGACCGCCACGGCGAGGAACCCGGCGAGGAAGCCGAACTGCTGTCGCGACATGCTCACCTCCGGGCCGGTCCGGTACCGGCGGTCGCTGGATACACCCGGCGGCCATCCCTGGAACGTCAACGCTGCTGTGATCCGCGTCACATGAGAAGTCGGTGGTCCATGATCGACCACCTAGACTCGGCCCGGCTCGACCGACCGGCGGATGGATCAGGCAGATGACGAGCATCGGGAGCGACGACCGCGGTTGGCTGCGGGCGATGCCCGCCGAGGCGGGGCGCGACGCGCTGCCCAGTCGCGCCGGCCATCGGGTCCTGGCGGCACGCCGGCTCACTGACCTGCTCCAGGGCCGCCCGCCCGGCGTCACGGGCAGCCAGTGGACCTCGGCGAGCCGCGCCAGCCTCGACTTCGTGGTCTACGCCGCCGACACCGGCCATCTGGTCGTCGCCGTACAGATCGGCCCCGTTCCGTCTCCCGGCTCGGCGCAGCAGCGCGTGGAGCGCCTCACGGACGCGGTGGGCGCGGCCGCCGGCCTGCCCACTCTGCGGATCGGGTCGCCCACCTTGAGCGCCGTCGAGCATGGCCGCCGCCTGGTCGAGTACGTGATCGACGCGCGCGCCTACGCCGCGGGCGGGGCCACCGCCGCCGGGACCGAACCGGCGCCGGTGGGCTTCCGGGACATCCTGGGCCGGCTGCCGGACGGGCGTACGGGGCCCGTGAACGACCTCGGCGCGCTGACCCGTGTGGCGGCGGTCGAGGCGTACGTGGCCGGGCAGGTGGCCGACCCGATCGTGCGAGGGCTGCACGTCCGCTGGGTGGACGGGCCGGCACAGGGGTGGAGTTGGGTGCAGGTACGCCCCGACGCGTGCCTCATCGAGCAGGTCTCGGTGACCGAACACCGTTTCTCCTGCGGCATCGACGCAGCCCGGCTGGCCGAGGATCTCGCCGCCGTCGCCGTGGGGGAACGACTGCGAGAGAACGCCGTCGCCGACCTGCTGTCGCGCGCCGAGTGGACCGCCCAGATCGCCGCGCTGAGCCAGCGCCGCCACGAACTGGTCGGCGGGTTCGCCTTCGACCACCTCTGCGCCGACTGACCAGCGCCCGTTTCACCTGCTGATCCCTGCTCCGCACCGGCTCCGTGTCGGGTCGCGGCAATTTCCTGTGCGTCTGTTGAACCTTCCCGGCCGCCGCCCCGTACTCCTGCGCGAATGAACAGGATCTCCCCATCCGCGTCCACCGGGCGCGGGAGACGGTGCGGAAAGGGCATCGTCGGCCATCGACGCATTACCGGGTAGGTCACGGTGGGTCGCCACCGCGGCGTGCCACCTCACATCCGTCGGTCCGCCGAGGGCAGAAATCCACTACCGGATCGAGAAGGAGAGCAATTCGATGCGCAGGTCCACTCGGGCGCGCCGGCCTTCCGGCAACGCACGGAGCAAGCGTCTGCTGGCAGTTGTCGGCACGCTCGCGGTCTTCGGCGGAGTTGTCGCCGTGACTCAGATTTCGTCGGCCCAGGACCGGCGGACAAATAAGCCGCGTCCGGCTTCCGGGCAGTGCGTGGAGCCGAGCCCTGGCGCGACCGCGCCGACCGGTGGCGGCTCGACCAGCCGAACCTGGCAGAACGGTCGGTGGGTGCGTAATCACTGGGGTGACGGACAGCAGTCGGTCCCCGAGTGCGAGGACGGCAAGGACGGCACCGTGGGCACCGGCACGGCCATCGCCTGTCCGGACGTGGCGGCGAAACTGCCGCAGGTCCCGAACCGGGCTCGGGCCGAGGTGGACCGCAACCTCGCCCAGTTGCAGGCCCAGATCGCCGAGGCGGACCGGCGGCTCGCCGCCGAGGGCAACAAGGGTGAGGCGTTCATCCGCAACGCGATCCTCCAGCCGTTGGCCGGCAAGCGCCGCGCCGTGCTGGACCGGATCACGACCGCCATCGACCGGGCCGGACCCCGGCCGCAGGGCCTCGCGCAGCTCGCCGAGTGCCAGGTGCAGCCCACCGGTGGAACGGGCGGCAACAACGGCGGCGGCACCACTCCCACCACCACCCCCGGCGGTGGCAACAACGGTGGCGGGAACAACGGCGGTGGCAACAACGGCGGCGGGAACAACGGCGGTGGCACCGAGCCCGGCGCCGGGCTCGGCGTGCTCGCCAACGACTGCGACGAGAGCCGGCTCCAGCCGCACGACGGTTTCCAGAACGGCAACCGCTGCGTGAGCACCGAATTCGGTGAGGTCGGCGCGGCGGCCAACAACCCGTCGCTGCTGATCACCCAGTTCCCCGACCAGGTCGGCCAGAACCAGCCCTTCACCCTGCGGGTCAGCACCCGCAACCTGGTCCGGGACCGCTTCCTGGCCGCCGGTCAGGGTGGTTACTACGTGGAGAGCTCGCTCCTCAACGACCAGGGCCTGGTCCGCGGTCACTTCCACACCGCGTGCCGGATGCTGGACAGCCTGACCGCTCCGCCGGAGCCGCAGGAGGTGCCCGCGTTCTTCGTCGCGACCGAGGACGGCCGCGGCGGCGCCCAGCCCGACGAGGTGACGATCCAGATTCCGGGCCTGCCGGAGTCCGGTACCGCCCAGTGCTCCGTCTGGGCCGGTGACGGCTCGCACCGCCTGCCGATGATGGAGCGGGCCAACCAGACCCCCGCCTTCGACTCGGTGCGCATCGACGTCAACTGACCTGATGTACCGGCGGCGGCCGGCCACCCGGGGCGACGACCCGGGTGGCCGGCCGCCGCTTCGAGTGCCCGGACAAACGACGGGGCCCCGCCGTTTCCGGCGGGGCCCCGTCGAGTCGCGTCAGCGGCTCTTGTACGCCTCGACGACCTCAACCGGGATCCGGCCGCGCTCGGAAATCTTGTAGCCGTTCTTGACGGCCCATTCCCGGATGGCCCGGTTCTGCTCCCGATCCATTCCCGCGCCGGCGGGTCGCCCCGGCCGCCGGACCGAACGGGCGCTCTCCACCGGGCCGCGCCCGATCCGCCGACCCGCATTGATGTACGGATCGAGCGCCTTGCGCAGGACGCCGGCATTCTCGTCGGAGACGTCGATCGTGTAGGCCACGCCGTCGAGACTGAACTCAACCGTCCGGTCGGCCTTCCCACCGTCGAGGTCGTCGGTCAGGACCGTGATTACTTTTCTCGCCATTGCCGATTACTCCCTGTGTGCGGCGGGATGTGTCCAAAGTCTGACCTATCACCCCGGTAATCCGCAACAATATGCCTTCCATTCATTCGGCGCGTCGCGATTCCGTTACCGAGCAAAACCATGAATCGCTTCGGTCGCGAGGCTTCATTCCCCGAGGATGCCGCTGTGACCGGCGATGGCAGCCGCCTCGGCCCGGTTCGAGACCCGCAACTTGCGCAGCAGCGCGGCGGTCATCCGTTTCACCGTCCGTTCGGAGACGTGCAGTTCTTCGGCGATGTCGACGGTGTTGCGGCCGGCGGCGATCGCCCGCAGCAGCCGCCGTTCCTCGCCGTCCAGGTCGACGGGCGCGGGGCGGGTGGGCCCCAGCAGCATGGCCCGCAGCAGTTCGGCCGGCAGCACCGCCCAGCCGTCGAGGATCGCCAGCAGTGGGGGCAGCAGCTCCTCCGGTTCGCTGGTCTTGGGCAGGAACCCCTCGGCACCTGCCCGCAGGGCCTCCACCGCTGGCCCGGCGTCGGCTGAACCGGACATCGCGACCACCCGTACCCGTGGGGTGGTCCGCCGGATCGCGGCCACCGCCCGGATGCCGCCGGGCGGTGGCATGTGCAGGTCGACCAGGGCCAGGTCGGGGCGGCACCTGCTGACCAGGGCCGCCGCCGCGGCGGCGTCGCCGGTCGAGGCGGCCACCTCGACGCGGCCGTCGGTGGTGATCGGGAGCAGCAACTCCAGGCCGCGGACGAAAAGGGGGTGATCGTCCACGACGACGAGTCGCAAGGTGGAGGCTCCCGGCATGTCTGCGCCGTTCCCCAGCGGGTACCGATCATGCGGGTTCGCACCGAACGAGAGGACTCGGGTGGATGCGCGTACGGCACGGTTTGCGGGACCTGCTGCGAGGGTTGCGCCCCATTGCGCCGACACCGGGCGAGAAACGACCGACGGCGGCCGATTCGGAGCTGCTGCTGCGGGTGCTGTGCCACGAGTTCCGGACGCCGATCAGCACCCTGACCTCGCTGACCCGCGCGTTGGCCGACGAGCGTCGGGAGCTGACCGGGGACGACCGGCGGGCACTCACTGCGCTGGCCCGCGACCAGGCCGCCCACCTGCAGAGCCTGCTGCGAGACGCGACCGCCGGGACCGGTGTGCTGACGCCGACTCCGCAGCCGGAGCCGGCCGTCGCGCTGGCGGGCATCCTGCGGGAGGCCGCGGCGCTGGTGCCGCTCGCCCGTCGGCGGGCGCGAGCCACCCGGGAGGCGGCCTCCTGCCCGGTGCCGGCCGGACGAACCCGACAGGTACTGGTCAACCTGGTGCAGAACGCGTTGCGGCACGGGCCGCCGGACGGGCAGGTCGGGCTCTACGCCACGGTGCGCGGCCCCAGCCTGAGCATCCTGGTCACCGACGAGGGTCGGGTCGACGACGCGCTGCTGGTCGCGCTGCGGCGTCCGGCACCGGCCGTCGGGATGTCCGGCCTGGGCCTGTGGATCGCGCGGCAGCTCGTCGCGACGGACGGGGGAGCGTTGCGGGCGCACCGGCTACGGCCGCGTGGAGTGGCGTTGGAGGTGCTGCTGCCGATGGCCCGCCCGGTGCGCTGACCCGGCCGGGACACCGGTTGGCCCGCTCGGGTCATCGGGGCGGGAACGGCCTCGCTACCTGTTTCCGGTACCGAGGAGGTTGGATGTTCAGCCACGTCAAGGATCTGCAGTTCGAAGCCAAGCCGGACGGCCCGGATGCGGCGTTCGCCCGCCGGTTGCAGGAGGTGCTGGGCGGCAAGTGGGGCGAGATGACGGTCGCCAACCAGTATCTCTTCCAGGGTTGGAACTGCCGACTGCCCGGCAAGTACAAGGACCTGCTGCTCGACGTCGGCACGGAGGAGATGGGCCACGTCGAGATGATCGTGACGATGATCACCCGGCTGTTGGACAACGCGCCGCTGTCACTGACCGAGGGGATCGCGGAGGATCCCGGAGGTGCCGCGACCTACGCCGGTGAGAATCCGGCGCACTTCATCCACGGCGGAGGTGGCGCCCTGCCCACCGACTCCAACGGGGTGCCATGGAACGGCGCGTTCATCACCGCCAGCGGCAACCTGTTGGCCGATTTCCAGCTCAACGTCACCGCCGAGGCGCAGGGTCGGCTCCAGGTCGCCCGGTTGTTCCACATGACCGACGATCCGGGCGTCAAGCAGATGCTGCGCTTTCTGCTGGCCCGCGACACGATGCACCAGAACATGTGGCTGGCGGCCATCGAGCAGCTCAAGGAGGACGGCCTGGAGGAGATGCCGGTGCCGGAGGCGTTTCCTGACTCGGGCGAGTTCACCGAGGAGTACGGCTACACCTACCTGGGATTCTCCTCGGGCACCGACGCCGCCCAGGGGCGCTGGGCGTCCGGGCCCTCGCCGGACGGCAAGGGCGAGTTCCGGTACGACGACAACCCGCGGGCGAACGCGCCGGAACCGGTGCTGCCCCCGGGTGACCCTCGTCTGTACGGCACCAACCCGGGGGTGGCCGGCTCGGTGGTGAACACTGTGAAGAGCAAGCTCACCTGAGGTGCCCGTCGGGTCGCCCACCGGTCCCGGGCGACTCGACGGACCGGGCACGAAAGTGGCCTGGGTCACAGGTCGGAACAAGGGGCACGCTTTGTTACTTGAGTGAGACACGCTCAACTAACGCGAGGTGTTCGATGGCAACTCTTCCGGTACTGCCCCTGACCGACGCCGTGCTGCTGCCCGGCATGGTCATCCCGGTGACCCTCGACCCCACCACCCAGGCCGCGATCGACGCGGCGCGGGCGACCGGCGACCGCAAGCTGCTGGCCGTGCCACGCATCGACGGCGAGTACGGCCCGGTGGGCGTGGTCGCCACCATCGAGAAGGTCGGCCGCCTGCCCGAGGGCGAGCCCGCCGCCGTCATCCGTGGCCTGTCCCGGGCCCGGATCGGTTCCGGCGTGCCCGGCCCCGGCGCCGCCCTCTGGGTCGAGGCGACCGAACTCGACGAACCCGCCCACGCCGGTCGGGCCCGCGAACTCGCCCGTGAGTACCGCGCCCTGGTGACCTCCGTGCTTCAGCAGCGGGGCGCCTGGCAGGTCATCGACGCGGTGGAGCGGATGACCGACCTCTCCGAGCTGGCCGACTCGGCCGGTTACGCGCCCTGGCTGACGCTGGAGCAGAAGACCGAGCTGCTCGCCGCGCCGGACGTCACCGCCCGGCTGGAGCTGCTGGTCGGCTGGGTGAAGGACTACCTGGCCGAGCAGGAGGTCACCGAGCAGATCAACAGTGACGTCCGCGAGGGGCTGGAGAAGTCCCAGCGCGAGTTCCTGCTGCGCCAGCAGCTCGCCGCGATCCGCAAGGAGCTGGGCGAGGACGAGCCGGACGGCTCCGCCGACTACCGGTCCCGCGTCGAGTCCGCCGAGCTGCCGGAGAAGGTCCGCGAGGCGGCCATGCGCGAGGTCGGCAAGCTGGAGCGGGCCAGCGACGCCTCCCCGGAGGCAGGCTGGATCCGTACCTGGCTGGACACCGTGCTCGAGATGCCCTGGGGAACGCGTACCGACGACAACACCGACCTGACCGCGGCCCGCGCGGTGCTCGACGCCGACCACGCCGGCCTGGCCGACGTCAAGGACCGCATCCTGGAGTACCTGGCCGTGCGCAACCGGCGCGCCGAGCGCAACCTCGGTGTGGTGGGCGGTCGCGGCTCCGGCGCGGTGCTCGCCCTCGCCGGTCCTCCTGGAGTGGGTAAGACCAGCCTCGGCGAGTCCGTGGCGCGGGCGCTCGGGCGTAACTTCGTCCGGGTCTCGCTCGGTGGCGTCCGCGACGAGGCGGAGATCCGCGGGCACCGGCGCACCTACGTGGGGGCGCTGCCCGGTCGGATCGTCCGCGCGCTGCGCGAGGCTGGTTCGATGAACCCCGTCGTGCTCCTCGACGAGGTGGACAAGCTGGCCGCCGGCTACGCCGGTGACCCGGCCGCCGCCCTGCTGGAGGTGCTCGACCCGGCCCAGAACCACACCTTCCGGGACCACTACCTGGAGGTCGACCTCGACCTGTCCGACGTGCTCTTCCTGGCCACCGCCAACGTGGTGGAGTCCATCCCCGGCCCCCTGCTGGACCGGATGGAGCTGGTCACCCTGGACGGGTACACCGAGGACGAGAAGGTCTCCATCGCCCGTGACCACCTGCTGCCCCGGCAGCGGGAGCGGGCCGGGCTGACCGCCGACGAGGTGGAGATCGCCGACGAGGCGTTGGCGCTGATCGCGGGGGAGTACACCCGAGAGGCCGGGGTCCGGCAGCTCGAACGTGGCCTCGCCAAGATCCTGCGCAAGGTGGCGGTGACGCTGGCGACCGACCCGTCGCCGGTACGCGTCGACACCGACAACCTCACCCGCTACCTGGGGCGGCCGAAGTTCACCCCGGAGTCGGCCGAGCGCACCGCGGTGCCCGGCGTGGCAACCGGCCTCGCCGTCACCGGCGCCGGCGGGGACGTGCTCTTCATCGAGGCGACCAGCATGGAGGGCGAGCCGGGGCTGACCCTGACCGGCCAGCTCGGTGACGTGATGAAGGAGTCGGCGCAGATCGCGCTCTCCTACCTGCGCTCCAACGGGCGGCGGTTCGGCATCGACCCGAACGCTCTCGCGGGACGCCGGATCCACGTCCACTTCCCGGCGGGCGCGGTGCCCAAGGACGGTCCGAGCGCCGGCATCACCATGGTCACGGCCCTGGCGTCGCTGGTTACCGGCCGCCCGGTCCGTCCCGAGTTCGGGATGACCGGTGAGGTGACGCTCTCCGGTCGGGTGCTTCCGATCGGTGGGGTGAAGCAGAAGCTGCTCGCCGCGCACCGGGCCGGCCTCACCGAGGTGATCATCCCGGCGCGCAACGAGCCCGACCTGGACGACCTGCCGACCGAGGTGCGCGAGGCGCTGACCGTGCACACCCTGGCCGACGTGGCCGACGTGCTCGCCCTGGCGCTGCGCCCGGCCGACGTGAAGACGCTTGACGGGCCGGCGCTCTTCGCGGTCTGACGCTCCGACGATCCGGGCCCCCGCCGTCTTGCGACGGCGGGGGCCCTTTCGGTACGCGGGGAGGTCTACTGTCTCGTCTGCACCGTCAACCACCTCTCCGCCGCGAGGCGGCCCCTGGAGGAACCCCCCGTGAACGTGGTGCTCTGGATCATTCAGTTCCTGCTCGCCGCTGTCTTCGCCGGCGCCGGGCTGGCCAAGCTGAGCCAGCCCAAGGAGAAGTTGCGCGACGTGATGCGGTGGGTGGACCCCGTCCCACCGTCGCAGGTCAAGTCGCTCGGCGCGGTCGAGCTGCTGGCCGCCGTCGGGCTCGTGCTGCCCGCTGCCACCGGCATCGCCACAGTGCTCACCCCGCTCGCCGCCGTCGGGCTGGTCATCGTCATGATCGGCGGCCTCCTGGTGCACCTGCGCGCCGGCAAGCAGGAGACCACCCAGCAGGGGCGTCGCACCGAGATCCAGGGCGCGGTCACCTGCGCGGTGCTGCTCGTCCTCGCCGCCGTGGTGGCCTGGGGCCGTTTCGGCCCGTACGCCCTCTGATCCGCGTCGGCGAGCACGCGACAATGCACAGTAGAGTCTGCCCGCCGCTCGAGGTGGCACTCAACGGGGGAGAGGCATGGAACCGATCGTGAGCGCACCTGGTGCGGTGCCGCCGGCAGCGCCACAACGGTCAGATCCACCGAGCCGACGGTTGGGACGGCGGGTGCTCTTCGCCGGGGGCGCGGGCGCCGCGGTGGCGACCACGGTGGCCACCCTCGCCGGTGCCGAACAGGCGGGATCGCCGCCCGTCACGACCGTGCGGGAGGCCCCGCTCAGCCTCCGGGACCCCCGGGTCGGTTGCCGGCTCGACGGCAGTGACGAGTCGGACAAGGTCACCACGGCGCTGAACCTGCTGCCGGCCGGTGGCGGGGAGATCTTCCAACCGGTGGGCGCGCTCGGTCTCGGATCGGAGGTCCGCTTTCCGACGAGTGTGACCTGGACCGGCGAGAACATCGGCGCCGCGATCATCCAGCCGGCCCCGGGCTACACCGGTCGTCTGGTCTCGAGCGGTAAGTACAACCAGATCTCCAACGTGCACTTCTACGGCATGCGGACCTCCAACGTGCTGTTGACCGTCCGCGGCCCCCGGTCGACCTTCCACCACCTGCACCTCGGCAACTCGGGCAGCCACGCGATCGAGTTCCTCGGCAAGGACGCGGACACCAGCGCCCACGCCAACAAGATCACCGATATCAACATCGAGGACTGCCTCGGCGTCGGCATCCTCGTGAACAAGGTCGCGTACGACAACGAGTTCCTCAACGTCTGGGTCGGTGAGTGCCAGACCGGGATACGGCTGCTGGACAGCGCCTGCTTCTTCGACAACCTGCATGTGTGGGGTTGCCGGGGCAACGGAGTGGAACTGCGCGAACCCGCCCACCGGAACATCTTCCAGAACGTCTACCTGGAGTCGAACGGCACGAGTGGCACCGGCAGCGGCGCCGACCTGCGGCAGGTCTGGGGGACCCAGTTCATCGGCGGCCGGTTGTGGCGCAACGCCACCAACGGCATCGAGGTCTCCTCATCCGGACGTACCCGGATCATGGGGCTCGACATCCACGACAACGGCGCGAACGGGATTCTCGGCCGCGACGCCGACCTGTGCCAGGTGATCGGCAACCAGTTCTACGACGACGCGACGCCCCGCCGCCAGGACCGACCGATCGTGACGGTCGGCACCAGCAACAACTGGATCGTCACCAACAACGTGATGCGGGCGTACGACCACCGCTCCGGTGGCGCGTCGCTGGTCGGGGCCAACAACGTCGTAAACGGCAACATCGGCTGACAGCGGCGGGGCGGCGGGTGCCCATGTTTCTCCCGCCGCCTCGCCGGGCCGGGTCGTCGGCGACCGTCGTACTCCGGCGGTCGCCGACCGCGTTCTCAGCGCTCGTCGCCGCCGCGGTCGCGGCGCACTGTGGCCTTGCGGCCCTTGATCGTGCTGGAGCGCAAGCCGGAGATGACCTCGTCGGCCACCCCCTGCGGCACCTCCACCAGTGAGAAGCGGTCGGCGATCTCGATCGAGCCGATGTCCCGGCCGCGGATGCCGGTCTCCCCGGTGATCGCGCCGACCAGATCCTGCGGGCGCACCCCGGCGCGTCGACCCAGGCCGACGAAGACCTGCACGGTGTTGCCGCCGCCGGAGCGGGGCCGGCCCCCGCCGCGCCGGTCGCCGCCCCGGCCGCCGGCCTCCGGTCGGCCCTCGCGCGACCCACGGACCGGAGCCTGCGGGATCTCCTCCTCGTCGTCGGAGCCCGGCGACGTCACCTCGTGGGCCAGCTTCACGGCGGCGAGGGCGACCTCCATCAGGTCGAACTCGTCGGTCAGCGTCTCCACGATCACCCGGAACGGGTCGAGGTCGTCCTCCAGCAGGCTCTCCCGCATGGCCGCCTGGGTCAGCTCCAGCCGCCGGGTACGCATGTCGGCCACGGTGGGAATCTTGTCGATGGTGATCCGCTGGCCGGTCACCCGCTCGATGGTCTTGAGCATCCGGTGCTCACGTGGCTCGGCGAGGGTGATCGCCACGCCCTCGCGGCCAGCCCGACCCACCCGACCGATCCGGTGCACGTACGACTCCGGGGCGGACGGCACGTCGTAGTTGACCACGTGGGTCAACTGCTCGACGTCCAGCCCACGCGCCGCCACGTCGGTGGCCACCAGCAGGTCCGCGGTGCCCGCCCGCAGCCGGCCCATGACCCGGTCGCGCTGCTCCTGGCTCATGCCACCGTGCAGCGCCTCGGAGCGGTAGCCCCGGCCGTTCATCGTCTCGGTCAACCGGTCGACCTCTTCCCGGCTGCGGCAGAACACGATCGCCGCCGTCGGGGACTCCACGTCCAACACCCGACCCAGCGCGGCCGGCTTGTGCGCCCGGGTCACGATGTACGCGCTCTGCCGCACCCGGGGCGCCTCACCGGCGATCTGCTGCTCCCGGCCGATCTCGATCCGCACCGGTTCGCGCAGGTGCTGGCGGGCCATCCCGTCGATGCGCGACGGCATGGTGGCCGAGAAGAGCACCGTCTGACGCTGCGCCGGAGCGTGCTCCAGGATCGCCTCGATGTCCTCGGCGAAGCCCATGTCGAGCATCTCGTCGGCCTCGTCGAGCACCACCGTGGCCAAGCCACCGAGGCGCAGGGTGCCCCGGGCGATGTGGTCGAGGGCCCGCCCCGGGGTGGCCACCACCACGTCGACCCCCATGTCCAGGGCCCGCAGCTGCCGCCCGATCGGCTGCCCACCGTAGATCGGCAGCACCCGCGCGCCGAGGTCCTTGCCGTAGCGGTGGAACGCCTCGGAGACCTGCACCGCCAGCTCCCGGGTCGGCACCAGCACCAGCGCCACCGGGTCGCCGCCCTGGCGGTGCGCCGTCATGAGGTTCAGCAGCGGCAGCGCGAAGGCGGCCGTCTTGCCGGTGCCGGTGGCTGCCTGGCCGAGCAGGTCCCGACCCTCCAGCAGCGGTGGGATAGCCTCCCGCTGGATGGGGGTCGGCTCCTCGTACCCGAGGGCGGCGAGCGCGCCCAGCAGTTCGGGGCGCAGGCCGAGGTCGGTGAAGGCGCTCACCTCGTCGGTGCCGTCGAGGGTGGCGTCGATCGGTGCTTCGTGCTGTGCAGGTGCGGAACTCATGCGCCAAGCTTTTCATCACGCCGTCCGGGCCGTTGCGGCGACCGCCACAAGAGCTGTCTCAGGGCTCGTGCTGCGGCTGTTCCACGAACCCACCGGCGGCCTCGATCAGGCGTCGGTGGTCAGGATGGCCAGCACCATCACCGCGGCGAGGGCCACGTCGAGCACCACGCAGAACTCGGCGTAGCCGCGCGGCACCACCCGGCGGTTGCGGTGGTGCACGATGTCCCAGCCGGCGTGCGCCAACCATCCGAGCGCCACCAGCCAGGCGGCAGTCCGCCCACCGGCCAGCACCGCGACCAGCGTCAGGGCGACCCAGATGGCCAGACCGGCGAGTTGGGTGGCGAGCACGCCCCGTCCGCCCAGCGTGCGGCGGGCCGCGCCGATCAGCAGGTAGCCGCCGGGCAGCACCAGCATCGTCCACGGGCTGAGCACGGTCGGATCGACCCACATGTCCACCGTCAGCAGCAGCGCCAGCCCGCTCGGCCAGTGGCGGGCGAGCGCCACCACGGCCGGATGCCGGCGGATCGGCACCGGCGCCTCGTGCCGATGACGCACCGCCACCAGAACCATGGCCGGCACCATCAGCAGGTGACCGCCGAGCATCAGGGCATCGGCATCCAGCAGGCCCGCCCACCACGGCACGAGCAGCAGCAGGAACGGCACGTACATCGCGGCGGCCATCTCGGCGACCCCACGCCAGTGGTGCGCCCGGTAGCGCATCCACACCGTCATTCCGACGGTCATGTTCGTGGCCATCACCAGTGCGGCGACGTCCGGCCGGGCCAGCGCATCGGAGACTCCCAGGGCGGCGCCGGGCAGCTCCCACAACGGCCCGAGCAGCAGCATCCCGGCGACCATCGCCAGCGCCATCTCGCCCAGGTGCCACAGCAGCCGCCGCGTGCTGCTGGTCGGGGCCGAGGTAGTCGGGGCGGCGGTGGTCGGCGTCGGGTCCGAGGGCGCCGGGTCGGCGGTGGGCAGGGGCGTGGGCGACGGTACGGCGGTGACGCTGTCCGCGTACATCCTGGTGTTTTCCATGTCTCGACCCTGCCGGTGTCCCCGGTGCGGCCGGCAGACCTCTTCGTCACGGAAAAACCGTGCGGACCGCACGGCCCGACCGTGACAGTTCGCATGGGTGGACCATGCGCCGGGCGGTCCTAGGATCGGTGCGTGGCGAGCGAGGCGGTGACTACCCGGGCGGACCGGCGGCTGCGTCGCGCCCGACGGGCGACGCTGGTGTCGCTGGCCACCGGCGTGTGGGCGAGCGTCCTGCTGCCGGCGGTCGGCCTGACCCGCGAGCCCGACCGGGGCCGGGTGACGCTCGGCGCGGTCGGCATCCTCGCCTTCGTGATCGCCCAGACCGTCGTCCTGTACGCGGCCGTGACGCCGTGGCTCGACCCGCGCTGGCGGCGTCGGGCCGAGCTGAGCCTGATCGGGGTGGCGGTGCTGACCGTTCCGCTGGTGGGCCCGGTGGCGGCCGGCAGGTGGCCGACCTGGGCCTGGCTCGGCGCGGCGCTGATCGGCATGACGCCGCTGCTGGTGCGGTGGCGGGCCGCGCTGGCGGTCGCGGTCGGCGTCCTGGCGGTGTCGGTCGCGGTGGCCTGGTGGACCGGCGGGTCCGTTGCGCGTCACCTCGCCGTGACCGGCGCAATCGGCGCGGCGGTCGCCGCCGTCAACGGGTTCCAGGTCTGGTTCTGGGACCTGCTCGTGGAGGCCCGGCAGGGCCAGGCCGCCCAGGCCCGGCTTGCCGCCGCCGAGGAACGGCTGCGCTTCGCCCGCGACGTGCACGACGTCCTGGGGCACCACCTCACGGTGATCGCGTTGAAGGCCGAACTCGCCGCCCGGCTCGCACCGGTCGACCCGGAACGGGCCGGGCGGGAGGCCGCCGAGGTGCAACGGTTGGCCGCCTCCGCGCTGGGCGAGGTACGCGAGACCGTGCACGGCTATCGGGCCGTCGACCTCGACGAACAGCTCGCCGCGGTGGTGGGGGTGCTGCGTTCCTGCGGGGTGCGGTGCACGGTTGCGCCACTGCCGGCGGACCTGCCGCAGCCCGCCGCCATCGAGCTGGCGGCGGTGCTGCGCGAGGCGAGCACCAACGTGCTGCGGCACAGCCGGGCCGACTGGTGCCGGATCCGCATCGATCGGGAGGATGACGTGGCCAGGATGACGGTGGCCAACGACGGCGCCGACGACCGCGGCCCGGACGCGCACAGCCACGGCCTGCGCGGGCTGGCCGACCGGCTCGCCGCCGCCGGGGGCGAGTTGCGGGTACGCCGGGAGGACGCGATCTTCACCCTCGAAGCCACAGTGCCGGCGCCGTCGTGATCCGCGTCCTGCTCGCCGACGACGAGGATCTGATCCGGGTCGCCGTCGCCGCGCTGCTCGCCCTGGAACCGGACATCGAGGTGGTGGCACACGCCGCCGACGGGAAGACAGCCGTCACCGCGGCGCTGGCGCACCGCCCGGACGTGGCAGTGGTGGACCTGGAGATGCCGGGCCTGGACGGCATCGCGGTAGCCGCCGAGCTGACCCGGGTCCGACCGGAGTGCGCGGTGGTCGTGCTGACCGGGCACGGTCGTCCCGGGCACCTGCGCCAGGCGCTGACCGCCGGCGCCCGTGGGTTCCTGCCCAAGGGCTCGCCGGGTGGGGCGCTCGCCGACGTGATCCGCCGGGTGCACGCCGGAGGGCGCTACGTCGACCCGACGCTGGCCGCCGACGCGTTGACCCTGCCCCCGTGCCCGCTGACCCCTCGGGAACTGGAGACGCTGCGGCTGGTGGAGGTCGGCGCCCCGGTCGCGGTGATCGCCCGTCGGGTGCACCTGTCCACTGGCACCGTGCGCAACCACCTCTCCGCCGCCGTGCAGAAGCTCGGCGCCGCCGACCGGGCCGAGGCCGTCCGCACCGCCCGGGACAACGGCTGGCTCTGACCGGCGACACCGGCGGCGTGCGCTGGCCTTCTGGTGGATCTGGTACAACACCAACCTGGCCACCGACAGCCTCGACTGCGAACGACCCACAGTGCAGATTCTGATCATCTGCGTGATGCTCGGCAGTCTGCTGATGTCCATCAACGTTCCGGACGCCTTCGGTGACCAGGGCTTCGTCTTCGTGGGCGCGTACCTCGGGATCCACCTCGGCCGGACCCTGGTCATGGCCCTCTACCTGCGCGGCACTCCGGCCTGGCGTCGGCCGGTACGGGGACTCGTCTGGTATTCGATGTCCGCGACGGTCTGGTTCGCCGGGGCGGCGGTCAGCGGCGGCGAAGCACGAGTCCTGCTGTGGGCATTCGCGCTGGCGATCGACTACTCGGCGCCGCTCCTGGGATGGCCGGTGCCGTGGCTCGGCCGGGCGCGGGCCAACGAGTGGCACCTCTCGGGCGAACACCTCAACGAGCGGTACCGGCGCCGGCAACGCAGTGGCGATCCTGGTCGGGCCGCTGACCTTCCTCATCGGGCAGATGATCTTCGAGATCTGGGTGTTCGGCCGCCTGACGCGGCACTGCCTCGCGGCCGTGGTGGCACGCCTGATCCTGAGCCCGGTCGCGGCGCGACTCCCGCCGCTGTCGGTGGGCTTGTTGGGCGCGGCCACCATCACCGTCGTCGCCATCTTCGACCTGACCCACCGTGCCCGGGTCGCGGGTGAGGTCAACCCGGTGTCGGCCGGGGACGCTCCCCGCCGTCACCCTGCCTTACGGGTGTGGCTCGGTTCCAATCTGTGGGGGTGGCGCGAACCGTCCGGCTAGCGTGGGCGCGTGCGTACGGTGGAACTGGTCTGCTCGCCCGGCCTGGAGGTTGCGGTCCGGGCGGTCTGGGGCCGCCTGGCCGCCGCCGGGCTACCCAGCCTGGCCCGCAACATCCACCCCACCAACCGGCCGCACCTCACTCTCGCCGCCGTCGACGAGTTCCCGCCGGGGGTCGAGCACCGCCTGGCCGAGCTGTTCGACGCCGCCCTGCCGGTGCCGGTGACGCTCGACCGGGTCGTCGTCCTGGACGGCAGCGCGCCACTGGTCTGGCTCGTCCGACCCACGCGGGCGCTGACCGCGCTGCACGCCGCCGTCTGGGAGGTTCTCGCCGATGCCGACGGACACCGCCCGTGGCACTCGCCCGACGCGTGGGTGCCGCACCTGAGCCTGGCCCTGCGGTTCCGCGACGCCGACCTGCGGTTGGCGCGTGCCGTGGCCGGTGGGCAGCGCCCGACGGGCGACTTCGACGCCGCCCGCAGTTACGACGGCACGGACCGCTCGGTGACCGCGCTGACCCGGCTCCGCTGAGGCAGCCGTCCGCTGAGGCCCCGACGTGCCGAAGTGGCATCGTGGCCGCTTTGAAGGAGGGGCAGCAGTCAGGCCGAGGCGGCCGTCGGAGCGTGTCGCCCCGACGGCCGCCGGCCCCATCCTGGTCAGTTGTCGCGCGGCTGCGGGATCTCCTGCCGGGTGAACGAGATGCCCGCCGCCGGGGCGGCCCGGGTGGCGAGCGACGCAGCCGACTCGTCGGTGTCGTAGAGCCGAACCGAGCCGTTGGCGGTCCGGCTCACGAAACCGAGTCGGATGCCGTTGGAGTTCTGGAAGACGAATGCCGTCGGGTCGGTCGGATAGGTCTCGTCCGGTACCGTCGCCGTGGCCCAGTCGCCCCAGGCGGTGGAGCCTGCGGCGGTCTGTCGGCTGTGCTGGATGGTGTCGTCGGTCGTCCGGGTGAACACCGAGACGCGGCCGGTGTTGGGGCTCAGGACGGCGGTCGGGGAGCCGACCGGCGTGATCCCGCTGGCTCCCACCGCGGTCCAGGTGCCGGGCCAGGTGCCGTCGATGTTCTGCAACTGGCTCTTGACCACTCCGTCCGTGTGGCGGGCGAACACCATCAGGCGACGGCCAGGCAGTGTCACCACGCTCGGCGTGTCCACGAAGCCCGTGCCACCCAGCCCCGTCCAGGCGGAGGTCAGCGCGCCACCCTTGTACGTGGCGGCCTGCAGGGTGCCGGCAGCGTTGGCCACCAGAAGTGTGGCGGTGCCGTCAGCGCCCGGCACGGCGACCGGCGTCCCGGTCAGGCCGGTGCCACCGAGCGGCGTCCACGGAAACAGATCGCCGGCCGTGCCGTCCTGCCGCCGGTGCCACAGAGCGCCCTCGGCGTCCAGGGCGAAGACCACGCGGGTGTCGTCGGAGAGCCGGACGGCGGTCGGCTCCGAGCGCATCGCCCCACCGAGGGCGAGCCACGGGTTCCAGTCCGGCATGGCCGGCGTCTTCTGGGTCAACGAACCCACGTTGCTGGTGGTCTCGTGGGCAACGATGGTGACCCGGTTCTGGGCGTCCGAGACCAGCGACGGCTTGCCCGTGTACGCCTCGGTGCCGGGCGCCGGTGACCACTGGATCGAATACAGCGAGTCCGGGTTCGCGCGTCCGTGCCGCAGTTGACCGATGTTGTCGGTGTAGGCGATCTCCAGGCTGCCGAGCGCGGTGCCGGCGGGCGGGGCCTGCACGACCGCCAACGGGGCGTTCTGCCGTGCCGGGGTGGCGGGCAGCGCGGGGCTGGTGATCGCCCCCTGCCGGCAGGTGTTGGTGGTGGTGAAGACGTTCGGGAAGCCCTCCCAGCCGTTGCCGATCTGGTCCGCGGTCAGTGCCCAGGACAGGTTGTCCTCGCGGAAGCGGTACTGGAACAGATCACCGTCGGCCTGAATGCCGAAGAGCGTGTCTCCGCCGGCGGAGAAGAGCCCCTTGGTGAACCCCTGCCAGTCGCTCGAACCGACCTGACGGTCCCGCAGGAGCCACCGCTGACTCGCCGGGTCGAACCGGTGTCGGTAGAGCTTGCCGTCGGACGTGCGGCCGTAGAGGACTCCGGGGGCACCGGCGACGATCAGGTTGTACCGGTCCCAGCCGGAATCGATGACGCGTGCGTCGATGGTCCATTTCCGCGTCGGCTCGTCGAACCGGTACCAGCGCAGTTTGCCCTGGGCGTCGACGGCGTAGAAGTCGCCGATCTGGTCCACAGTGATCTTGTTGCGGTAGGCGGCTGTCGCATAGTTCGTGAAGCTCGAACTGATGATCAGGTTCTGCTTGCCATCGATGGTCTCCCAGTTGCTGCCTGTCCATCGGTAGCGGTTCAGCCCGGTCGAGTTGATGCCGTAGACCCGGCCGTCCGGCCCGCCCAGCAGGCGGCCGAACGTCTGCCAGCCACTGGGGCCGATGGGGGTGGCGGCGGTGAACACGCCGCCGTCGCGGCCCGGGGTGCTGTACTGGCGGCGGGAGAGCGTGCCGGCCGTTGTCGAGTTGAAGAACGCCGCGGCCCCGGTGCAGCTGAAGGCGTCGGTGGCCGCCTGGGCGGGAGACGCCGGCAGCGGTGCCACGAGGCCGGCGGCGCCGATGAGCGCTGCGGCGGTCAACGCCAGCGACCGACGCCGGGAAGACGTCCGTGGTTTGGACTCTCTGGTTGACTGGGACACGTTTGTGTGATCCTCCCCCGAGAAGAATAAGAATGACCGTAGTGAATTGATAAGTCTGTGGTGATCGCCACATTCACAGACGCTCCACTGTGCGCGGTGAGTGATCCATCCGCCACGGTCGCGGCCCATCATGCACGACCGTGGGTCGCCTGCCAAGGCGGAAGCTCCGCCCGGTTCGTGGGCTCCGGAAACATCCACGATGGACATTCGGGGCGGGTCGGAGCAGGGAGTAAAGGGACTAAAGGCTCCAAATGGTCGAAGTCTTAACGGAAAGTAGTCTCCCCAGGTCGTAGCGCAAATGAGGAAGGTTGCCGCCACTGTGGCTTGACAGCCGATCGAGCGTGCTGCAACCTACAGCGGCATATCGATGAGTAGCAGCACACGGGGGTGTGAAGCTGTGACCGCTGACTTGGCGGCATTCTGCCGTGCCGAGGCGACACGAATATTGTTGGGCGCTCCGCTCCCGCGTGAATTCCGTCCACCCAAGTTGTCTCTTTCTCTTTTCTGACATTCTCGTCGACCGATGAGTCGACGTCGTAACGCCGTGCCCGTGAAGAGGTAGCGGCGATCGACACCCGGCTTCGTGGGGCCTTAGCAGGTCTCGCGGCCGGCACGTGCCTGTCTCCGCCTCTTAGCCCGTCCTCGATCCAGGGGTGACCATGTCCTTCAGCATTCGCCGTCTGCCCGACCCGCGCGGTCGGCTGACCGATCTGCGTGGTCGGCTACCCCGGCAACGTTCGATGTTCGGCTCCGGCACCACCCGGTCGGTCCTGGCCGCCGCTCTGGCCGGCGTGCTGATGCTCAACCTGGGCGGCAGCGGGGTGACGGCGCTGCCGGCGGGCGGTGCCCGCGACCGGGACGGTGTGGCCTCCGCCGGTCGGGGTGGCGGCGGCGCGAAGCCGAACCAGGCATGGGGTTCGGCGGCCGGCAAGGGTCACGTGACACCCGGACGCCCCAACCGTGACCTGCCGAAGTCCATGCGCGGGCAGTACCCGTTGCACAAGCTCGCCGACAAGCCCGCCCCGGGGCGCAACAAGGCGTCCGTCGCGACGGCACCCGTCGAGGACACCCCAGGCTTCGACAAGCGAACCAGCCGGGAACGACCGGCCGAGCGCGACGTCAACCAGCGGGTCTTCGACAACGCCGACGGCACCCAGACCACCGAGTTCTCCTCCTCCCCGATCAACTACCGCAAGCCGGACGGCACCTGGGCGCCCATCGACCACGCCCTGGTGCCGACCGCCGACGGGTGGGGGATCGCGGCCGACTCGGTCGGTCTGCGCCTCGCCGGCAACGGCGCCGCGAGTCAGGTGGCCCGGGTGAGCTTCGACGGTGACACGGAGTTCGGCTTCGGTATGGCCGAGGCGGCCAACGCGCCGGGCCGGGTGAACGGGAACGCCGTCACCTACCCCGGCGTACGCCCCGACGTCGACCTGCGTCTGGAGCCCCGGGCGGGCGGCGTGAAGGAGACCCTGGTCCTGCGCTCGGCCAAGGCGCCCGCCTCGTTCGTGTTCCCGTTGAACCTGCGCAACCTCACCGCGAAGCTGGTCGACGGTCAGGTCGTCCTCAGTGACCGCGACGGGCGTGAACGCGGCGTGATCCCGGCGGGTTACATGGTGGACGCCGGCACCGGCGCGGCCGGTCCCGCCACCTCCACCAAGGTGGCGTACGAACTGGTCACCACGGGTGGGCAGACGGCGCTGAAGGTCACCCCCGACCGGGCCTGGCTGACCGACCCGGCCCGGCGGTACCCGGTCGAGGTCGACCCGACCGTCGGCCCGCCGGTCGCTGCGATCAACGCCGACAGCAGCATGTACGTGCACGGAGACAGCTCCACGTCCGGCAGCAGCGAGTTGCTCGTCGGTCGCTCCGGCGGGTCCAACGCGGCGGCCTACCTCAAGTTCGGCAACCTGGTCAGCCGACTCCAGAACCACACCATCCACGGGGCGGCGCTCTCCGCTGTCAACTTCGACGCCGCTTCCTGCAAGGCGCGCGCGGTCAGCGTCCACCCGGTCACCGGGTCGTGGTCGGCCGGCACCGGCTACTCGTACCCGGGGCCGGCGGTGGGTGGCGCGCTGGTCAGCCGCTCGTTCGCCCACGGGTACGTCGCTCTCGGCCAGTCCCAGTCCGCCTGCCCGGCAGCCGGGGAGATGTTCGACCTCGGCGTCGGCGGCCGTAACCTCGTGCAGCGCTGGGCCAACGGCCAGCAGGCCAACAACGGTCTCTCGCTGCGCGCGTCCACCACGGACACCTCGGCGTGGAAGAAGTTCGCCGGCACCGGCACCGCGAACCCGCCGGCGCTCTACGTCACGCACAGCCCGTACAACGCCGGGTACGCGATCCCGAAGCCCACTCCGGAGCCGGCCGTCCTGCGTAACCAGGACGGCAAGGTGAAGGTGACGGTCACCAACCTCGGTGCCGAGGCGTGGACGCCGGCCAACTACTACCTCGCGTACCGGGTCTACAACGCGCAGACCGGCGCCGCGGTGACCCAGCAGCGGGCGGCGAACCTACCCGCCACCCTGGCCCGTGGCGCGAAGGTCACCCTCGACGCGACAGTCAAGCGGTTGGAGCCCGGCTCCTACTTCCTCGACTTCACCATGGTGCGTACCGGTGGAGCGGTCTTCACCGACCACCAGGTGCCACCCGGTCGGATCGTGCTCCAGGTGTTCGACGTTCCGCCAGTCGTGCAGGAGCTCTACCCGGAGAACGGGTACCAGGCCCCGACGCTCACCCCGTTGCTCTGGGCGCGGGCCGTGGACACCGACGCCGCACCCGGCGCCACCTTGTCCTTCAAGTTCGAGATCTGCGACCAGACCGACGCCGGTGCGGCGACCAACTGCACCAACTCCGGCTACCAGGCCAAGCAGTCCTGGGTGGTGCCCGCCGGCCGGATGGTCTGGGGCAAGAGCTACCTGTGGCGCTCCTTCGTCAAGGACAGCGCCAACGAGGTCATCTCGCCGTACTCGACAATGCTCAGTTCGGTGCCACAACCGGACCTGCTGTCCCGGATCGCCACCTCGCCCAACGCCGAGCAGGGTCGCGAGTTCGACGCCCAGACCGGAAACTTCGCCACCTCCGCCGTGGACGCCACTGTGGTGACCGTCGGTCCGGAGCTGAACCTGGTCCGCACCTACAACAGCCTCGACCCCCGCACGACCGGCGTCTTCGGCGCCGGCTGGTCCAGCCGGTACGACATGACGTTGGTTCCCGACAACGACGGCTCCGGCAACGTGGTGGTCCGCTACCCGGACGGCCAGGAGGTGCGGTTCGGCAAGAACCCGGACGGCACGTACGCGCCGCCGCCGGGCCGGGTCGCGAAGCTCACCGTCGACAGCAGCAACTGGAAGCTTGTCGACCGTACCGGCAGCACCTACCAGTTCTCCCTGCTCTACAAACTCCAGAAGATCACCGACAACTCCGGGCACTCGGTCAACCTGACCCTCGACCCGATGACCGGCAAGCTCGCCCGGGCCCAGGTCTCCAACAGCCAGAGCAACACCGCCGGCCGTTCGCTGACCTTCACCTGGAACGGCAACCGCATCGCCACGGTCAGCACCGACCAGGTCAACGGCGCGAAGCTGGTCTGGAACTACACCTACGAGGGTGACCTGCTGACCAAGGTCTGCGGCCCGGAGTCGGCCTGCACCAACTACGCCTACGCGGCCGGTTCGCACTACCGCACCGCCGTTCTCGACGCCAAGCCCGACTCGTACTACCACCTCGGCGAGACCGAGGGCACCGGCGCGGCCAGCGACGTGGCGATCAACCTGGGCAAGGACGCCGGCACGTACCGCAACAACGTCACACTGGGCCAGCCCGGTGTGCTGGAGGGCACCAACGGCACCGCCGCCGCCTTCAACGGCACCTCGGCCTACCTCGAACTGCCCAAGGGGCTGGTCAAGAAGAGCCGCGACGTCTCCGTCGAGCTGTGGTTCAAGATCGGTCTGACGCAGACCGGTGGCCCGCTCATCGGCTACCAGGACAAGGCCGTCGGCACCACGGCGACCAGCGGCGTCCCGCTGCTCTACACCGGCACCGACGGAAAGCTGCGCGGCCAGTTCGCCAACGGCACGATCGCACCGTTCACCTCGGCTGGCACCGTCAACGACAACAAGTGGCACCACGTGGTGCTGTCCGCGATGGCCAACACCCAGACCATGTACCTCGACGGTGAGCCGGTCTCCACCCCGCTCGGGCAGACGGGGCAGCCGATCGAGCACTCGCTGCTGACCTTCAACCAGGTCGGCCTCGCCTCGGCGACCTCACCCACGTCGTGGTCCGGCTGGGGCAGCACCGCCCAGCGCTACTTTGCCGGCACGATCGACGAGGTCGCCGTCTACTCCCACCCCATTGGCCTGGACACGGCCAAGGCGCACTACCGGTACGCGAAGCCGGCCGCCCAGCAGCTGACCCGGGTCACCCTGCCCAGCGGCCGGGTCGCCACCGAGGTCGAGTACGACACGGCCACCGACCGGGTCAAGGAGTACACCGACGACAACGGTGGCACCTGGAAGGTGGGTCAGCCCACCGTCTACGGCGGCGACACCGACCTGCGGCGCAGCGTCCAGGTCCTCGACCCGGCCAACCGCCCCTACCTGTACGAGTACGACGCGCTCGCCGGTCGACTGCTGCGCTCCGGCACCCCGCTCGGACTGGAGACCCGCGAGGAGGACCGCCCCGGGCAGACCAGCCCGACGCCGAGCCCGCCGCCCACCGAGGTCTGCACCCAGCCCGACCCGAACGACCCGGCCTTCTGCACGGTGATCCCCGGCGACGCCGGTGGGCCGATCTTCGTGCGGCACCCGTTGGACGGCATGGCCATCCGCTCGTTCTCCTACAACGCGGACGGCCAGCAGAGCAAGGTCACCAACGAGAACGGTGACACGGTGGAGATGACGTACGACAGCCGGGGTCGCCTCGCCACCCGCAAGAGCTGCCGTACGTCCACCCAGTGCTTCACGAACTACTACACCTACCCGGCCTCGATCACCGACCCGTTCGACCCCCGCATCGACCTGGCGGTGGAGCAGCGCGACGGCCGTTCCAGCGGCCCGACCGACAACAAGTTCCGGACCACCTTCACGTACCGGGACCGCACCGGTCAGCCCCTCACCCAGACCAACCCGGACGGCAGCCTGGTCACCCACACCTACACCAGCGGCGGCGAGGCCGGTGTCAACGGCATCCCCCCGCCCGGGTTGCTGGCCAGCAGCACCACCAACGGGCAGACCAAGCCCACCACCTACGCGTACTACGCCAACGGTGACCTGTACAGGGTGACCGAGCCGTCCGGGCTGGTGACCGAGTACACCTACGACGCGCTCGGCCGACGGATCACCGAGAAGGAAATCTCCGACACCTATCCCGCGGGCGTCACCACTACGATCACCTACGACGGGCACTCGCGGGTCGCCACCGTCACCGGCCCGGTCACCACCGACGCCGTCACCGGCAAGCAGCACCAGAGCCGAACCGTCAACGAGTACGACGCCGACGGCAACCCCACCAAGGTCACCGTCAGCGACCTGCTTGGTGGTGACCCCGAGCGGGTCACCAGCACCGAGTACGACGACGAGGGACGGCCGGTCCGGGTCGTCGACCCGGAGGGCAACGAAACCAGCTACGGGTACGACAGGTTCGGCAACAAGACGACCATGACCGACGCCAACGGAAACCGCTACGACTGGGCGTACACCGCCCAGAACAAGGTGGCCGAGGTACGGCTGCGGGACTGGCGCAGCGACCCGGCCGGCACCCCCGGCACCGGCACCGGCGACTACCTGGTCCTGCACTCCTACTCGTACGACTTCGCCGGGCGGCTGGCCAGCGACACCGACGCCATGGGTCGGCGACTGGAGTACAAGTACTACCGCGACGACCTGTTGGAGAAGATCACCCTCAAGGACTTCCGCAACCCTGACGGCTCCAAGCGGGACTACGTCGTGGAGGAGAACACCTACGACGGGGCCGGCAACGTGACCCGCAAGGTCGGGGCCAACGGCACCCAGATCACCGACCACACGCCGGACGAGGCCGGCAAGGTGAAGAGCACCGTGCTGGATCCGACGGGGGTGCGTCGGACCAACACCTTCACCTACGACTACAACGGCAACGTCAAGCAGACCGTCCGGACCGGAAATCCGTCGAACCTGAACTGGGAGGTACTGGCCACCTCCGAGGTCGTCGACTACACCTACGACGATGCCGGCAACGTGCTCACCGAGAAGGTCACCGCCGGCAGCAGCACCCGGGTGACCAGCTACACGTACGACAGGCGCGGCCTTCGCACCTCCGTCACCGACCCGCGTGGCAATGTGAGCGGCGCCGACAAGGCGAAGTTCACCAGCACCTTCCGCTACGACGAGTTGGGTCGCCAGGTCGGGCAGAGCGGCCCGACCGTCCTGGCCGAGAGCGACGGCAACGCCGCCGTCTCCACCAACCCGACCAGTTCGGTCGGCTACAACACCTTCGGCGAGCAGGTCGCCGTCAAGGACCCGCTCGGGCGAGTCTCCACCTCGGAGTACGACAAGCTCGGCCGGGTGGTGCGCAGCCTCGCGCCGATGTACCTCGCGCCCGGTGTGACCCAGCCGGTCACCCCGGAGCACAAGCGCCGCTACGACGCCCTGGGCAACGTGCTGGAGGAGACCGACCCGGCCGGCATCACCAACTACACGTACGACCAGCTCAACCGGTTGACCATCCGGGACGAACCGTCGAAGACCAACGACGACAGGGCGCTCACCCGCTACACCTACACCCGCACGGGCGAGGTCCTGTCGGTCACCGGCCCGACCGGCGCCCGGGTCGAGTCGACCTACGACGATCTCGACCGGCAGGTCACGCAGACTGTCGTCGAGCGACGGCCGACCACCCGCAACCTGGTCAGCAAGCTCGCCTACGACGACGCGGGCAATCTGACCTCGTCGTCGTCCCCCACCGGGGCGACGACTGTCAACACCTTCAACGGGGCCGGCGACATCACCCGCAGTACCGCCCCGACCGGCGAGGCCATGATCTTCGGGTACGACTTCGCCGGCCGCCAGGTCCGGGTCTCCGACGGCCTCGGCCGCACCACCCGGGTCGGGTACGACCAGTTGGGTAACCGGACGAGCACCGTGAACCTCAAGGCCGACGGCACGGTCCTGCGCACCCAGAGCTACGGCTACGACGTGGCCGGCAACATGACCTCGTCGAAGGACCCCTACAACACCGTCACCACCTACGAGTACGACGCGGCGGACCAGCTCGTCAAGCAGATCGAGCCGACCGACGCCGACCCGATCACCACCACCTTCGGGTACGACGCCGCCGGCAACCGGACCCGCTACACCGACGGCCGCAACAACTCCACCATCTACACGTACAACACGTTGGGTCTGCCGGAGTCGGCGATCGAGCCGTCCACGGCTACCCACCCGACAGCCGCGGACCGGACGTGGACGGTCGCGTACGACGCCGACGGCAACGCGGTGCGGCTCAGCGCCCCGGGTGGGGTGAGCCGCATGCGCACCTACGATGCGGCCGGCCGCCTGACACAGGAGACCGGTTCCGGGGGTGACACCCCGACCGCGACCCGGACCCTGGACTACGACCAGGACGGTCGGCTGAAGAGCGTCAACGCTCCCGGTGGCAGCAACACGTACAACTGGAACGACAGGGGTGGGCTGCTGTCCACCGCCGGCCCGTCCGGCACGGCGAGCTTCGACTACAACGACGACGGTCGGGTGACCAGCCGCACGGACCTGACCGGCACGGCCAGCTTCGGCTACGTCAAGGGTCGCCTCGACACACTCACCGACAGCATCACCGGCCAGCAGCAGAAGCTTGGCTACGACGCCGCCGGTGACGTCAAGACCGTCGACTACGGCGCCGGCCGCGTCCGCACCTTCGGGTACGACGACTACGGGCGGGTCGCCAGCGACGTGCTGCGCAACGCGGGCGGCCAGACGGTGGCCTCAATCACCTACGGTTTCGACCTGAACGGCCACCTCACCAGCAAGAACACCACCGGCACCGCCGGGGCCGGCGCCAACACCTACGACTACGACAAGGCCGGCCGGCTGATCTCCTGGACCAGCCCGGCCGGGACCGTCACGTACGCCTGGGACGCCAGCGGCAACCGGGTCCGGGCCGGGTCCAAGACCGCGACCTTCGACGAACGTAACCGGCTGCTCTCCGACGGCGACTACACCTACGCGTACACCCCGCGGGGCACCCTGCGGACCCGCACCAGCTCGGGTCTGGCCGAACAGTTCTCGTTCGACGCCTTCGACCGGCTCACCGGGGCGCAGAACCAGAACTACACCTACGACGGTCTGGACCGGGTCGCGTCTCGCACCGGCAACTCCTTCGTCTACGCCGGGCTGGGCGACGAGGTGGTGCACGACGGTTACGAGTACTACGGTCGCGGCCCTAACGACGAGCTGCTCGCCACCGTCCAGGGTGCCGACAAGCGGCTGTCGTTGACCGACGCCCACGGTGACGTGGTGGCGGCCATCAACCCGGCCGACACCCAACTGTCCACGCTGAACGACTCCACCGCGTACGACCCGTTCGGCAAGAAGGTGACCAGCACCGGCAGCACCGGCCGGCTGGGCTTCCAGGGGGACTGGACCGACCCGGCCACCGGGCAGGTCGACATGGGCGCCCGCTGGTACCAGCCCGGCACCGGCACGTTCACCTCGCGGGACAGCGTCAACTACACCACCGGCGACTCGATCCTGGCCAACCGCTACACCTACGGTGCTGGCGCCCCGCTCGACTTCGACGACCCGGACGGCCACTGGCCGCGTTGGATGAAGCGCGCGGCGAGCGTCGTGAGCAACACCGTCTCCAACGTCGTCAGTGGCGCTTCGATGGCGTACAACTACGCCAGGAACTTCGTGTCCACCGTTGCTCACTACGCCTGGTCCGGGATCAAAGCGGTCGGCCGAGTGATCTCCAGCACGGCGAAGTGGATCGGCGAGAAGACGATTAACGCGGTTCGGTACGTCAACTCGAAAATCGTTTCCGGACTCCAGCTCTCCCGCGTTGCCGACTGGGCGAAGCAACAGAAGCAACTCGTCGCCCAACGCATCCATCAGGCCAAGGTCGCGGTGACCGCCGCCGCGAAGTCGGCCATCCAACAAGCGGTCAAGTTCACCAAGCTGCCAGTAATCCAGGCCCTGACGAAGCCACTCATCTCGCTCGGCAAGGTGGTCTCCACCGGCTTCAAGATGGCCGCGAGCGTCGTCGCGGTCACCACAATGGCCATCCAGGACCCACAGAAGTACAGCCAGAACCTATGGCTGGCGGCCGCGCAGAAGCTGACGCCGCTCGTCGAGGGCGCCGAGAAGATGTGGGACAAGGCGACCCAGTTCGTCGAGGATCACGCCGCCGAGATCGCCGGCTTCGCCGTCGGTGCCATCGTCGGCCTGGGCTGCGGCGCGGCGATCGGCTGGACCGGTGTCGGAGCGGTGGCCTGCGGGGCGCTCGCGGGAGCGGTCGGCTCGGCGGTCACCGGCTACATGGACGGCAAGCGCGGCTGGGACCTCGCGGGAGCCACCGCGATGGGCGGCCTTACCGGTGCCCTCGGTGGCGCGCTTGGATCCATCGGCGGCCAGGCTCTGGGTGCGGGAATTCGCGGGCTGAGCGGCGGACTCCGGTCGGCCGGCAGCAAGGCGCTGAGCGCGGGCATAGGCGAGGCCCGCGCGATCGGCAGCGGTATGCAGAACATCGGCAAGAAGCTCCTTGGAGGGTGCCCCAATAGCTTCACGGGCGAGACCCGCGTGCTGATGGCGGATGGCAGCTCCAAGCGAATCGACGAGGTGCAGGTCGGCGAGAAGGTGCTCGCCACCGATCCGACGACTGGGCGCACCGAGGAACGCACGGTCACCGCGCTCATCGTGGGCGCGGGCAGCAAGGACCTTGTCGAGATTACTGTCGACAGTGACGGTAAGCAGGGCGACCGGACGGAGAAGCTGACCGCTACGGCCGGCCACCCGTTCTGGATTGCTGATCAGAGCCGTTGGGTCGAGGCGAAGGACCTGGCGAACGGCTACGTCTTCGAGACTGCGGATCACCGACCGGCGTCCGTCGTGGCCATCCGAAAGTGGACGGAATATCGCCAGGTCCACAACCTTACCGTCGACGCGCTCCATACGTACTTTGTCGCGACAGGCGACACCTCCGTGTTGGTGCACAACTGCGAGGAGTTCATTGCTGGTCCAATTTTGGGGTCTCTCCGAGTCTCGGCGGCGAAACCATCCGCATCCGAGATTGCAGCGGCGCAGCATATGGCGGCTCGCGGGGCGAAGGTTCTTCTTCGTGATCCCATTGGCAGAAGGTCCGGAGGAATGACGAGCGACTTGTTGGTGGATGGAGTTGCTTGGGATGTGTACTCACCAACAAGTGATTCCGTCAAACACATCCTGACCAGCGTTGCCAAGAAGCACTCCCAGGTAAATGGCGGCGGCGTGGTTGTTGACCTCGGAGGCACAGGGCTTGCTATGAGCGAGTTCGGCAACGCGTTAGGGCGAGTCAATGGGATGATTAACAGCTGGGGCAAGCAGCCCATTGGTGGTTTGGAATTCATAGGCGGGTAGAAATGTCTAAGATGATTTGCGTGTGCGGGACGGCGCTCAGGGACGATGATCCTGATAGCGGCTTACTCTTGCTGTCTCGTCGTGAATTCAATGTGGATTCCGACGCTGCAGACCTGTTCGGGTTGGCGAGAATCGTTCTAAATTGTCCGACGTGCAAGAGGCTGTGGGTTTTCTGGGAAGAAGGAGATAGTCCGACGGAATACTTACCATCGGCGGAGTTGCCCGATGACGCACCTTGAATGCGTATATGGGCAATCGATCGAGGAAGCTCTGCGGGTGTTATCACCTGGATTTTCGAGACCTGTCGGCACGACGCAAAGACGCTTTAAAAACATAATGTAGGCACTAGCTTGTTAATGAGGAATGACGTGCTCTCGCTGAAACTGACTGAACGGCCGATGGTTCGGGCCTTCATGGTAATGCTGCTTGCACTTCTATCGACCGGAACGTCGCTGGTCAAAATGGATTCATCGGCACACGCGGACGCAGCTGGCAGGGGCGGTGACTTCGTACCGATCGACAGCGTCCCCCTGCTGGACACCCGGGACGGCACCGGCGGCACCACCGGTGTTCGGGGCGCCAAGTCCGTCACCACGTTCAACGCCGTCGGCATCGCCGGCATCCCGACCAGCGGGGTCAGCGCGTTGATGGTCGACGTGACGGCGATCTACCCGACCGCCAACACGTTCCTGACCATCTACCCGGACTTGACCGACCCAAAGGCCTCGGCCATGAACGCCTCGATCGGCGAGGTGATGACCAATTCGGCGGTGGTCAAGCCCGGTACGAACGGCAGGCTCGCGGTGCGCAACGCGGGCGGCAACGTCCACATCAGAGTGGACGTGGTGGGCTACTTCACCACCGCCACCGGCAGCCTCGGCTCCGGGTTCGTGCCGGTGGACCACACCCGGGTGGTCGACACCCGGACCGGCCAGGGGATCACCGCCGGCACGATGCCCACCCGTGGCACACGTACCGCCAACATCTCCGGTGGTGGGCTCGTGCCCAGTTCCGCGACGGCTGTCATGCTGGACGTCGTGGTGATCGGCGCGACCGGTAACGGTTGGATGACCGTCGGGTCGAGCACGGCCGCGGAGACCGGCATCGACTACGCCAAGGGCGCCACCTCGATGGGGATGGTCGTCAAACTGAACCCCGGCGCCGGCGGCGCAGTGGTGTTGGAGAATCGCGGGCAGGCCGTGCACGTCGCCATCACCGTCCAGGGCTACTGGACCGGCAGCCCGACCACCGGTGCCGGCCTGCGCATGGTTCCTGCGACCACCCTGTACGACAGCCGCTTCCCCAGTGGCGCCCAGCCGGTGCCCGCCTACGGCACCGTCGATGTCGCGGTCGCGGGCACCAACGGCCTGCCGACCCGCGGCATCGCCGCAGCCGTCCTCAATGTGCACGCGGTTGCCCCGACGGTTGACGGGTTCTTCAACGTCACGCCCCTGGGCAGCGCCTTGAACGTTGCGTCGACGACGAACTTCCCCGCCGCGCACGTCGCCCGGTCCAGCATCGTGGTGACCAAGCTGGGCACCGAGGGGAAGGTCCAAATCAGGAACGCCAGCAGCGGGACCGTGCACATCGTGGTCGACCTGCAGGGCTGGTACGCCGACCCGATGCCGTTCCTGCCGACTGAGTCCTTCTCCCGCTCGGCGGCGTTGCAGGGCGAGCCGAGCGACGGCAGCTCGCTCGGGGTCATCGTCTACGCGCACACCGACAACACCGGGCAGGTGCGGGTCGTCCACCAGCAGAACCCGGACGATTTCAGCAGCGTCCAGCACATTCCCCAGTTCGGTGCGGAGGCGTTCACCGGGCAGCCCGCCTTGAACGTGCAGGGTGGTACCAAGCAGGTGCAGATCAGCGCCTTGCACACCGCCGGCACCGTGTGGACCGGTGCGCAGACGGCGGCGAACGCGGCGACCTGGGCGACGACCGGGAACCTCGGCGGCACCATGGTGGGCCGGCCCGCCTCGGTCACCCTCGCCGACGGCACCAGCGTGATCTTCGCCGTGGACGTCGATGGTCGCCTCTGGCACTACCGACAGACCGGGACGGCTGCGTCGTGGAAGAGCCTCGGTGACGTCGACCTCACCGGCGGCGTCACCCTGGTGAAGGTCGACGCCGGTGTCCGACTGGTCGCCACCACCATGACCGGCACCATTAAGACCGCGCTCTACTCCACCGACGGCACCCTCAGTGCGTGGGTAGACCTCGGCGGAAACGTGACCGGTGTGCCGGCCGCCTTCATCAACCAGGGCTACCGCACCGCCGTGGTGGCCCGTGCCGCCGACGGTTCGCTGATCATGAAGAAGCAGGAACTGGGTGGGGCCTGGCCGACGACCTGGCAGACGGTGGGTACGTTCACCGCAGCCGGTTCTCCGGCCGCGATCCTCGACCCGGCGTTGGGCCGGATCGCTGTCGTCGCCCGCGGGCCCGACAACGAGATGTACCGGGTGTACGAGACCGAGCAGGGCTCCAGCACCTTTGGTGAGTGGCTGCGCCTGTACGAGAACCCGAGCGACCCGACCGCCGCCACCGCCGCCACCGATCCCACCATCGCGCCGATCCAGAACTCCGGCGGAACCGGCTTCGTGGTGGTCTACCGCAACCGGAACAACACCACCATCGCGCTGGACCGGCGGTTCGCCGCCCCCGGTGGGATGGCGGCAGCGAAGGCCGGCCCGTCGGCGGTCAGCTTCACCGCACACCTGATCCCGACGCCGAAGTCCTGAGCTTCGGCACCACCAGCTCGGGGGCCTTCGTCCACGCGACGGAGGCCCCCGGGTCGTTGTTCACCGGCTCGGCGCCTGCTTCCTAGACTGGGGCGATGAGCGTTGGCACCGACGGTCGGGGGATGGCCGAGCTGGCGGCCCTGCTGGCCGACGGCACCCGCGCCGGGATGTGTCTGGCGCTGCTCGACGGGCGGGCATGGACCGCCGGTGAGCTGGCCCGGCGCGCCGGCGTCGCCCCGTCGACGGCCAGCGACCACCTCACCCGACTCGTCCGCGGTGGGCTCCTCGTCGAGGAACGGCAGGGCCGCCACCGTTACCTGCGGCTGGCCGGGCCGTCAGTGGCCCAGCTCATCGAGGACCTGGCCGGGCACGCCCCGGCCACGCCCACACCGACCGGGTCGCTGCGCGCGGCGACCGCGAGCGCTTCCCTGGCGTACGCCAGGACCTGCTACGACCACCTCGCCGGGCGGCTGGGCGTGCTGATGTACGACGCGCTGCTCAGCGAGCGCCGACTTGACCGGGCCAGCGGGCTGGCGCTCACGCCCGACGGGTGGGCCTGGGCGGCCGGCTTGGGCGTACCAGTGGACGTGCTGCGCGTCGCCCGCCGCCCGGTGGTCCGCGACTGCCTTGACTGGACCGAACGCCGCCCGCACCTGGCCGGGTCGCTCGGCGCGGCGCTCTGCCGCCGCTTCAGCGAGCTGGGCTGGATCAGCCAGGGCATCGGCCGCGCCGTCCGTCTCACTCCCACCGGCCGCCCCGGCCTGGCCGCGGCCCTGGCCATCCCCGAACACACCCTCGACCTGCCGGTGGTCCCGCCGCCCACGAGCGGTCGCGCCTGACCGGCGAGCAACGGGTGACAGTGGCGGGATCGTTCGGTGTGGGGCGAACGGTTCGCGCCCTACGGTCGGGCGGTGACTGACAACTGGCCGCACATTGCGCCCGCCCCGGGAACACCGGCGTGTGGGCCGCCCTCGTTCGACCCGGAACGCGGGTGGTGGGTGACCCGGCACGCCGACGTGCGGGCCGCGCTGACCGACCCGGCGTTCCAGGTGCCGCCCGTCGACACCGGTCCGCCCGGCACCCTCGCCTGGCTGCGCGCCACGGTCAGCCGCTTCAGTCCACCGCCACGGCACGCCGACCGTCGGGCGGTCGCAGTGCGCGCGCTGGCCCCGCTGGGCCCGGACGACCTGCGACTGGATGCGGTGCGGCTGACCGTGGCCGTTCTCGACCGCGCCGGCGACCGCGTCGACGTGATGCGGGAACTGGCCCGGCCGGTGCCGCTGCGGACGTTGGCTGGTCGCCTCGGTTTCGCTGATCCGGCAGCCGCCGGGACGGCGGTCGCGGTCGTCGCGGCGGCGTACCACCCGGGGGTGGACCCGGCCCTGACCGCGCGGGCCGACCGGGCGGTGACGGCGCTGCTGGCGCTCGCGCCGCAGGGTCCGCCGGAGGTACGGGCGAACCTGATCGGTCTGCTGGTCCAGGCGTGCGATGCCACCGCCGGCCTGATCGGCGCCGCCGCCCATCATCTGCTGCCCCCGGGTGTGCCGACCACGGCACGGACCGCCGACCTGCTGGCCGAGGTGCTGCGCCTCGACCCACCGGTCCGAGCCACCCGACGGGTCACCGTCGACGAGGTACGGCTGGGCGGGCGGGAACTGCCGGCCGGAAGCCCGGTGCTGCTGCGCTTCGACGCGGCCAACCGTGACCCGCAAGCGTTCACCGAACCCGCGACGTTCCGGCCCGGTCGGCCCGATGCCGGGCAGTTGACCTTCGGGACGGGGGAGCGGGGTTGCCCCGGCGACCGGCACGCCCTGGCGCTGGCCACCGGTGTGCTCGACGTGCTGCGGGAACGCTGCCGGCGCGGCCCCACCCCGATGAGTTACGAGCCGCACCCGACACTGCGGGTGCCGACAACCCTGGAGGTGAGCGGCAGATGATCGAACGTCGGGCCGCGTTCCACGCCCTGCACCGCGCCGGCCGCCCCCTGCTGTTGCCCAACGCGTGGGACCACGCCTCGGCGGCGGCGCTCGCCGCGCGTGGACATCCGGCCATCGGCACCACCAGCCTCGGGGTCGCCGCGACAGCCGGCCTTCCCGACGGCGTCGCTGCCACCGCAGCGGAGACCCTCGCCCTGGCCCGCCGGCTGGCTCGGTTGCCGGTGCTGCTCAGCGTGGACGTGGAGGCCGGATTCAGCGACGACCCGGCCGAGGTCGCCGAGTATGTCAGGGAGTTGGCCGGGCTCGGTGTGGTCGGGATCAACCTGGAGGACGGGCGCGCCGATGGCACCCTCGCCGACACCGAGGTCGCCGCTGCCAAGATTGTGGCGGTGAAGGCAGCGGTGCCGGAGCTGTTCGTCAACGCCCGCACCGACACCTGGTGGCTCGGGGTGGACGAACCACTGCCGCACACCCTCGCCCGTGCACGTGCCTACCGGATGGCCGGTGCCGACGGGATCTTCGTGCCCGGGACCGTCGACCTGGCCACCCTGCGCGTCCTCACCGAGCGGATCGACGCTCCGGTGAACGCGCTGTACCAGCCGGGCGGCCCAGGGCTGGCTGAGTTGGGCGGGGCCGGGGTGGCCCGGGTCAGCACCGGCTCGCTGCTGTTCCGGGCCGCGCTGGGCGCCGCGCTCGCCGCCGCCGACGCCGTCCGTGACGGCGGGTCGACCGCTGCGGGGGGACTGCCGTCGTACGCCGAAGTGCAGGCCCTGGTGCCCGCGGGCGGCGACTGACAGCGGCGGCCTGGGCACTCGACGGTGCGTGGTGGGCTGGGCGCACCCTTCGAGGGGAGATAGGAGGAATGTTCGGTCCGTTCCGGTCCCGATGATTACGGTGTGTTTCAGGGCGAACCTACCCAGTGCCGTGACCGGAGAGAGGGACCCGTCATGCGAGTGCCCAGCCGTAGCCCGGGACAGCAGCCCGGTTCGCCTCCGTCGCCCACCGCTCCGGCCCACCGCCGACCCTCCGGTGCGACCCCCCGCCGCGTTTCCGCCCCCGCCCCCGACCTGCCCGCTTACCGGGCCGCCGTCGCCGAACTGCTGGTCGAGGTCGGCGCGCTGGCCGACGCGGCGAGCACCCGGGCCCGGCAGGTGCTCATCGACGAGCGGCTGCGGGAACCGGCGCTCGCCGCCGTCCTCGACGCCACCCCGCAGGGGCTGATCGGCGCGCGCGAGACGTTGCTGCTGGAGATGGCCCGCTACCAACCGAACGAGCGCACGTCCGCGACCGACCTCAGCGCGCTGGTCCGGATCTACCTGCTCTCCCGCATCGACGTGCTGTGGTGGCAGGACGCACCGACCTTCGTCACCGACGAGCAGGTCAACGGCAGCCCCGAACTGGTCGACCTGGAATGGCTGCGCCGCCGCGACCTGCTGCGCTTCCGCTACCAGGAGCAGCCCGCGACGATGCTGGGCCGGGCCGCGCGCGGGCTGCGTCGCCGGCTGCGACCCGACGCCACCCCGCGCACCGCGGGGCTGCTGTTCCGCCGCGCCCGGCGCGAGGTGGTGGCGCTGCTCAACGACATCGGACGGGAGTTCTCCGCCGTCGCGCCGCCGGCCACCCCTCCGCTCTGGGTGACCAGCCTGGTCCGCAGCGCCGAACACCAGTACCGGCTGCGCCGTCTGGGCTACGCGGCGATGCTGCCCAGCGGGCACTGCCTCGGCTACTCGGCCGACGTCGAGTTGGCCTGGTTCGAGCGTTTCGGCGCGCGCGAGGCCCTGGCGGAACTGCTGCTGAGCAGGCAGGAGGCCGGTGAGCTGAACGTGATCGACGAGGGGCAGGCCTGGCACCTGTGTCTCGCGCCCACCGCCCGGCGTCGCCTACGCCGGTCCTACGAGGCTGAGATGGGGGTCTGAGCCGGTGTGCGGCATCGCGTTGAGCATCGGCCCCGAGGCCGACCCGGCGACCTTCCGGCGGATGCTCGCCGCCCTGGCCCCGCGTGGTGAGGTCACCGAGACCCGGTCCGAGAACGGACTGCTCGCCGGCACCCGGCGGCTGCGGATCGTCGACCGGGACCGGGCGGTGCAGCCGTGGACGTCGACCGACGAGCGGTGGCTGCTCTGCTTCAACGGCGAAATCTTCAACCACCGGGAGTTGCGGGCGCAGCTGACCCGCCTGGGGCAGACCTTCCGCACCGAGAGCGACACCGAGGTGCTGCTCGCCGCGTTCCAGCAGTGGGGCGAGGCGGCGGCGACCCGACTGCGCGGCGAGTACGCCTTCGCGGTCGTCGAACGGGCCACCGGCCGCGCGTACCTGGCCCGCGACCCGCTCGGGGTCAAGCCGCTGTACTGGTCCCGTCGACCCGGCTGCCTGCACCTCGCCTCCGAGGTCAAGGCGCTCGTCGGGCACGGTGCCCCGATCGCCGAGGTGCCGCCCGGGCACCACGGCTGGGCGGAGGCGGACGGGCACGTGCGACTGAGTCCGTACGTCGACCTGCTCACCATCGCCGACGGCCTGCCGGTCATCGACGACCCGGACGAGGCCGCGCTGCTCGTCCGCGCCGCGCTCAGCGGCTCGATCCGGATGCGGGTGGAGACCGACCTGACCGTCGGGGTGGTGCTCTCCGGTGGCCTGGACAGCTCGTTGACCCTGCGGCAGGTCCGCGACATTCACCCGGACTGCGTCGCGGTGACAGTAGGCGTCGCGGACAGCCCCGACGTGGCGTACGCCCGGCGGCTCGCCGCCGACCTCGACGTGCCACATGTGGTGGTCGAGCTGCGCCCGCGCGACATCCGGCTCGCCGACGTCCGCGAGGCCGTCCGGATCTCCGAGCTGACCGAGTACGGCGACATCATCAACGCGGTCGTCTCGGTGCCGATCTTCCGGCGGCTCCGCGATCTGGGCATCAAGGTGGTGCTGACCGGCGACGGCTCCGACGAGCTGTTCGGCGGGTACGCGATGTATCACCAGGTCGCCCCGGCGGCGGCCCGCCGACTGTTCCTGCACCGGATCCGCAACCTGTGCCGCACCGAGTTGCAGCGCGTCGACCGGGCCGCGATGGCGTACGGCGTGGAGGCCCGGGTGCCGTTCCTCGACCTCAGCGTGGTGGAGCTGGCGATGCGGTTGCCGGTGGATCTGAAGCTGCGCCACGGGCAGGAGAAGTGGATCGTCCGGCGGGCGTTCGCCGACGTGCTGCCGGACTACATCCTCCGCCGTCCGAAGAACCCCATGTCGTACTCGTCGGGGTTGCACGAGCGGGTCCGGCTGTACAAGCCGCTCTTCGCCCGGCTGCACCGCTCCTTCGGCTACGACCTGCAGGAGCCGGTCCGTCGGGACTTCGACACTGTGCTGAGCCGCTGTGGCAACGACCTGGACCTGGCCATCGCCGACGGGCTGACCCGACCCGACTACACGGTCCTGGAGCACGCCCGCGACCTGGTCGGCGCGGCCAAGTGGAACGCCGCTCCGATGGTCCGTCGGCTGGTCGGCCCGCGCCCCGCCCGCCACTGACCGCTGCCCCGCACGCCACGCTTGACTCTGACACGGTGTCAGGGACGAGTGTGAGGGGGCCATGTTCACCATCGGAGACTTCGCCAGACTCGGCCGGGTGTCGGTGCGGATGCTGCGCCACTACGACAGCATCGGCCTGCTGCCCCCCGCCAGCGTCGACCCGCACACCGGCTACCGCTTCTACCGCGCCGACCAGCTGCGCCGGCTCAACCGGGTGATCGCCCTCAAGGAGCTGGGCCTCACCCTCGAACAGGTGCGCTCCATCGTCGACGACGCCGTCGACGTGGCCGAGCTGCGCGGCATGCTGCGGCTGCGCCGGAGCCAGCTGGCGGAACAGTTGGCCGCCGACACGGCCCGGCTCACGGCCGTCGAGGCGAGGCTTCGAATGATCGAGTCGGAGGGTCGGATGACCACCCAGGACGTCGTCCTCAAGGAGATCGCGCCGGTCCGCGTGGCGGAGCTGACCGCCGTCGCGCCCAGTTACCAGGGTGAGGACATCAGCCCGGTGATCCAGCCGCTCTACCCGGAGTTGTTCCGTCGGCTGACCGCCGCCGGGATCACCCCGACGGGGCCGAGCATCGCCTGGTACGAGCCGGCGCCTGGCGACGACGGCGAAGCGGTGGTGGTGCATGCCGGGGTGACCGTGGGGGTCGGGGCGGAGGCTGCGTCCGACATCGCGGTGGTGGACCTGCCCGCGGTACGCACAGCCGCGACGATCATCCACCACGGTCCGATGGACGACGTGGAGCAGAGCATGCAGGTCCTCGCCCGGTGGATCGAGGACAACGGCTACTGCACCGACGGCTTCGCCCGTGAGGTGTACCTCGACTACTGCCCGGACGCCCCGGAGAAGGGGGTCACCGAACTCCAGCTCGTCGTGTATCGCGACTAGGTGCTGTCTCTGTCGATCCGAGGGGCGCTGCCGGAGCGCCTCTGCGCTTAGCTACTGGCTTCCGCCCGGTGGCAGGTGGCCTCGGTGGTGGCTGAGGTACGTACTGAACGTACTCTGGCATCAGGAACAGGGACCGTCGTGCAAGAGCTTCACCGTTGCTGCCGAGCTGGTAGCAGTCGATCCAGCACCAGCCGTCGTAGGTGATCCAGTCGAGCTTTCTGATTACCCGCACAGTGATCGGGTGGATGAATTGAACGCTGCAGGCCCGATCTAGCCGGAGGACGTCACCGGCCCTCACCGCGGCTTCCTTGCCCGCCAGAGCTTCAGCGTCAGACCTGCTGCCCTGAGCCTTGGACAGCCGTCGGGGCGGCAACCGGGGCATCTCCCACGGATGTGGAGGTCGACTATGAACCCAGCCATGATCACGGGGAATGGTGGTTCGGGTCGGATCTCCTCAAGCATCGGGACGCTCGCTCCGCTGGTTAGAGGGCTTCACGGCTTTCCGCTTGCCGGTGTGGTCGTCTGGCTTCTGTGACGAAGCAGGAGGGGCGCAATCGACGGGCTGGTAAGCGGAGCGCTCGACAACGTCGAGCGGTTCGTCAGATCTCTGGAACCATTTCCACCGCACGGTTGCCTCCCGAGAGCCCTTGGGTGGCCGGCACGGAGCGCCTACCCCTAGATCACTCTGTGTGCCGGCCACGCTGCAACGGTAAGCCTGTCTATGCAACCTGTCCAGACAGGTAACGTTCGTGTCATGGTGAGCAAGCAGTTGGGAAGATCGGGAGTACGGTGACGAACGTGCCTACCCCGCACCCACAGCCACGGCGCTACCGACAGGTTGCTGACGAGCTACGCCATCGGATAGAGGCTGGCGTCATTCCGCCTGGCTCTCTGCTGCCCAGCGAATCGACCTTGATGGCTGAGTTCTCAGTCGCACGCGGGACCGTTCGTGAAGCCCTGGCGCTGCTCCGCTCAGAGGGCTTGGTCATGACCGAGGTTGGACGCGGCACCTACGCCAGACCCGTCGTACCGGTGCGGAGACTTGCCTCCGAGAGGTATCGCAAGGAGCTTGAGCAGGTTCGCAGCGGTGAGCTTGGCACGTCCTTCACCGCTGATCAACAAGTCGGCTGGTCTGCCTACCGCCTGGACAAAGAATTCCGTGAGGTGGCAGCCACCGAGGCGGTGGCTGAGTTGTTCGGAGTGGAGCCAGGAACGTTGCTTCTGGAACGTCATTTCCTCTTCCGTACCCACGGCGCACCTCAGCAGATGTCCGTCTCATGCCTGCTGCTCGATATGGTCGCCGGCACCCCTGTAGCCGACCCTGAGAACGAACCATGGCCAGGTGGCAACACATCTCAGCTTTACAGCCTCGGGCACACCATCACTGGCATCCGTGAGCGCCCGAGATGGAGGATGCCGACGCCGGACGAGGCTGAAGCTCTGCGCGTCCCTGGGGGTGTTCACGTAGTCGTGATTACTCGCCAGACGTACGTCGGTGAGCAGGTGGTTGAGGTCGCAGAGATCGTGAGACGTGCCGACCTGGTAAACCTGGACTACTGGATTGATCTCACTTGAGCTAGCGCTGCTCAGTCGATCGATCGGTCCTTAGCCAGACAGCACAACCAGAAAGAGCAAACGCAGCTCGACCGCGTTTTGGAACCTTGCCAGCGTGCGGAACTCATTACGGGCGCATGTGAGGATGCCTACATGGACCAGACGCTGGGTCGGCGGGCGGCCTCGGACGCGGTCAGCGACCAGGGATGGCGGTATCTGCTGGGCGCGTTGCGCACGTCGGTTCCCGTCGGCTCACTGGTCCAGGCAACCGAGGTGGCGGCGCGCGTGGTGACGGCGTGCGGTAGTGACGCCGATGGGCACCTACGCGCTGATATCCGGCCAGACCGGGTCGTCTTGACCCTGCAGTCGTCGGATCAGGCGGCGCTTACCGCTTGCGATGTCGACCTTGCGCATTGGATTTCCGCCGCCACGCGGAACATCGGGCTACGGACAGAGCCTGAGATCGGTACGGGAGCGCCGCGGTCGGTCCAGCTCGTGGAGATCGCTATCGACGCGCTCGACATCGCAGCGGTCCGGCCGTTCTGGAAGGCCGTGCTGGGCTACACGGACGAGGCGGGAGCCGACGGTCCCAAGGATCCGATCGTCGACCCGGTCGGGCAGGGGCCGGCGATCTGGTTTCAGCAGATGGATCAGCTACGCACTGACCGGAATCGCATCCACTTCGACATCTGTGTCCCGCACGACGAGGCACCAAGGCGGATCGAAGCCGCGCTGACGGCCGGTGGCCGACTTGTATCCGCGTCCTATGCTCCCGCCTTCTGGGTTCTCACCGATATCGAGGGTAATGAGGCTTGTGTGACGACCTGGCAGGGCCGAGACGATTCGTAGACCGGGCTGACCGGCCAGTCAAAGGCGGGACCTGGCAACGGATCGCGAAACGCGCTCCAGGGCGATCGGCCGATCACCGTCAGGTCCGATCACCGCCAGCCCTCCCGACTGACGCCGCTCCCGCTCCCGGATGCTCAGCTCACCAGCAGCAGCGCGCCGACCGCGGCGAGCGTCGCGGTGACCGCGAGCAGGGTGCTGGTCAGCACGAAGCGGGTCACCGGCACCGCGACCCGGGCCGCCCGGCAGCGCTCGAACCACAGCAGGGTGGCCAGTGACGCCCAGGGGGCGGCCAGCGGGCCGACGTTGGTGCCGATCAGCAGGGCCAGCAGGCGGGTGTGGTCACCGGCCGGCAGCACCGACTCGCCGGCCAGGTAGGCGGGCAGGTTGTTCACCGCGTTGGCGAGCAGCGCTCCGGTGCCACCGGCGCGCAGCGCGCCCAGGGCACCACCGTCGGTGCCCACCAGGGTGCCGACCAGGTCGTCCAGCCCGTGCCGGCCGAGGGTCTGCACCACCAGGAACAGGCCGGTGACGAAGAACAGCAGGCGCACCGGGACCAGCCCCGGGCGCAGCGTGGCGGGGGAGCGGACCAGGAACCCGACCAGCACCAGCGCGAGCCCGACGGTGGAGGCGATCTCGATCTCCACGCCGGCGAGGATGCCGGCGACGAAGATCAGGCAACCGGCGAGCGCCGTACGGTGCAGCACCGGGTCGGCCGGCACGTGCCGGGTCGGCGGGACGAAGCGCCCACCGGCGGGCCGCTCCCGCCGCCACCACCCGAACCAGAGCAGCGCCATGGTGACCACCACGGCGGCGAGCTGTGGCAACGCCATCCGAGCCGCGTACGTCAGCGGTGCCAGCCCGACCCGGTCGGCGGCGAGCAGGTTGGTCAGGTTCGACACCGGCAGCAGCAGGCTCGCGGTGTTCGCCAGCCAGACCGTGGTGACGGCGAGCGGCGCGGCGGGGACCCGCAGGTTCCGGGCCAGCGCCAGCAGCACCGGGGTGAGCAGCACGGCTGTGGTGTCGAGGTTGAGTACGAGGGTGGTCAGCGTGGCGAGACCGCCGCAGAGCAGGAACAGCGCGGCCCACCTGCCCCGGGAGGCGATGGCCAGTCGGCTGGCCAGCACGTCGAAGACACCGGCCACCGCGGTCAGCTCGGCGAGCACGATCACGGTGCCGAGGAACAGCAGCAGCGGCAGGATCCGGTGCAGGGTGGCGGTGGTCTCCGCCCGGGGGAGTAGCCCGCTCAGCGCGCAGGCCGCCCCGACCACGGCGAGGACGGCCGCCACCAGGTCCAGCGGGTGGGGCCGCCAGCGCGTGGTCGGTTCGGGCGGGGCTGCGACTGTCACAACTGTTCACGTTGACACAGGGTCTGACCAGGTGCCCGGCAACCCCACGCCCTGGTGACCAGCCCCACCGTGCCGACCTGCCGCCGGACACGGGCCGGGCCCGGCCCCCGACGATCGGGGACCGGGCCCGGTGTGGTGCGCGGTGCCTACCAGCCCAGGTAGCTGGGCTGGGTCTGCACGTTGAGCTCCTGGTAACGGGTCAGCTTGGCCGACCAGGTACGCCAGTCGTTCAGCTCCAGGACGTCCAGGCCCTTCACCATGTCGTTCGAGTAGATGTGGCCGTTGTAGTAGTACGCGGACCAGGTGCCACCGCCGACGAAGGTGTCGGCCGACAGCGGGCCGCGCTCCCAGAAGGCGATCTCCTTCGGGTTGGCCGAGTCGGTGAAGTCGAACACCGAGATGCCACCCTGGTACCACGCCTGGACCATGATGTCCTTGCCGAGCACCGGGATCAGCGAGCCGTTGTGCGCCACGCAGTTCTCGGTGTCGGCGTTCGCCCGGGGGATCTTGTAGTAGCTGCGGAAGGTCATCGTCCGGGCGTTGCCGCGGCCGGCGATGTCGTAGATGGCGTCCGCGCCGCGGTTCGGGCCGACGGCCTCGTTGCAGGTCGCCGCCCCGCCGCCACCCAGCTCGTCGGTGAAGATCACCTTGGTGCCGGAGTTGTTGAAGGTGGCCGAGTGCCAGAACGCGAAGTTGGTCTCGTCCCGGACCCTGTTGATGACCCGGGGGGCCTCGCGGTTCTTGATGTCGAGCAGGATGCCGTCACCCATGCAGGCGCCGGCGGCCAGGTCCTTCGACGGGTAGGCGGTGATGTCGTGGCAACCGGTGGTCGCCGAGCCGGTCGGGCTGCCGGGGAAGCCACCGTCCGGGAAGAGGTTCGGCGTCGCGACCACTGCCGCGTCGGTCGGCTTCTTCAGCGGCACCTTGACGATGGAGATGGAGTCGTGCGGCGGCTGGCAGTCCGGGAATTCGGCCCGCGGGCTGTACGACGAGACGTACAGGTAGACGGCCTTGCGGTCCTTGCCCGGCACCAGGGTGTGGGTGTGGGAGCCACAGGCGGTCTCGACGGACTTGATGTAGCGCGGGTTGGCCTTGTCCTTAATGTCGAAGACCTTGATGCCCTCCCACGAGCCCTTCACGTCCGCTCCCTGCGTGGTGCTGTTGCAGGAGTCGTCGCTGCGCGACGAGTCGGTGGAGAGGAAGAGCAGGTCACCGTGGACGGAGATGTCGTTCTGCGACCCCGGGCAGAGCACCCGGGCCTTGACGGTCGGGGCGCTGGGCCGCGAGATGTCGTAGATGACGAAGCCGTTGTAGTTGCCGGCGAACGCGTACTTGCCCTGGAAGGCGATGTCGCTGTTCGTCGCGTCCAGTGGGGCGACCTTGGGCAGGTTGGCGATCTGGCGCAGGTTGGGGCTGCTGACGATCTCGTCGACGCCGGGGATCGTGTTGGTGAGGGCGGGAGCCGGGGCCGTCTGCGGCACCGTCTGGGCGCTGCTCGCCGGGGCGACGAGGGCGCTGGCGACGAGGAGGCCGGTCGTGGCGAGCGCCACGACACGCAGTTGTCGTAACCGTGGCTTGTGGAATCTGATCATCGGCGGGGCCCTTCGCAAGGGGGAGACGATGGTTGACACGTTACCGTCCGACGAAGATCGTCGATGTGAGCTGGATCACATGAAAGCGGGTTCTTCAATGGATAGCATCGCGGTGACCTCGACTGCAGGGAGTGGCCCATGACCAACCGGCGCGCACGCATCCTGGCCGTCGTCACATTGGCTCTCGTGTTGCCGCTGGTGGTGTTCATGGTGATCCGCCTCGACGGCGACACCGGTACGAGCGCACCGCAGCCGGTCTCCGCCCCCGCCACGTCCGCCGCGTCGCCGCCGGCCAGCCCCGTCCCCACCGACCTGACCGTCATCGCGCCCGGCCGTCCGGGCGAGACGGCGGCCACCCGCCCGGCGCACGAGGTCCGCGACGCCGGTCCCGCCCCGCACAACTCGCTGGACGTCTGGTTCGTCCGGATGATGATCCCGCACCACGCGCAGGCCCTGGCGATGGCGGAGCTCGCCCCCGACCGGGCCGCCGACCCCGACGTCCGGGCGATCGCCGAGCGCATCCGGGCCAGCCAGGGGCCGGAGATGGGCATGATGCGCGGCTGGCTGCAGACCCGTGGCCTCCCGGCGGAGATGCAGGGGCACGACCACGGCACCATGCGCGGCATGCAGTCGCCAGAGTCGATGCGGCAGCTCGCCGCGGCCCGTGGCGCCGACTTCGACACGCTCTTCGTCCGGATGATGACCGAGCACCACCAGGGCGCCATCGAGATGGCCACCAACCTGCTCACTGTCGGCTCCGACCTGACGCTCAACGAGTTCGCCAACTCCGTCGCCACCGAGCAGACCGTCGAGATCGACCGCATGCGCGAGGTCCTCGGCGGCTGAGCCCGAGCGCCCCGGCACGTACGCTGGGTGACCGTGACACGCACCCTGTTCGGTCGCCCGCTGCGCGGCGTCGCCTTCGACGTGGCCGTCGCCGCGCTGGTGGTCCTCGTCTCCCTGGCCGCGGCGGTGAACCAGCCGGGCGGTTGGGCGGCCACGGCGGTCGGCCTGGGGATGGCGGTGGCGTTGCTGTTCCGCCGCACCCACCCGAGCGCGGTCACGGTGGCGGTCGCGGCGCTCGCGCTGATCCAGGTCATCGCCCGCTGGGGTCCACTCGTCTACGACGTGGCCGTCCTGATCGCGCTCTACAGCGTGGTGAAGTACGGCCGGCGGCTGCGCGACGGCGTGTTGGCCGGTGCTGTCGCGGCCGTCGGGGTGCTGCTGGCCGCCGCGCAGACCCCCAACGTCATCCAGTGGTGGGTGACCGCGCTGTGGTACGCGCTGGTCACCGGCGCGGTGTGGTTGGTCGCGCTGAACGTGCGGACCCGCCGGCTCTACGTGCTCAGCCTGGAGGAGCGGGCCACCACCCTGGAACGCGAGCGGGAGGCCGAGTCCCGGGCGGCGGTCGCCGAGGAACGCACCCGGATCGCCCGTGAGCTGCACGACGTGGTCGCCCACAGCATGGCTGTGATGATCGTCCAGGCGGACGGGGCCCGGTTCATGCTCGACCGTGACCCCGCCCAGGCGCGCACCGCCGTGAAGGTGGTCGCGGACACCGGCCGGCAGGCCCTCGAGGAGATGCGCCGCCTGGTCGGCGTTCTCCGCGACGCCGGCCCGACCGGCGCGGACGGGACCGACGGGCTCGCGGTGGCGGCCGACCCCGAGCACCGACGCCTCGCGCTGGCCGAGCTGCCCGACCTGCTGGCCCGGTTCGACGACGCCGGTCTGCACGTCCGCAGCACCGTCACCGGTGCGCCACCGGCCCTGCCGCCAGGCCTGGAGCTGACCGTCTACCGGGTGGTGCAGGAGGCGCTGACCAACGCCCTCAAGCACGCCGGCGTCGGCGCCGGCGTCGAGGTCGTGCTGTCGTACACCGCCGAGGCCGTCCTGGTCCGGGTGGTCGACGACGGTCGCGGCCGCCCGCTGGTCAGCCCGGCGCCGTCCGGCGGTCACGGCCTGCTCGGCATGCGGGAGCGGGTGACGGTGTACGACGGCAGCCTCACCGCCGGTCCCCGGCTGACCGGGGGCTGGCAGGTCGAAGTTCGGCTGCCGCTACCGACATGCGGGTAGTGCACCGCCCTTCAGGGCGGTGGTGAAAGCCCGCGTGGGAGGGCCGTCAAGGCCCTGGCGTGCCCTGGACCGCGCGGTTCTGTTGTTCGATGTACTGCCGCAGGACGCTCAGGGGTGCCCCGCCAACGGACCCGGCGAAGTATGACGCTGACCACAGGCGGTTGGTGCGGTAGTAGTGGCGGACGAGGTCGGGGAACTCTTGGCGTAGCCGCCGGCTGGACACGCCTTTGAGGGAGTTGACCAGTTTCGCCAGGGCGATCTTGGGTGGGAAGTTCACCAGTAGGTGGACGTGGTTGTCTTCGCCGTTGAACTCGATCAGCTCGGTGTCGAAGTCGGCGCATACCGTCCGCATGATGTCGTGCATTCGTTTGAGGTGTTGGTCGGAGAAGACTTGGTGCCGGTATTTGGTGACGAAGACCAAGTGGGCATGTAACGCGAAAGTGCAGTGTCTACCGGTGCGGATGTCTCCGAGATCGGCCATAGACCAATGGTAGGCTCGGCCCCGTGCAGCTTCGGTACAACTACCGGCTCTACCCGGATGCTGCCCAGCGTGAGGCGCTGGCGAAGGCGTTCGGGTGTGCGCGGGTGGTGTTCAACGATGGGCTGCGCGCGCGTCAGCAGGCGCGGGAGGCTGGTCTGCCGTATCTGACGGACGCGGAACTGTCCCGGCAGGTCACGGCGGCGAAACTCACCCCGGAGCGTGTGTGGTTGGGTGAGGTGTCGTCGGTGGTGTTGCAGCAGGCCCTGGCGGATCTGAACACCGCGTACCGCGCCTTCTTCGCCTCGTTGTCGGGCAAGCGTAAGGGTCGCAAGGTCGCCGCTCCCCGGTTCCGGTCGCGTAAGGACAGCCGGCAGGCGGTCCGGTTCACCGCCAACGCCCGGTTCAAGGTCCTCGACAACGGTCGACTGCGGCTGCCGAAGATCGGCGATCTGGAAATCCGTTGGTCGCGGGAGTTGCCGGCTGCGCCGACGTCGGTGACGGTGGTCCGGGACGCCGCCGGTCGGCACTTCGCCTCGTTCGTGGTGCAGACCGCCGACCAGCCGTTGCCTGAGCTGGAGTCGGAGGTCGGCATCGATTTGGGGTTGACGCACTTCGCCGTGATGTCGGACGGGTCGAAGGTGACCGCGCCGAGGTTCCTGCGCCGTGCGGCCCGCAAGCTGCGCCGGTTGCAGCAGGGTTTGTCCCGCAAGCAGCGGGGCAGCAACAACCGTAGGAAGGCCGTGGTGAAGGTTGCCCGCGCGCATGCGAAGGTGGCCGACACCCGGCGGGACTGGCAGCACAAGCTTTCGACGCAGATCATTCGCGACAACCAAGCGGTGTTCGTCGAGGACCTGTGCGTGAGTGGTCTCGCCCGCACTCGGTTGGCGAAGTCGGTGTACGACGCTGGGTGGTCGCAGTTTACGGCCATGCTGGAGTACAAGGCTGCCCGGTACGGGCGTACTTTCGCCCGGGTAGATCGGTTCTTTCCGTCGACGCGCATGTGTTCGGACTGCGGCCGGGTCAACGACAAGATGGTGCTCGACGTCCGGACGTGGGGCTGCCCGTGCGGCAGCCTGCATGACCGGGACGTGAACGCCGCCAGGAACATCAGGGCCGCCGGACGGGCGGACCTCAACGACCGTGGAGCGCAGGTAAGACCGGCACCCGTGCCGGCACCGCGCAGGGAAGCGGTAACCCGCCGGGAGCTTGTCCCTTCCGGGGCGTAGCAGACCGGAATCTCCGCCCTTCAGGGCGGAGAGGGCGTCAACGTCAGAGCCGGCAACGGACGGAGGTGATCGCGGCATGACGGTCCGGGTAGTGATCGTGGACGACCAGGCGCTGGTCCGCGCCGGGTTCCGGATGGTGCTGGAATCCCAGCCCGACCTGGAGGTCGTAGGGGAGGCCATCGACGGCGCGGACGCCCTGCGGGTGCTCGCCCGCACCGAGGCCGACGTGGTCGTGATGGACATCCGGATGCCCACGATGGACGGGGTGGAGGCGACCCGTCGGCTCTGCGCCGAGCGGCCCGCGGGTGGCCCCCGGGTGCTGGTGCTGACCACCTTCGACACCGAGGCGGACGCGTTCGCGGCCCTGCAGGCCGGGGCGAGTGGCTTCCTGCTCAAGAACGTCCCGCCGGAGGAACTGCTGGCCGCGATCCGGGTGGTGGCCCAGGGCGACTCGGTGGTGGCTCCGTCGATCACCCGGCGCCTCCTGGACCGGTTCGCCGGGCAGCTCGGCGCCGCCCCGAGCGGCGACCCTCGACTCGCGCAGCTCACCGAACGGGAACGGGAGGTGCTGCTGCTGGTCGCCCAAGGGCTGTCCAACGCGGAGATCGCCGCCCGGGTGCACGTGGCCGAGGCCACGGTGAAGACCCACGTCGGGCGGATCCTGGGCAAACTCCAGCTGCGCGACCGGGTCCAGGCGGTGGTCCTGGCGTACGAAAGCGGGCTGGTCACGCCCGGCGGATGACTCGGCGTACGACCTGGGTCGTAGCGGCCGGCGTTCGCACCGCGACCCGGGGCGCACGCAGGTCGAGCGCACAGGTGGAGATCGACAGACCGGTGCCGGCCATAGCGTCGGAGGGGTCCGATCCGCCACCTGCACCGGGAGCCCCGCATGATCCGCCTGACCCTGCGTTCGCTGCGCGCCGAGGCGCTGCGCATGCTGCTCTCGGCGCTCGCCGTCGTGCTCGGCGTCGCGTTCGTCGCCGGCACGATGATCTTCGTCGACGGGATGCGGGCCGGGGCGTACGAGCGGGCCGGCACCTTCGACCGCCACACCGACCTGGGGGTCTACTCGGCGGGCCGCGAGGTGCTGCCCCCGGCGCTGGTCGACCGGGTGCGGGCGGTCGACGGGGTGGCCGCCGCCGCCGGTGAGCTGACCAACACCGCCGGGATCGTCGGCGCCGACGGTCGGCCGGTGCTCGGCTTCACCATGCTCGTCGCCATCCCCACCGAGGACGCTCTGCGCTCGTACGACGTGGCGGCCGGCCGGTTGCCCGACCGGGCCGGGGAGGTGGTGCTCGACGCGCCGACGGCGACCGAGCAGGGCTTCGGGCTCGGCGCGGCGGTCCGGATCGGCGCCACCGGTGGGGCGGCCCGCGCTTACACCCTGGTGGGCACCGTCGACGTGGCCGGCACCGCCCGCGACATCGGCGGTCCGTTCGTCGGCCTGGTCGGGCCGGACGCGTTGACCCTCACCGGCGAGCGGGGCTACGGCCGGATCATGGTGGCGGCCCGACCGGGCGCCGACGTCACCGCGCTCACCGAGAAGGTACGCGCCGTGTCCGGCGCCGAAGCCACTGTGAAGAGCCGCCAGCAGATCCTCGACGAGGCAGTGGAGGACGCGGTGCGCAGCGTGGACCAGTTCCGCATGCTGCTGTTGATCTTCGTAGGGGTCGCGATAGTGGTGGCCGGCTTCGTGATCGCCAACACCTTCGCGATCGTGCTGGCCCAGCGCACCCGACGGACCGCGCTGCTGCGCCTGATCGGCGCCACCCGGGGACAGGTCTTCCGGGCCACACTGCTGGAGTCGGCGGTGCTGGGGTTGGTGGCCTCCGCGCTCGGGGTGCTGCTCGGGGTGGCCCTCGCCGCCGGGCTGCGGCTGGTGCTGTCGCACCTGGACGTGCCGGTCACCGGTGGGCTGACCGTGACCGGTTCGACAGTGCTCACCGGCCTGCTGCTGGGCACCGGGCTCACCGTGTGCGCCGCCCTCCTGCCGGCCTGGCGAGGGACGCGGATCGCCCCGGTGGCCGCGCTCACCGACGCCGCGATACAGCCCAGCCGGGGTGCCGGCCGGGTGCGGCTGAGCATCGGCGCGGTGGTCCTCGCCGTCGGTGTGGCCGCGCTGGCCGGCGCCGCCAGCGCCGGCCAGCTGCTCCTGGTGGCCGTCGGTGGGGTGCTCACCTTCTTCGGGATCGTGCTGTTCGGGCCGGTGCTCGTCCCCGCGCTGGCCCGGGTGTTCGGTTGGCCGGTCCGACGAGTGCTCGGCGCCGTCGGCGAACTGGCGGTCAGCAACACGGTGCGCAATCCACGGCGGGTCGCCGCGACCGCCACCGCGCTGGTGATCGGCATTGGACTGGTCTCGGCGTTCATGGTCGGTGCGCGCAGCACCAAGGACGGCATCGAACGCAGCGTGGACGCCCAGATCGGAACGGACTTCGTGGTCAGCGGAATCGGTCAGGACCTGCCGGCCGCGCTCGTCGGTGAGCTGGCCTCCCGTCCCGAACTGGGTGTGGTGCACGAGCAGCGCAGCACTGTCGTCGACGACGTCGAGATCCGCGCGGCCCACCCGGCGCTGGTGGGCCGGACGCTGAGCGGGGTGCTGGCCGGCGACGCCGAGCGGGTCGGGCCGGGGCAGGTGCTGGTGCACCGCGAGTTGGCGCGGGCCCGCGGCTGGGAGGTGGGCTCCCCGGTGACCGTCAGGGGGAAACCGTTCCGGGTGGCCGCCGTGGTCACCGACGACACCCCGGACGGTGAGGTGCCAGCGGGTCACGTCATCGACCTGTCCGACCAGGACTTCGCCGCGCTCTTCCCCGCCCGACGCGGCTACCTGGCCGAGATCGACCCCGCCGCGGGGGTGAGCGCCGAGCGGGCCCGCGACGCGATCACCGCGGTGCTGGGCCGCTACCCCACGGTGAACCTGATGGACCAGGGCGCCTACAAGAAGATGCTCACCGGCACTGTGGACATGCTGCTCGCCTTCGTCACCGCGCTGCTCGGTCTGGCCGTCGTGATCGCCCTCGTCGGCGTGGCGAACACCCTGAGCCTGTCGGTGGTCGAACGGACCAGGGAGAACGCCGTGCTGCGGGCGGTCGGGCTCACCCGAGGGCGGATGCGGGCGGTGCTCGCCGTCGAGGCGGTGCTGATGGCGCTGGTCGGCGCTGTGCTCGGGGTCGGACTCGGCACCGGAGTCAGCGCGTCCGCGATGGCCCTGCTGGACCGCCTCGGCGGTGACTTCCACGTGGTGCTGCCGCTCGGCCAGCTCGGGCTGATCCTCGGTGTCGCGGTGCTCGCCGCCCTGCTCGCCTCGGTGCTGCCGGCCCGCCGGGCGCTGTCCCGCCCGGTCGTCGAGGCGCTCGCCGACCAGTGACCCGGTCGCCGGGGTCCGGACCGGCCGGGTCACTGGTCGGCGACCGGACGGACATCCGCCGGCCGGTCCCGCCATCTTCCCCAGCGGCGGGACCGGCCAGCGGTGCCGGGTCTACAGGCGCTCGACCATCGGGCCGACGCACCGGTTGCGGGTGTCGAAGACGTAGCGGGCGTGCCTGACCACGAGGTCGTAGTCGAAGGTGTCATGGTCGGTGACCACCACCACCGCGTCGGCCGCGCGCACCTCACGCTCGCTGAGCTCCACCACCGTGATCCCGGCCGGGATCTGGTGCGCCTCGGCGTACGGCTCGACGGCGTGCACCTCGGCGCCGAGGGACTGCAGGCGACGGGCCACGTCCGCAGCGGGGGAGTCGCGCATGTCGCCGGTGTTCTTCTTGTACGCCAGACCGAGCAGCAGCAGCCGGGCGCCGCTGACGGCCCGGCCGTCCCGGTTCAGCCCTCCCATGATCCGCTGCGCGACGTGTTCGGGCATCTCGTGGTTGACGTCGTTGGCCAGCTCGATGAACCGGAACTGCCGCCCGAGACGGCGCTTGACCTGCCAGGACAGGTAGCACGGGTCGATCGGCAGGCAGTGCCCGCCGACGCCGGGGCCGGGTCGGAACGGCATGAAGCCGAACGGCTTGGTCGAGGCGGCGTCGATCGCCTGCCAGACGTCGATGTCGAGGTGGTGCGAGAGCATGGTCAGCTCGTTGATCAGCGCGATGTTGACCTGGCGGAAGGTGTTCTCGATCAACTTGGTCAGCTCGGCGACGCGGGTGGAGTCCACCGCTACGGTGCGTTCCACGAGGCGCTGGTAGAACGCGTCCACCCGGGCCAGCGCAGCCGGGTCCACACCGGAGACCACCTTTGGGGTGTTCTCCAGGCGCCAGGTCGGGTTGCCCGGGTCGATCCGCTCAGGGCTGTAGCCGAGGTGGAAGTCACCGGGGCTGGTCAGGCCGCTCGCCGACTCCAACAGCGGGCGCAGCAACTCCTCGGTCGTGCCCGGGTAGGTGGTCGACTCCAGGATCACCGTGCAGCCCGGGCGTACGTACCGGCCGATACCGATGCCGGCCTGCTCGACGAAGCTCAGGTCCGGGGTCCCGTCGCGGAGCGGTGTCGGCACCGTGATGACGCAGATGTCGAACCCGTCGGCGTCGGTGTACTCGGTGCTGGGGTGGTAGCGGCCGCTGCCCAACGCGCGGCCCAGCCGGTCGGCCGGAATGTCCTCGACGAACGACTCGCCGGAGGCGAGACGCTTCACCCGGTCGGCGTCGACGTCGAGACCGACAACGTCGAGGCCCGCCTCGACGGCCCGCATTGCCAGCGGCAGTCCGACGTACCCCTGACCGATCACGACCAGCTTCTCAGCGCTCACCCAGGCTCCCGCGGCAGATGGTGTAAATAGCCTGCTGAGAGCCTAGAGGCGTCTTCGGCGCCGTAAGTCCGTTTTGGGGATATCGGTGCTGATGGGACTGGCGGGGGTCGGCGCGGCGGTCGGATCAACCGCCCGCCGGCACCTCCGGTTCGAGCGGCGGGCTGGAGGTGGCGGGTGGATCAGCGGGCGCGCTGGTCGTCGGCGGCGCGGCCGTCGTGGGCGCCGCGCTGGTGGGGGGCGGTGCCGAGGTGACTCCCACCGACGGCGTCGGCGAGTTGACGGTCTGGCTCGGCTGCGGGGTCGGCGTGGCGGAGACCGACGCCGACGGGGAGTTGCCGGGGACGTGCGGCCGGTCCGGCCGGTCCGGCTCGACGCTGGTGATCTGCTCGTTCGCCGCGGGCAGGTCGACGGGGCCGCTCGGCGCCACCGTCGGCGAGGTGGCCGGCAGATTGACCGCCGGGTTGTCGCCGACGTCACGCGTCGCGGCCAGCGCCGCGCCGAGCCCGACCAGCGCGACCAGCATGGCCGCCGCCGCGCCGACGAGCGGACCCCGCCGTCGCTGGCGCCCGTCCGCCACCGCCGCCCCGGCCGGCACGTCCGTCCGGGTGCCCGGCCCAGCGTCGCGCAGCGCGACCGGCCCGGCCATCGCCGTCGGCGGCTCGCCGCCGGTGACCGCCGTCCGAGCGGCCTCGGCCATCGCCGCTCCGCTCGTGAACCGCTCCAGCGGATCCTTCGCCAGGGCCCGCGACACCAGGGCGCGGACCGCCTCCGGAATGTCGTGCGGCAGCTCCGGCGGCTCGTCGTCCAAGTGCCGCACGGCGACCTGGAGCGGGTTGTCGCCGGTGAACGGCGGACTGCCGGTCAGGCAGCAGTAGGTGACCGCGCCCAGGGCGTAGATGTCGGTGGCGCCGCTGACCGGCCTTCCGGCGGCCTGCTCGGGAGCCATGTAGAGGGCGGTGCCCGGCACCGCGTTGGTGCTGGTGATGCTGGTGATGTCGGTGGAGCGGGCCACGCCGAAGTCCACCAGGACGACAGTGCCGTCCTCCTGCACCAGCAGGTTGCTGGGCTTGACGTCGCGGTGCACGATGCCGCCGCGGTGCGCCGCGTTGAGCGCTGCGGCCGCCTGGGCCACGATCGACATCGTCTCGGCCACGTCGAGCCGCCCGGCCGCCTCGATCCGCTTGGACAACGGCTCTCCGGCGACGAACTCCATGACGAGGTAGTCCGCCCGCCCGCCGTCGGGGAGGTCGTCCGCACCGCAGTCGAAGACCTGCACGATGCCGGGGTGCCGCAGCGCCGCCATGATCCGGGCCTCGGCCCGGAACCGGGCGATGAAATCGGGATCGGAGACCAGCGCCGGCAGGAGAACCTTGACCGCCACCTGCCGGCCGAGGATCAGGTCGGAGGCACGCCAAACGTCGCCCATGCCGCCAGTGGCGACACGTTCGTCCAAGCGGTAGCGACCGCTGAGTACGACCTCCGATGACAACACCGCATTACCGTACCTAGAGTGGCGCGGGGCGGCGCACCGTGGCAGGGCCGCCGGGCGGCTGGGTCAGACCGGCTGATCCGGCCTGACCTGTGTGGACGCCAGCCCTTCGTGACGGTGTGGATGTGCGCTGTCACGAAAAGCGACTATTTCCGTCGCTCGGGTCGTCAATGGTGGCAAGAAACCGACTCCAGGCGTGGTTGGCGTCCGTCGCGTACTGCCCGTTACGACGACGCGCCGTCGAGGCGGGTTGAAAATTGTCACTCTTCCGTGACACCACGCCGACTTGTCGCCTCGTGAGCCCGCTCTTAGCGTTAGCCCGGCTCGGGCCCTCCCGGCTACCTCGGCGCGCAGCGCGCCGACCGACCACCCTGGCGTCGGCCCCCGGACACGCCGCCCCGACAATCGTGGTCGCGGGGACAATCAGAGCGGTGGAGGGCGGTGCGGTACCGGTGCTGATCGGGCGGACGACTCGTGCCGCGTGGTGCGCGCCAGCCCGGCTGGTCGGGCCGACACGCCTCGAACGATGCGTGGACCGCGCATGACCGCCGACCTGTCGGAGGTGGTGACCGCCGCGCAAGCCGGGGACGAAGAGGCGTTCCGCTTTCTCTACCGCAGCCTCCAGCCCGGGCTGCTGCGGTACCTGACCGCGCTCGTCGGGGCCGACGCCGAGGACGTCGCCAGCGAGACCTGGCTCCAGATCTCCCGGGACCTGCCCGGCTTCACCGGGGGCGAGTTCCGGGCCTGGGCGGTCACCATCGCCCGTAACCGCGCGATGGACCACCTGCGCCGGATGCGCCGCCGCCCCTCGGTCCCGGTCCCGGTGCAGGCGCTCGCCGAGCTCGCCAGCGACGCGGACACCGCCGAGCGAGCCAGCGAGACGCTCGGCACCGAGACCGCCCTCGCGCTGATCGCCACCCTCCCGCCCCGGGAGGCCGAAGCAGTCCTGCTGCGGGCCGTGATCGGGCTGGACGCGGGATCCGCCGGCCGTGTGCTGGGCCGCCGGGCCGGCGCCGTGCGGACCGCCGCCCACCGTGGCCTACGCCGGCTCGCGGTCCTGCTGGAGCGGCAGAGCCCGACCGAGTCGTCGCTCGGGGTCGAGGGGGTGCCACCGCCGCGGGTGGGGAGCAACCCCGCCGTGCGGGCATCGCACGTCGAACCGGTGGACGGCTGACGTGAGGGGACTCCCGATGAACCCGTTCCGGCGGGCCGACCACGCCGACACCGAGCGGCTGCTCGACGCGGCCTCTGCCCGGCCGGACGCCACGCTGGATCAGGGCCCCTGCGCCGCAGTGGACGCGAACTCACCTGAGGCGCACCTGAGCGCCCGCGACGTGCCCTCGGCCGAGCCGGTGGCCGCGCTGCTCGCCGCGGCGGCCGGCCCCGTCCGCCCTGGCGAGCTGGCTGGGGAGGACGCCGCGGTGGCCGCGTTCCATGCCGCCCGTGCCAACCCGGCGCCGGCCGTGCGGCAGCGGCCACGCCGTCGCCGAATGACCACCGGTGCGGTGGCCTGGATCGGCGCGGTGGCAGCCACCGCCACCGCGGGAGCCGCCTTCGCCGCGGTCACCCGGGAGCTGGGGCCGGACCCGATCGCACCGGCACCGTCGCGCCCGTCACCCTCGCCGCACCAGGGCGCGTCCCGGTCGGCCGAGCCCGATCGGTCGGTGGGCCCCGGCGTCGCGTCGCCGCCGGGTGCGCCGCCGTCGGTCACCGCCACGCCGCTGCCCGGTCCCACCACCGTCGGCCAGGTGCACGGCCTGTGCCGGGCGTGGCGGGCGAAGAAGCCCGAGCAGCGGGAGAAGGCACTGCGCACGCCGGGTTTCCAGAAGCTGGTGACCGCCGCCGGCGGCCCTGCCGAGGTCGAGGCGTACTGCCAGCGGCTGGTACCCGAGACGAAGCCGTCCGAGTCGGCGAAGGTCACACCCTCCGAGTCGGCGAAGCGCAAGCCGTCCCCTTCGGGGAAAGCCCCGCCGTCACCGCCGGGACCGGGCCACCGCGCCGAGGGCTGACCAGTCGGGGGCGGGAGCGGTTTGGTTCCGCCCTGCTTCGGAAATTCGTCTGTTAGACAGAGGTTGGTGGCACCGTGCACGCCTCCGACGGTGTCGGTGGGTGGGTTTACGGTGGCAGAGTGTGCCGGACCTGGCACACGGAGAGGGGGCCCGACCCTTGGTGACGTCATCCGACCTGGACCGCAGCGCCATCCTGCGCGAGTCCGCAGCCGCAGTCCGACACCTCGCCCGGATCTGCTTCAAGACCGGCCCACCCACCCACACCGGCGTCGAACTGGAATGGACAGTGCACGACGCCGCCGATCCCGCCCGCCCCGTCGACGCGACGCGGCTGCGGGCGGCGCTGGGGCGGCACAGCCCCGCCACGCTGGATGCCACCAGCCCCGCCGAGCCGCTGCGGCACGGCGGCATGGTCACCCTGGAGCCGGGTGGCCAGTTGGAGATCTCCACCCCGCCCCGCCCCTCGGTCGCCACGTTGATTCGCGCCACCGAGGCCGACATCGCCCAGGTCACCGACCTGCTGGCCGCCGCCGGGCTGATCCTCGGCAGCAGCGGCATCGACCCCCACCGACGGCCCCGCCCGGTGGTGGAAACTCCCCGTTACCGCGCGATGCGCGGAGCCTTCGACCGCCACGGCCCGGCCGGCCGCACGATGATGTACAGCACCGCCGGCCTGCAGATCTGCCTCGACGCCGGTGAGCCGGACCAGGTCGCTGACCGGTGGGCCGCGGCCCACGCGGTCGGGCCCCCACTGCTCGCGGCGTTCGCCTCCGCCACCCGACACGCCGGGCGGCGCACCGGTTGGGCCTCCGCCCGGATGGCCGCCTGGCTGGCCATCGACCCGGCTCGCACCCGCCCGGTCTGGGCACCCTCCCGAGCCGAGGACGATCCGATCGACTCCTGGATCAGCTACGTGCTCGCCGCGCCGCTGCTCTGTCTGCGCCGACACGGCGCCGACTGGGCCGCGCCGCCCGGGGTGACCTTCGCCGACTGGCTCGACGGCGCGCTGCCACGACCGCCCACCACCGATGACCTCGACTACCACGTCAGCACTCTTTTTCCGCCAGTACGGCCGCGCGGCTACCTGGAGCTGCGCTACCTCGACGCCCAACCCGATCGGGGCTGGCGGCTGCCACTGGCGGTGCTGACCGCCCTGTTCGCTGACCCGGGCACCGTGCGCGAGGCGTACACGATCGCCATGCCGGTGGCGCACCGCTGGTCGGCCGCCGCCCGACACGGCCTGGCCGACCCGGCGCTGGCCGCTGCCGCGGCGGCCCTGCTCGACCTGGCCGTGAGCACCATGCCACGACTGGAACTGCCGGCCAGCACCCACGACGAGATCCGGCGAGGGCTACGCCAGCGGCTGGCCGCCGCGGAGAGGAGACACCAGTGAGCGCGAGGAGTGAGCCGGTGGTGCGAGCCCCGCAGGCGAGCCGGGTCGACGGCGAGCGGTTGCGCGACCACATCGCTGTGGAGTTGGCGCGGGCCCGCGCCCGTACCGCGTTGCTGACCGAGGCGGTCGACGACGCCGACCTGACGCGCCAGCACTCACCGCTGATGTCGCCATTGGTCTGGGACCTCGCCCATGTCGGTAACCAGGAGGAGCTCTGGCTGGTCCGGGACGTCGGGGGCCGGGAGCCGGTCCGCTGCGACATCGACGAGTTGTACGACGCGTTCAAGCAGCCGCGCCGGGACCGCCCCGCGCTGCCCCTCTTGCCGCCCGCGGAGGCGCGCGCCTACCTGGCCACCGTTCGGGACAAGGTGCACGACCTGCTCGACGCGGTGACCTTCACCGAGCGGCCGCTGGTCGCCGACGGGTTCGCCTTCGGCATGATCGTGCAGCACGAGCAGCAGCACGATGAGACCATGCTCGCCACCCACCAGCTGCGTTCGGGGCCGGCGGTGCTGCACGCCCCGGCGCCGCCCGAGCCGTCGGTCCGGGTCGGCGCGGAGGTGCTGGTGCCGGCCGGCGAGTTCACCATGGGCACCGACACCGATCCGTGGGCGTTGGACAACGAACGTCCGGCGCACCGGGTCGACCTCCCGGCGTACGTCATCGACGTCGCTCCGGTGACCAACGGCCAGTACGCGGCCTTCATCGCCGACGGCGGCTACACCGAACAGCGCTGGTGGAGCGATGCCGGCTGGGAGCATCGGGTTCGGGAGCAGCTGAGCGCCCCGATGCACTGGCGTTCCGACGGCGACGACTGGTCGTATCGGCGCTTCGGTCAGTGGGCGCGCGTCCGCGCCGACGAACCGGTGGTTCATGTGTGCTGGTACGAGGCGCAGGCGTACGCGGCGTGGGCGGGCAAGCGGCTGCCGACCGAGGCGGAGTGGGAGAAGGCGGCCCGCTGGGATCCGACGACCGGGCGCTCGCGTCGTTACCCCTGGGGGGACGACGACCCGACCGAGGCGCACGCCAACCTCGACCAACGCCATCTGTGGCCGGCGCCGGTGGGCGCGTACCCGGGCGGCGCCTCGCCGTTGGGTGTGCACCAGCTCATCGGCGATGTCTGGGAGTGGACCTCGACCGCGTTCGACGGGCATCCGGGGTTCGCCGCGTTCCCCTACCGGGAATACTCGGAGGTCTTCTTCGGCAGCGATCACCGGGTGCTGCGTGGTGGTTCGTTCGGCACCGACCGCTCTGCCTGCCGGGGCACCTTCCGTAACTGGGACTATCCGATCCGCCGGCAGATCTTCAGCGGTTTTCGCTGCGCCCGGGACGCGCGACCGGACGAGTCGTACCGGTGAGTCGCCGCACGACCGGCGGCCCGGCGGCGGGCCGGGGGCGCTGATGTGTCGCCACCTGGCCTACCTGGGGCCGCCGGTCACCCTGGCCGAGTTGTTGTTCGACCCTCCGCACTCGCTGGTGCGGCAGTCCTGGGCGCCTCGCGACATGCGTGGCGGCGGCACGATCAATGCCGACGGGTTCGGTGTCGGCTGGTACCCGGGTGCGGGTGAGCCGGTGCGGTACCGGCGGGCGCAGCCGATCTGGAGCGACCCGACCATCGCCCAGCTGGCGGCGGTGACCCGCAGCGCGGCGGTGGTGGCGGCGGTGCGCTCGGCCACGGTCGGGATGGCGGTGCTCGACGGTGCGGCGGCGCCCTTCGCCGAGGGGCGGTGGCTGTTCAGCCACAACGGTGTGGTCCGCGGCTGGCCGGACGCCGTGGTGCCGCTCGCCGCCGCTCTGCCGGTGCGTGACCTGCTCACTCTGGACGCCTCGACCGACTCGGCGCTGCTCTGGGCGCTGGTGCGGCATCGGTTGCGCGCCGGCGCCGACCAGGTAGAGGCGCTCGGGCGGACGGTGACCGAGGTCGCCGCCGCCGCCCCCGGGTCGCGGCTCAACCTGCTGCTCACCGACGGGCATCGGGTGGTGGCCAGCGTGGCGGGGCACGCGTTGTCGGTGCGCGAGTCGCCGGGTTCGGTGCTGCTCGCGTCCGAGCCGCATGACGACGATCCCGGGTGGCGGTCGGTGCCGGAGGGGCACCTCGTCGTCGCCACCCCGGGTGAGGTGCGGGTACGTCCACTGCCGACCCGGTGAGCGGGGTCGGGCAGGCACGAAACGGCTGATCGAACGAAAGGAGCGAACCGATGACAGCGGAACCCCTGGAGATCTACCTCGAAGAGGGCGACCTTGAGCGTGGCCTGCGCGACGACGTCCGGGCCGGGCTGAGCGCCGAGCCGAAGTGGCTGCCGCCGAAGTGGTTCTACGACGCCCGGGGCAGCGAACTCTTCGAGGAGATCACCCGACTGCCCGAGTACTACCCGACCCGGGCCGAGCGGGCCGTGCTGGCCGCGCACGCTCCCGACATCGCGACGCTGACCGGGGCCAAGACGCTCATCGAGTTGGGCTCCGGCTCGTCGGAGAAGACCCGGCTGCTGCTGGACGCCTTCACCCGCCGCGGTGGGCTGGGCACGTTCGTCCCCCTCGACGTGTCGGTCAGTGCGCTGCGCGGGTCCACCGCCCAGATCGCGGCCGACTACCCCCGCCTGCGGGTGCGGGGCATCGTGGGGGACTTCACCCGGCAACTGGACCGGCTGCCCACCGGCGGTCGGCGGTTGGTGGTGTTCCTCGGCGGCACCATCGGCAACCTGTTGCCCGCCGAGCGGGCCGAGTTCCTGACGGCGATGCGCGCCGCGCTGGAGGTCGGCGACTGGTTGTTGCTCGGCACGGACCTGGTGAAGGACCCGTCGGTTATCGTGCCGGCGTACGACGACGCCGCCGGGGTCACCGCCGAGTTCAACCGCAACGTGCTGCACGTGATCAATCGGGAGTTGGGCGCCGATTTCGACCCGGCCGCGTTCGCGCACGTCGCCGCGTGGGATCCCGAGAATGAGTGGATCGAGATGCGGTTGCGGGCGACCCGGCCGTTGAGCGTGCGGGTGCTGGGGCTGACAGTCGATTTCGCGGCGGGGGAGGAGCTGCGTACCGAGGTCTCGGCGAAGTTCCACCGGGAGGGGATCGCGGCGGAGCTGGCCGCGGCCGGCTTCGCCACGGCGGAGTTCTGGACCGATCCGGACGCGCTCTTCGGCGTCACGCTGGCGCGGGCGCGGTGAGCCTGTTCACCCGGCTCGTCCGGTCCGGGAGGTGATCCGATAGGCTGAACGCGCGAAGGGGAGTAGCCCCCAATGTCGTGGTCGACATACTGGTGCGTTCCGCATCCGGCCACGCGGCCCCGGTTCTCTCGGGGCGGGCGAGACCTTCGACTCAGGCTGTTGCAGCCGGGTCGAGGGCGCCCCTGTACCTCCTCCCGGCGTGAACGGGAAGGACGTCATGGAGGGATTTTTCGCCGCGCTGGTCGTCAGCTTCGGCGTCATCTTCGTCGCCGAGCTGGGGGACAAGTCCCAGCTGATGGCGCTGACCTTCGCCACGCGGTTCAAACCGATTCCGGTGCTGATCGGCATCACGGTCGCCACCGCTGTGGTGCACCTGGCGTCGGTCGCCATCGGTGCGGGTCTCGGGGCGGTGCTGCCGACCGAGTGGATCTCCCTGGTCGCCGGCGTGGCGTTCCTCGGGTTCGGTGCGTGGACGTTACGCGGGGACAAGCTCACCGAGGAGGAGAAACGCAAGGCCGAGAAGACCAACAAGACCGCGCTGGTGGCGGTGTCGGTGGCGTTCTTCCTCGCCGAGCTGGGCGACAAGACGATGCTCGCCACGATCACGCTCGCCACCAAGTACGGCTGGTTCGGCGTCTGGCTCGGCTCCACCATCGGCATGGTTGCCGCGGACGCGCTGGCAATCCTGGTCGGCCGGATGCTCGGCCGGCGGTTGCCGGAGAAGACCATCAAGTACGGTGCCGCGATCCTCTTCGCCATCTCCGGTCTCTGGCTGATCCTGGAGGCGGTGAACGAGCTGACCTGAGCGCCGACTAGCTGCCCGGAGGGCGGGTAACGGCCCGGGGTGGAGCCGGCCGAGTTGTTGCGCCAGGGCGACCAGGTGCTGGTTGCCGTGGTCGAGGTGGCCGGCGCGCTGGTGATCTTCGTTGGCGCGATGTGGGCGGCGGTGCGGTTCGTGGTCGAAGGGCTGCGACACCGCAGCGCCGCCCGCTTCACGCCGATCCGGCTGTCGCTGGGCCGCTTTCTGACCCTCGGCCTGGAATTCCCGTTGGCGGCCGACGTGCTGCGTACGGCGGTGTCCCCGTCGTTCACGCAGATCGGCCAACTGGCCGCCATCGCGACGATCAGAACGGCGTTGAACTACTTCCTGGGCCGCGAGATCCGTCAGGAGCAGCGTCAGGTGGCCGAGGGGGAGCGTCGAGCGTGATGGGCACCCTGGCCACGGCGGTCACCGCCCTGGCGCTGGTCGCCGGGGTGCTCACCACGCTCACCACCGGGGCGCTGCGCAGCGGCGTCCGGGTACTGCTGGACCTGCTCGTCGGGGCCGGCCTGCTCCGGCTCGCCGGCGAACCGGGTTGGAACGGCCTGGCCGGCGCGGTGGCGATCATCGCCCTGCGTCAGCTGCTCGGGGCAGCGCTCGGCAGCTCACCCCCGTGGTCCGGCCGACAATCAGCGGCACGCTGCGCCGAGGACGATCACCACCTACCGTTGGCCTCGACAGGTGAAACGGGAAGAGCGGGAGGATGACCAGATGAGCCGGCACGACGAACCGAACGAGTACGGCTACGCCGGCGGTGCCACCGCCCCGGAGCCGCCGCGCGGCGGCAAGCCGGACGAGCAGGATCGCGTCGAGGCAGTGGCGGTGCCGGGCGACGACCTCACCGGGCCGACGGCCGAGGCGCTGGTCGAGGAGACCGAGGACCTGCCGCCCGCCGACCGTCGCCACTGAGCGCGAGCGCGCGCGGTTGGTGCGGCGGCGCGGCACGGCGGCTAACCCGCGCCGCGCCACCGCTCGGTGCCATGGTTCCGGCGGGCAGCGCCGGCGCGGTCAGCGGACGTCGGGGTGCTGGTAGACGTCGGGTACGCCGTCCCCGTCGGCGTCCAACCGCTCCCGCTGCGCCACCCTCCGGTACGCCGCGTTGCGGCGGCTGAGCACGGTGGCGGCCAGCCCGGCGGAGATCACCGAGCCGAGCAGCACAGCCGCCTTGACCCGGTCGTCGGCCGTGCTGCCCGCCCCGAACGCCAGGTCGCCGATGAGCAGTGAGACGGTGAAGCCGACGCCGGCCAGCAGGGCGATCCCGAGCAGGTCGGCCCAGGTGATGTCCTCGTCCAGTTCGGCGCGGGTGAACCGGGCCAGCAGGTAGGTCGAGCCGAAGATGCCGATGCTCTTGCCGAACACCAGGGCGGCGACGATGGCGATCACCATCGGATCGCTCAGCAGGGTGCCCAGGTCGGTGCCGCGCAGTGTGACCCCGGCGGCGAAGAAGGCGAAGATCGGCACCGCGAAGCCGGCGGACACGGGCCGCCAGCGGTGCTCCAGGCGGGCGGCGAGCCCACCCTCGCCCGCCTCCGCGCTGGCGGCGGCCGGCGGTCTGCGGGCGAGCACCGGCACCGTGAAGCCGAGCAGGACACCGGCGACCGTGGCGTGCACGCCCGAGGCGTGCATCAGTGTCCAGGCGGCCACAGCGAGGGGGATCAGCGCCCACCACCAGGTGCGCCCCCGCTGCACCAGCACCGCGAAGAGCCCGATCGGCGCGAACGCGGCGAGCAGCGGTACGGGCTGAAAATCGGCGGTGTAGAAGATCGCGATGATGGTGATCGCGAACAGGTCGTCGACCACTGCCAGGGTGAGCAGGAATGCGCGTAGCCCCTGGGGCAGATGTGAGCTGACCACCGCGAGGACGGCGAGCGCGAAAGCGATGTCGGTGGCGGTCGGAATGGCCCACCCGCGCAGGCCCTCCCCGCCCCCGGTCAGCACCACCGCCACGTAGATCAGCGCCGGCAGCAGCATCCCGCCGAGCGCGGCCGCCACCGGCAGCGCGGCTCGGCGCGGGTCGCGGAGGTCACCGGCGACGAACTCCCGTTTGAGCTCCAGACCCACAACGAAGAAGAAGATGGCCAGCAGGCCGTCGGCCGCCCAGGTGGCCAGATTCAGGTCGAGGTGCCAGGGCGCGCCGGGCCAGGGCACGACGTCGCCGAGCCGGGTGTACGAGTCGGACCACGGGGAGTTGGCCCAGATCAGCGCGATCAGAGCGCCTGACAGCAGAAGCACGCCGCCGACGGTCTCGGTGCGCAGCACGTCGGCCAGGTGCCGGGCCTGCGGCCAGGACGATCGGGAGAACAGCCGGATCTTTGGCGGACGCGGGCCGGGAGGCGGGGTGGGGGAGGTCAACTTCGGGCTCACCTACAGGAGTCGGGACGGCAGGTTTCCACTCGCCGACCAGACTTCCCGGCACACCGCTGTCGACCCTATCCGGCGACGCGATCGGCGGCGACCGCTGGGCCGATCGGACGCCCTCCGATCGGCTTCGGACTTTTCCCCGTTGTCGCCGCAGCCGAATGGGCGTTTGTCGGGTTGGTCATGCGGGCGCACATCTCGCCGCGGAAAATACATAACTCCGGACATAAGCCGTATAAACCGCTTTAATGGTTTCACGAGTTTAGAGACGACCTTGGGGGTTTTCGTGAAGTTCTTTGCCGTAACCGGACCGGCACGGGGGCGCTCCTGATGGACCTGCTCCGCCAATTGCGCCACGTGCGTCGGCACTGGTGGGTCGCGCTGGTCACGGTCATGGTGGCTCTCGGCGTCTCGGCGTTCCTGACCGTGCGTGCCCAACCTCGGTACGTCGCCTCGGTGACCTTCTTCGTCACGACCCCCAACACCGGCGTCACCGACGCCTACCAGGGCGGGCTCTTCCTCCAGCAGCGTGTCAAGTCGTACGCCGACCTGCTCAGCAGCGACCGGCTGGCGCAGAGCGTGGTGGCCGAGACTCCGGTCGGGCTCACCGCGGACGAGGTGCAGCGCCGGGTGAGCACCTCCACCGAGACCGGCACCGTTCTGCTGCGGGCATCGGTCACCGACACCGACCAGACCCGCGCGTTGCGCGTGACGGAGAGCCTCGCCAACAAGTTCGTCGAACTCGTACAGAAGGTGGAGACGACACCGGAGGGCAAGGCCCCCATCAAGATCGAGGTGGTCAGTGGCCCGCGGGTCAGCGCCAACCCCGTCTCGCCGCAGCCGGTCCGCAACCTCACCCTCGGTGGCCTGGTCGGCCTGCTCCTCGGCATCGGTCTGGCGATCCTGCGCGGCGTCGCCGACGTCCGACTGCGCGACGCCGCCGGCCTGCAACGCGCCACGGGCAGCCCGCTGCTCGGTGAGATCCCGTTCGAGGCCAACGCCCGCAGCGCGCCGCTCATCGTGGGCGACGCCGCGACCTCGGCGCGCGCCGAGGCGGTCCGCAAGCTGCGGACCAACCTGCGCTTCGTGGACGTCCACGAGCCGGCCCGGGTCATCGCGGTGACCAGCGCCCTGCAGGGCGAGGGCAAGACCACCCTCTCCTGCAACCTGGCCATCGCGTTGGCCGAGGCGGGCTGGCGGGTGCTGCTCGTCGACGCCGATCTGCGCCGCCCGAAGGTCGACGACTACCTGGGCCTGGACGCCGGCGTCGGCCTCACCGACGTGCTGGTCGGCGACGTGAAGGTGGGCGACGTCGTGCAGCGCTGGGGCGACAAGTCGCTGCTGGTGCTGCCCAGCGGGTCGGCCCCGCCGAACCCGAGCGAGCTGCTCGGCTCCAAGGCCATGTCGGACCTGCTGCTGGCGCTGCGCGAGTCGGCGGACATCGTGATCATCGACACCGCCCCGCTGCTCGCGGTGACCGACGGCGTGGTGGTGGCCGTGCAGGCCGACGGCGCGCTGCTGGTGACCCAGCAGGGCCGCACCTCGCGGACCCAGGTCGCCGCGGCGGCCCGGTCACTGCACTCGGTCTCGGTCCGGCTGCTCGGCTGTGTGCTGAACATGGCCAAGGTGGCCAAGGCGGAGGCGTACCAGTACGAGGCCTACCGGGTGGTGGCCTCGACGGCCGAGGCGTCGGTGCCGGCCGAACGGACCGCGTCCGGCCGGCACAGCGCAACCGCCGACGGGGTCAACGGAGTCCCCGACCACACCCAGGAACTCACCCGGCTGCCCCGATGAGCACGGCGAGGGGCCGCAGCGACCGTTCGATCTCCTCGGCGCAGCGTCGGAAGTCGGCCACGGTGCCGCCGATCGGGTCCCGAAGGTCGTCCTCGTCCGGGGCGGCGGGTTGCAGTCGTCCCCGGGCCTGCGCGGCGGCGCCGATCGCCGCCCGCAGCGGGTCGTCGGCCGAGTCGGTGGGCGGGTCGGCCGCCGCGGCCAGCCGACCGAACTGGCGCAGCGTGAACGTCCGGTGCAGCGCTCCCGGCGCCAACGAGGTGCAGACCGAGCGTTGGCGTCGGGTCGCGGTCAGCACGAGCGTCGCGTCGACCAGGTACTCGGGGCGCAACCCGCGGGTGCGAAACGCTGCCGGGTCCGTGCCGTTCTCCGTCGCGACCTCCAGGGCGTACGGGTGCATGGCCAGCCCGTCGATCGCGTCGGTGCCGGCGCTGGCCACCTCGACGGGTCGGTCGGCCAGCAGCCGGCGGGCCAGGTACTCGGCCATCGGTGACCGGCACAGGTTGGCGTGGCAGACGAACAACACGCGATCAGCCATCGGTGCCCCTCTCATCGGTACGGACACCGAAGCGCGCACCGCGGGGGCGGTGCGTCGACGCCGGTGGCCGCGCGGGGAGGGGTTGTCGGCATCGTACGCGCGCCGCACGCCGGCCGGTCGTGGTGCCGCGCCGGTCGCTGGCGATCCCGGTGGGACGGGGGTGTGTCGGTGAAGATCGGCATCCTGTCGTACCACTTTCCGCCCGAGCCGGCGTTCATCCCGGGGAGCCTCGCCGAGGAGTTGGCCGCGCGTGGGCACGAGGTACGGGTCCTCACCGGCTTTCCGGACTACCCCGGTGGCCACGTCTATCCCGGCTGGCGGCAGCGGTGGCACCACGAGACGCACAGCGAACGGCTGAGCGTCCGACGGGTGCCCCGGTACCCCGGGAGTGCCGCGTCCGCCGGCGGCCGAATGGCCAGTTACCTCTCCTTCGCCGGCAGCGCGGGGCTGGTCGCACGCCGTTTCCTGGGTGACGTGGACGCGCTCTACGTGTTTCAACTGCCGGCGACGACGTTCGCCGCCGCCGCGGTGCTCCGGTTGCTCGGGCGGGTTCCCGCGGTCCTGCACGTGCAGGACGTCTGGACCCGCGACGGCGCGGACGAGGGGGGCGAGGGGCGCTGGGCGGCGCGGATGGGCAGCACGATGACCCGGATCTACCGGACCGCCGCGAGAATCGCGGTCGCGGCGCCGTCGATGCGGGACCTGGTGGTCGCCGCGGGCGCCGACCCGGCCCGGGTCCGGCTGGTGCTGAACTGGACCGACGAGCGGATCTTCTACCCGGCGACACCCGGCGCGGCGGCACGCCAGCTGGTCCGTCGCGACGGTCGGTGCGTGGTGATGCACGCCGGGACCATCGGCGCGCGGCAGGGGCTCGAGACCGCGGTCCGTGCGGCCGCGGCACTGGACCGGACGATGGATCTGGTCCTTGTCGGCTCGGGCGCGGCGGAGCGGCGGGTGCGGGGGCTCGCCGCCGAGCTGGGCGCGGAGAACGTCCGTTTCCTGGAGCGGCGGTCACCGGTCGACATGCCCGAGCTGTACGCCGCCGCCGACTACCAGCTGGTGATGTCGCGCGACCTTCCGGAGCTGCGCAGCACGGTGCCCGGCAAACTCCAGGCCGCGCTGTCCTGCGCCGCGCCGGTGATCGCCTCCGCCGGTGGGGACACGGCCGAGCTGGTCGAACGGGTTCGAGCCGGGCTGTCCTGCGCACCCGAGGACTGGGCGGCACTGGCCGACCGGTTCTGGTTGGCGGCCACCATTCCGCCGCCGGCGCGCACCGAGATGGGTCGCCGGGGGAGGGCCGCGTACCTGCGCGAGATGTCGCTGCCCGGCGGCGTGGACCAGATCGAGCGGCTGTTGCACGAGGCGGCTGGACGGATCGCCGAGCCCGCCACGGAACCACGAAGAAAGCTCGCTTAAAGGACGATAACTGCATTAACGGCATGAACTTCCCTTGGACGTGCTAAGAACGTCAGGGAATCGACCTTCTGTCCGGTTCCGCGAATGGGAGTTAGGTGTGACGGTGAGCGAACGGCCGATCCGGCGGCGGAGCCGGTCCCGACGTCGTCGGCGGGCCCGACTGCGACGGGCGCTGCTCGGCGCCCTGGTGGTCGGCTCGCTGCTACTGGCGACCGCCGGGTGGGTCGGCTTCCGGGGCTGGCAGGCGCGCACCCACCTGCTCAACGCCGCCGGCCTGGCCCGGGAGTTGAGCGCTCAGATCGTCGGTGGGGACACCGACCGTGCCCTGCGGACGCTCGCCGCCCTTCAGGAGCAGGCCAAGGCGGCCCGCTCGGCAACTGCCGACCCGAGTTGGCGGCTCGGACGGCTGACGCCGATTGCCGGCGACGACCTCGACGCTGTCGCGCAGATCGCCGTCGCCATCGACGAACTGGCCCGGCACGCGTTCCCGACCCTGCTCCGCACGGACCTGGCCAGCCTGGTGCCGACCGGCGGCCGGTTGGACCTCGCGCGGCTCGCCGCCGTCTCGACGGAGCTGACCGGGGTGCACGAGTCGGTGCAACGTACCCGCCAGAACCTGGCGGCGGTGCCAGCCGACAGTCTGGTCAGCCAGATCCGGCAGGCGCTGGGCGACCTGCGCGACGAGATCGACCGTCTGGCCAGCCTCACCACGGCAGCCGACCAGGGCGCCCGTCTCCTCCCGCCGCTGCTCGGAGTCAACGGCCCACGCCGCTACCTGCTCGTCTCGCAGAACCTCGCCGAGTTGCGTGCCACCGGCGGCATGTTCGGCGCCTACGCGATGATCGAGGCAGAGAACGGCAAGGTGCAGATGGGCAAGCAGGGCAGCACCTCCTCGCTCGGTCGGTTCACCCCGGCGCTGAAGGTGCCCGCCGAGACCCGGGCCCTCTGGACGGACCTGCCCGGCATCTACCCCGCCGACGTCAACCTGTCCCCGCACTTCCCGACCGCCGCCGCGCTGTACCGCGAGATGTTCCGGCGCAAGACCGGCACCACTGTCGACGGCGTGCTCGCCGTCGACCCGGTGGTGCTGTCCTACCTGCTCAAGGCGACAGGTCCGGTGCTGGTGCCCGGCGGTGTACCGCTCGCCAGCGAGAAGGTGGTGCAGACCCTGCTCAACGACAGCTATCAGCGCCTCGACCTCAAACAGCAGGACGAGTTCTTCGCGGCGTCGGCGTCAGCGGTGTTCGACTCCTTTTTCAAGAAGAATGTCAACCCCCGGGTGTTGTTGTCCGCATTTGACCGTGCTATCACTGAACGCCGGATATTGTTCTGGAGTGCCCGACCTGAGGAACAGCGGACATTCGGCGAGAGCCGGATGGCCGGGACGCTTCCGGAACAGGACACCGTGCCGACCGTCGGCGTGTTCCTCAACGACGGCAGCGGCGCGAAGCTCGGCTACTACCTGCGGCCGACGGCGAACCTCACGGTCGGCGAATGCCGGTCGGACGGTCGCCGTGAGCTCCGGCTACGGGTGACCCTGCGCTCGACGGCGCCGAAGTCCGGACTTAGCAAATCCGTGCTCGGCCTCGGCCTGGCCGGCGATCCGTACACCGCCCGAACGTTGGTGTCGATCTTCAGCCCGGCTGGTGGAGCGGTGCTGGAGGCCCGACTGGACGGGGCCGAGACGGCGCTTGGCAGCGGCACTGAACGCCGCCGCCACGTGGCCACGGCCAGCGTCGACGTCGGCCCCGGCGCCGAGAGGGCGCTGGAGGTAACCGTGCTGACGGCCAAGACCGGCGTCGGGCAGGCCGAGCTGTGGCTGACCCCCACCGCCAGCCCCTGGACCACCCAAGTTCATTCCGCACCAAGCTGTGATCAGTAGGAGGGAACCAAATCATGCGGCTATCCCGCATCATCATGGCGCTCACGGTCGGCCTGGCCGTGGTGGCTGTGCCGACGGCAGCGGGGGCGGCAGCGCCGCAGCCGCAGCCCACCGCGACGACAGACCCGCCGCAACCGCCGCCGTACCCGCCGACCGCCGCGTCGCTGACCGTCAACCGTCCGACGATCTACCTCGGCGAGACGGTGGTGCTGACCGGCACCAACTTCGGCCCGAACGAGACCGTCGACATCAACGTGACGGTCACTCCGCAGGCCGCTCCGGCCGGCGGCGCGGCTCCGGCTCGCCGCAGCGACGGCAGCACCGTGGCCATGGCTCCGGTGGCCTACCAGGCGAGCGCTCCCCTGCACTTCACGGCCTACACCGACGGTCAGGGCCGCTTCACCAAGAGCTACAAGCCGTCGGTGACGGGTCTGCTGACCTTCACCGCCACGGGCCGGGAGTCTGGCCGTACCGCCAGCACCGAGCTGCGCGTGCTGCACAAGAAGCAGCCGCTGCCCGTCACGGGTGACAGCATCGGCACGCCCATGAAGCTCGGCGGCGGCCTGGTCGGCGCCGGAGCGGTGATGTTGCTGCTGACCCTGGCCTGGCGTCGCCGCCAGCGCTTCGGTGGTGCGGCGCACTAGTTCACACCACCGGGCTGCGCCCGGACAGCACCGAAGCTGGCGCCCGTCGGAACACTCCGACGGGCGCCAGCATGTCCATTTCGTCGGTTTCATGCGGTCAGCCCTTCCCTGATCCACTCGCGTTCCTTGATATCGCCATGTCCTGCCGTCCGGGATGCCCCGGTTTCCCTGAACCCGAGTGGATCACGCGCGTGAGGGCAGGTTGGACCACTGTCGTGTCGATCTGGCGTGGGTGGTTTGTCCGATGGCAGGTGGTCTGGGGGTGTGACCGGGTGCACCGGTGGGCTGGAATCATGGCCGGGTCGGGGTCGTTACATACTCTGACGATCGCAGTACCACCGGCTCGCCGCCCGACCTTTGAGGGCGGGTCGCGCAGGTGCGAATGGCAGCCTCCACCCGGTCGTTACAACCCCCCACGACCGCTGGCACCGCCTCGATGAGGGTGCCGATGGACGGGCCACCCCGGAATGACCTCGGCCCTCCGGTCGTTACACAGGGTCCCGGCGCCACGAGCCCCCCGCTCGCCAGGCCGCCGACTCCGACGCCCGATCAGG
>NZ_JBEXHV010000027.1:0-75789 GCF_040608275.1 Micromonospora sp. NPDC005205
GGCCGGCCGGGTGCACCACGCGGACCACCAGGGGACGCTGTACGTCGACGGCGTACCCGTCGAGGACCCCCGCGCCCCGCGCCCCGCGCCCAAGATCCGCGCAACATTCCCGATGTTGCTGCCTCCGACACGCCGGAGACCGCAACATCCCTGATCCTGCGCAGATCTTGACGACGAACGCCGCCCCTTTGGAAGATCGGAACCCCGGGTTTGGCGCCCCCGGCTACCAAGATCGCACGCGACCCAGGATGTAGTGGCCACGGAACCCCGGGAAGCCACTAGAACCAGGATGGTGCGCGATCTTGAGATCGGGACGCCCGCACAGGGGCATTCATAGCCGTTCCGGGCAGGCTAGCCGCAGCACCAGCCAGGCCTCCGTTGATCCACTCGGGTTCCTTGAAGTCGCGCTTTCCACCTCGGTCGAACCCCGCGTCTTCAAGGAAGCCGAGTGGATCACGGCGCAGCACGGACAGCGACCACACCGCACGCACGAACACCGACCACCACACAGGCACGTCCCACCGCAGGTAACACCCGGTCCCGCCACAAGAACACGGCCCACGGCGACACGGCCGCCACCAAAACCGGGGCGGGTGGTCACCAGGGCACCGGTTGCTGCGGGCCGGTGAACCGGGCACGGCGGTGGCGGTGAGGCCCCACCTGTGATCACCGACGGCCCGCGTCGCCGGCACCTCGAAGCCGAGCAGATCGTCGAGACGGCCGACGCGTTCAGGAGCAGCACGCGTTCGCCGTCGGTCAGCTTCTCCACGCCCTTGCCGTCGAGCAGCACACCCAGCAGCCGTCGGCCGCCGGGCCCGCGCCGGGCCGGGCCCGCGCCGGGCCGGGCCGGGCCGCGCCGGGCCCGCGCCGGGCCAGGCCGCGCCGGGCCGCGCCAGGACCTGCGGGGGTACGGGCGCAGCCGACCGGCCACCGGCCCGCCACGGCCGGCCGCGTCTAGAGGGTCTGCACGGTGGCGATGCGTTCCTCAAGCTGCTCGATGGTGGCCTGGGCGCTCGGCGGCCCGCCGCAGAGCCGGCGCAGCTCGGCATGGATCTTGCCGTGCGGCTGGCCGGTGCGGTGGTGTCGGGCGGCCACCAGAGCGTTCAGTTGGCGCCGGAGCGCCACGCGACGCTGGGCGGCGCTCATGGGTGCGGGCGGCGCTGCCGTGGCCGCAGCGGCCGGCTGAGCGGCCCCGTCGGCCGTACGGCGGCGTTGGGCGGCGAGCTGTGAGGCCTGGCGCTTGGTGAGCAGCAGCGAAACCTGGTCGGCGGTGAGCAGACCGGGCAGGCCGAGGTATTCCTCTTCCTCGGGGGTGCCGGCCTGGGCCGCGGTGCCGAACGACGCGCCGTCGAAGATCACCTGGTCCAGCTCGGCGGTGGCCGAGAGGGCCGCGAACCGCTTCTCCAGTTCCCCGCTGGCCTGGTCGTCGCGCTGCGCGCGTTCCAACAGGTCGTCGTCGAAACCGTCGGCTTCCTTGGGTTTACCGAGTACGTGGTCGCGCTCGGTCTCCATCTCGCTGGCCAGCCCGAGCAGGTGCGGCACGCTGGGCAGGAACACCGACGCGGTCTCCCCGGGCCTGCGGGCCCGCACGAACCGGCCGATCGCCTGGGCGAAGTACAGCGGCGTGCTGGCGCTGGTGGCGTAGACCCCGACCGCCAGTCGTGGGATGTCGACCCCCTCGGACACCATCCGCACCGCGACCATCCACCGCTGGTCGGACGCCGCGAACGTCGCGATCCGCGCGGACGCGCCCTGGTCGTCGGAGAGCACCACGGCGGCCCTCTCACCGGTCACCTGCTCGATGAGCTTGGCGTACGAGCGGGCGGTCTGCTGATCGGTGGCGATGATCAGACCACCGGCGTCGGCCATGCCCGCGTTGCGCAGCACCGTGAGTCGGGCGTCGGCGGCCCGCAGCACCTGCGGCATCCAGTCGCCGGCCGGGTCCAGGGCGGTACGCCACGCCTGGGCCACCAGGTCCTGGGTCATCGGCTCGCCCAGCCGGGCCGCCAGCTCCTCCCCCGCGTTGGTACGCCAGCGGGTCTCCCCGGAGTACGCCAGGAAGAGCACCGGCCGGACCACCCCGTCGCGCAGCGCGTCGGAGTAGCCGTACACCGAGTCGGCGCGGGAGCGCAGCAGCCCGTCCCCGCCCCGCTCGTAGCTGACGAACGGGATCGGGTTGTCGTCGGAGCGGAACGGCGTCCCGGTGAGCATCAGCCGGCGTACGGCGGGTTCGAAGGCGTTCTTCACCCCGTCGCCCCAGGAGCGGGAGTCCCCGGCGTGGTGGATCTCGTCGAGGATGACCAGGGTGCGTCGGGTCATGGTGCGCCGTCGGTGCACCTGCGGGGCCATCCCCACCTGCGCGTAGGTGATCACCGCGCCGTGGAAGTCGGCCGAGGAGTGCAGGTCGGCGTTGCGGAAGGCGGCGTCGAGTTGGATGCCCACCCGGGCTGCCGCGTCTGCCCACTGGCTCTTCAGGTGCTCGGTCGGGGCGACCACAGTGACCGCCTCCACGGTGCCGTCACCGAGCAACTCGGCCGCGATCCGCAGGGCGAAGGTGGTCTTGCCGGCGCCGGGAGTGGCGACCGCGGTGAAGTCCTCGGTACGGCGACGCAGGTATTCCACCATCGCCTTGCGCTGCCAGGCGCGTAGCGCCGGGAACGTCTCGAGCACCGGCGTCCGGGCTGCCACGCGAAGCTCCTCTCCGACCGCACTATGGCGGACCCCGGGCGAGGGCCACGAGGATCCGCCGCCCATGAAAACGCCTCCGCGCAGAAGCTGCCGCGAAGGCCGACTCAGCATAACCAGCACGGGCCGTCGGGCCCAGGCGACGCCACGCTGGTCACAATCCCGCACCCGAGCGATCAGCGGCCCGACCGTCTCACCATTCCCGGTCGGTGCGCGGATCCGCCCCGTCGGCGCGCGGCGGGCGCAGCGTCGCCACCGGCGCGGACCAGCGTCGACGCAGCGCGATCAGGCGCAGCCCGAAGACCAGGACGGCGGCGGCGGTGAGCGGGACGGGCCCGGTCTGCCCGGTGACGTACAGCAGCACCACCAGGATCGAACCGGCCAGCGCGGCCAGCGCGTAGATCTCCCGGCGCAGCACGACCGGGATCTCGGCGGTGAGCAGGTCTCGGCCGAGCCCGCCGCCGATGGCGGTGAGCATGCCGATCAGGCAGGCCCCGACCGCCGGCACCCGGGCGTCGAGCGCCTTGAGCGTGCCGGTGACGGTGAACAGCGCCAGACCGGCCGCGTCCAGCACCAGCACCGTGGTGCGCAGTCGGGCCAGTTGCGGGTGCAGCCAGAAGACGGCGAGCGCGGTGATCGCGGCAGTGGCCGCGTACCGCCAGTCGGCGAAAGCCAGCGGCGGCACCTCATCGATGACCAGGTCCCGCAAGATCCCACCGCCGAGGGCGGCGACGAAGCCGACGAACGCGACACCGAACAGGTCCAGTCGCTTGGCCACCGCCGCCGAGGCCCCGGACGCGGCGAACACCGCCACCCCGGTCAGGTCGGCGAAGAGCAGGGCGGTGGAGGTGGTCACCGCCGCAGGCTACGTCGCCGGCCGGAGCACCGGCCGAGGTTCACTCACGGTACGAGTCGTAGATCTCCTTGCACTTGGGGCAGACCGGCGAACCCGGCTTGGCCGCCTTGGTGACCGGGAAGGTCTCGCCGCAGAGAGCGACGACGAAAGTGCCCATGACGGCGCTTTCGGCGATCTTCTCCTTGCGGACGTAATGGAACATCTCGGGACCGGTATCGGCGTCCTTCAGCTCCGGACGCTCGAGAACCTCTGTGCTCACGTCTGCACCTCCGACGGACAAGTTTGGCAGGTCATCACGGCCGGGTCCACTTGAGCCCTGCGGGGGCCCCACCCCGTACGGTGCCCGTGTGACTGACTTTCGCATCAGCTACGGCACCGAGGTGGCCGAAGCCCAGCGCGACGGCCGACCCGTCGTCGCCCTGGAGAGCACCATCGTCTCGCACGGGCTTCCCCGACCGGAGAACCTGCGCGTGGCCAGAGAGATCGAGCGGACGGTTCGGGAGGCCGGGGCCGTTCCGGCGACGATCGGCATGATCGCCGGTGAGCTGGTGGTCGGCCTGGACGACGCACAGCTGACCCGGCTGGCCACGGTCGACGGCGTGACCAAGCTCTCCGTCCGCGACCTCGCGGTCGCCGCCGCGACCGGCGCGGACGGCGCGACCACCGTCGCCGCCACCAGTGCCGTCGCCGCCGCCGCCGGCATCGGCGTGTTCGCCACCGGCGGGCTGGGTGGGGTGCACCGGGAGGCCGAGCACACCTTCGACGAGTCGGCGGACCTGGTCACCCTGGCGCAGACCCCGATCGCCGTGGTCTGCGCCGGGGTCAAGTCGATCCTCGACGTGGGCGCGACCCTGGAGCGCCTGGAGACCCTCGGGGTCGCGGTCGTCGGTTACCGCACCCGCCGGTTCCCCGGCTTCTACCTGACCGACGCCGGCTTCGACCTGGACTGGTCGGTGGACTCGCCGGAGCAGGTCGCCGCCGTGCTCGCCGCCCGGGACGAACACGCCGTTCACACCGGCGGGCTGCTCATCGCCAACCCGCTGCCGGTCGACGAACAGCTCGACCCGGAGCTGCACGACCGGACTCTCACCGAGGGCCTGGCCCTGCTGGAGCGGGACGGCATCTCCGGAAAGGCGGTCACGCCGTACCTGCTCGCGCACTTCCACTCGGCAACCGAGGGTGCGAGCCTGGCGGTGAACGTACGGATCATCCTGCGCAACGCCGACCTGGCCGCGCGGATCGCGGTCGCCTCGGTGGCCCGCGGCACCGCCGTCCCGGCATGACCCGACCGGCCCGGATGGTCGTCGTCGGCGACGTGATCACCGATGTGGTCGCCGTCTTGTCCGGACCGCTGGCCGCCGGCTCGGACACCGGGGCCACCATCAGTCTCGGCGGCGGCGGTCAGGCGGCCAACACCGCCGCCTGGATCGCCGCGCAGCGGGTGGACGTCACGCTCGTGGGGGCCGTCGGTGACGACGACGCCGGGCGGGACCGGGTGGCCGAGCTGGAACGGGCCGGCGTCGACTGCGCCATCGAGCGGATCGACGGCGCCCCGACCGGCACCGTCATCGTGTTGGCCGCCGACGACGAGCGCACCATGGTCAGCCAGCGGGGCGCGAACCTGCGGTTGAGCGCCGCCCACGTCGAGCAGGCCCTCGCGGCGGTGCCCGACGCTGGGCATCTGCACCTGTCCGCGTACACCCTGTTGGACGCGGAGTCGCGCGGCGCGGGGCTGCGGGCGTTGGCCTCCGCCCGCGAGCGCGGGCTCACCATCAGCGTCGACGCAGCCTCCGCGGCGCCGTTGCGGCGGGTCGGCGCGGCGGTGTTCCTGAGTTGGGTACGCGACATCGACCTGCTCCTGGTCAACGCGGACGAGGCCACGGTGCTGGCCGGCGGCCTGGACCCGGCGGCGCAGGGGCGGGCGCTGTCGGCGACGGCTCGACGGGTGGTGGTGAAGCGCGGTGCGGCCGGCGCGGTCTGGGTGGATCGCACCACGCCGGTCTGCGTGGCTCCGGCCAACCGGGTGGCGGTGGTGGACGTCACGGGTGCGGGGGACGCCTTCGCTGCCGGTCTGCTCACCGCGTGGCTCGCCGGTGCCACTCCGACCGCGGCACTGGGTCGCGCCACCGACCTGGGCGCGCTGGCCGTCTCCACCGCCGGGGCTCGGCCACAGGCGTAGCGGCCGGCGCACGGCCACCGCCCCGGCTGCTCGAACCCTGGCCCGTTCGCGGGTCAGGGTTCGGCGTCGATGACCTTGTGTGGGCGCTCCTCGGCGGTGAGGCTCATCGGCGGGGTGTCGTCCTGCTGACGGGGGTGGAACCGGTTCGCCAGCCGGTGCTCTTCCTTCGGCGGCCGGTCGTTGGCCAGCAGCACGGCCAGCCAGGGGATGAGCACCATGCCGAGGCCGCACAGTGGCAGCCAGAGCCAGAGCAGTGGGGCGTTCGCACCGACCAGGATCGCGCCGACGATGATGCACAGCACCCGGATGCCCATCATCAGGACATAGCGGCGCTGGCGACTGTTGAGCTGATCGTCCTGGCTGCGCGAGGCGTCGGTGATCAGAATCGGCTGGTACGCCTGACGCTTCACCATGGACCTCCTCGAGGGGGTTACGCCTCATCCTGTCACCGCAGGTCCGTGATCAGCGAACTTCTACTCATCCCGCCACGTGTTACGCGCGTGGTACGCTCCGCGATGTGGGCAGCAGGTTCAGCTTCACCGACGAGGCGTTGGCCAACCTGAGGGTCTACGACGTCACACCCGGGGAAGTCTGGGAGGCGCTGCACAGCGCCCGACGGGTCATCCGTCATCTGGGTGACGACGTGATGGTGGTCTACGCCGCCGCCCGTCGGGGCCGCAGGCTGGCGGTGCTGCTCGCCGAGGCCGATGGCACCGACAACGACTGGGACATTCTCTCCGCCCGCGAGTTGAGCGACGTCGAGTCCAAGCGCTACGACGAGGCCGTGCGGAGATCTCGGTAGATGAGGAGGCCGTGACGATGCACCGTAACGACGCGACCAAGCAGTTCCACGGCGGCGGCGAACGAATCGCCGAGCTGATCGACGAGAGCCCGGCGGCGGAGCTGCCCACCCCCGACAGCGACGTGCCGATGGTGAGCCGCTCGGTGCGGCTGCCACTGGACACCTACGAGCGGGTCCGCGCCGCCGCCGACGCCCGGGGCATCGGGGTCACCACGCTGATGCGCCAGTGGATCGAGGCCGGCCTGGCCGACCTGGACGACTCGGCGACCGTGTCGCTGGCCGACGTCCGGCGCGCGCTGGCCTCGCTGGCGCACCCCACCGCCGCCTGAGCACACCGCCCCTCACCAGGCCGGTTGGTCAGCCGTCGGCGGTCTTCGCCCTGGCCGCCGCCTTCACCTGCTGCTTGAACTCCCGCACTCGACGCAGCGAATCGGCGTCGGTGACGTCGGCCACCGACCGGTAGGCGCCCGGGTCGCCGTAGTCCCCGGCCGCCTTCCGCCAGGCCTGCGGGGTCACCCCGAACCGCTTGCCGAGCAGGGCCACGAAGATCTGCGCCTTCTGCTTGCCGAAGCCGGGCAGCGCGGAGACCCGGCGCAGCAACTCCGGCCCGTCGGCGACCTCGGCCCAGAGCAGCGCAGCGTCACCGTCGTACCGCTCCACCAGCACCTGGCAGACCTCCTGCACCCGGGCCGCCATGGCCTTGGGAAACCGGTGCAGCGCAGGCGGCTGGGCGAAGAGCGCGACCAGGGCCTCCGGGTCGTACCCGGCCAGCTCCGCCGCGTCCAGCTCATGGCCGAGCCGCTGCGCCAGCACGTACGGCGAGGAGAACGCCTTCTCCATCGGCACCTGTTGGTCCAGGACCATGCCGAGGAGCAGGGCCAGTGGGCTGCGCTCCAGCAGCCGGTTTGCTTCGGGGTCGATGGGCAGCACGAGCGTCATGCCGACCATCCTGCCCGGCGCACCGACCCGGGCGTACACCGACGCTCCGACACCTTCCGGCGGGTGACGCTCACCCGGGACGCGACGGGAGGCAGGATGTCGGGGTGGACGAACACGACATGCTGCTCTCCCCCGCCGGTGTCGACGCGCTGCGCACCGCGCTGACCCGGACCGGCTTCACCAGCCACGGCATCGCCGAGCGGCTGGGCGCGCAGGCGACCGCGGCGGTCGCCCGCAACGACTACCGGGCCGCGCTGCGCGCCACCGAGGACGGCGACCCGCTCGGCACCCTGATCCGGGTGTTCATCTGCGACCAGACCGAGCCGGAGGAGGCGGTGGCCGCCGCGCTGACACCGCTGAGCCTGGCGGAGGCCCTCGCTGGCGGGCTGGTCGAGCGGTACGGCGACGGCCTGCGCGCCGGCGTCGACCTGGAGCCGTACGGCGAGGACTGGTGGGTGCTCGCCGACGTGCCGGCCAGCGCCCGCCCGGGTCGCCCGTTGCACTCCGAGCACGTCCTCGGGATCGGGGGGGCCACCCACACGCTGATCGGCGCGACCGTGCGCCGACCGGTCGGCACCGCGCTGGACCTGGGCACCGGCTCCGGCGTCCAGGCCCTGCACCTGGGCACGCACGCCGAATCGGTGACCGCCACCGACCTCTCCGAGCGGGCGCTGCGCTTCGCCGCGACCACCGCCGCCCTCAACGGTCAGGACTGGGAGCTGCTCCGCGGCGACCTGGTCGCCCCGGTGGCCGGTCGGCGGTTCGACCTGGTGGTGAGCAACCCACCGTTCGTGGTCGGCCCGGGCACCACCACGCACGTGTACCGCGACTCCGGCCGGGTCGGTGACGCGATCGGCGCCGAGCTGGCCGCCGCCGCCCCGGGCCTGCTCACCGACGGCGGCACCATGCAGTACCTGGCCAACTGGGTGCACGTCGCCGGCGAGGAGTGGGACGAGCGGGTGGCCGGCTGGTTCGCCGGGACCGGCCTGGACGCCTGGGTGATCCAACGCGAGGTGGCCGACCCGATGGCGTACGTCGACCTGTGGCTCACCGACGCCGCCGAGACCGCCGACCCGCAGCGGATGGCCGCCTGGCTGGACTGGTTCGACGCGCACAAGGTGGAGGGCATCGGCTTCGGCATCGTGTCGCTGCGTCGTGGCGGGCATGCCGACCCGGTGGTCCGGGTGGAGGATCTGCGCCAGCAGGTGCAGCCGCCGCTGGGCGATCAGGTCGCCGCCTGGTTCGACCGCCAGGACTTCCTCCGGGTACGCGACACCGAAGCGTTGCTCGCCGAGCGCTACCGGGCCGCCGAGGGCCTCCAACTGCGACAGGAGGCCACCATGGGCGACGAGGGCTGGGGGGTGGACCGTCAGGTCCTCGCGATGCCGCACGGCCTGCGCTGGACCGAGGAGATCGACCCGCTGGTACTGGCGCTGGTCGGTGGCGCGGACGGCCGGCTGCCACTGCGTGACCAGCTCGCCCTGCTCGCCGCCGCGCACGACGTCGAGCCCGACGAGATGGCCGAGGCCGCCGGCCCGATCGTGGCGCACCTGGTGGAGCGCGGCTTCATCGAGCCGGTGAACGTCTGATGCGGGCGGTGGTGCAGACAGTCGGGCGGGCCAGCGTGACGGTGGACGACGAGGTTGTCGGTGCGATCGAGAACGGCCTGCTGGTGCTGCTCGGCGTGACCCACACCGACACCGCTGAGACGGCTCAGACGATGGCCCGCAAGGTGCACGAGGTACGCATCCTGGACGGGGAGCGGTCCGCCGCCGACACCGGCGCGCCGATCCTGGTGGTCAGCCAGTTCACCCTCTACGGCGACGCCCGCAAGGGCCGCCGACCGAGCTGGTCCGCCGCCGCCCCCGCCGAGGTCGCCGAGCCACTGGTGACAGCGGTGGTCGACGCCCTACGCGAACGAGGAGCGAAGGTGGAGACCGGCCGCTTCCGCGCCCACATGGTGGTGGAAAGCACCAACATAGGCCCCCAAACCCTCCTCCTAGACCTCTAACCCCCCGCCCCCACCCACCCCACACGGTTGATGGCGGGGTGGGGGTGGGGGTGGGGTTAGGAGAAAAGGCCTCGGCGGGTCAGGGACTGGCGGAGCCAGTTGTCGAGTTCGGCGGTCCAGTCGGTGCGGTCGGCGGTGGCGTGGTCGACAGTGAACCGACCGAAGGCGTCCCGACCCTCGGTGAAGACGCCGCCGCGCTTGTCGACCTCCAGCACCACCTGCATCTGCTGGGCGTCGGCGATGAAGGTGACCTCCAACTGGTTGATCGAGCGGGCGTACTGCGGTGCCGGGCTGAACTCGATCTCCTGGTAGAACGGCAACGTCTGGCGTACGCCGTAGATGTGGCCGCGCTCCACATCCGCGCGCGCGAACCGGAATCCCAGCCGCAGCAGCGCGTCCAGCAGTCGCTCCTGCGCCGGCAGTGGGTGCACCGACACGGCGTCCAGGTCCCCCTTGTCGACAGCGCGGGCGACCTCCAGTTCGGTACGCAGGCCCATCGTCATTCCGTGCAGGTGCTGCCCGCACAGCTCGGTGACCGGTGTCTCCCACGGCACGTCGAAGCGGAACGGGAGGTCGTAGCGCTGCCCCGGCTCCAGCCGGAACGCGCCGGTGACCTGCTGGCGGTGGAACTCCTGAGTGGTGTCGTAGTCGTTGTCACCGCTCTCCACCTCGACCCGGGTGACCAGGCCGAGGGTGACGTGGTCGATGTCGACCTGGTGGTCGCCGCCCAGCACCTGGATCCGGCCCTCCAACTGGCCGCCCGGGCGGCAGTTCGGGTTGGCCAGCACCGTCTCCACCGACGGACCACCGACGCCCATCGCCTTCATGAGCCGCTTGAAGACCACACCGTCCTCCAACTGTCGTTTCCGGCTGGCCAGAGGTGGCCGGCCGTCCGCAACGTAGCCGGGGCGGGCAACCACACACTCCGACGACACACCGCACCAGCGATCTGACGCGATTCCTGTCGGGTGCCCGATCGCCTCACTCCCGTTTTACGCCCCGCCCGCCAAGCTGTTGTCACACCGGCACCACTGGGCCGGGAACACGGCACCGACGTGGAAACGGGGAGAGACAGAGATGGTCCTGCAGATGACGGAACACCGGACGCGCCCGGCCACCACGACCGACACTGACGGGGCCCCCGAGGCCCTCGTCGACCTGGACGCCACCGACGAGCGCGGCATCTCCACCGACCTGGTCCGGGCCTACCTCAACGGGATCGGCCGGACGAAGCTGCTGACCGCCGCGCAGGAGGTCGACCTGGCCCGGCGCATCGAGGCCGGCCTGTTCGCCGACGAGAAGCTGGCCACCTGCACCCCGGTCTCCGCGGAGCTGCGAGCCGACCTGGAGCTGATCGTCGCCGAGGGTCGGGCGGCCAAGGACCACCTGTTGGAGGCGAACCTGCGGCTGGTGGTCAGCATCGCCAAGCGCTACACGGGCCGTGGCATGGCGTTTCTCGACCTGATCCAGGAGGGCAACCTCGGTCTGATCCGGGCCGTTGAGAAGTTCGACTACGCCAAGGGCTACAAGTTCTCCACATACGCCACCTGGTGGATCCGGCAGGCCATCACCCGCGCCATGGCCGACCAGGCCCGCACCATCCGCATCCCCGTGCACATGGTCGAGCAGGTCAACCGGATGGTCCGGGCCCGCCGCGAACTGGCGGTGACGCTGGGCCGCGAACCGACTGTCGCCGAGGTGGCCCGCGCGCTGGAGGTCCCCGAGATCCAGGTCATCGAGCTGATCTCCTACGACCGGGAGCCGGTCAGCCTGGACCAGGCCGTCGGCGACGACGGTGAGAGCGCGCTCGGCGACTTCGTGGCCTCGGTGGACCCGCGGACCGAGCCGGGCGACGCCGCCGCCCAGGGCGAGCTGCGCAACGAGGTCAGCGTCGTGCTCTCCACCCTGTCCCAGCGGGAACAGGCGGTCATCCGCCTCCGTTTCGGCCTGGACGACGGCCGTCAGCGCACCCTGGACGAGGTCGGTCGGGAGTTCGGCCTGTCCCGGGAGCGGATCCGGCAGATCGAGAAGGTGACGCTGCTGAAGCTGCGCGCCCCGGAGCGGGCCCAGCGCCTGGAGGCGTACGCCTGCTGACGCACCCGGTTCCCACGGAAGGCCCCGGCGGTTCGCCGGGGCCTTCCGTGCTGTCGGGGTGCTTGACCAGCGTCACCATCCACGGTAGAAACCGTTTGGTTATGAAACCAGGAGGTTATACGTGGTGGGCACCGAATTGCTGGACGCGACCTTCGCGGCGCTGGCCGACCCGACTCGGCGGGCAATCCTCGCCCGACTCGCGGCTGGGGAGGCGACCGTGACGGAGCTGGCAGCACCCTTCGCGATGAGCCAGCCGGCCATCTCCAAGCACCTCAAGGTGCTGGAACGCGCGGGGCTCGTCAGCCGGGGACGGGACGCCCAGCGCCGACCCTGCCGCCTGGAGGCCCGACCGCTGCGGGAGGCGACAGCCTGGCTCGCCGACTACCGCGACTACTGGGCGGAGAGCTATCAGCGCCTCGACGCGCTACTCGGCGAACTCCAGTCCGTCGACCAACCCGACTCCGCCCGTCGACGCCCCCGACCGAACGAGTCGCACGGGTGAGCGGCGTCGATGACCCGCTCGTCGTCCACACCTCGGGCGACCGGGAGATCGTGTTGAGTCGGCTGTTCGAGGCACCGGCGCACCTGGTGTTCGCGGCCTTCACCCAACCCGAACTGCTGGTTCGGTGGTACGGCGCGCGCGGCTGGCGGCTGACGGAGTGCGATGTCGACCTGCGGGTCGGCGGGCGGTGGCGGTTCGTGTCGCAGGGCCCGGAGGGCGCGCAGATGGTCCAGGCTGGGGTCTACCGGCAGATCGAGCCACCGCACCGTCTGGTCTACACCGAGCTGTTCGACGACCAGTCCTACCCGGGCGAGACGCTGGTCAGCCACGAGATCACCGAGCTGGCCAGTCAGACGACGGTCACCACCACACTGCTCTACGCCACCGCGACGGGGCGGGACACCGTGCTGCGCTACCCGATGACGCGAGGCGTCGGGCAGAGCTTCACCCGCCTGGCCGCCCTGCTGCACTCAACAACGACAGAGAAAGAGCACCCATGAACTGGACACTCGAAGTGGTGATCGTGCCGGTCTCCGACGTGGACCGGGCGAAGACGTTCTACGCCGAGCAGCTCGGCTTCACCGTGGACCACGACACCGTGATCAATGACGACGCGCGCATCGTCCAGCTGACGCCGCCCGGCTCGGGCTGCTCGGTCGTGATCGGCAAGGGCGTCGTCCCGGAGATGCCGCCCGGCTCACTCAAGGGTCTGCAACTGGTGGTGCCCGACCTGAAGCGAGCCCACGAGGAGCTGGTCGAACGGGGTGTGGAGGTCAGCGAGATCCAGGTGATCGGTCAGAACCCCCGGCCGGTGCCGGATCCACTGGACAATGTGGGCTTCGTCTTCTTCGCCGACCCGGACGGCAACACCTGGGGCGTCCAGCAGATCTCCAGCCGCGCCTGACCGGGCACGCTCACAGGCGGCGGGGGCCGGTGTCCGGGCGGGCGACCACGCCACCCACCCCCACCTGCGCGTGCAGGACCGAGATGCCGTCCGGGCGGGCGAGCACCGGGTTGAGGGTCAGCGAGCGCACCCGGGGTTGTTCGTCGGCGAGCTGACCCACCCGTAGCAGCAGATCGGCCAGGGCCGCCCGGTCGACCGGCGCGGCTCCCCGGTGCCCGCGCAGCAGCGGCGCCGCCCGAGGCTCGTCGACCAGCTCGGCCGCGTCGGTGTCGGTCAGCGGCACCGCCCGCCAGGCCCGATCGCCGAGCAGCTCGGTGGCGACCCCTCCCAGGCCGAAGCCGACCACCGGCCCGAACGCGGGGTCTTCCACCACCTCCACCACGCAGGCCACGCCGGGCGGGACCATCGGCTGCACCAGCGCGTCCGCGCCGAAGGTCGCCGCCAGGTCGGTGTACGCCCGGCGGAGGGTCGGCTCGTCGGGCAGGTCCAGCCGGACCGCGCCGAGGTCGAGTCGGTGTCGCAGCCCGGGAGCGGCCGCCTTGAGCGCAACCGGGAAGCCCAGCCGCGCCGCCGCGTCGACAGCAGCGTCGACCGAGTCGACAGACACCGAGGCCACCACATCGATGCCGTACGCGGCCAGCAGCGCACCCGGGTCGGTGCCGTCGGCCCGCAGCGCGGCCTGCGCGGCGGCCCGATCGACGTCGGGCAGCTCCGGTGCCACCCCGGGTGGGCGGCGAAGCCATTCGGCGTACCGGTGGGCGCGGGCGAGCGCGTGGACCGCCTCCTCCACGCCGCCGTACGCCGGCACCCCCGGTGGCAGCCGCCCGACCAGGAACGTCGCCACTGTCGGCTTGCCCAACGCGAGGGCGGCCGGTAGCGCGGCGGTCACGTCGGCGTCCACCTCGGTCAGCTGGCCGGGAAGCGGCGGGGCGAAGACCACCACCAGGGCGTCCACCCGTTCGTCAGCGGCCGTCTCGGCGAGCGCGGCGGCGAACTCGGCGGCGCCGGCGCTCGGCCCGACGTCGCGGGGATATCCGTCTGCCACGCTCAGCCCGTGCCCGACGCAGGCGGTCGCGGCGAGCCCGGTGAGGGCCGAGGAGTTGCCGACCACACCGACCCGGCCGCCGGCCGGCAACGGCTGGTTGGCCAGCAGCACACCCACGTCGAGCAGCTCCGGCACGGTGTCCACCCGAATCACCCCGGACTGGGCGAAGAGTGCCCCCACCGCCACCTCGTCCGGCCCGGCGGCGTCACCGACCCCTGGCGGGCGGGCCGGCGAGGCGAGCGCGACCACCGGTTTGGCGCGGCCGATCCGCCGGGCCAGCCGGGCGAACTTGCGCGGGTTCCCGAAGGTCTCCAGGTAAAGCATGATCACGTCGGTGCCGCTGTCGTCCTGCCAGTACTGCAGGAGGTCGTTGCCGGAGACGTCGGCCCGGTTGCCGGCCGAGACGAAGCTGGACAGCCCGAGGCCCCGCCGGTCCGCCTCGGCGAGCAGCGCCACCCCGAACGCACCGGACTGACTGAAGATGCCGACCCGGCCGACCGGCGGCAACGCCGGGGCGAGGGTGGCGTTGAGGCGTACCGTCGGGTCGGTGTTGGCCACGCCCAGGCAGTTCGGGCCGACGACCCGCATGCCGGCTGCGTGCGCCGCGCGGACCAGCGCCCGCTGGGTGGCCGCGCCCTCGCCGCCGGCCTCGGCGAAGCCGGCCGAGATGACCACCAGGCCGTGCACCCCCGCGGCGGCGGCGTCGGCGACAACAGCGGTCGCCGCCTCCGGTGGGACCGCCACCACCGCCAGGTCCACCGGCGTTCCGGCAGCAACAGCCGACGGGTACGCGGGGAGGCCCGCCACTGTCGACGCGCTCGGATGCACCGGCACCACCGCACCGGTGAACCCACCGTCGCGCAGGTGCCCGAGCACCGCCGCGCCGACGCCCTGGCCGGTGGCGCTGGCACCGTAGACGACGATGCCGCGCGGGGCGAGCAGCCGGGCGATCGAGCGGGCCTCGGTGCGGTGCTCCCGGCCGCGCTGCACCTCCAGGCTGGCCTCGGTGGGCGCGATGGGAAAGCTCAGGTGGACCACGCCGTCGGCGTACTCGCGCTGAACCTGGTAGCCGAAGTCGGCGAAGACCCGCAACATCGTCCCGTTGGCCGGCAGCACCTCCGCGACGAAGCTCATGATGTCGTTGCGGCGGGCCGCGTCGGCCAGGTGCTCCATCAGCACCGAGCCGATCCCCCGCCCCTGGTAGGCGTCCTCCACCACGAAGGCCACCTCGGCCTCGGGGGCCTGCGGGCCGAGCCGCTCGTACCGGCCGACAGCGACGATCTGGTCGGCGGCCAGCACCACGAACGCCTCCCGGTCGTGGTGGTCCACTGTGACGAAACGGATCAGATCCCGTTCCGGGATGCGTGGGTACGGCGAGAAGTACCGCAGGTAGCGGGTGCGCTCGGAGAACCGGCTGTGCATCGCCACGATGCCCGGCGCGTCGGCCGGGTCGATCGGTCGCAACTGGACAGTGCTGCCATCGCTGAGCAGCACGTCGACCGGCTGGTCCAGACTCGTCACCGAACGGCCCGGCTCAGTCCCGCGGATCGTGCGGGTCGAGCCCGAGCAGCGGGAAGACCGTCTTGCGGGTGGCCGCGATCGCCCGGTCCACCGCGTTCGGCTCGCCGGTCGGCTGCCACGGCTCGTACGACGGGTCGGCGTCGTCGGTCATCCGCAGCGGCACCTCCCGGCCCAGACCTCGGGAGACGACCAGGTCCCGCCACGCGGGTGGGGTGAGCGTGGCCGGGTCGATCGGGTCACCGGTGGCCACTGCCAGCAGGTGACTCCAGGCCCGGGGCACCACCTCGACGAGCGCGTACCCGCCGCCGCCGGTGGCCACCCACCGGCCGTCGCACAGCTCGTCGGCGAGCGCCCGCAGCGCCAGGTAGGTGGCCCGCTGCCCGTCCACAGTCAGGTTGAGATCGGCGAGCGGATCCAGCCGGTGGCCGTCGGCGCCACACTGGCTGACCAGTATCTGCGGCTTGAACGCGCGCAGCACCGACGGCACTGTCGCGTGGAACGCGCGCTGCCAGCCGCTGTCGTCGACACCCGGCGGCAACGGCATGTTGACGGCGGTGCCCTGCGCACCCGGCCCACCCGTCTCGTCCGGGAAACCCGTGCCCGGGAAGAGCGCCAGCGGGGTCTCGTGCAGGCTGACCGTCAGCACCCGCGGGTCGTTCCAGAAGATGTCCTGCACGCCGTCGCCGTGGTGCACGTCGACGTCCACGTACGCGACCCGCTCGGCGCCCAGGTCGAGCAGGCGGGCGATGGCCACTGCGGGGTCGTTGTAGACACAGAAGCCGGAGGCTCGGGCGGACATCGCGTGGTGCAGCCCACCCGCCACGTTCACCGCCCGCCGGGCGTCGCCGCGCCAGACCGCCTCGGCGGCGGCAACCGTCGCGCCGGCGATGAGCGCGCTGGACTCGTGCATACCCTCGAAGACCGGGTTGTCGGAGGTGCCCAGCCCGTACCCGGCGAAGAGCGGGTCGCGCGGCGCGTTGCGCACCGCGGCGAGGTAGGCCGGCGCGTGCACCCGGGTGAGCAGGGCATCGTCGGCGGGCTCCGGCTTGACCATCCGCACCCCTGGCCGATTCAGGATGCCCAGCTCGCGGGCGAGCGCGATGGTCAGCTCCACCCGGACCGGGTCGAGTGGATGGTCACCCATGTCGTAGGCGAGCAGCGACTCGTCCCACACCACCACAGTGTCGTCGGACATGAGCCCATCGTCGCACGAGGATCGGCGCGGGCCCACCGCACGCGCTGGTCAGCGGCCGGGTGTCGACCCCGAGGCGACCGGTCGGGCCGGGTCCGCCACCCAGTTGCTCCACGATCCAACGTAGAGCGCGGCGTCCGTCCGGCCGGCCAGGTGCAGCGCCAGCACCGCCTGGGCGGCGGTCACCCCCGAGCCGCAGTACGCCCCGACTGCCCGCCCCTCGGTCACCCCGGCGGCGGCGAACCGCTCACTCAGCACGTCGGCGGCCAGGAAACGTCCGTCCGGCCCGACGTACTCCCCGGCGGGCAGGTTCGCCGCTCCCGGCACGTGCCCGGCCACCGGGTCGATCGGCTCGACCTCGCCCCGGTAGCGGGGCGCCGCCCGTACGTCGAGCAGCACAGCACCGTCCGCGGCGGCCAACGCGGCGGCCTGCCCGGCGTCGAGCACCGGGAGATCCCCGGGGCGCACCACGATGTCACCGGGGGGTGGGGCGGGCGCATCGGTGGAGACGGGTCGGCCGGCGGCGACCCAGGCCGGGTAGCCACCGTGCAGCAGGCGCACCGGCCGGTGGCCGGCCCAGCGCAGCGTCCACCAGGCCCGCGAGGCGGCCATGCCGTCGCCGCCGTCGTACACCACCACGGGGTGACCGGCGCGGACGCCGGCGGCCCGCAGCGCCGCCTGCAACGCTGCCGGGTCGGGCAACGGGTGCCGGCCGCCGACGCCCGGCACCCCACAGAGCGCGGTGTCCAGGTCGACGAAGGCAGCCCCCGGCAGGTGGCCGGCGAGGTAGTCGTCGTGCCCGGGCGGGCCGATGAGCCGCCAGCGGACGTCGAGCAGGGTGGGCGGGTCGACCTGGTCGAGCTCGGCGGCGAGCCGGTCGACCTCGACCAACGGCTCCTGGGTACCGGACATGGCGACATCCAACACCATTCGGCTGGACGGCATGCGGTTCGGCGACGGTCGTCGGCCGTTTACCCGAGGTACCATCGTGCACCGGAGGGCCGCTGACGTTATGAAGTCTCACGACCTGGTCGACACCACTGATCGCGAAGCTACCTTCGCTGCCTCCGGACAAAGGGGGCGAAAGTGAAGAGCCATGATCTAGTGGACACGACCGAAATGTACCTGCGCACCATCCTCGAACTCGAAGAGGAGGGGGTGCCACCGCTGCGTGCCAGGATCGCCGAGCGGCTACGACAGAGCGGCCCCACAGTGAGCCAGACCGTCGCCCGGATGGAGCGCGACGGCCTGCTCACCGTCGAGGGTGACCGACACCTCACGCTCACCGCGCTGGGTCGCGGCTCCGCCGTTTCCGTGATGCGCAAGCACCGCCTCGCCGAGCTGCTGCTGGTCAACGTCATCGGGATGCCCTACGAGGAGGCCCACGAGGAGGCCTGCCGCTGGGAGCACGTGATGAGCGACGCGGTGGAGAAGCGGGTCTACGACCTGCTCAACCGGCCGACCCGCTCCCCGTACGGCAACCCGATCCCGGGTCTGGAGGAGCTGGGCTCCCCCGAGGCGGAAGCGACCGAGGCCGCCGAGGGTGAGCGCAACCTGGCCTTCCCCGGCCTCTCCGGGCCGGTGGTCGTCCGCCGGATCTGCGAGAGCGTGCAGACCGACGGCGACGTGCTGCGTCAGCTGCATGCCGCCGGTGTCGACCCGGGCGCCACTGTGACAGTGGCCCAGGAGCGCGACGGGGTGTCGATCGACCGCTCCGGTGACCGGGTGCGGCTGCCCCGCGAGGTCGCCTCCCGGGTCTTCGTCGCCGCCAACTGATCAACTGGGCATCCGGGCGTCACAACGCCCGGGTGTCCACCTTTTTCGCCAACGTGGTCAGGTCACCGGTCAGCTTCTCCGCCGCCGAGCGCTCACTGCCACGGGCAGTGGTCCAACTCACCGTGGCCAGCCTTCCGTCGCCGGCCAGCCAGCCGACTTCGGCGACCGGCCCGTGCCCGCTCGCCGCCGCGGTGGTCCGCTTGTACGCCTGCTGACCCAGCCCGGTGACCTTCGCCGCCTTGTCCGGCACCACGTCCGCGCCGAAGGTGGTCTTGTCGATCGTGGTCTCGGTCACGCTGAGCGCCAACTCCGGCAGGGTGGCACCCGCGGCACGGACCACACAGGTGTGGGTGTCGCCCTGCGCGCTGGCCGCCGCCACGTCGAAGCGGACCTTCACCACCTGCTCGATCACCCCGAAGTCCAGCAGACGGCAGGCGCCGCCCGAGGAGGCCGCCGCCACGTCCACAGCGATCGGCACCGGTGGCGGCACCGCCACCGGTTCCGCCTCGTCGGCGCACCCGCTCACCAGCAGCCCGGCCAGCCCGGCGACCATGATCCGCCCGCGCACGTTCCACCCTCTCGCCGACCGACGGCGGAAGGCGCCCGCCAGGTGTCCGTCGGACACCGTACGGGGTGTCGGTGTCGGGCGAAAGCCCCCGCTGACGCCTATTCCGACGGTGGATCGTCCACGTACGGACAGTGCCGGCAGCCGCGCCCGCAGCACGTGCCACGACGGGCCAGGAAGCCGGCGCTGAGCACGAACAGCCCGCTCGCCGGGTCGAGGTAACCAGCCTCACCGGCGGCCAATGCGGCGGTGTGCGCGGCGAGGATCCGGGCCCGGTCGGGGTGCTCCGGCGACAGCCGGGAGGGGTGCGGCTCGGTGAGCGGCCGGCCGGCCAGGGGTTTCCGCTCTTCGCTCACCGCAGCAGTCTAGGGACGGTGCGGTGTCGGCCTCCCGCTGCCTGGAATCCGGCGACATGCCCCCGGCGTGGTCGCGTTTCGGCGTACGGTCCGACGACGATCGAGGTCGACAACCATCGAATCCTACGGAGGAGACGCGATGCGGAAGATCGTTGTGCAGATGAGCCTGTCGTTGGACGGGTTCTTCGAAGGCCCGGGTGGCGACATCAGTTGGCACCAGGTCGACGAGGAGTTGCACCAGCACTTCAACGACGTGATCGCCCCGATGGGCGGGTTCCTCAACGGCCGGGTCAGCTACGAGCTGATGGCCGCCTACTGGCCGACAGCCGATCAGGACCCGACCACCAGCGGCCCGGAGCGCGAGTTCGCCCGGATCTGGCGGGACATGCCGAAGATCGTCTATTCGCGCACCCTCGACCACGCCGACTGGAACTCCACAGTCGTGCGCGAGGTCGACGTCGAGCAGGTCCGCAAACTCACCGCCGAACCGGGCGGCGACCTGGCGCTCGGTGGGGCCGACCTGGCCGCGACGTTCGCCCGACACGACCTGATCGACGAGTACCGGATCTACGTCCACCCGGTGCTTGTCGGTCGGGGCCGCCGACTCTTCCCCGACGCCGAGACTCCGACAGGTCTGCGGCTGGTGGAGAGCCGCGTCTTCGGCAACGGCGTGGTCCTGCTCCGCCACCAGCGGATCCGCTGACCGATGATGAGCACCTTCGCCGGGATCGACGGGACCATCCTCGCGTACCGGACGATCGGGGTTGGAGACCCGCTCGTCTGCCTGCCGGGCGGGCCGATGCGCAACTCCGCGTACCTCGGTGACCTCGGCGGTCTGGGCGCACACCGGACGCTTGTCATCCTCGATCCACGGGGCACCGGCCGCTCGGAGGCCCCAGCGGACGTCTCGACCTACCGCTGCGACCGCATGGTCGACGATGTGGAGGCGCTACGCGGACACCTGGGCCTCGACCGGCTGGATCTGCTCGGGCACTCCGCCGGCGCCAACCTGGCTCTGCGATACCTGACCCGGCACCCCGATCGGGTGGGCCGACTCGCGCTCATCAACCCGAGCATCCGAGCGGTCGGGCTGGAGGTGACCGCTGCCCAGCGCCAGGAGGTCATCCAGCCCCGGGCCGACGAGCCGTGGTTTCCAGCAGCGGCAGCGGCGTTGGAGTCGGTCCTCTCAGGTCAGGCCGACCCGGACGCCCGGCAGGCAATCGCGCCGTTCCTCTACGGCCGGTGGGACGAGACGGCACGGGCGCATCAGGCGGCCGAGGATGGTCAGCGCAACGAAGAGGCGGCGCGGATCTTCAGCTCCGAAGGCGCCTTCGATCCGCCGGCCAGTCGTACGGCGCTCGCCGCACATCGAGGCCCGGTGTTGCTGCTCGCCGGTGCGGTCGACCTGGCCGCGCCGCCGGGACTGCTGGCCCGGTTCGCCGAGCTGAGTCCGCGCGCCACGCTGGTCGTCCAGCCGGGCGCCGGGCACTACCCGTGGCTCGACGACGTCGAGGCGTTCACCGCGACGGTCGCGGCATTCCTCGCCGGCTCGGATGGTGCTTGAGTCTCCACCGGGGGGAGACGCGAGGGTGGGGGCATGAGCGGGGAGACGCGTCACACGATCGGCGAGCTGGCCCGACGGACCGGCCTGAGCGTCAAGACCATCCGGTACTACGCCGACAGCGGGATCGTGCCGCCGACCGATCGGAGCCCGGCCGGCTACCGGCGGTACGGCCCGGCGGCCGTGGCCCGGTTGGAGCTGGTCCGGACGTTGCGTGACCTGGGCCTGGACCTGGCCACCATCCGGCGGGTGGTGAACGACGAGGTGCCCCTGCACGAGGTGGCCGCCGCGCACGCCGAGGCGTTGGCCGTGCAGATCCGGGTGCTGCGGCTGCGCCAGGCGGTGCTCACCGTCGCGGCGAGGCGCGGGTCGAGCCCGGCCGAGGTGGACGAGCTGCACCGGCTGGCCCAGCTCACCACCCGCGAACGCGGGCAGTTGGTCACCGACTTCCTGGACGGCGTCTTCGCCGACCTCGGCGACCAGACCGCGTACCCGGGTGTGATCGTCTCAATGACACCGGAGCTTCCCGACGACCCGAGCACTGAGCAGGTCGAGGCGTGGCTGGAGCTGGCCGAGTTGTGCCGGGACGCGGAGTTCCGGGACCGGATGCGACGGCTCGCGCGGCAGCACGCCGCCGACCACGACATCCCGGGGCTGCCCCGCCCGGACGCCGTCGCGCTGGTCCGGGACGCGGTGGCACCCGCCCTCGCGGCCGGCCTCGACCCAACCAGCCCGGACGCCGGCCCGGTGGTCGCGGCCGTCAGCAACCGGTACGCGAGCCTGCACGGTCGCTCCGACGAGGCCGACCTGCGTCGGCGGTTGCTCGACCGGCTGGTGCCGGCCAACGACCCCCGCCGGGACCGCTACCTCGACCTGTTGGCGGTGCTCAACGGCTGGTCGACAGGCGATGCGACGGCGCCTTCGGTGGACTGGTTCATCCGGGCCCTACGCCACCGGATGCCCGAGCCGGCCCGCTGAGCTGACCGGGTCAACCCAACGGCCTGGCAGCCGATCGGCTCGGTGACGTCAGCCGAACCAGGTGAGCGCCTGACCGTGGCCCCTGGTCCAGGCCAGCGGCTTTCCGTCGAGCGCGAGGACGTTGTGCAGCGCGTCGCTCGGCGGGGTGGGCAGCCCGTCGTACCGGAGCACCGTGGGCGCCTCGTTCGCCACCCAGTGCCCCGGCAGCTCGCCGACCAACCGGACGAACGCGTCCCGGCGCGGGGACGGCACCTGATAGAGCACGGACGTGTGGAAGACCACCAGCGTCGCATCGGTCGGCGCCTGCGCGGCCAGCGCCGGCAGATCGTCCACCAGGTCACCGCGGACCAACAACGGCGGGTCGGCCGCGGCCACCGCCGCCGCGGCCACCGCCGCCGCGGCGCGCAGCCGGGCCCGCCGATGGGCCTGTTCCGGCCAGATCAGCGCGTCCAACCAGGACACGTCGTCGCTGTCGGTCACATCGAGCGGGTTGAGGTCGAGCCCGGCCCGCCACACCACCCGGGGTACGCCTGCCGGCGGCACCAACCCGTTGGCCGCGCAGTCGAGAAGCGGCTCACCGGAGCCGACCTGACGGTCGCCGTAGCGGTACGCGTACCGGTCGGGGTAGAGGCAGAGCCCGGCCGACGCACCGACCTCCAGCAGGGCGAGGGGCTGCGGCAGCGCGGCGAGCACCGGCAGCAGGACCGCGCATCGGCCCGCCTCGTTCGTCTGGGTCGCCCGGGTGAGCATCTGCGTCTCGATGGCCGGCCAGTGCGTCACCACGTAGTCGTGGAACGCGGCCGGGTCGTCGACCGGACCACCGAGCCAACGGACGACGCCGAACAGCAGATTCGGCTGCCGCTTGGCCGGCGGCAGCCCGTCGAGCAGGGTGAGCAGGTCATCGTCGCGGGCGACCGCCTGCGACAGGCGCTCATACGTGGGCGACACACCGCGCGCCTCGCGGCTGCCGAACTCGGCGTACGTCTCAGCGGTCGTCATGGCCTCATCGTCGCAGCCCATTCCTCGGTATTTCAGCCCCCGTTCCCGTGCGCCGGCTCACCCGCCTCGTAGAGTGCTGCCGCAGCTGGACCATTGAGCAGCAGCTCAGCGGGGTCGCGCAGGGGCAACGGGGAGGAATGTGTCGTGCGGGGTGACGGCGTCCGGGTGCTGATCGTCGGCGGAGGTGTCGCCGGGCTGGCGGCGGTTGCCGCGCTGCGCGAGTGGGGTGCCACTGTCGACGTGGTCGAGCGGGCATCCGGGCCGACCGACTCCGGCACCGGGATCTACCTGACCGGCAACGCCACCCGGATGCTCGACGTACTCGGTCTGCGGGAGCCGGTCGCCGACGTGTCCGTGGAGATCACCCGGCAGCGCAGCGCCAACCAGCGCGGGCGTCGCCTCTTCGACATCGACGTGGCCGCGCTGTGGCGGGGCGTCGGGCCGTGCGTGTCGCTGCCCCGGGCACAACTGCACCGGGCGCTGCTCGCCGGCGTCGGCGACACCCCGGTCCGCTGGGGTCGCCAACCGGTCGCGCTCCTCGCGGAGGGCGACCAGGTCGCCGTCGAGTTCGACGACGGTGCCACCGAACGGTACGACCTGCTGCTCGGCGCGGACGGGGTGAACTCGACGGTCCGCCGGCTCGCCTTCGACGGTCAGGCCGCCCGCAACCTCGGCCAGTACGCGTACCGGTGGGTCGCCCCCCGCGTCGACGATGAGCCGGTCTGGTCGGTGCAGTTGGGGCGCGGCAGGCAGTTCCTGACCATTCCGATCAGCGCCGAGCAGACGTACTGCTACTACAACGACGGCCCGGTGGCCGACCGGCCCGGCTGGCGCGACGAGCTGGCGGAGACGTTCACCGAGCCGGTGGCCACCATGCTCAAGGCCCTCGACTACGACGACAGCACCCTGCACGCCGGGCCGAACCAGGAGGTCGTGCTCGACTCCTGGTCCCGGGGGCCGGTGCTGCTGATCGGCGACGCCGCCCACGCCACCTCACCGAACATGGCCCAGGGCGCGGCGATGGCCCTGGAGGACGCGGTCGTGCTCGCCTCGTCGTTGGCGACCGCCGGGTCCGTTGCCGAGGCCCTGCGCGGGTACGAGGCGCGGCGCCGCCCGCGTACCGACTGGGTGCTCAGCCAGACCCATCGCCGCGACAAGGCCACCGGGCTCCCGCCCGCGCTGCGCGAGCTGGTGATGCGCCGCCTCGGCGAGCAGATGTTCCGCTCGAACTACGGCCCCCTGTTCGCCCAGCCCTGACCGGCCGGCCGTGACCGGCTGGCTCACGGCACCTGGCCCGGCCGGTCGACGATGGCGACCCGCAGGAGCGCGGCAGCCGACTCCAGTGACTCCTTGCCGTGGCGTATCACCGAGTGGCGGCGCCCGAGGAAGACGTGGGTGTCGCGGTCGAAGAGCAGGTCCACGTTGCCAGCGATCACGCCGGGCATCCGGATCGCCACCCCGTGCCGGCCTGCGGCGTCCACCACGTCGGCGGAGATGACTGTCGCGCCGGGCTCCCGGGCCAGCACTTCGTACAGCGCCGCGAGCGCGCGGGGCGGCACGTAGCCGTCGAGCATCGACCGCGCGGTGGTGTACGCCATGCTCTCGTCCGCGTAGAGGGCCTCCTCGTCGGCCCCTTCGGGGAGATGCAGGTCGACCGGGTGTTCCCGAAGGTAGCGAAGCAGCTCGTCCGGGTCGGTGGGCAGGTCGCCGTGGTACGCCGGCGGCTGGAACGCGTCAAGCTCCTTCGTGGGATCGGCGGCATCGTCGATGCGGAGCTCCCTCAGCTCGCCCCACCCGTTCGGATCAGCCTCCGGTCGGTAGCGTCCCTTCGTGTACGCGACTCCGCCAGCCGACTGCCACAGCTGGTTCCGGATGGTCTGGTAGGGCCCGCTGTCCGGCAGGTCCCGGATCGTCACCAGGGATTCGGTGAAGACGTACTGGTCGGGTCGGGCGGTGAGCTCCGGCTGTTGCCGGGCCGCGTCGGCCGCCAGGTGGAAGATCTCCGACGCGCTGGCAGTCGGCGGCGGCTGATCGCCAAGCCTCATGGTCTGGACCGCCAACGCACCGGCCGTCAGCGTCACCGCCAGTCCGAGCGCTCCGACGAAACGCCAACCGCGCAGGAACTGGGCACGGCGTCCGGCCGGACGGACCGCCGACGCCTCCTCGGCCCGTTGGGCGACGTGTGCGGTCAGATCCCTGAGAAGCTGCTCCTCGAACCCCTGCGGCGACCGTTCGGTCTCGTTCATCGTCATCTCCGTCTCATCAGGCGAGGGTGGTGACCGGGCGGGCGAGCACGGCGCGGACGATGCGGCGGGCACGATGCAGGCGGACCCGGGCGGCCACCGGTGACATCCCGAGCACTGTCGCCGCCTCCGCGACGCTGAGGCCGTCCACGGCGACGAGTTCGACAAGCGTCCGGGTGCCCTCGGGCAGCTCGCTCAGCGCCCTGTGGGTGCGGCGGGCCGCCGACTCGGCGTCGATCCGCTCCTCGATGCGCGCGATGTCATCGGGGCCGAGGTCCCGTCGTCCGGCCAGTCGGCCGGTCACCCGCAGCCGTTGGGCCGCCCGACGCCGCTCGTCGCCGATGACGTTGCGGGCCACCCCGTACAGCCAGCCGATCTGGCTGCCCCGCTCCGGCCGGTAGCCGGCCGCCGACTCGATCACCGCCAGGAACACGTCGGCGGTGAGGTCGGCGGCGAGATGCGGGTCGTCGACCCGCCGCGCCACGAAACGGCCCACCGCCTCCAGGTGCCGGCGGTAGAAGACCTCGAAAGCCAGCGGATCGGCTCCGATGCCGGAGATGTCATCGTCGGCTCGGCTCGGCTCATTCACAGGCCGTCCTCCCTCGTAGCCTTCACACCCCTTCTTCGTCAGGCGGAGCACGAGTGTTACCGAACATCCGGCCGTAGGGTGACGGCGTGATCACCTGTGTCGTGCACTACACCATCGATCCCGCGCAGATCGAAGCGTTCGAGGACTTCGCCCGGGCATGGATGCGGCTGGTGGCCACGCACGGTGGCGTGCACCACGGCTACTTCCTGCCCGCCGAGGGCGCCAGCGACAAGGCCGAGGCGCTGTTCAGCTTCGAGAGCCTGGCGGCCTACGAGCGTTACCGCGCGCGGTTCGGCAACGACCCGGAGTTCCTCGCGGCCGACAGCATCCGGGACAACTCGGGTTGTGTCGTGCGGTACGAGCGGACGTTCATGCGCCCGCTGCTGCCGACCGACTGAGCCCACCCGCCGCTGACGGCGGCGGTGCTGGTCCAACTGGGCAGTTGCCCTGGTGATGGGGCATGATCGAGGCACCGGCGACTGGCGGCACGGGGATGGTCAAACCATCGGGGAGCCTCTCGCGGGCGTCGACCGCCTGGGCGCCTGCGTCGAGGAACCGTCATGACCACGACCAGCCCATCCGCCGAGCACCACACCTCATCGGGCGCGGCCCGGCTCCTGCCGGGTGCACCAGTCGCCGAAGCCGTCCTGGCCGAGACCGCCGCCGCGGCGACCCGGCTGCGCAGCCGCGGGATCACACCGAGCCTCGCCACCATCCTCGTCGGCGACGACGACGCCAGCGCCGGTTACATCGCCATCAAGCAGCGTCAGGCTGCCGCGCTCGGGTTCGCCTCCCCGCACGTGCATCTGCCGGCCACCGCCACCCAGGCCGAGCTGCACCAGGCCATTGCCCGATTCAACACCGATCCGGACGTGCACGGGCTGCTCGTGCAGTACCCCGTGCCGGGGCATCTGGACTACGACGCGGCGTTGCAGACCATCGACCCGGACAAGGACGTCGACGGCATGCACCCACTGAACATGGGGCGTCTCGCCGTCGGCCTGCCCGGCCCGCTGCCGTGCACCCCCGCCGGCATCGAAGCCCTCCTGGCGTACTACGAGATTCCCGTCGCCGGCCGTGAGGTCGTCATCCTCGGCCGCGGCGCCACCCTGGGCCGCCCCCTGGCCATGCTGCTCGCCCAGAAGCGCCCGACCGCCAACGCCGCCGTCACCGTCGTCCACACCGGCGTGCCCGACTGGGACCGCTACACCCGCCGCGCCGACATCCTCGTCGCCGCCGCCGGCGTACCCGGGATCGTGAAGCCTGAGCACGTCAAGCCCGGCGCGGTCGTCATCGGCGCCGGCGTCCGCTACGACGGGCGGCGCCTCCTGCCGGACGTGGACGAAGCGTGCGCCGAGGTGGCCGGTGCCATCACCCCCCGGGTCGGCGGGGTCGGCCCGACCACCGTCGCGATGCTGTTCCGCAACGCCGTACGCGCCGCCGAGAGAGCGAACCAGTAGCTCGGCTCCGCGCCCGCGGGCACCCAGGTCAGGTAGAGCTCAGTACCGACGATCCCCGTGATCAAGTGATGAAAAGTAGGTCCCAGAGCCATCTCTCGACCTATTTCTCATCACTTCATCACGCGCACCAAAAGCAGATGCCTCCCGCCCGCATTCGGGTGGGAGGCATCTGTTCTAGGCCTTGACCAGGATAGATGTCAACGAGTGATTCCTCTTAGGAGGTACTCACAGCAGACATGCACAACTTCCCGACGTCAGCTGCAGCCGCTGGTGGAGCCGCAGCCCTCGCAGACGTAGCAGCTACCGGCGGGGCGCATCTTCGTACCGCAGGTGAAGCAGAGCGGCGCGTCGGCGGCCTTGCCGATCACGGCCTCCAGCAGTTCGGTGCTGGAACCCACGCTCGGAGCCGGCTTGGCGGCGGCCACGTCGGCCATCTCCTGGGCCGGCTGGGCGAGCGCCTCCGGCTTCGCCGGGGTCTCCACCGGCGCGGACGACGCCATCGCGGTGAGGTCGGCACCGGTGACGGCGGCGGCCTCCGCGTCGGCCTCGGCCCGCAGCTGAGCGGCCCGCTCCGACGCGGTGAAGATGCCCAGCTCGGCGCGACGCTCGTAGGGCAGGAAGTCCAGTGCCAGGCGACGGAAGATGTAGTCCATCACCGACGCTGCCATCCGCACGTCCGGGTCGTCGGTCATGCCGGCCGGCTCGAAGCGCATGTTGGTGAACTTGCTGACGAACGTCTCCAGCGGCACGCCGTACTGGAGGCCGATGCTGATGGCCACCGAGAAGGCGTCCATCACCCCGGCCAGGGTCGAGCCCTGCTTGGACATCTTGAGGAAGACCTCACCGAGGCCGTCGTCCGGGTAGGACGACGCGGTCAGGTAGCCCTCGGCGCCACCGACGGAGAAGCTGACCGTCTCGGACGGGCGCTTCTTCGGCAGGCGCTTACGCACCGGCCGGTACTCGATGACCTTCTCGACCGCGGCCGGCGCGGCCGTTGCGGTCTCGACGGCGACCGGCTCGGTGGTCTTGTTGGATTTGGCCACCGAAAGCGGCTGGCCGACCTTGCAGTTGTCCCGGTAGATCGCCAGCGCCTTGAGGCCGAGCTTCCAGCCCTCGAAGTAAATCTTCTCGACGTCCTCGACGGTGGCCGCCTCCGGCATGTTGACCGTCTTGGAGATCGCGCCGGAGACGAACGGCTGGATGGCCGCCATCATCCGCACGTGACCCATCGGGGCGATCGTCCGCTCCCCCATGGCGCAGTCGAAGACCGGGTAGTGCTCCGGCTTGAGGCCGGGGGCGTCCACCACGTGGCCGTGGTCGGCGATGTGCTCGACGATCGCCTCGACCTGCTCCTCGGGGTAGCCGAGGCTGCGCAGGGCGCGCGGCACCGTCTGGTTGACGATCTGCATCGAGCCGCCGCCGACCAGCTTCTTGAACTTGACGAGCGCCAGGTCCGGCTCCACGCCGGTCGTGTCGCAGTCCATCATGAAGCCGATGGTGCCGGTCGGGGCGAGCACGCTGGCCTGCGCGTTACGCCACCCGAACTTGTCGCCGATCTTGTTGCCCTGGGTCCACTGCTTGGTCGCCTCGCGGACGATCGCGGTGGCCACCGGGCTGGTCGGCTTGATCTCGTCGTTGGCCGCGGCGTGCTTGCGCATGACCCGCTTGTGCGGCTCAGCGTTGCGGGCGTAGCCGTCGTACGGGCCGACGACGCCGGCCAGCTCGGCGGAACGGCGGTAGGCGGTGCCGGTCATCAGCGACGTGATCGACGCGGCGACCGAGCGGCCCTGCTCCGAGTCGTACGGCAGGCCGGTGGCCATCAGCAGGGCGCCCAGGTTGGCGTAGCCGATGCCGAGCTGCCGGTAGGCGCGGGACGTCTCACCGATCTTCTCGGTCGGGAAGTCCGCGAAGCAGATCGAGATGTCCATCGCGGTGATGACGAACTCGACGGACTTGACGAACTTCTCCACCTCGAAGCCACCGTCGGCGCGGAGGAACTTCATCAGGTTGAGCGACGCCAGGTTGCACGAGGAGTTGTCCAGGTGCAGGTACTCCGAGCACGGGTTCGACGCGGTGATCCGCCCGGTCTCCGGGCAGGTGTGCCAGTCGTTGATCGTGTCGTCGTACTGCAGACCGGGGTCGGCGCACTCCCAGGCGGCCTGGGAGATGGAGCGGAACAGGTTCTTGGCGTCGACGGTCTCGATCACCGAGCCGTCCAGCCGGCCGCGCAGGTCGAAGCCCCTGCCGTTCTCGACCGCCGACATGAACTCGTCGGAGACCCGGACCGAGTTGTTGGCGTTCTGGTACTGCACGCTGACGATGTCGGAGCCACCGAGGTCCATGTCGAACCCGGCGTCACGCAGCGCGCGGATCTTGTCCTCCTCGCGCGCCTTCGTGACCACGAACTCCTGGATGTCCGGGTGGTCCACGTCGATGATGACCATCTTGGCCGCCCGGCGGGTCGCGCCGCCGGACTTGATGGTGCCGGCGGAGGCGTCCGCGCCGCGCATGAAGCTGACCGGGCCGGAGGCGTTGCCGCCGGAGGAGAGCAACTCACGGGACGAACGGATGCGCGACAGGTTGACCCCGGAGCCGGAGCCGCCCTTGAAGATCAGCCCCTCCTCCTTGTACCAGTCGAGGATCGAGTCCATCGAGTCGTCGACGGCCAGGATGAAGCAGGCGCTGACCTGCTGCGGCGACGGCGTGCCGACGTTGAACCAGACCGGCGAGTTGAAGCTGAACACCTGGTTCAGCAGCATCCAGGTCAGCTCGTGCGCGAAGATCTCGGCGTCGGCCGGGCTCGCGAAGTAGCCGTACTCCTCACCAGCGGTGCGGTACGTGGTGACCACCCGGTCGATCAGCTGCCGGAGCGACCACTCGCGCTCCGGGGTCCCCACCGCTCCCCGGAAGTACTTGGTGGTGACGATGTTCGCGGCGTTGACGCTCCACGACTCCGGGAACTCCACCCCACGCTGCTCGAAGTTGATCGAGCCGTCCCGCCAGTTGGTCATCACGACGTCACGGCGCTCCCAGGAGAGCTCGTCGTACGGGTGGACCCCCTCGGTCGTCCACACCCGCTCGATCTTCAGCCCCGCGCCTGCCTTGTTTCGTGAACGGCTAGTTGTCACGCCGTCGCCCCCCTCGTCTGCGCGGTGCCCCACCGCGCGTCCCAATCTCTGTGAAAAACCGTGAAGACTCAGCTGGTACGGCCGGCGGTTTCCACCGCATCGGCCCGGCCCTGTTCCCGGGCTCGCGCCGCGGCCCGCAACGTCTCGATCTCGCGCTCGAAGTCGGCGAGCGAGTCGAACGAGCGGTAGACGCTGGCGAACCGCAGATAGGCGATCTCGTCCAGGTCGCGTAGCGGACCCAGGATCGCCAGGCCCACGTCGTGGCTGGGGATCTCGGCGGCCCCCTTGGCCCGGACCGACTCCTCCACCCGCTGCGCGAGCAGCGCGAGGGAGTCGTCGTCCACGGGCCGGCCCTGGCACGCCTTACGCACCCCGCCGATGATCTTCGTGCGACTGAACGGCTCGGTCACCCCGCTGCGCTTGACGACAGCGAGGACCGCCTCCTCGACGGTGGTGAACCGCTTGCCGCACTCCGGGCAGGATCGCCGCCGTCGGATGAGCTGGCCGTCGTCGGCCTCCCGCGAGTCGACCACCCGGGAGTCAGCGTGCCGGCAGTACGGACACCGCATCGCCTACCTCCTAATCGTGATCAACCGCGTCGTACCGGGCACGCCCGGGCACGACTCACCACGGCGGTGTGATGCGCTCACAGCGCCCGCCGTGATGAACCTTACGGGAGTGCGGTCGGTAGTCAGACCCAACCTGTAGGCAACTTACGCCCGTGTCACTACTACATCTAGGGGTCGACGGTATGTCGCTGCGGAAGCCGGGTCAAGTTGGTCGGCGTGTCCGGCGCGTCACGGACCATCCGGTCATCAACGCACCGCACAACGCCCGAAGACCCAACGTCACGATGCCGCCCGGGTTACCGGCCAGCCGGCCGGACCCAGCCGGGAAATGATGCAGGATCGAACACCAGTGCTACCTGACGTACCATTTATCAGAACATCCGTACGAGCGGAGCGCTTTTTCACCCCGACACGCCGGTGAGAGGTCGTACAGATGTTTGAAAATGACTGATCTCACCTATACGGTCATGAACAACGTGGCACCACCGCACGCACCACGAGCCGACGAGGCACCCAGCGCCGACCAGGGAGGACGGACGTGACCGAGGAACGGGCCAGCCGGCCGAAGAGCCCGCAGCAGATCACCGAGGCGGGCCCCCCGGCCACCCGACGCCGCAGCGCCGCGCGCAGCCGGACGGGTCAGCCCGCCGTGCGTCCGGTCACCCCGGTGGTCAGCGCCTTCCCCGACCCGGCGACGGTCGACCTGACCGCCCGCCAACGGCGCATCCTGGAGTTCATCCGCACCTGGGTGGAACGACACGGCTACCCGCCGAGCGTCCGCGAGATCGGCGAGGCGGTCGGCCTGGTGTCGCCGTCCAGCGTCGCCTACCAGCTCAAGGAGCTGGAGAAGAAGGGCTTCCTGCGCCGCGACCCGAACCGGCCGCGCGCGGTGGACGTACGCGCCCCCAGCGAGGCGATCGACGACGAGCTGTCGAGGGCACAGCGGCCCACCCCGGCGTACGTGCCGATGCTCGGTCGGATCGCCGCCGGTGGGCCGATCCTCGCCGAGCAGGCCGTGGAGGACATCTTCCCGCTCCCCCGCGAGCTGGTGGGTGAGGGCGAGGTCTTCATGCTCCAGGTCAAGGGCGACTCGATGCTCGACGCGGCGATCTGCGACGGCGACTGGGTGGTCGTCCGGCAGCAGCCGACCGCCGACTCCGGCGAGATCGTGGCCGCCATGCTCGACGGCGAGGCGACAGTGAAGACCTACCGGCGGCGCGACGGGCACGTCTGGCTGATGCCGCAGAACCCGGCCTTCGACCCGATCCCCGGCGACGACGCCACCATCATGGGCCGGGTCGTGGCGGTGCTACGCCGGATCTGACCGATCGGCGGGTGGGTGCCACCAGCGCTCACCCACACCGCTCGTCAGACCGGGTGAGCGCTACAGCGTCCGATCAGTAACGGTCGCCCCGTGGGCCGCGACCGCCCCCGGGATACTGCCCGTACGGGTCGACGGGGGCGTCCTCGTCACGTCGCCGGCTGGGCCGCTGGCCCCGGTTGTCGGGCTCCGGCCCGCCGCGCCGGGGCGGCTCCGCGCGACCGGGCTGACCGCCGTCACCGCCGCCGTACACGCCACCGCCAGGACGGCCACCGCCGCCCTGCGGACGACCACCACCGCCAGCCGGGGGACGACCACCACCAGCCGGGGGACGACCACCGCCGCCAGCGGGGGGACGACCACCGCCGCCGTAAACGCCAGCACCGCCGCCGTCCGGTCGCGGCGCACCGTAGCCGCCGTCAGCCGAGGCCGGCCGGCCGCCACCGCCGTACACCCCACCGCCCGCCGGGGCCGGGCCACCACGACCCGCGCCACCCGCCGGGGCCGGGCCACCACGACCCGCGCCACCCGCCGGGGCCGGGCCACCGCGACCCGCGCCACCCGCCGGGGCCGGGCCGCCGCGACCCGCGCCACCCGCCGGGGCCGGGCCGCCGCGACCCGGACCACCGCCGTAGACGGCGCCGCCGGCCGGCGCGCCGCCCCCGTACACACCACCCCTGCGGTCATCGTCGGCAGGGAACCCGTCGACGGCACGGCCGGCACGCGGGCCGAACGGCTCATCGTCCGGCTCCGACGGGTCGGGCGCGTCAGCTGTCGGCGGCCGACGGCGGGCGCGAACGATGCCGAAGATTCCTGCGGCGACCAACAGCAGGCCGATCAGCCCGACCGCCCCTACCAGGTACGTGATGTCGTCGAGGCTCAGCCCGTCGGTCCAGGACTTCGAGGCGGCCGGTTTGGCACCGTCCTCGGCGGCCAGTGGCGCGGCCGTCGACGTGGACGGGGTGTAGCCGAGGATGTCGATCGGCTCGTCCTCGGTGAACCGGCCCGCGTCGGAGACGGTGAGGAACGACTTTCCGTCCGGGGTGTAGCTGATGGCCTCGCCGAACGGGTCGGCCAGCGGCGTCACCCGCGGCTTGCCGGTGGTGAGCGCACCCACGATGTCGCCACCGGTCACGTCGAACTCGAAGGCGTCCGCGTACGTGCGCAGAACCACCCGGGAGCCGTCCGGTGCCCGGGACGCGCCGGTGATGGCGATCCGGCCGAACGTGTTGAGGGTGTTCTCCGTCTGGGTCTTCGGCAGCGTGAGCTCGCCGGCCTTACGCATCGGCACCGGATCGGTGTCGCCGCTCTTGAGGGCCGCCGACGGCGTGTAGATCTCGGCCTTGCCGCTGGTCACCTTGGTGATGATCAGCGGTTTTCCGTCGTCGCCGATGAGCAACGCCTCAGCGTCGTGCGGTTTGGCCTCGGGGTAGGAGAGCCGGTGCAGCGTCGGCTGCCTGGCGCCGGTGACCGGCATCGACCAGAGCGCGACGCGGCTGCGGCGCTCCTTCGAGTCGGGGTTGTCACCGGTGTCGGCGATCCAGAGGGTGCGGCCGTCCTTGGACAGGGCGAGATCCTCGGTGTCGAACGGACCCTGCCCCGAGTAGCGGACCGGCTCCTTCGAGATCTTGCACTTGCTGTCGAGGAAGAACACCCGCTTGCGCTCCGCGACGTCGGTGCCGTCGTTGATGACGATGTAGCCACTCTTGGTGGCGACCAGCCCGGACAGCTCCCGTAGGCGTTCGTCGGTGATCGTGCATCGCTTCTGGCCAGGGTTCGCGGCGGGCGGCCCGGACGCCCCAGGGGCGGGAGCCGCCGCGGCGGCTCCGGCGAGCGCCACGGTTGCCCCGAGCAGGCCGAGGGCAACCGTGACCGAGGAAACAACGCGGCGCATTCGGCCAGTGTCGCATGCCGCGCGTTTCCGGGGGATGACGCCGTGGCCGGTCAGGACCGGCTGCCGGCCGCCTGCCCCTGCCGCTCCACGTCGAAGGCCATCAGCTCCGCCGCCAGCTCCGCGCCGACCCGGACGTGCAGCAGAGTGCCCTCCGGCAGGTGCGACGTGCTGAGCACCTCACCCGTACGGTGCGCCCGAGCGACCAGGTCGCCCCGGTCGTACGGCAGCACGGCGCGGACCTCGACGGCCGGACTGGGCAGCCGCTCCTCGATCGCCGCGCGCAGCTCGTCCATGCCCCGCCCGGAGTGCGCGGACACGAAGATCGCGTCCGGCCAGAGCCGCTTGAGCCGCAGCAGAGTGTCCTCGTCAGCGGCGTCGGTCTTGTTGACCACCAACAGCTCGGGGAGCCGGTCCGCGCTGACCTCGGCAAGCACCGTGTGGACCGCCCGGACCTGCTCCTCCGGATCCGGGTGGGCGCCGTCCACGACGTGCACCACCAGATCCGCCTGCGCGACCTCCTCCAGCGTCGAGCGGAACGCCTCGACGATCTGGTGCGGAAGGTGTCGAACGAAGCCGACGGTGTCGGAGAGGGTGTAGAGCCGCCCGTCCGAGGTGGTGGCCTTGCGGGTCGTCGGGTCCAGCGTGGCGAACAGCGCGTTCTCCACCAGCACGCCCGCGCCGGTCAGGCGATTGAGGAGGCTGGACTTGCCGGCGTTGGTGTAGCCGGCGATGGCCACCGCGGGAACGGAGTTACGGGAACGGCGGGAACGCTTGGTCACGCGTACCGTCTTCATGCTCTTGATCTCGCGCCGCAGCCGGGAGATGCGGTGCCGGATGCGCCGCCGGTCGGTCTCCAGCTTGGTCTCACCGGGACCACGGACACCCACACCGCCGCCGGCGCCGCCACCCCGGCCGGAACCACCGGTCTGCCGGGAGAGCGTCTCACCCCAACCGCGCAGTCGAGGCAGCAGGTATTCGAGCTGGGCCAGCTCGACCTGCGCCTTACCTTCCTTGCTCTTGGCGTGCTGGGCGAAGATGTCGAGGATCAGCGCGGTGCGGTCGACGACCTTGACCTTGGTGCGCTGCTCCAGATTGCGCAGCTGCGACGGGGACAGCTCACCGTCACAGATGACCGTGTCGGCGCCGGTGGCGAGCACCACAGCGCCAAGATCATCGACCTTGCCACGGCCGATGTACGTGGCCGGGTCAGGTCGGGTACGACGTTGGATGAGCCCTTCGAGCACCTGCGAACCGGCAGTTTCGGCCAGCGCGGCGAGCTCGGTCAGCGAGTTTTCCGCGTCGGTGACAGTGCCTTCGGTCCAGACGCCCACCAGGACGACCCGCTCCAGCCGCAGCTGGCGGTATTCCACCTCGGTGACGTCGGTGAGCTCGGTTGACAGGCCCGGGACGCGTCGGAGGGACTGCCGCTCCGACAGCTCCATCTCGCCGGTGGTGACGTCGTCGAGCTCGTCCTCGACGGGGACAAAGCTCTCCTGGTCTCGCAAGCGGTTCTCCTGTCCGTTTTGATAAGTAGAACGTAATCCTGACATGACACAACGCCGAACGCACCTGCTATATGCCCATGGTGAAGGTCGCCAAAAGCGGGGGCGAATGCTGGTCGGCCGCGACAACCCGGTAGAAATGCGGGCGGCGGCCGAACGGCCGCACAGCCGTTACGGAGGGATCCCGTGGCCATCACCCGAATGCCCAGCGCCGGATTTTCGATCACCATCCGGATCGCCGTGACCGCGGACGCCTCCTCGATCGGCCGGCTCACCACCTCCGTCGGCGAGGCCGGGGCGATCGTCACGGCGCTGGACGTGGTGGACTCGGACCCGACCAACGTCATCGTCGACCTGACCTGCGACACCGCCGACGCCGGTCACGCCGACCAGGTGGTCGACGCGCTGACCGCGCTGGACGGCGTGGACGTGCGCAAGGTGTCGGACCGGACGTTCCTGCTGCACCTGGGCGGCAAGATCGAGGTGACCTCGAAGGTCGCGCTGCGCAACCGCGACGAGCTGTCCCGCGCGTACACCCCCGGGGTTGCCCGGGTCTGCATGGCGATCGCCGAGAACCCGGCCGACGCCCGGCGACTGACCATCAAGCGCAACACCGTCGCTGTGGTCAGCGACGGCTCGGCGGTGCTCGGGCTGGGCAACCTCGGCCCGGCCGCGTCGCTGCCGGTGATGGAGGGCAAGGCCGCGCTGTTCAAGCGCTTCGGCGGGGTGGACGCCTGGCCGGTGGTGCTGGACACCCAGGACACCGACGAGATCGTGCAGATCGTCAAGGCGATCGCGCCGGCCTACGGCGGCATCAACCTGGAGGACATCGCCGCGCCGCGCTGCTTCGAGATCGAGGCCCGGCTGCGCGAGGCGCTGGACATTCCGGTCTTCCACGACGATCAGCACGGCACCGCGATCTGCGTGCTGGCCGCGCTGACCAACGCGCTGCGGGTGGTGGGCAAGCAACTCGCGGACGTCCGGGTGGTCGTCTCCGGAGCCGGCGCGGCCGGCACCGCGATCATGAAGCTGCTGCTGCGCCAGGGCGTCGGCGACATCATCGCGTACGACCGGGAGGGCGCCCTGCACCGCGGGCTGACCGGGCTCAACTCGGCGTGGCAGTGGCTGGCGGAGAACACCAACAAGGAGAACTACTCCGGCGACCTTCCCGGAGCGATCCGGGGTGCCGACGTGTTCATCGGGGTGAGCGCGCCGAACCTGCTCACCGGCGACGACATCGCCCAGATGGCGAAGGACTCGATCGTCTTCGCGCTCGCCAACCCGGACCCGGAGGTCGACCCCCGGGAGGCGCGCAAGCACGCCGCGGTGGTCGCCACCGGCCGTTCGGACCAGCCGAACCAGATCAACAACGTGCTCGCCTTCCCCGGTGTGTTCCGCGGCATGCTCGACGCGCACGCCGAGGAGTTCACCGAGGAGATGGCCCTCGCGGCCGCCCGGGCCATCGCCGACGTGGTCGGCGAAGACAAGATCAACCCGACGGTGATCGTGCCGAGCGTGTTCGACTCCCGGGTCGCCCCGGCGGTCGCCGCCGCCGTCCGCGCCGCCGCGCACAACCCCAGCCCGCTCCCGGCCGCCGACCCCGGCCCCGCCGACCTCCCCGAGATCGCCGCCACCGCCAGCGCCACCCCGTAACCCCGGCCCCCCAACCCCACTCCCCCACCTTGTTGATCAAGAGGTTTGCGTCAGGAATCGCGCTGATTCTGACGCAAACCTCTTGATCAACTTTCGGGGGCGGGGGCGGGGGGTCGGGGTTGGGTGGTGGGTGCGAAGGTGGCGGCGCGGGCGGCGATGAGGTCCGGGTGGCTCAGCGGCAGGTCGTGACCCGCGCCGGGAACGACCTCCGACCGGGCGCCCGGAATCAGGCCACTGATCCGGTCGGCCACCGACGGGGCGTCGTACAGCTGGCTGCGCTCGCCGAGCAGCGCCAGGACCGGCACCGCGAGATCACGCAACTCGTCGTCGGTGAGCGCCGGTGGGACCGGGTGCCGGCGGCGGAAGCCGAAGGTGGCGCGGGCCAGCCCCATCAGGTCGTCGTCGCGCAGGGTCGCGTTGCGCAGCAGCCGGGCCGCGCCGCGGCGGACCGGGGCGGGGGCGAGGCCGGCCAGGCCGCCCAGCACCACCCAGGCGAGGAACCGGCCGTTGACGGTGCCGAAGCCGGCCGGGTCGAGGAGGAGAAGGCCCGCCACCCGGCCGGGTGAGTGCCGGGAGTACTGCAACCCCACCCAACCACCGAACGACGAGCCGACGAGGTACGCCCGGTCCACGCCCATCCCGTCGAGGACCTCGGACAGCCAGCGCGCCCAGTCCCGACCGTCGTCGAGCGGCAGCGACTGCACGGAGCAGCCGGGTTCGCCAACCGGGTCGAGGGCGATCACCGGCCGGTGCCGCCCGAGACGGCGTACGTGCGGGTGCCAACTCAGGGCGTTGCCGCCGGCTCCGGGCAGCAGCACGAACGGCGTAGCGTCTCCGGCTCCCCATCGGTAGGCCCGGGTGTGACCGAAGCTCGTCGGCAGGTCGACGGCAACCGCGCCGGCGGGCCACACCCGACGCCGGGTCCGCTCGTACGCGTCAAGGAACCGGACGCGGGCGCGATCGCTGGTGAACTCGCCGATCCGTGCGACTGTCACGATGACTCCGTCTCCCCGGGGTTTTTCATGGTACGACCGTACCATCAAAGCTCGCTGACCGAACAGGACGGACCGCCCAGTGCCCAAGCGCGTCGACCATGAACAGCGGCGTCGGCAGATCGGCGACGCGCTGCTGCGGATCGCCAGCAGCCGGGGACTGCAGTCCGCCAGCATGCGGGAGGTGGCCGCCGAGGCCGGGGTGTCGCTACGGCTGGTGCAGTACTACTTCCACACCAAGGACGAGCTGCTGATGACCGCGCTGGGCTATCTCGGCGAACAGCTGACCGCCCGCGTCGAGGCACGGATTCGGGCACTCGGCCCGGTCACCCCGCGCACCGTCGTCGTCGGCACCCTCTCCGCCGTCCTCCCGACGGACCCCGAGGGCCACCAGCTCACCAGGGCCTACACCGGCTACTACGCGCTGGTGTTCACCGAGCCGGACCTCGCCGAACGGCACGGCACCACGTACCCCGACAAGCTCGAACGGCTGCTCGCCGGACAACTCCGGCAAGCCCAGCAGGACGGTGACGTCGACCCGGAGCTGAACTGTGACGCGGTCGCCGCCGGGCTACTGGCGCTGACGAACGGGCTGGGCTCCAGCGTGCTCGGCGGTCAACGCGACGGCGCGAGCGCGCTGGCGATCCTGACCTACCACCTCGACCGACTGTTCACACCGCGAGCGCGGACAGGCTGATCTCGCCGGTCGCCACCAGGACGGCGGGGCCGGAGAGCCAGCAGGAGGTTTCGGTGACGGTCACCGTCAGGCGACCGCCGGGGACGTCGACGGCGACCACGCCGGTGTCCAGGCCGGCGTCGCGCAGTGCCACCGCGCCCACCGCGCAGGCACCGGTCCCGCAGGACAGGGTCTCGGCGCTGCCGCGCTCGTACACCCGCATCAGGCTGTGCTCGTCGGTGCCGTCGACCGGGTCGCCCGCCACGATGAACTCGACGTTCACCCCGCTCGGGAAGACCGCCTGGTCGAACCCGGGCGCGACGGTCAGGTCCAGCGCCGACAGCTCCACGCCGGCCGGCAGGACGCAGACCAGGTGCGGGTTGCCGACGTCCACCACCGCACCGGTCAGGGTCAGCCCGCCGAGGGTGGCGGCAGAACTGTCGTACACCTGGGGTCGACGCATCTCGACGGACACGGCGTCGCCCTCGACCAGCGCGCGCACGACGCCAGCCCGGGTTGCCACCGGCAACGCCGCGCCGGCGGGCGTGGCCAACCCGGTGTCGAGCAGGTAGCGCACGAAGACCCGAGCGCCGTTGCCGCACATCTCGGCGAACGAGCCGTCAGCGTTCCAGTAGTCCATGAACCACTCGGCCTCGCCGGCCAGCCCCGCGCCGTCCGGATGCTTGGCCGCGCGGACCACCCGCAGGACGCCGTCCGCGCCGATGCCCCGACGCCTGTCGCAGAGCGCCGCGACCAGCTCCGGCGTCAGGTCGAGCTGACCGTCCGGGTCGGGAAGGAGGACGAAGTCGTTGCCGGTGCCGTGGCCCTTGGTGAACTCCACGCCCACCATCATCGCGCAGCCGCCGGCACCAGACGCAGGGCGGCCCCGATCAGGTCCGGGGTCGTCGAGTCCAACCAGTGGATCCGCGGGTCGCGGCGGAACCAGGACCGCTGCCGGCGGACGAACCGCCGGGTCGCCCGGACCGTCTCGTCGTGCGCCTGCGCCTCGGTCAGCTCACCGGCGAGCAGGCGCAGCACCTGCTGGTAGCCGAGCGCCCGACTCGCCGTCCGCCCCTCGGGCAGCCCCCGCCCGACCAGTTCCCGGGTCTCCGGCACCAGGCCGTCGGCCCACATCCGGTCCACCCGCAGCGCGATCCGCTCGTCCAGCAGACCGGTGTCCAGGTCGACGCCGAGCTGCACCGACGGGTAGTACGGCGTGGGCTGCGGCAACGAGGCGGCGAACGGCGCGCCGGTCAGCTCGATCACCTCCAGGGCCCGGACGATCCGCCGGCCGTTGGCCGGCAGGATGCTCTCGGCGGCGACCGGGTCGGCGGCGCGCAGCCGCGCGTACAGCGGGGCCGGGCCGACCTCGGCCAACTCCCGTTCCAGCCGCTCCCGCAGCGCCGCGTCCGTGCCGGGGAACTCGAAGCGCTCCAGCACCGCCCGCACGTACAGCCCGGAGCCACCGACCAGCAGCGGCACCCGCCCCCGCGACAGGATGTCGTCCACCGCCGCGCGGGCCAGCCGCTGGTACTCCGCGACGCTCGCCGCCTCGGTGACCTCCCAGACATCCAGCAGGTGATGCGGCACCCCGTCCCGCTCGGCGGGGGTCAGCTTCGCCGTACCAATGTCCATGCCCCGGTAGAGCTGCATCGAGTCGGCGTTGACCACCTCCCCGTCTAGCGCATGCGCCAACGCGATGCTCAGCGCGGACTTACCGGCCGCGGTCGGGCCGACCACGGCGACGACCAGGCCTGTCACGCCCGCTCCCAGGACGCCACGAAGTACGCCACCCCGTAGGGAGCGGAGTCGTGCAGCAACTCGCCGCGCCACCCACCACCAGCCGCGCGGGCCGCGCCCGCGAGCACCTGCCAGGGGGCGCGACCGGCGGCCTTCAGCTCCGTCGACACCACCGGGTCGAGGTCGAGCAGGGCGTCCAGGTCCGCGTCGGCCAGCGCTTCGGCAACCCTCTGGTCGTACGGGAGGGCACGCGCGTCGTCGTACCCGGGTGCTTTCTCCCCGCGGCAGGCCGACCCGTCCCCGAGCACCAGCGACGCCACCCGGTCACCGGCGGCACCGACCTCGTCGGCGAGCGCGGCCAGCTCGGCCGGGCCGGCGTCGGCGGCCACCTGCACGGCCGTCACCGGCGGTCGGGTTTCGTGCCGGGCCAGCAACCACGCACCGATGGTCAGGCTCAACGGCAGCACCGCGCCCCGGTCCGGTTGGCCCGCCACCATCGGCACGTCCAGGTCGACACCCCAGGGCTGGAGGGAACCGGTCGCCGGGGTGCGGATCGGGCCGGTCACCGGGCCGGTGCCCACCAGGACCACAATGTCCGGATCGGTGGTCAACAGCCGGCGTACGGCGGTGTCACAGGCCGCCCGCAGATCGTCCAACTCCGGGGCTGCGGAGCCGGCCACCTCGGGCACGAGCAGGGGCGGATGCGGGCAGACGGCGGCGGCGACCAGTGGCACCCGTCCACCGTAGCGGGAATCCCCGGTGCGTCTCCGCGCCGATCCGGTCATTCGGCCCCTAGGACACCGTATGGTCACGGTCGGCGATAGGCGCTCGACGCGGACCGGGTCGGACCTGTGACAATGCCGGAAGTAACTTGGCTGCGCCGTGGCGGCGACGGGGGATCGATCCCTCGACGCCGGGAGAACGAGGATGGGCACATGAGCGACTGGACTGCCTTCGGACGGGTGGACGCGGACGGCACCGTGTACGTCAAGACCACCGAGGGAGAGCGGGTGGTCGGATCCTGGCAGGCGGGAGCACCGGAGGAGGGCCTGGCACACTTCGCACGACGCTTCGCCGACCTGGTGACCGAGGTGGACCTGACCGAGGCGCGGCTCAAGTCGGGTGCGGCGGACGCCGGGCACTCGTTGAGCACGATCCGGCGGATCCGGACCACGCTGCCCGAGGCCAACGTGGTCGGCGACATCGACGCGCTGGCCACCCGCCTGGACAAGCTGGCGACCCTCGCCGAGGAGAAGGCCGGCGAAGCGCGCGCCGCCCGGGACGCCGCCCGCGGCGAGGCCCTGGCCCGCAAGACCGCGCTGGTCGAGGAAGCCGAAAAGCTGGCCGCCGAATCCACCGGGTGGAAGACCGCCGGCGACCGGCTCAAGGAGATCCTCGACGAGTGGAAGACCATCCGCGGGGTCGACAAGAAGGCCGACGGTGAGCTGTGGAAGCGGTTCGCCGCCGCCCGGGACGGCTTCACCCGCCGCCGCGGCGCCCACTTCGCCTCCCTCGACTCGCAGCGCAAGCAGGCCCAGACCGCCAAGGAAGAGTTGGTCGCCGAAGCGGAGAAGCTCGCGGACTCCACCGACTGGGCCGCCACCGCCAACCAGCTCAAGGACCTGATGACCCAGTGGAAGGCCGCCCCGCGCGCCTCCAAGGAAGCCGAGCAGAAGCTCTGGGAACGGTTCCGGGGTGCGCAGGACGCCTTCTTCAGCCGGCGTAGCGAGGTCTTCTCCGCACGGGACAACGAGCAGCGCGGCAACCTGGAGCGCAAGCAGGCCCTGCTCGCCGAGGCCGAGGCGTTGGACATCGACGCCGACCCGAAGGGCGCCCAGGCCAAGCTGCGGGAGATCCAGGCCCAGTGGCACGAGGCCGGCCGGGTGCCCCGCGAGGCGGCCGCCGGGCTGGAGCGTCGACTGCGCGTCATCGACGACAAGGTCCGTGACGTGATGGACTCGGCGTGGCGCCGCACCACCAAGGAGGACAACCCGCTGCTCGCCCAGATGCGGGCGCAGGTCGCGGAAGCCGAGGACCGGCTGGCCCGGGCGCAGAGCGCCGGGGACGCACGCCGGATCAAGGAGGCCGAGCAGGCCCTCGCCTCCAAGCGGCAGTTCCTCCAACTCGCCGAGCAGGCCGGCTGAGCTGACGACGTCCGGAGCCCCCGGTTCCCTTGATGGGACCGGGGGCTCCCGCGTTTCCGGCCTCCGGCATCCGCGCGACACAGGCCCCGCGTTCCGCGCTCCGAACCCCCGCTCACCCGGGCCCGCGTCGCCGCTACCGCGTCAAGATGCGCGCAGTTTCCCGGATGTTGCTGCCTAGGACAGGCCGGAGACAGCAACATCCCTGATGTTGACGCATTGACGTGGGCTGATCAGAATGAGCGACGGAGCCAGGTAGGGCCACCGGCGCGAGGGCGACGAAGGCGGAGCATCCGCCGTCGAGGGTCGCCGGTGAGCTTCCGCGAGTGACCACGTCCGCGTGACATGGTCCGTCGCGTGCTGTCCGCGTACCCCTGAGGGACCGTGACGTGCGGACGGCCGCCCGCCGGCGTCGTTTCTGGACGGCGCCGGATCTCCGAAGTGGAGCTTGAATTGTTCCGTCCCAAGGCTCTCGGCGGCGCGCTCACCGCGCTCGTCACCGTCGCGGCTGGCGTCTTCCTCGCCACCGCTGTCAGCACCAGCCCGGCCGTCGCCGCCGGCACCGGTACGGGTTATCTGCATACCAGTGGCAACCAGATCGTGGACAGCACCGGTGCGACGGTCCGGTTGACCGGCATCAACTGGTTCGGCATGGAGACCGACAACAAGACCTTCCACGGGCTGTGGTCGAACAACCCGTGGCGGGGGCAGCTCGACACGATGGCCCGGTTGGGTTACAACACGTTGCGGGTGCCGTACTCGAACGACGCCCTGAAGCCGGGTGCGACCGCCAGTGGGATCAACGACTTCGTCAACCCGGACCTGATCGGGCTGTCGCCGTTGCAGATCCTGGACAAGGTGATCAACTACGCCGGCAGCAAGGGCATGCGCATCATTCTGGACCGGCACCGGCCGACGGCGGCCGGGCAGTCACCACTCTGGTACACGTCGACTGTTTCCGAGGCGACCTGGATCAACGACTGGAAGATGCTCGCGCAGCGGTACGCGGGCAACCCGACGGTGATCGGTGCCGACCTGCACAACGAGCCGCACGCGGAGGGCACCAACCCGGCGGCCACCGGCGCGTGCTGGGGCTGTGGCGACACCGCCCGGGACTGGCGGCTCGCCGCCGAGCGGGCCGGGAACGCCATCCTCGGCGTCCAGCCCAACTGGTTGATCTTCGTGGAGGGGGTGAGCTGCCCGAGTGGTGGCCTCTCCAACGTCTGGGACGGCGACACCAGCAACGACGAGGACTGCGGTTGGTGGGGTGGCAACCTGTCGAAGGCGGGGCAGTTCCCGGTCCGGCTGAGTGTGGCGAACCGGTTGGTCTACTCGCCGCACGAGTACGCCACCTCGGTGTACCGGCAGACCTGGTTCGACGCCCCGGACTACCCGGCGAACATGCCGGCCATCTGGGACAAGTACTTCGGTTACCTCTACAAGCAGAACATCGCCCCGATCATGATGGGCGAGTTCGGCAGCACCCTGGTCGACCCGAAGGACAAGGTGTGGCTGGAGAAGTTGATGGCGTACACCGGGACCGGGGTGACCGGGATGTCCTTCACCTACTGGTCGTGGAACCCCAACTCGGGTGACACCGGCGGTATCGCGTTGGACGACTGGACCAATGTCAACACCGCCAAGCAGGCGATCCTCCAGCCGTACCTGATCGCGCCGTCCGGTGGTGGCACCAGCGGGCCGCCGACCGGCGGGCCGACGGACCCGCCGACCGGCGCCTGCACGGCCACCTACCGGCAGGTCAACGCCTGGCAGGGCGGCTTCCAGGGCGAGTTGACGGTGAAGAACACCGGCTCGGGCGCGGTGAACCCGTGGTCGGTCACCTGGAGTTGGCCGTCCGGGGTGACGTTGGGCAGCGGTTGGAACGCCACTGTCACGCAGTCCGGTACGACGGTGACCGCGGCGGCTCCGAGCCACGCTCCGTCCCTGCCGGCAGGCGGGTCGGTCACGGTGGGCTTCACCGCCAACGGCACGGCGAGCGCGCCGGGCACTGTGAAACTCAACGGCACCGCCTGCTGATCCACCGGGACGGCCGGTGCGCCACTGCCGGGGCGGCCGGTGTGCAGCGCATCGGCCGTCCCGGCCATTTACATTCAGATTCTTCTATGTTTTCATCGGGAAAGCGCTTGCCTCTTCGTTGGTGGGTGCGAGCGCGGGAGCCGCTCTCCTTCACGAACCTGCACCGGCGGGCCCGAGGACCACTGGTCCCGGCCGAGATTCGCCGCCCACGGGCATGGGCGTCGCGACACCTCCGTCCGCCTCACCGAAAGGAAGCAGCATGCGCACAGGACGGCGTCGAATGACGCTGATCGCCACCACTGCCGCAGCCACCGCCACCCTGGTCACCGCCGGGCTTCTGACCTCCGTGTCGGCCCAGGCGGCCGCCGGCTGCCAGGTGGCCTACTCGGTCGCCAGCCAGTGGCCGGGCGGATTCACCGGCAACGTCACGGTCACCAACCTCGGCGACCCGGTCTCCGGGTGGACGCTGCGCTGGTCGTACGGGGCCGGTCAGCAGACCAGCCAGGCGTGGGGCGCCACAGTCACGCAGAGCGGCAGCCAGGTCTCCGCGACGAACGTCGACTACAACGGCAACCTGGCGACGAACGCCAGCGCCTCGTTCGGCTTCAACGCGAGTTGGAACAACTCCAGCAACCCGGCTCCGAGCAGCTTCAGCCTGAACAACGTCGCCTGCACCGGCAGCACCACACCGACCACCCCACCGCCGACCACCCCGCCACCGTCGAGCACTCCCCCGCCCGGCCAGCAGCCGTCGGCGCTGGTCGGCTGGGCCACCCAGAACGGCGGCACCACTGGTGGCGGCAACGCCGCCACGACCACCGTCAGCAACGCCTCGGGCCTCACCAGCGCGCTGAACGCCACAGGCGCCGCCGTCATCCGGGTGACCGGGACGATCACCTGCTCGGGGATGCTGCGGGTCCGGTCCAACAAGACCATCATCGGCAACTACGGGGCGACGATCGTCGGCTGCGGGCTCAACGTCAGCGGTGACCGCAACGTGATCATTCGCAACCTGACTTTCCGCAACTGGAACGACGACGCGATAAACGTGCAGGAGTCGGCCACCAACATCTGGATCGACCACAACAGCTTCAGCAACGGGTACGACGGCGCCGTCGACATCAAGCGCGGCTCGGACTTCGTCACCGTCTCGTGGAACCGGGTCTTCAGCCACGACAAGACCATGCTGCTCGGTCACAGCGACGACAACGCCAGCCAGGACGTCGGCCACCTGCGGGTGAGCTACCACCACAACTGGTTCGACGGCAGCAACCAGCGCAACCCCCGGGTCCGCTTCGGCAACCCGGTGCACGTCTACAACAACTACTACCGGGCCAACGGCGGCTACGGCGTGGCGTCCACCGAGAACGCCGGCGTGCTCGTCGAGGGCAACTACTTCGAGAACGTCGACGACCCGTACCACCTCGGCGAGGGGGACTCGGGGCCCGGCAGCCTGGTCGCCCGCAACAACCACTTCGTCAACTCGCCCACCGGCCAGACCGGCGGCAGCGTCGCCAGCATCCCGTACTCGTACCAGCTGGACACCGCGAGCAACGTCAAGTCCATCGTGACGGCGGGCGCCGGCGCCGGCAAGATCACCATCTGATCACGGAGGGGCCCCTCGTCCAGGGGCCCCTCCGCGCGGTCAGTGGGTGGCGCAGCCAGCGGCGGGGGCAGCCACGACCGGCGGTGCGCCGATCGTCGGCAGACCGAGCAACACCCCAGGGGTACGCGGGGAGCGCCCCGCCTCGGCCGCGTCACCGGCCCGGGTGCGACGGTGCGCCACCGGCGCGCCGTCGGCGTTCAGGTGGTGCGGCGCGGCGTACGTGACAGTGGTGTGCACGATGTCGCCCGGCCGGATCTGACCGGCCAGGGACTCCCCGTCGGCGGTCTCGGTCGCGAAGTGCACAAGTCGACCGTCGCGGGCCCGACCGGACATCCGGCCGGTCCGCTCGTCCTTGCGGCCCTCGCCGACCGCGACCAGCACCTCGACGGTCTCACCGACGAGGCGCTTGTTCTCCGCCCAGGTGATCTCCTCGACGCATGCGATCAACCGCTCGTAACGCTCCTGCACCACCTGCTTGGGTAGCTGGTCGTCCATTGTCGCGGCGGGGGTGCCGGGCCGCTTCGAGTACTGGAAGGTGAAGGCCGAGGAGAAGCGGGCCTCCCGGACCACGTCCAGGGTGCGCTGGAAGTCGGCCTCGGTCTCACCGGGGAAGCCGACGATGATGTCGGTGGTGATCGCCGCGTCCGGCATCGCCGCGCGGACCTTCTCGATGATCCCCAGGTAGCGCTCGGAGCGGTAGGACCGGCGCATCGCCCGGAGCACGTCGTCGGAGCCGGACTGCAACGGCATGTGCAGCGAGTGGCAGACGTTCGGCGTCTCGGCCATCGCGGCGATCACGTCGTCGGTGAAGTCCTTCGGGTGCGGGCTGGTGAACCGCACCCGCTCCAACCCGTCGATGTCGCCGCAGGCCCGCAGCAGCTTGCCGAACGCGTACCGGTCGCCGAACTCCACGCCGTACGAGTTGACGTTCTGCCCGAGCAGGGTCACCTCCAGCACGCCCTCGTCGACAAGGGCGCGCACCTCGGAGAGGATGTCGCCGGGGCGCCGGTCCTTCTCCTTGCCGCGCAGCGCCGGCACGATGCAGAACGTGCAGGTGTTGTTGCACCCCACCGAGATCGATACCCAGCCGGCGTACGTGGACTCGCGGCGGGTGGGCAGCGTGGACGGGAAGACGTCGAGGGACTCCAGGATCTCCACCTCGGCGGCGGCGTTGTGCCGGGCCCGCTCCAACAGCACCGGCAGCGCGCCGATGTTGTGAGTGCCGAAGACGACGTCCACCCAGGGGGCCTTGCGGACGATGTCGCCCCGATCCTTCTGGGCGAGGCAGCCGCCGACAGCGATCTGCATCCCGGGGTGCTTGTCCTTCACCGGGCGCAGACGACCGAGGTTGCCGTAGAGCCGGTTGTCCGCGTTCTCCCGCACCGCGCAGGTATTGAAGACCACGATGTCCGGGGTGTCGTCGCCAGCGGGTGCACGCTCGTATCCCGCCTGCTCGAGCAGGCCGGAGATGCGTTCGGAGTCGTGCACGTTCATCTGGCAGCCGTACGTGACGACGTTGTAGGTCCTAGCCACCCTGTTGGTGCCCCTTCCCCTCGGGCTACCAGGGTAGCGGCCCGGTCCGGTGGCACCTCCGACCGGCTTTGTCCGGTCCTGTGGCGTCGACCGGGCGAGCCGTGGTGAGGTTTTGCGGCGGGCAGTACGCTGCGGCACAAAGCGTGATTCTGGGCGATTCGGGGTCTTCGTACTCAGGTCCGCTGCGCGGCTCCACACAGCCGGGCAGCGCAGAACGACCCGCGGGAGGCCACGCGTGACGGGACGAGATGCGGCACAACGCACCGTCATGACGCCGGACGGGCGGCACCTCGCCGTGGAGACCTCGGGCGCGCCGGACGGGCCCGTGGTCTTCCTGCTGCACGGCACCCCGGGCAGCCGCAGCGGCCCGCGGCCCCGGGGCATCGTCGTCTACCGCCTCGGCGTGCATCTCGTCTGCTACGACCGACCCGGGTACGGCGACTCCGACCGGCACGAAGGCCGGCGGGTGGCCGACGCGGCGGCCGACGTGGCGGCGATCGCCGATGACCTTGGCATCGCGCGGTTCGCGGTGGTGGGCCGCTCCGGTGGTGGGCCGCACGCCCTGGCCTGTGCTGCGCTCCTGCCGGGCCGGGTCACCCGGGCCGCCGTACTGGTGGGGCTCGTCCCGGCCGGCGCACCCGACCTGGACTGGTACGCCGGGATGGCGGATTCGAACCTGGCAAAGCACGGGCAGGCCGACGAGGACCTGGCCGAGCTCACGCTCAACCTGAAGGTCCGCGCGGACGAGGCCCGCCGGGACCCGATGACGCTGCTGGATTTCCTCCGCCCTCAACTGCCCGACGAGGACATCCGGGTCGTCGACGACGTCGCGATCCGCCGGCTGCTCACCAACATGTACTCCGAGGCGCTGCGACACGGCCCAGAGGGTTGGATCGACGACGTGCTGGCGATCCGGCGTGGCTGGGGATTCGACCTGAGCGCCATCCGCGCGGAGGTCCGGCTCTGGCACGGCGAGCTGGACAGCTTCTCCCCGGTGGAGCACTCGCACTGGCTCGCCTCGCGGATCCCGCGCGCCGAGGTGCAGGTGCAGCCCGGGGCCGCGCACTTCGGGGCGGTGGAGATCCTCCCGCAGACCCTGACCTGGCTGGCCACGCCGGCCCTCGCGACCAGCCCACGGCTCTGACCGTTTGGCCGGGGCCGGCGGGGCCGCCCGGATGGCCGGCCGCCCGCCGAACGCCGCGCTCAGATGGTGTGTGGGTCGATCACCCGGACCAAGAACCGCCGTTCACGCAGGGTCTGCACGGTCGGGTGCTCCACGCCAATCACCTCGGCCAGCCGATCCGCCACGACGTCGACGTCCTCGACGCTGCTGCCGCCGGTCAGCTTCGCCACCAGGGCGAGATCGCCGAGGCAGCGCAGCGTGTCGGGGTGCTCGGTGCCGATCACCGTGGCCAGCCGGCCGGCGGTCTCCCGCAGCCGGTCCCGCGCCGACTCCCCATCACCCTCCTCGGCGAGGCACACCGCCTGGTTCACCTCAGCCGCGAGCGTGTGCGGATGGTCGGGGCCGAGCACCTTGCGCAAGTCACCGACCGCCCGGGCCGCCGACGCGAGCGCGTCCGATTTACGTCCGAGCGCGCGTTCCGCCGCCGAGATGTTGCTCACCGTCGCCAGGACGTGCGGGTGCTCCGGGCCGAGCTGGAGCTGCTCCTCGAACGCCTGGCGCACGGCGTTCATCTCGGTCAGCGCCTGAGCCGCGTCGCCGACCGCCAACAGGTTCGCCGCCCGGCTCGCCCGGCACGCCACCGTGCCCGGGTTGTCCGGCCCGAAGCGTTCGTCGAACTCGCGGTAGGCCGTCTCGAACATCGGCGCGGCCTCACTGCCCCGCCCGGAGCTGCGCAGGGACACCGCCAGGTTGATCTGGGCGACGAGACTCTGGCCGTCATCCGGCCCGAGCACCTCGCAGTACGTGTCGTACACGGTGCGTAGCAGGGTGGCCGACCTCTCGTACTCGCCCGCATCCCGCAGGTCGATGCCGAGGCGCATGGCGGAGGCGAGAGTGTGGGGGTGGGTGGGGCCGAGCACCAGCCGCCGCCGCTGGTGCACCTCGTCGTCCCAGCGACGGGCCGACCGGTAGTCGCCGACCAGGCGGTACGAGACGGCGAGGTCGCTTGCCGCGCTCAACGTCCCGGGGTGGTCCTCGCCGAACACGTGGAGCCAGGAAGCGTAGGTGGATCGGTTCCGTTCCAGGGCCTCGGCGTAGCGGCCGAGCGCCCGCAGGTCACCACCGAGGCTGCCAGCGGTCATCAGGCTGTGCGGGTGCAGCGGGCCCAGGAGTCGGCGTTGCTCGGCCAGCACCGCCTCGTCCAGGTCTCGGGCCTCGCTGAACCGGCCCAGGCTGCGCAGGATGTTCGCCCGGTTGAACCGGAGGTGCAACAGTTGGCGGCCCAGCGCAGACGCCTCGACCTCGTCGTACGTGTCGCCGAGCCTGGCACTCCAGGTGTCGTCCACCTCCTGGCTGAACCTGTCGGCCTGATCCAGACCACCGCGCTGCCACAGATAGCGGACGCGGTCGATCAGCAGCTGGCACACCGACTCGTCGGGGCAGGTCAGCGCCTCGGAGACCTCCAGGTGCGGCCAGAGCATGCGCAGCCGGGCCCAGGTGGTCGGATCGTCCACGTCTCCACGGGGTCGGGACGCGGCCAGCACCAGGTGCACCTGGTGGCGGGCGGCGTCGATCTCGTCGTCGGTCATCCGGTCGCGGACCACCGCCTGCAACAGCCGGTGCACCTGGACCCGGCCGCCCTGAACGTCCAGTTTCACCAGTGCCAGGCGGTTGATCTGCTGGACCAGGGCGCCGCGCACGAGCCGCTCCGACACCGACGGGTCGAACGGCACGAGGGCCTCCGCCATCTCGTCGCTGTAGATGAGTTCGAGGGCGATCTCCGGGGCCAACACCGAGCAGAGCTGCAACAGCCGGTACGCGGCCGGCGCCTGGTCGAGCAGCCGGTTCAGCGACAGGTCCCAGGTCGCCTCCACGGAGAGCGCGCTGGGGCCGTGTCGCTCGATCTGCCGCAGGTAGTCGGCGACGGACGTGCCGGTGTCGGCGAGCCAGGCGCCAGCCGCGGCCACCGCGATCGGCAGGTCGCCGAGCGCCTCGGCCACCCGGTCGGCCTCGTCGGCGCTGATCGTGGGCACCCGCTGGGCGAGGTGCGCCACGCTCTCGGTGCGGTGGAAGACGTCCACCTGGATCGGGTTCGCCCGGTCGCCCCAGGCGCGGTTGCGGGAGGTCAGCAGGACGTGCCCGGGGCCCTGCGGCAGGAAGGGCTCGATCTGGTCGAGCTCTTCGGCATTGTCCAGCACCACGAGCCACCGCTCGTACGGCTCACCGCGCCCGAGCACCTGCAGCACCGACCGGACCGTGTCGGGCAGGGTCGGCCCGACGAGAATGCCGAGGCGGCCGGCAAGGTCGGCGAGGGCGGTGTCGACGAACTGCGGCGGGTCCGCCACGATCCACCAGACCACGTCGTAGCCGGCCTTGAACCGGTGCACGTACTCCAGGGCCACCTGCGTCTTACCGACGCCGCCCATGCCCTGCAGGGCGACCGGCAGCACCACCGCGCTACCCCCGCTCTGCAACTGCGCGCGCAGTTGGGCCAGGTCGTCCTCCCGGCCGGTGAAGCGCGCGTTCCGGTTGGGGGCGTTGAAGATCAGCGGCTCGGTGCCGGGGTAACGGGTGCCCCCACCCGCTGGCCCGTCCGCCGACGACGGCACCGGTCGGCCGACCAGCCGCAGCACCCGCTCCACGGCGGTCGCGGCGCTCACGTTGACGAGGTTGGTCGAACTCTGCGACGGGAACTCCGCAAGCGGGCGCAGGTCGGCGACGTACACGGCGAGGGCCGTGGAACCGGTGCTCGTGTCCCGGTCGGGCAGACCGCCGGACGGCGTCGCCACGTACGCCGGTGAGACCACTGTCAGCGTGCGCGGGGCCGGCGTCCCGGCGGACCCGACGGCGGCTGTCGGGTCCACCACCCGCAGCCCGGCCGAGCTGAGCACCCGCTCCAGCCACTCGGCCCAGATGGCGTCCTCCGGCGCGTACCGGAGCACGATCTGGTCGTCGATCGCCTCGGTGCGACGGCGGAAACGGGCCTTGCCCCGCTCCCGCACCGACTCGTCCATCACCGGCAGCGCGGTCACCGCGCCGTCGGTGAGGATCCCGGTCAACGTCTCGTACGCGGCCAGCAGTGACGTCGGCGAGCCGGGCGGATCACAAAAAGTCGCCAGCTTCTCCTCGTACGCGTAGAACGGTCGGTACGGCACCTCCACCGCGGTCCAGTAACGCCGCCGTTCCGCTTCGGTCTTGCCGGCCGGCAAGCCGGCGAACCGGCGCATGGCCAGCAGGCGACCCGCCTCGGCCCGCTCCTTTTCGGCCTGGTCGACCCGCATCGGCACCGGCAGGATCCGGATGTCGCGCCGCCGGTACCGGTCCCGGACCGAGTGCGCCACCCGGGCCGCGCCGTCGATGCCCTGGTCGCTGAGGGTGAAGCAGTCGACAAGGGTGTCCGGCAAATGCAGGGTGCAGATATCGGCGACGTCGCTGAGCCCCGTCCGGCTGTCGATCAGGGTGAAGTCGTACTGGCGCTTCATGTCCGCCCGCAGCGCCTCGAAGAACTGCGCCCCACCCAGCCGGTTGTAGAAGTTGTCCCAGTCCAGCCCGCTCACCGAGACGGCGTAGTCGCTGTTCTGCCGGCCGGCGGAGAGGAAGTCCAGGCCACCGCCGGCTGGGAAGTTCCAGCGCAGCGAGAACGCGTGCCGCCCGACCCGGGCGTACTGCTCCATCCAGCGGTCCGGCCGGTCGTCGACCCTGGTGGTCTCCCACTCGTACTCACGGATCATGTCGATCACACCGCTGGTGCCCTGGATGGCCTCGGCGTCGAGGAACGGATGGAAGAAGCGGTGCAGACCGGGTGACTCGAGGTCCCAGTCGGCGACGAGCACCCGCCGGCCGCTGGCGGCCAGGATCCAGGCCACGTTGGCCAACGCCATCGTCCGACCCGTTCCCCCCTTGAACGAGTAGAAGGTGACGACCTGGCCTTCGCGATCGTTGTTCATCGGCATGCTCCGTGGGGACGCGGCGGACCCGGTCTGGTGTCGTTGGAACTCAGAACGGGTGAGGGTCGATGATCCGTGCGACCAGGCGCCCGTCCCGCAGAGCCCGCACGCCCGGGTGGTCGGCCCCGACGACCTCGCCCAACGAGACGACCGGGGCGGCCGTCGGCGGCCGGTCGCCCACGTTCTCGCGCACGACGAGTGCCAGGTTCGCCTGGCAACGCAGGGCGTCCGGATGGCGCGACCCGGACGCGGCCAGCCAACGCTCGGCGGTTGCCCGGAGGTGGTCGAGTGCGGCGTCCCGGTCCCCCTCCTCGGCGAGGCAGATGCCGAGGTTCTCCTCAGCGGCGAGGGTGTGCGGGTGGTCCGGACCGAGCGCCTCGCGCAGGGCACCGGCCGCCCGTTCGGCCGTCGCGCGGGCCTCGGCAACCCGGCCCACGGCCCGCTGCGCCACGGCGAGGTTGCTGAACGCGCCAAGGGTGTGCGGGTGGGTGGCCCCGAGCCGCTGCTCGTAGATCCTTGCCACCTGCGTCGCCTCGGCCACCGCGCGTTCGGTCTCGCCGAATGCCAGCAGATTCGCGACCAGCGCCGCCTGGCAGATCAGCGTTTCGGGATTGTCCCGCCCGAACTTCTCCTCGAGCACCGGGTACGCCGCGTCGAGCAGTCCGGCCGCCTCCGCCAACTGGCCCGCGCTCCGCAGCGACACCGCGAGACTGACCTGAGCGTTCAGCGTGTCCCCCGCCTCGCTGCCGATCTCCTTCAGGCTGGCGAGTTGTTCGTGCACAGTGCGCAGCATCTTGGCCGAGTTGGCGTATTCACCGGCCTCCCGCAGGTCGCGTGCCAGCTGGGCGGCCGAGTGCACTGTGTACGGGTGTTCCGGGCCGAGCACCTGCCGGCGGAGCTGGAACACCGCCTCGTCCCGACTGCGGGCCGAGCGGAAGTCGCCCACCAGGCGGTAGGAGTGTGCGAGGTTGTTGGCCGCGAAGAGCGTGCGCGGATGGTATTCGCCGAACTCCTCACTCCACGCGTCGTAGGTCTCCTGATCACGCTCGATCGCGTCGGTGTAGCGGCCGAGGGCCCGCAGATCCGCACCCAGGCTGCCGGCGGTCATCAGGGTGTGCGAATGCCTGTCACCCAGCAGCGCCCGTTGCGCTTCGTGAGTCTCCTGGTCCAGGTCGTGGGCCTCGACGTAGTGGGCAAGCGCCCGCAGCACGTTCGCACGGTTGAAGCGCAGGTGCAGCAACTGCCGACGCAACGTGGCGAGTTCCTCGGTGCCGTAGAGGCGGTCCCGCCGCTTTGACCAGACCGCGTCGACCTCCTTGGCGAACGCGTTCGCCGCATCGAGTTCTCCCTGACGCCAGAGATACCGCACCCGGTCGATCATCAGCTCCCGGACCGACTCGTCCTTGCTGCCCATCGCGCCGGAGGCCTCGATGTGCGGCCAGAGCCTGCGGAACCTGTCCCAGGTACGCGGATCGTCGGCGTCACCGCCGGGCCACGCCTTGCCCAGCACCAGGTGCGCCCGGTGTCGGGTGTCGGCGATCTCGTCCGGGGTCATTCCGCCCCGGACCACCGCTTGGAGCAACCGGTGCACCAGGATCCGTTGCTCGGACATGTTCATCGTGAGGAGCGCCGACCGGTTGATCCGCTGGACCAGCCGCCCGATCATCATGGGCTCCGACACCGCGGGATCGAACGGCGCCAACGTCTTCACCATCTCGTCGTTGTAGAGCAGGCCCAGGTCTATCTCGGGGGCCAGCACCGAGCAGAGCTGCAACAGCCGGTAGGCCGCCGGGAACTGGGCGCGCAGCCGCGCCAACGAAAGATCCCAGGTGGCTTCCACGGAGAGGGCGCTGGGACCTTGCCGCTCGATCTGCTCCAGGTACGCGTCGACCGAGGTACCGGTGTCGGCCAGGTAGGCGCCGGCCGTGGCTACCGCGACCGCCAGGTCCCCGAGCGCGTCGGCGATCCGGTCCGCCTCCTGCTCGGTGAGGGTGGGCACCCGACGTTGCAGGTGGGCGACGCTCTCCTTACGGGCGAAGACGTCGACCTGGATCAGCGTGGCCCGCTCCCCCCAACCCTGGTTGCGCGAGGTGAGCAACACGTGCCCGCCGCGCGGCAGGAATCGCTTGAACGGGTCGACCTCCTCGGCGTTGTCGATCACCAACAGCCACCGCCCGGGCTCACCCCGCCCCAGCGCCTCCAGCACCGCGCGTGCGTTGTCCGCCTGGTCCGGGTTGCCACCGACGCCGAGCCGGTCGGCGAAGGCCGCCAGCGACTTCTCCACGTCGGCGCCGATCGACTCCGTCGCGCCAGCGGAAATCCACAGCACCGCGTCGTAGGCGGACTTGAACCGATGCGCGTATTCCAGGGCGAGTTCGGTCTTGCCGACCCCACCCATCCCCTGCAACGCGACCGGCACGGCAACCGGTCCGGTCAGGTGTCGGCGCAGGAGGGCCAGCTCATTCTCCCGTCCGGTGAACCGCGCGTTGCGGTTCGGGGCCTCGAAGACGGCCGGCTCGGCGGCCGGGAAACGCAGGCCGCCGTCCGCCCGGCCATCGAGGCGGAGCGGCAACGGGCCCCCCACCAGCCGAAGTAGCCGCTCGGCGGCGGTCGCCGCGGTGACGTTGGCCAGTTGGGTGGAGGAGGCCACCGCGAACTCCGCGAGTGGCCGCAGATCGCTCACGTAGACCGCGAGCGGAGTGGTGTCGACGGTCGGGTCCCGCGGAGGCAACGCGGCGGGGGGCAGGGCCACGTAGGCCGGGGAGAGAATGGTCAGCGTACGGGCCGGCAGGCGAACGCCGCTCTCGATCGGCTGGGTTCCGTCGACGACGCGAATCTGCGCCGAGCTGAGCACCCGCTCGATCCACTCCGCCCAGACCGCGTCCTCCGGTGCGTAGCGGAGCATGAGGTCGTCGCCGGGAAGCTTGTGGCGACGCCGGAAGCGGGCCTTCTCCCGCTCGCGCACCGACTCGTCCATCGGCGGCATCGCGTGCACCTCGCCGTTGGTCAACTGCGCGGTCAGCGTCTCGAACGCCGCCAGCAGCGACGTGGGCGAGCCCGGCGTGTCGCCGAAGGTCGCCAACGTCTCCTCGTACGCGTAGAAGGGCCGGTACGGCACCTCAACCGCCGCCCAGTAGCGGCGCCGATCCTCCTCCGTCATCCCGGTGGGCAGACCGGCGAAGCGGTGCATCGCGAGCGCACGCCCGGCGTCGGCTTTCTCCTTCTCCGCCTGGTCGACCCGCATCGGCACGGGAAGGATCCGAATGCCGCGGCGCGAGGGGTGCACGGCGACAGTTCTGGCGACCTGAGCGGCACCCTCGATGCCCTGGTCGCTGAGGGTGAAGCAGTCGACCAGGGTGTCCGGCAGGTGCAGGGTGCAGATGTCGGCGACGTCGCTGAGCCCCGTCCGGCTGTCGATCAGGGTGTAGTCGTACTCGCGCTTCATGTCCTCGCGGAGGGCCTCGAAGAACTGCGCACCGCCCAACCGGTGGTAGAAGGTGTCCCAGTCCAGCCCGTTCACCGAAACGGCGTAATCGCTGTTCTGCCGGCCGGCGGAGAGGAAGTTCAACCCGCCGCCGCCGGGAAACTCCCAGGCCAGCGAGAAGGCGTACCGGTTGACCCGGGCGAACTGCTCCACCCAGCCCTCCGGCCGTACCGCCTCGCGGATGGTCTCCGACTCGTAGTCCCGGATCAGGTCGACGACCCCGGCCGTGCCGCCGATCGTCGACACGTCCAGGAAGGGGTGGAAGAAGCGGTGCAGTCCGGGCGATTCCAGGTCCCAGTCGGTGACCAGCACCCGTTTGCCGTTGGCAGCGAGGATCCACGCGACGTTGGCCAGCGCCATCGTCCGGCCCGTTCCGCCCTTGAACGAGTAGAAGGTGACTATCTGACCGTCGCGCTCAGTGCTCATCGGGCATCTCCGGGGCTTCGAACGATGACGGGGCCGGGTTGCGGAGGCTGGGCGGCCGGGTAACAGGCCCCGGTGCCGGGAACACCGCGCCGTGCTTCAGGTAGAGCCGCCGGGCCTCGGTCACCACTGTTGGCATCAGCCCGGCGAACTCGTCCGTCCGCCCGACCCACCGCGCTCGCGTCGCGCCCGCGTCCTGCAGCACGCCCAGGACCAGCCGCGCCAGGTCGGCGCCGCGGTGCGCGTCGCGCGGGTCGTCGGCGTCGGTCACCACGAGCGGGACCACCCACGGCGGCAGCGCCCGCGCGGCGGCCCGCAGAGCGGGTACGCCGCCGGGAAGCTCGGTGAACCACGGGTCGATCAGGAGCGCGCCGGGGCGGATCTCGAGCAGGTCCCCGGCGTCGGCGAAGTCACTCGTGTGCACCGACAGTCCGAGCCGCTCGGCGATGCTCGCGGCGTACTCGGCCACCGGAAGCTCCTGCCGGGCCCCGAAGGGACGCCAGAGCCGGCTGCTCTCCGCGTACCAGGACGCCTCCCGCCCCTCGGGCGGCCGGTCCCGGGTGGGTGCCAGCACCGTCACCACGAAGTCCGGGTTGGCCGCGATCCGCCGCGACACATCGAGAGTGGGCGCCCGGGACGGACGCAGCCAGATGCGTTGGGTGGGCTCCACGATCCGCCGGGCCAGCCGCCCGAGCAGGATCTGGTACGGCTGCTGGTACGCGCCGAGCATGCAGAGCGCACGCATGCCGTTCTCGGCGTACTCGGGCACGTCCCGACCCAGATCCAGTGCCGCGTCGAGTTGGGGATGCTCCTCCCAGCTGGGCACCGGGATCCAGAGGACCGGCGCCACGTGGTCGGCCGGCACGACCTGGGACGCCGGCTCGCCGGCCGCGCGGAGCAGCCGGGTGAGGAAGGACTCCTGCTCGCCCAGCGCCCATGATCGGTTGAAGTAGCCCGGCGAGTAGAGCGGCACGAATACCTGGGCCGCGCCGAGTGCGTCCGCCAGGGCCGCCTTCACGTCGGCGCCCGGTGGGATGGACTGGTCGATGAAACCGATCTCCACGCCCGGTCGCGGGGACACCAGCCGACCCACCTCACCCGACAGATCCGCGAAGAACCGGTCGACCCAGACGTCGGTGTCGGTGCGGGCACCCAGCAGCGGCGCGGAATGCGCGTAACTCAGGAAGAAGTAGGTCTGGCGAGTCGGCGCCCGCCCCTCGGCGGTGAGCGGCGTCATGCGGCTGCCTCCTCGGTGAAGAGCGTGCGCAGCTCATCGATGCCCGCGGGCACCAGCGGGTGGACGTGATAGGCCCGATGGATCGCCACCACCCGCTGGGCGAGACGCCACACCACCGCGCGGTACGCCTGCTCCCGTTGCATGGTCAGCAAGCCGTAGACCCCTTCCTGCTCGTACTGGCGCGCGACGGTGTTGTCATCAGGTAACGCGGTCGGCGAGAACCGTTGGATGGCACGAATGCTCGGCGGCAGCGTCGACTCGGTGGTCGGTGACCAGTTGACGGGCACGATCGCCGTCTCGTGCGCGGAGCTGCCCGGGGCGCGTGGTTCGATCTGACGCCGCGCGAAGGCGTGCCATTCCATGGCGCACCACGTGCTGCTGATGAACGAGCTGGACACCAGCGGAATGAACACCTGGCAGGTCCCGGCGGCGCGCAACAACTCGGGGGTCCAACGCTCACCGCCGCCCAGTGAGCTGTCCATGAATCCGGGGTCGACCCCGGTCGGCAGGCCGACCAGCTCGCTGACGTGGGTGGAGAGGTCGTCGAAGAACCGCGAGAGGTATTCCTGGGGGGTGTTACCGGCGCGCCGGATCTGCGGACGTGAATAGCTCACGAAGAACAGCGGGGTTCGCGTATCAGCGACTGCTACCGCTTCGCTCACCGTCGTTCCTCCGCCGTCCGGAAAGCGACCGGAGTTTCAGCCTAAGGCGTTCGTCAATGCCGAGGACAGACCCGGTTGCCGCCTCGTCACTCTACGACGAAGGCCACTGTGGCGGGTATCGGCAGCGCGCCGCACGGGTCTTTGCCGAGCCCGAGGAATCGGACCAGACCGCTGGTGTCGTACATCTGACCAATTGGCGGCTGCTCGCCCAGGTACGAGCTCAGGTCAGGCTCTGCGGCGGTCAGCGGTGCCGCCCTCCCGGTTCACCGGCGCGCCGCCAGCCGGTGCACGTTGAACCAGTCGATCGCGAAGTCCACGGCGGCACGCACTGACAGCAGGCGTGCGCTTGCCTGCCCGATCCGACCATGCCGAACCAACGGCGTCTCGTCGAGCGCGGCACCAACCGCCGGGAAGTCCCGGTCGTCCAGGTCGAGAGCCCGGAAGTCGAGGCGGACCCGCCGCCCGTCGACAAGCCGGAAGCAGTGGTAGTCGCGCTCGGGCGGCGGCACCGGCAGCCGGTACTCGGCCAGGTGCAGTGCGGTGCACGCCCCGTAGCCGAGGCCGAGCAGCAGGATCTGCCCGTCGGCCGCGTAGAGCTCGCCCATTGGTGAGCGCTCCCCGAGGTGGCAGGTGAGGTCGTGGCCGTCGGTGAGCTGCCGGGCCTGCGGGCCGAGCGCGGCGAATGAGGTCTGCGGGTGGTCGCTGCGCACGGCACCGGGGGCACGTCGGACGTACTCGGCGAGCACCCCCATCCGCTGCGACGGGGTGGTCCGGCGGTCCCAGCCCGGTAGCGCCGCCTCGTACCGGTCGCGTTGCGCGCGGTTCATTCCGGCGACGGCCGCCAGGTGGGCCCGGGAGGTGGTCGAGTTGCCGTCGGTGTGGGTGGGCACCAGGAGTGTGCCGGCCGGGCCGAGGACGTCGCGCAGCGCGCCGGCGAGGGTCGCCGGGCCGTGCTCCAGCGGACCCACCCGACGGAGGCCGCAGTGCACCAGCAGGCAGGTACCTGGGTTGACGCCCAGCGCCCGCAGGTCGTCGGCGAGGCGGAGACGGCCCAGTGTGGACGGCAGACGCTCAGCCGGCCCCGGCACGGGTTTCCTCCAAGGCGTGGCGCAGCCGGCCGACGAACCGCTCACCCGCCGCGGTGAGCGACCGGCTGGCCAGCAGCGCGTCCGCACCGTCCCGGGTCCACGCCAGGAAGTGGGCAGCGTGCGCCGACGCGTCGCCGCCGTCGGTGACCGCCCGGGACTGCCAGACCTGGGTGATGGCGAGGTGCGCGTAGACGCCCTGGAGGACGCCCTCCGGTGGCCGCGGGTCGGGGCGCCACGGCACCCGGATCTGGGCACCCTGGCCAGGTTCGACAAGGTCGTACAGATCGAGCACCGCACCCAGCTTCGCGTGCTGCCACTCGTGCACGAGCAGCACCGCCATCGTCTCCGGGTCAGGGTGGGGTGTGACGGCGACCGCGCCGAACGCGTGCCGGGCGGTGGCGCTTCGCAGTGGTCGCGCCGGGTCGGGCGCCAACGGAACGACGGCACGCAGGCCGCCGTCGAGCGCCGCCGCGTGCGCCGGCACGTCCCGGTGCACGACCCGCCAGGCTTCGGCCAGGGTACGGCCCAACGCCCGCGCCGCCGGACCGTCCAGGCGGGACTGGACCGGCTGGCCGTAGCAGTCGCGGTACGGATCACCGTCCTCGATGAGCAGCCGGCCACCGGGCACCGCCACGTCCCGGGTCGGGAACCATCCGGTCGACGGCGGCGCCAGCGGATCGAGGAGCACCGTCTGCTCGACCGACCCACCCCTGACCCGGAACTCGCCGGGTCGGACGGTCACCTCGGCACTCTCCCCCAGACCAGGCAGCACCAGGCTGCCGAGCGCGGGAAACGTGATCGTGTCGGCCCGTACCGGCACGTGCAACGCGGCCGGGACGCCGGCCCGCATCGCCGCGGCGATGGCCAGCGCCGGCAGGGGGTCGACTGCCGCGCCGAGGTCGGGCGGGGCCGACGAGTGAAGGCGACGCACCAGCCCCGGCCGGACGAAGGGGTGCGCCAGGACGGCGCGGACCGCCTCCGGCGCCGACTGGTCGAGGTGGACGAGCAGTTCCCAGGCGGGCGTGGTGCCGGATCCGTCCTGGGAGGCCGCCAGCAGCGCCCGGGTGATGGAGAGCTGGGTGGCGGCGAGCAACGCGAGCGTCGACGCCGACCCGTGCCCGGTAGCCAGGTCGTCCAGCAACTCGTCGACGGGCGAGGTGGTCGACCCGTCGGCCGGGATGGGCGGGGTGGGCGGCGGGTAGGCGTCCACAGTGTCGATCAGGCGCAGCAGGTCGGCGCAGTACACCGAGGGATTGTCGAAGCCGGAACCGGTCCGCCAGCGGTGCGCGTACAGACCACCGCCGCACCTGTCGACCACCGGGCAGGCCCGGCAGGTCGCGCAGAGCCCGGCCACGCCGTCCTGCCGTACCGCTACCCCGGGGTGCCGCGTGACCTCGTCCACCGAGTGGTCGAACACGTCGAAACCGGTGCCGGCCGCGCCGTGGTACGCGGTCTTCAGCGAGTCGACCTGCTCCCAGGTCCCGTCCGCCTCGACGACCAGCACGTCGGCCGGGGCCACGCCGAACGCCTCGGTGCCGCCACCACCCGGGAGCAGCGCCTCGAACATCCGGATCGACACCGGACGCCCGTCGTCCACCCACCGCTGGTGAATCCGCCCCAGCCAGTTCGCGTAGGGGGTGAGCTCTGGCCCGGGGCGTTCCGGGGGATGGTCCCAGGTGGCGTGGGGCAGCAGCAGGTCGACCCGGGGCGGGCTCTCGGCCAGCAGCGCCTCGTACACCCGGTCGGGATCGTTGCGGACGTCGATCGTGCAGAGGATGCCGGCGTAGCTGGTGCGGTGCTCCGGCCGACGGAGCAGGGCCAGCGCCCGGCGGACGTGCTCGTGGCTGCTGCCGCCGTGGGCGAAGACCCGGTGGCGGTCGTTGGCGGCCCGGTCGCCGTCGAAGGACACCCCGACCCGCACGTCGTACTCGACGAACAGCCGGCACAGCTCCTCGTCGAGCAGCACGCCGTTGGTCTGCATACGCAGGTCGAGTCGCGTCCAGGGGGTGATCGCCGCGCGCAGCTCGGCCAGCACCTCCCGTAGTCCCGCGACCCCCAGCAGCAACGGCTCACCGCCGTGCAGCACCACGTGTACGACCGGCAACTCGTGCTCGCGGGCGTGCTCGGCGATCCGCTGCGCGACGGCCCGAACCGTGGCCAGCGGCATCCGCACCGGTCGACCACGCCAGGTCTGGTCGGCGTGCTGGTAGACATAGCAGTGGTCGCAGCTGAGATCGCACCGACTGTGCACCTTCAGTACGAACTGGCTGATCCGTCGGCATGGACCGCCCACTCCGGGTGGATCGCACCGGCAGGCCATCGGTCAGATGGACGAGTTGAAGGCGGCGACGGGCACCGTGCCGGAGGGCACGGAGTCGTTGGTGACGACCCGCCTGCGCACCGCCTCGACCAGATCGGCGTGCTCCACGGCAACCCGGTCCAGTGGGGTGTGCAGGCTACGGGTGAGATCGTCCAGGCCCGGACGGGATGGGCGGGTGGGTGCGTTGTCCACAAGGATTCTCCGGGTCCCGCGGACGCGCCACGGGAGGTGTGATGGACGGCCCGAGGGCCCTGACGCGCCACCAGAATAGGCAACAGCCCCAACGATGTCATCGTTGGTCAAGTAGCGCACCAACCGAGGAGGAACTCACATGTGCCGGAGCATCAAGACGCTGCGTGAGCCGTTCACCCCGCAGGTGACCGACGCGGACGTCGAGGCGGCAGCGTTGCAGTACGTCCGGAAGATCTCTGGCTTCCGGGCGCCCGCCGCGCACAACGCCGCCGCGTTCGACGCCGCGGTGGCCGCCGTGGCCGAGGCGACGCGCGTCCTGCTCGACCAACTGGTGGTGCGGGGCACCACCGACCGGTCGGCCACCGCCGCCAGCTGATCGCCGCTGACCGGCACGGCACCCGGCCGGGCCTGACCCTGGAGAGGGTCAGGCCGCGGCGAGCACCGGTGCGACAGTGTCGGGTGCCCAGCGCGAGCGGTGACACTGCGACCAGCCCCGACAACCCGGGTCACCCAGCGAGCAGAGCCGCAGCCTGCTGAGCACCTCACCGTCCTCGGTGTCCCGCACGTCGAAGTGCACCGGACGGACCGTGCCGTCCGGAGCGACGAGCAGGTGCCGGCCCGCGTCGAGCGTGTCGTCGCGCAACAGGCAGTTGCGGCCCAGCAATCGGGCCAGTGCGGCGATGCTCGCGTGCTCGGAGAGCTGCTCGGGCACTCCGTAGCAGTCCACCACCGTCGCGAATTCGCCCGGCGCCTGCCAGACGTCACACACCACCGCGTACGCCGGCAGCCGCGCCGGGTCGGCCACCGCCAGCGGCATCACCACCCGACCAAGCGCCTCCGCCAGCGCCGGGTAGACCTCCACGGGTTGAGCCCCGTCGATTCTCCAGTTCCACAGCTCGGTCATTCCGCCTCCTCGCTGCGTTCGTCCCCACCGGCCTCCGGATCGGGCCTTACACACGATGGTGGGGGGCATTTGACCCCAGCCGGGGGCAAGTTACCGGTCTGTGACCATTCCGGGCAAAATTTCCCTGAGCGGCATTGCTCGGAGTAGCGGGAAGGTGACAGTTTATCGGGTATCGTGCGGCATTCGCACCACCGCCACCGCGTGTCCCGCAGCGGGTCGGCCGCCCCCGGTCAGCGCAGGACGACCAGGTGTTCCCCGCGGGGCAGCAGCTCGCCCACCACCGCAGCGCCGGGCACCTCGCCGGCGACCAGCAGGCCACCGGAGGTCTGCGCGTCGGCCAGCAGCAGCCGCTCCGCCTCGTCCGCCGAGCCGAAGTCGGTCCACTGGGTCACCCACTCCAGGTTGCGCCGGCTGCCGCCACTGACGAACCCGTCGCGCAGCGCCTCCCGCGCGCCGGCCAGATAGGGCACCCGGGCGGTGTCGATGGCCACCGTGACCTGGCTGGCCCGGGCCAGCTTCGAGGCGTGCCCGAGCAGCCCGAACCCGGTCACGTCGGTGCCGCACCGGATGCCGGCGGCGACCGCCGCGCGGGCGGCCTCCCGATTGAGCGCGCTCATCGTGGCCACCGCCTCCGGGAAGCTCTCCCCCGTCGCCTTGTGCCGGGTGTTCAGCACACCCACCCCGAGCGGCTTGGTCAGCGACAACGGCACCCCGGCCCGACCGGCGTCGAGAGTGATCAGCTCCTCGGGGCGAACAGTGCCGGTGACCGCGAGACCGTACTTCGGGCCGTCGTCGTCCACGCTGTGCCCGCCGGCCAGGTGACAGCCGGCCTCCCGCGCCACGTCCTGACCGCCGCGCAGCACCTCCCGGGCCAACTCCAGGGGCAGCACGTCGCGCGGCCAGCAGAGCAGGTTGAGCGCCACCAGCGGGGTGCCGCCCATCGCGTACACGTCGGAGAGCGCGTTGGCAGCGGCGATCCGACCCCAGTCGTACGCGTCGTCGACCACCGGGGTGAAGAAGTCGGCGGTGCTCACCAGGCCGGTCCGCTCGTCCAGGCGCACCACCGCCGCGTCGTCGCCGTGGTCCAACCCGACCAGCAACTCGGCGGTGCCGGTCGCCGGGCCGAGACCGGCCACCATGATCTCCAGCTCGCCCGGCGGGATCTTGCAGGCGCAGCCACCGCCGCGGGCGTACTTGGTCAACCGTACGGGTTCGGTCATCCACCCATGATCGCGACAAGGCGCCACGATCGCCACCTCGCCCACCCATCCGGTGACCAAAATCGGACGCCCGAGAACGATCGTGACCGGTGTTACCGCTCCGTGACCCGCTGGGTTGCGTTCTGCCACATCACGCCGCCTACAGTGGCCGCACCGGGGGTCAATCGACCCCGATCCGGGAGACGACAGGGGACGGTGGACGACGTGACGACGGGCGAACCGCTCATCGTGCTGGACGCGGTCAACAAGTGGTTCGGGCCGCTGCACGTGCTGGACGACGTCTCACTGTCGGTGGGTCGGGGCGAGGTGGTCGTGGTGATCGGCCCGTCCGGCTCCGGCAAGTCGACGCTGTGCCGCACGATCAACCGACTGGAACCGATCAACTCGGGCACCATCACCTTCGACGGTCAGCCGCTGCCGGCCGAGGGCAAGCCCCTCGCGAAGCTGCGCAGCGAGGTGGGCATGGTCTTCCAGTCGTTCAACCTCTTCGCGCACAAGACCATCCTGGAGAACGTCACCCTCGGACCGATCAAGGTCCGCAAGGAGAAGCCGACCGCCGCCCGCGAGCGCGGCCTGGCCCTGCTCGACCGGGTCGGCATCGCCAACCAGGCGGACAAGTTCCCGGCCCAGCTCTCCGGCGGCCAGCAGCAGCGGGCGGCCATCGCTCGGGCACTGGCCATGCAGCCCAAGGCGATGCTCTTCGACGAGCCGACCTCGGCGCTGGACCCGGAGATGGTCGGCGAGGTGCTCGACGTGATGACCTCGCTGGCCAGCGACGGCATGACGATGGTCGTGGTGACCCACGAGATGGGCTTCGCCCGGCACGCGGCGAACCGCGTCATCTTCATGGCCGACGGCAAGCTCGTCGAGGACGCGTCCCCGGCCGAATTCTTCGCGAACCCGCGCAGCGAGCGGGCCAAGGACTTCCTCTCCAAGATCCTCACGCACTAGGCGTCCGTAGTGGAGCGCGCCGTACTCGGTGGGCTCCGTTGAAGAAGGAGAAGAGTATGCGTATCAAGCGCATTGCGGCAGTCGCCGCGGTCGCGGCTCTGGCCGTCACCATGACCGCCTGCGGCGGGGATGAGGGCGGCAGCACCGGCAGCTCGGGCGCCAAGGGCATCGTCGGTAAGGCGGAGAACCAGAAGAAGCTCGTGATCGGCGTCAAGGCCGACCAGCCGGGCCTGGGTCTGCAGACCGGCAGCCAGTACGAGGGCTTCGACATCGAGATTGGCAAGATCATTGCCAAGGGTCTCGGAGTCGACGCGAACAACATCGAGTGGAAGACGACGGTCTCGTCCAACCGGGAGCCGTTCATCCAGCAGGGCACCGTCGACCTGGTGGTGGCGACCTACACCATCAACGACGAGCGCAAGCAGAAGGTGAACTTCGCCGGCCCGTACTTCGTCGCCGGCCAGGACCTGCTTGTCAAGGCCGACTCGACCCTCACCGGCCCGGAAGGACTTGAGGGCAAGAAGGTCTGCTCGGTCTCGGCCTCCACCCCGGCCAAGCGGATCCAGTCGGACTACCCGAAGGCCAAGCTGCAGCAGTTCGATGCGTACTCGAAGTGCCTCCCGCTGCTGGAGAACGGCCAGGTCGACGCGGTCACCACCGATGACATCATTCTCGCCGGGTACGCCGCCCAGTCGCAGTACGCCGGCAAGTTCAAGGTGGTCGGCAAGACCTTCTCCAGCGAGCCGTACGGCATCGGGCTGAAGAAGGACGACAAGGACGGCTGCGAGAAGGTCAACGAGATCCTGAAGGCCGCCGCCACGGACGGCACCTACAAGGCCGCCTGGGACGCCACGCTGGGCAAGAGCGGCAAGGCCGCGCCCGAGCTGGACACCACCAAGCTGACCAACTGCGGCAGCGTCTGACCGGTCCCGGGGGCCGACATCCGATCATGGGTGTCGGCCCCCGGCCCGTGACGACGCCGACGACCTGCCCCTGGGAGCCGTTGCATGCACGTATTCGCTGATCCGACGAACTTCGACGCCTACCTGTCGGGCTTCATCTGGATCCTCAAGCTGACCGGCGCCTCGGCGCTGTTCGCGCTGACGCTCGGCGTGGTGCTCGCCGCCATGCGGGTCTCGCCGGTCCCCGTGCTGCGCGGTTTCGGGACGGCCTGGGTCAACATCTTCCGCAACACGCCACTCACCCTGGTCGTCTTCTTCTGCTACTTCGGGCTGTACTCCAATCTCGGCCTGAGCCTCTCCGACGACCTCGACCTGAATAACTTCTGGCTCGGCGTCGTCGGCCTGTCGGTGTACACGGGCGCGTTCGTCTGCGAGGCGCTACGGTCCGGAGTCAACACGGTGCCTGCCGGGCAGGCCGAGGCGGCTCGAGCCGTCGGCCTCACCTTCGCCCAGACCCTACGGATCGTGGTTCTGCCCCAGGCAACTCGCTCGGTGATCGCGCCGCTGGGCAGCATCCTGATCGCGCTCTGCAAGAACGCCACGATCGTCGGCACGATCGGGTTGATGGAGTCCTCAAACGTTATGAAGCAGCTGATCAATGACAACGGCGACGCGGTCATCATGATCTTCCTGGTCTTCGCCGGCACGTTCGCCGCGTTCCTGATCCCCACCGGCTACGTCTTCGGCTGGCTGGCCAACCGACTGGCGGTGAAGCGCTGATGAGCACCGACTCCGTCCTTTACGACCACCCGGGGCCTCGGGCCCGAATCCGCAACGCGGTGCTGACCGTCGTGTTCGGTGTCGCCCTGGCCGGGCTGCTCTGGTGGATCTACGCGAAGTTCGACGAGGCGGGCCAGTGGGACGGGCAGCTCTGGAAGCCCTTCACCGAGGCCGCCACCTGGACCCAGTTCATCGGGCCCGGTCTACTCGCCACGCTCTGGGCGGCCGCGGTCGGCATGGTGCTCTCGTTGGCGTTCGGCATCATCTTCGCGGTCGGCCGGCTCTCCGAGCGTCGCTGGATCAGCGTTCCGTCGGGTGCCGTGGTCGAGTTCTTCCGCGCCGTCCCACTGCTCATCATGATCTTCTTCATCTTCTATGGCGTGCCATTCGTGATCAAGGGGCCGGTGACCGCCTTCTGGGCCGTCGTGATCGGGCTCACGCTGTACAACGGCTCGGTCCTCGCGGAGGCGTTCCGGGCCGGGATCCGTTCGCTGCCGGGCGGCCAGTCCGAGGCCGCGTACGCCATCGGCATGCGCAAGAGCCAGGTCATGCAGCTGATCCTCGTCCCGCAGGCCGCCCGGGCGATGCTGCCGGTCATCGTCAGCCAGCTCGTGGTGCTGCTCAAGGACACCGCGCTCGGCTACATCGTTGCCTACCCAGAGTTGCTCCAGCGCGGGGTCAACGACCTCGCCGCGAACAACGGCAACATCGTCGCCGCGGCGATCGTGGTGGCCGCGATCTACATCGTGATCAACTCGCTGCTCACCGCCCTGGCCAACTGGCTGGACCGGCGCAGCCGTCAGCGCGGCTTCCGCACCAAGCGGCGGATCGCCACCGGCGCCGCTCCGCTCGACGACTACACCGTCCGTGAGCCGCAGGGCTGACCGGCGACGCTGGGCGGCAGCGTCCAGCAACTGACCGAGCCGTCCGGCTCGTGATTGACTCGGTCTTCTTGATATCGGGGTGCCCCCACGAAGGGGACACCCCGATATTGCTGTTCCTGGGCAGCAGGCCTCTCAGCGGGCGATCTCGGTGACCCGGGACTCGCGGACCACTGTGACCCGGATCTGACCCGGATAGGTCAGCTCCTCCTCGATCTGCTTGGCCACGTCGCGGGCCAGCACGGCCGCCCCGATGTCGTCCACGTCGTCCGGTTTGACCATCACCCGGATCTCCCGGCCGGCCTGCATGGCGAAGACCTTGTCCACGCCGAGCTTGCCGGCCGCGATCTCCTCGATCCGCTCCAGCCGCTTGACGTACGCCTCCAGGCTTTCCCGGCGCGCGCCCGGCCGACCACCCGAGCAGGCGTCGGAAGCCTGGGTGAGCACGGCCTCGATGGTCTGCGGGGGCACCTCGTTGTGGTGCGCCTCGATGGCGTGCACCACGTCCTCGTGCTCGCCGTACTTGCGGGCCAGGTCCGCGCCGATGATGGCGTGGCTGCCCTCCACCTCGTGGGTGAGCGCCTTGCCGATGTCGTGCAGGAACGCCGACCGTTTGATGATCGGCACGTCCAACCGCAGCTCGGCGGCCATGATGCCGGCGATGTGGGCGGTCTCGACCAGGTGCTTGAGCACGTTCTGCCCGTACGAGGTGCGGTAGCGCAGCCGACCGAGCAGGGTCACCAGCTCCGGGTGGATCTCGGTGATGCCGACTTCGACAAGGGCATCCTCGGCGGCGCGGAGGCAGAGCTGCTCCACCTCCTGCCGGGCCAGGTCGTAGACCTCCTCGATCCGGTGCGGGTGGATGCGCCCGTCCAGGACCAGCTTTTCCAGAGTCACCCGACCCACCTCGCGACGAACCGGGTCGAAGCAGGAGAGCAGCACCGCCTCGGGGGTGTCGTCGATGATCAGGTTGACGCCGGTCACCGACTCGAAGGCGCGGATGTTGCGCCCTTCCCGGCCGATAATCCGCCCCTTCATCTCGTCACCGGGGAGGTGCAGGACGCTGACCACGCTCTCCGCGGTCTGCTCGCTGGCGACCCGCTGGATCGCGTCCACCACGATGTGTCTGGCGCGCTGCTCGGCCGTGTTGCGCGCGTCGGACTCGATGTCCCGCACGAGCAGCGCCGCTTCCCGCTTGGCAGACGTCTCGATGGCGTCGACCAGTTCCAGACGCGCGGAGTCGGCGGTGAGCCCGGCGATCCGCTCCAGCTCCCGGCGGCGCAGCTCCTCCGACTCGGTCAGCTCGGCTTCGCGCTGGGCGAGCGCGGCCTCCCGGGCGGCGAGGGCGGCTTTCGCGGCGGTGAGCTGCCGCTCCCGTTCGGCGAACCGCTCCACCTCCTCGGTGTGCATCCGCTCCCGCTCGTCCATCCGAGCTGCCCGACGTTCCACCTCGGCGGCCTGTTCCCGAGTGGTGGCGGCGAGTACGGCGACCTCCCGCTCGCCGCTGCGCCGGGCTGCCGTCCGCAACTGTTCGGCGTCCGCCTCGGCCTGCTTGTGGGCGCGTTCCAGAACGGTGTCCGCCTCGGCCCGGGCGTCGTCGAGGACCCGCCGTGCCTCGGCGCGGGCCGCCTTCGCCTCGGCCTTCGCGGCCGCCGCCTCGGTACGGGCCGCCGCGGCCGCTGACTTCGCCACGTCGATCGTGCTGTTCGCCTCGTCGGCCGCGGTCCGTAGGGCAGCGAGGGACTGCTCCTGGCGGTCCTTCTCGGCGATGAAGGCGGGATCCTCCGGTGCCGGCGCGGCGCCCATCCGGCGCAGTGTTCGGATGCCGACCAGCACGGCCCCGATCACCACCACCGCGAGGACGAGGACGGCCGCGAGGAGCACGACGTCGAACGCGTTCATGCCGGGACCCCGTCGGGTCTACCGCTGAACCTGTGCCGCCGCCCCGCCATGGCCGCCTCCCCTAACGTCGAGACCGCAGCGACCGTGCCGGGGGCACACTCCTGCGGCTGTGGACGCCCGACCGGAGCGGCTGGCCGTGGGTAGCTTTCTCCGCCGGCGGTGCCCAGGGGGCAGCGTCGGCGGCCGGGTGCAGTTGTCGCAGCGTTCCGGACCGGCCTGTCCGGAACTGCCGCCAAAGGCCGCGGAGTCGGCCAAAGTGATGCTGTTCTGTTACGCGATCTATGTTGTGCGCTTAGCCTGCGCTGGTCGGGCAATGTGAGCCTGTATGGCGAGGCTAGGTCTCCGGGGGTGTTCTGGTCAAGGACTCATGATCAAACCCCCCGAACGGAGAGAAGTTGAACCGTCACCGCGCGCTGATATCTCGGCGGACAGGAGGGGACAAACTCCGCGAGGCGTGCCGAGACCTTGACGTGTCGGGCCTGCTCAGCGCCGTCCAGCCGGCTGTTGGACGCGGCCGGCGCCAAGCGAGGTGTGACGGAACCGTCTCACCAGACGTCAGTCGGCTCCGGCCGCCACCGCCGCGACGACCAGTGCCGCGTTGCCCCCGGCGGGTGAGCCGTCCGGCAGGCACAGGGTGTCCTCGAGCCCGATTCGGGTGTCCAGACCCCGGCGTACCGCCTCGGCGAGGACCGGCCAGGTCGCCGGACCCTCGCCGTGCAGCAGCACCGGCGGCGCGCCCGCCGGCAGCGCGGCGAGAATCCGGGAGGCGTCGGCCAACGCGACAGCCACGTCCTCGGCCATGCACTCGACCAGAACCCGCCCGGCCGGCACCCGCCACCGCCGGTACGCCGCGACCGCGTCGAGCGTCCACAGCCCTGCCTCGACGAGCACACCACGCTCGTGCAGGGCAGCCGCGACCGCCTCGGCACCGGGCTCGTGCGCGTTGACCGAGGCGAAGTCGGGCAGCACCGGCCAGGCCCGGACGGCGGCCACGCGTGCAGCCGGATCCGGCGAGATCCAGGCGCCGGTGCTCACCCCGACCGGCAGCCCCGGCCGAGCGGCACGGATCGCGGTCAGCGCGTCGGCGATCACCGCCGGCCGCAGCGACTCGCACCGGCCTCGTCCCGGGGATGGACATGGACGGCCGCCACGCCGAGCGCCGCGCAACGGGCCGCGTCGGCGGCCAACTCCGTCGCCGTCAGCGGCACGGCCGGATGGGCCTCCCGGCCGTGCCCGCCGTTCAGACATGCCTTCAACATCGGGCCCGCACCTCCATCGGGAGTCGCAGCGGACCGCTCACTCGACCAGACGGTTGTCGCGCTCCAACTCGCCCTCGGCGTCGGCGAGCGCGTCGGCGTCGATCTGCTCGGCGAACTCGGCCGCCTCGGCGCTCTGCGCGGCGAGCGCGTCCTTCACCGCCCGGATGGCCACACCGGGCGGGTAACCCTTGCGGGCCAGCATGCCCACCAGCCGGCGGAAGACCGCGTCCGGCTCGCCTCGGGCGGTGCGCAGCTTGCGCTCCACCAGACCACGGGCGGTGTCCGCCTCGGTCTCCTCGTCCAGCTCACCCAGCGCCTCGGTGGCCACCTCGCCGTCCACGCCCTTGCGACGCAGCTCGTTGGCGAGTGCCCGGCGAGCGAGGCCGCGCCCGGTGTGCCGGCTGGACACCCAGGCCCGGGCGAACGCGGCGTCGTCGATGATGCCGACCTCGTCATACCGGTCGAGCACCTCGGCCGAGACCTCCTCGGAGATGCCCCGCTTCGCCAACGCCCCGGCCAGCTCGGCCCGGGTGCGGGGCCGGACGGCAAGCTGGCGCAGACAGATCTCGCGGGCCACCTCGGACTCATCGCGGGGAGGGGGCGTCGGCTCATCCGCCGACGACTCGGCCCGGCGCCCCCGGCGGGGACGCGGCGGATCAGCAGCGTCGCCCGTACGAGGCGGACTGGCATCCCAGCCCCGCCCCGTACGAGCGCGTCGTCCTGCCATGGGTCAGCGACCGGTCAGAAGTCGACCGGCGGCAGCTCCGGGCCACCGGCGGCGTCACCCGCGCCGACCCCGACGCCGAGCTTCTCCAGGATCTTCTTCTCGATCTCGGCGGCCACGTCCGGGTTTTCCTTCAGGAACTCCCGGGCCTTCTCCTTGCCCTGGCCGAGCTGGTCGCCGTCATACGTGTACCACGCTCCGGACTTGCGGATGATCGCCTGCTCCACGCCGACGTCGATCAGCGAGCCCTCACGCGAGATGCCCTTGCCGTACATGATGTCGAACTCGGCCTGCTTGAACGGCGCGGCGACCTTGTTCTTCACGACCTTGACCCGGGTGCGGTTACCGACCACGTCGGTGCCGTCCTTGAGGCTCTCGATGCGTCGCACGTCGAGCCGGACCGAGGCGTAGAACTTCAGCGCCCGACCACCGGTGGTGGTCTCCGGGCTGCCGAACATGACGCCGATCTTTTCCCGCAGCTGGTTGATGAAGATTGCCGTGGTGCCGGTGTTGCTGAGCACACCGGTGATCTTCCGGAGCGCCTGGCTCATCAGCCGGGCCTGGAGGCCCACGTGGCTGTCGCCCATCTCGCCCTCGATCTCGGCGCGTGGCACCAGGGCCGCCACCGAGTCGATCACGATGATGTCCAGAGCGCCGGAGCGGATCAGCATGTCCGCGATCTCCAGCGCCTGCTCGCCGGTGTCCGGCTGGGAGACCAGCATCGCGTCGGTGTCGACGCCGAGGGCCTTCGCGTACTCCGGGTCGAGCGCGTGCTCGGCGTCGATGAAGGCGGCGATGCCGCCGTTGCGCTGGGCGTTGGCCACCGCGTGCAGTGCCACAGTGGTCTTACCGCTGGACTCGGGGCCGTAGATCTCGACCACCCGGCCACGGGGCAGGCCGCCAATGCCGAGGGCCACGTCGAGCGCGATGGAGCCGGTCGGAATGATTGCGGTCTGGACGACCGGCCGGTCACCCAGCCGCATCACCGAGCCCTTGCCAAACTGCTTGTCAATCTGAGCGAGAGCAAGGTCGAGTGCCTTCTCCCGGTCAGGCCCTGCTGCCATGGTTGCCACCCCTGCCTTCGCCGGCGTCTTTGCTGAGCTTCGCGTCACGCGGACACGCTAGGCGCTAGGTCCGACAGAAAACCAGCCGACGGGCCGCGAGCTGTGGACGAGCACCCCGCTGTGGACAATAGCCGAACAGGTGTACGACTCGACAAGCGACACGCGGAACCGGCAAAAAGGCTGCTCAGCGTAGTCGCGCGGGCACCCGGTCGGGGTACGCGGCACAAACCGCCCGCCACACCACGTGCGTCTGCTCCCCCGATGCCAGGGCCTGCTCGATGGTCCGCCCGCCAAGCTGGGACAGCACCTGATCGCGGGCGATGCTGGCCGCGTAGCCGGGCCCGAACGCCTCGTCCAGCCGCGTCCAGAAGTCGGTCAGCCGCACAGTGATCAGCCCTCCTCGTCCGGTGCCCCGGTCGGCACCGGGCGCAACGCTAGCGCCACCAGGGGCGCCGCCGCGACCGCCGCGAGCAGGGTGAGCACGGGATAACCGGCGAACTGCATGACAAACCCGCTGACCACGGCAGCCCCGGCCCCCGCCAACCCCATGATCAGGTCGGACAGCCCCTGGACGCTCGGCCGCACGGCGGCCGCCACCGACTCGGACAGCAGGGTCGAGCCGGCCACCATCGTCCCCGACCAGCCCAACCCGAGCAGAACCAGACCGACCGAGAGCCGAGGCGTGTGGTGCCCGGCGGTGCCGGCGACCGCGCAGGCGGCCAGCAGCAGCCCGACCCCACCGAGGATCACCGCCCGTCGACCGAGCCGGTCGGTGAGCCAACCCACCACCGGGGAGAACGCGTACATGCCGGCGATGTGCAGGCTCAGCACGATGCCGACCAGCCGCAACACGTCGGCGTCGGCGTGCGACTCACCGAGCCGGACCGGAGTCATCGCCATCACCGCCACCATCACCAGGTGACCCACCGCCACGGCGGCGATGCCGAGTCGGGCGGCGGGCTGTCCGCGTACCACCGACCAGGCCGCACGCATCCCGGCGCCGCGCGGCACGCGCACCGTGACCGGCGCGGCGGCCGGCGTCGCGCCGCCACCCGCCGCCGGCGCCTCGGCCGCCACAGCGGTCGCCGTCGCGTCGACGGCCGGCGGCAGATCGACGGCCGGCGCGTCGGCCGCCGCGAGCCGCCGCGCCGTGAGCAGCGGGTCGGGCCGGAGCAACCCGAGGAGTACGACGGCAGCCAGCACGAACGCGGCCGCGCTGAACGCGAACGGGCCGGCCAACGGGGGCAAACCCCAGCCGGTGGTGACGCGGTCGGCCAGCGCGGCGAAGTTCGGCGCGGCCACCGCACCGATGGTGGTGGCCCAGACGATCAGAGAGAGCTGCCGCCCCCGACGGACCGGCTCGGCGAGGTCCACGGCCGTGTAGCGGGCCTGGAGGTTCGCCGCGGTGCCCCCGCCGAAGAGCAGCATGCCGAGGAAGAGCAGCGGCACCCAGTGGGTGGCCGCGGCCAGCACCACCAGCAGGCCACCGACGGCGCCGACCGAGTACGCCAGCACCAGGCCCGGCCGGCGGCCGTGCCGCGCCATGATCCGGGTGACCGGGACGGCGAGCAGCGCGGCACCGACCACCCCGGCGCTCTGCGCGACACCGGCCACCGCGGTCCCGGCGATCCGTGCCGCGAGCAGCGCGCCCACGGAGATGCCGATGGTCACGCCGATCCCGCCGATGATCTGGGTGGTGAAGAGCAGCCGCAGGGTACGCCGCTGAATCGACGCGACGTCGGGTCGGGCGACGGTACGCGGCGCGGTCAGGTCGGTCGCCATCGGCGCTCCTGTCGAAAGGGGTGGCTCATCCTCGCGCACCCACACCTACCAGCGGCAGTGGGTTTTGCCGACAGCCGAACCGACAGCCGGTTCCCGGCGGGCGGCGGGCGGCGGGCGGCGGGCGGCGGGCGGCGGGCGGCGGGCGGGAAATCGTCCTACCCGCGCGGTTGTGGTGGGTCGGGCGCGGACAGCAGGGGTGCCAGCCGACGGATCCGGGTCAGGGTGCGTGCGGCGACGGCCACACTGACAGCGGCGACCACGCCGAAGATCACCGCGAAGCCCTTGCTGTCGGCGGCGAGCAGAGCGAGCAGGACCAGCCCGAGGCAGATGCCCAGGATGGCCAGCAGCGCTGCCCAGGTGGCTCGCCGCTGCTCGACCAGATAGCGGGGCAGTGCGGCCCGCGTGGCTTCGTCCGCGGGCACGGCGCTGGTGTGCACTGCCTGGCGCAGCGCGTACCCCTCCGGATCGCGCCGGGCGGCCTGCTCGCCCGCGCTCCACCGACTGAAGTACACGGCGGGGCCGACCCAGACGAGGTTCAGCGCACCGGTCAGCACGGCCTCGACCAGCGGCTCCTGCCTGTCGAAGAGCCAGCGCACCGGCAGCCCGATGAGCACCGTCATCGGCACCCAGTAGACGGCCATGAGCTGCAAGCCGGGCGCCCGCTCGAAGAACCGCTTCCATCTCCTGCGGCGTCCGGCGGCCACACCCACCCGACGCTCCCCGTTGTCAACGTTCATCGACACCGGTTACCCAGCCACTCGATCCGCGACGCACCGTCAATCTTGGACAGTTTCCGTCATCCGCTGACTATTCAGTCCCATGACATCTGTCAGTGGTGAAGTCCCGATACATGTGTCAGTTGGTAGGGATCTTGGGTCTGCCGGTGGATGGTGCC
>NZ_JBEXHV010000028.1:0-63297 GCF_040608275.1 Micromonospora sp. NPDC005205
CCGACTCCGCCGACCCCAACCAGGCCGCCTACCAGATCAGCGTCGAACACCTCGCCGACTGGATCGCCACCCGCGGCTACGCCACCAGCTGACCCAACCCACACCACATGACCCAAGGGCCGGACCCCACCACGGGGCCCGGCCCTTCGGCATGACCTCAGTCGGTGGCGAGGACGGCCAGAATCTGCTCGCCGTACTTGGCGAGTTTGTTCTCGCCGACCCCGCTGACCTTGGACAGGTCACCTAGCGTGCTGGGCGCGTCGCTGGCGATCTGTCGCAGTGTCGCGTCGTGAAAGATGACGTACGCCGGGACGCCCTGTTCCTTGGCGGTGGTCGCGCGCCAGGCTCGCAACCGCTCGAAGAGCGACGCGGCGGCCGGGGTCAGCTCGGCCACGACGGTGGACGCGCCGCGCGGCTTCGATGAGCGGCTCGATGCCGGCTTCTCCGGCTCGCGACGCATGGTGACCGTGCGGCGGCGAGCGAGGACGTCGGCGCTCGCCTCGGTCAGCGCCAGCGTGCCGTAGTCGCCCTCGACGGCGAGGAGCCCTTCGGCGAGCAGTTGGCGGACGACGCCCCGCCACTCGGCCTCGCTGAGCTCGGAGCCGATGCCGAAGACGGTCAGGGAGTCGTGACCGTACTGGTTGATCTTGTCGGTCTGCTTGCCGAGCAGGATGTCGATGCAGTGCCCGGCGCCGAAGCGCTGGTTGCGTTCGCGGTCGAGGCGGAAGACGGCGGAGAGCAACTTCTGGGCGGCGACGGTGCCGTCCCAGGTCTCCGGTGGGGTGAGGCAGGTGTCGCAGTTGCCGCACGCCGCCGTCGTCGTCTCGCCGAAGTATTCGAGCAGTTGGACCCGCCGGCAGCGCACCGTCTCGCAGAGGGCGAGCATCGCGTCCAGGTGCGCGGCCAGGTTGCGGCGGTGGGCGAGGTCCCCGTCGGACGTCTCGATCATTTTGCGTTGCTGGACCACGTCCTGAAGCCCGTACGCCAGCCAGGCGGTGGACGGCAGACCGTCACGGCCGGCGCGGCCGGTCTCCTGGTAGTAGCCCTCGACGGACTTGGGCAGGTCGAGGTGCGCGACGAACCGCACGTCGGGCTTGTCGATGCCCATGCCGAAGGCGATGGTGGCCACCATGACCAGGCCGTCTTCCCGCAGGAAGCGCTGCTGGTTGCGGGCGCGGGTGCCCGCGTCCAACCCTGCGTGGTACGGCAGCGCGGCGACCCCGTTGGCGGTGAGGAACTCCGCCGTCTTGTCGACCGAGGCACGGGACAGGCAGTAGACGATGCCGGCGTCGCCGGGGTGCTCGTCGCGTAGCAGGGTCAGCAACTGCTTGCGGGGCTCGCGCTTGGGCACGATCCGGTACTGGATGTTGGGCCGGTCGAAACTGGCCACGAAGTGCCGGGCGTCGTCGAGGTTGAGCCGGGTCGCGATCTCGGTGCGGGTGGCGCTGGTCGCGGTGGCGGTCAGGGCGATGCGGGGCACCTGTGGCCAGCGTTCGTGCAGCATCGAGAGCGCGAGATAGTCGGGGCGGAAGTCGTGCCCCCACTGGGACACGCAGTGCGCCTCGTCGATCGCGAACAGGGAGATGCGGCCCCGGTCGAGCAGGGCGAGGGTGGATCGGACGCCGAGCGCCTCCGGGGCGAGGTAGAGCAGGTCCAGCTCGCCGGCGACGAAGGCGGCCTCCACCCGTCGTCGGGCGTCCAGGGTCTGGGTCGAGTTGAGGAACCCGGCGCGTACGCCGACCGCGGTGAGGGCGTCCACCTGGTCCTGCATGAGCGCGATCAGCGGGGACACGACGACGGCGACCCCGTCGCGGACCAGGGCCGGGATCTGGTAGCACAGGGACTTGCCGCCACCGGTGGGCATCAACACCAGCGCGTCGCCGCCGGCGACCACGTGGTCGATCACGTCCTGCTGGAAACCGCGGAAGGCGTCGTAGCCGAACACCCGGCTCAGCACGTCCAGGGCGTCGGAGGCGGCCCGCAGGTCGGTGGGAGAAGCCATCCGGGGAGTCTACGAGCCAACCCCGACAGCGCCCGCCCGGCTCACCCGGGTCGGGTGGGCCGGACGGGCGGGGCGGTCAGCCGGGCTGGCTGGACCGGTTGGCCAGGCCGCGTGGCGGGGCCTTCATCCCGATCACGATGTCGACGATCTCGATGTAGCGGGCCTTGTTGCCCATGCGGAAGGCGGTGGCCGCCGCGTTGATCTCCTCCAGGGTGTCGGCCTCGACCATGGTGACCTGGTCGTACGTGCCGTTCACCCCGGTGCAGACGACGTGGGTGAGCTGCTTGGCGAAGCGGCCCAGATCACGGGCGTGCTCGGCGGAGATCTCGTGGATGCCCTCACGTCCGAGGGCGAAGTACTCGGGGTTGATCCGCATGAACAGGAAGCCCACGTACTTGTTCTTGTCCGCCAGGTCGTGCATCGCACCCTCCCAGATATCGGCCTTGACCTGCGGTTATCGCAAGGAGCGTATAGACAGTTACTGATCGTCATCAAGTGCGCGCACTGTCGGGAGCGCGACCGCCGGGCGCTCGGTGTGCGCCGTCCGGCCACGGGTGCCGGGCGGCGACCGGGTGGCGGGATAGAGTCGCTGATTGACCAATCGCGGCCGAGGGCGGCCGCGGCGCCACGGCTTGGGGGTACGGGTGAGCGAGGCGCGCACAGCCGGGGACCGGATCGACGGCCCGGATGCCAATGACGAACAGGTGGCGGCTGAGTCGGAGACCACACTGGTGGTGGTCACCGGCGTCTCCGGGGGTGGCCGCAGCACTGTGGCCCGGGCGTTGGAGAACGTCGGCTACTACGTCGTGGACAACCTGCCGCAGGCCCTGATGCTGGACATGGCCGAGCTGGCGTTCAAGGCGGGCGGGGCGGCTCGGCGTACCGCGATGGTGCTGGACGTGCGGTCGCGGGCCTTCTCCACCGACCTGGCAGGGGCGATCCGGGAGCTCAAGGAGCGCGGATTCTCGCCCCGGGTGGTCTTCGTCGACGCCGACGACGAGGTGCTGATCCGGCGTTTCGAGAGCGTTCGCCGTTCGCATCCGTTGCAGGGTGACGGGCGGCTGGCCGACGGCATCGCCGTGGAGCGTGGCCTGCTGGAGGAGGCCCGTGACCAAGCCGACGTGATCATCGACACCAGCCATCTGAACGTCAACCAGCTCCGGCGCCGCATCGAGGAGCTGTTCGGTGGCGAGGACGCCCGCCGGCTGCGGGTCACCGTGTTGTCGTTCGGCTTCAAGTACGGCCTGCCGCCGGACGCCGACTTCGTGTTGGACGCCCGCTTCCTGCCCAATCCGTACTGGGTGCCGGAGCTGCGTGAGCACACCGGGCGGGAGGAGGCGGTCAGCGCGTACGTGCTGGGCCAGGAGGGCGCCGACGCCTTCGTCGCCTCGTACGCCGACCTGGTCAACGCCACCACGACCGGGTTCGAGCGGGAGGGCAAGCGGTACCTCACGGTCGCCGTGGGCTGCACCGGCGGCAAGCACCGCAGCGTGGCCATCGCCGAGGAGTTGGCCAGCCGACTGCGTCACTCGGGGTTGGCGGCGAACGCCCAGCACCGCGACCTGGGGCGGGAATGACGGCCCGGCGGGTGGTGGCGTTCGGCGGCGGGCACGGTCTGTCCGCCTCGTTGCGTGCGCTGCGCCACTGCGCCCCCGAACTCGACCTCGACATCACCGCGGTGGTCACGGTGGGTGACGACGGTGGTTCCAGTGGTCGGTTGCGGGCCGAGCGGGGTGGCCTGCCGCCGGGAGATCTGCGCCAGGCGTTGGTGGCCCTGGCCGGTGACCACCCGGCCACCCGGCGCAGCGCCGGGCTGTTCCAGCACCGCTTCGCCGCCGCGCCGGTGGGCGTACCCGGATCCGGCGCGACCGGCCGGGGCCTGGCGGCGGGCGACGACGCGGGCCGGGACGGCGCGGCTCCGCGCGGCACCGACGGGGCGTCTGCCGGCACCGACGGTCTGACCGGGCACGCGGTGGGCAACCTGGTGCTCTGCGGCCTCATGGAGTTGCTCGGCGACCCGGTGGCGGCGCTGGAGCACGCCGGCGCGATGCTCGGCGCGGTGGGCCGGGTGTTGCCGATGTCCCGCCAACCGGTCGGCATCGAGGCGCGGGTACGCGGTGCCGACCCGGCCGCCCCGGACGAGGTGTGCACGGTCAGTGGCCAGCACCAGGTGGCCGTGACCACCGGGCGGGTCGAGTCGTTGCGCCTCACCCCGAGCGCCCCACCGGCGTGCGCCGAGGCCATCGAGGCGATCCGGGCGGCCGATTGGTTGATCTTCGGGCCGGGCAGCTGGTACACGAGTGTGCTTCCGCACCTGCTGGTGCCGCAGTTGGCCGACGCGATCGTGTCCACCTCGGCCCGGCGGCTGGTCACGCTGAACCTCGCCGCGGAGAAGGAGACCCTGGGGCTCTCCGTCGCCGATCATCTCGCGGCACTGCACTGGTACCTGCCCGAACTCAAGGTCGATCTTGTGCTCGCCGACGCGAAGGCGGTGGGTGACCCCGAACCGGTCGAACGTGCGGCAGAATCGCTGGGTGCCCGCCTGGTCCTCGCCCCCGTCGCCGTTGTCGACGGGACTCCCCGCCATGATCCGGCTGCCCTGGGCGCCGCGCTGGTGCCTGTCCTGGGCGCCGATCGTTAGACACGTACGTAATCTCCGGCGACACGCCGGAACAGGTCCGTGAGGGGACGCACAATGGCGATGACGGCCGCGGTCAAGGACGAGCTGAGTCGGGTCGACGTGCCCAAGCCCTGCTGCCGGCGGGCGGAGATGGCCGCGCTGCTGCGCTTCGCCGGCGGGCTGCACATCGTCTCCGGCCGCGTGGTGGTGGAGGCGGAACTGGACACCGGGGCGGTCGCCCGGCGGTTGCGCCGGGAGGTCGCCGAGGTCTACGGCTACCCCAGCGAGATCCACGTGCTGGCCTCCGGTGGGCTGCGCAAGGGCAGCCACTTCATCGTGCGGGTGGTCAAGGACGGCGAGGCCCTCGCGCGGCAGACCGGCCTGCTCGACGTGCGGGGTCGCCCGGTGCGGGGGCTGCCCCCGCACGTGGTGGCGGCCAACGTCTGCTGCGCGGTCTCGGCGTGGCGGGGCGCGTTCATGGCGCACGGCTCGCTCACCGAGCCCGGCCGCTCCAGCGCGCTGGAGATCACCTGCCCGGGGCCGGAGTCCGCGCTGGCGCTGGTCGGCGCGGCCCGCCGCATCGGCATCACCGCGAAGAACCGCGAGGTACGCGGGGTGGACCGGGTGGTCGTCAAGGACGGCGACGCGATCGCCGCGCTGCTCACCCGGATCGGCGCGCACTCCAGCGTGCTGGCCTGGGAGGAGCGTCGGGTACGCCGCGAGGTGCGGGCCACCGCCAACCGGCTCGCCAACTTCGACGACGCCAACCTGCGCCGGTCGGCGCGGGCGGCGGTCGCCGCGGCCGCCCGGGTCACCCGTGCGCTGGAGATCCTCGCCGACGAGGCGCCCAACCACCTGACCGACGCCGGGCGGCTGCGCCTGGAGCACCGGCAGGCGTCGCTGGAGGAGTTGGGCGCCCTGGCCGACCCCCCGCTGACCAAGGACGCCATCGCGGGACGGATCCGCAGGCTCCTGGCGCTGGCCGACAAGCGGGCCCGGGACCTTGGCATCCCGGATACGGAAGCGGCCGTCACGCCCGACATGCTCGTGGTCTGATAGGACGGTGGGGCCGCACGGTGTGCCCGGGAGCACGACCCGGCGCAGCGTGGTCTCGCACGCTCGGATAGGGTCGCTGCGTACGGCAAGGGGGCCGACACAGGCACGCCTCGTCGTGCGCACCGCCTCGGGCGGTCAGGTCCTCAGACCGCGGCGGGGTGGCCGAGACGAACCTTCAGCGGCCGGCTCCAACGGTCGGCGCACACCACTCCGCCGGCCCGTTGTCTGAGGCCGGCAGACCAGAACGCGAGGAGATGGAACCTGTGACTATCCGGGTTGGCATCAACGGCTTTGGCCGAATCGGCCGTAACTTCTTCCGGGCAGTGCTGGCGTCTGACGCCGACATCGAGGTCGTGGCGGTGAACGACCTGACCGACAACGCGACGCTTGCCCACCTGCTCAAGTACGACAGCATTTTGGGTCGCCTGCCCTACGAGGTCAAGGCCACCGCCGACGAGATCACCGTCGGTGGCAAGACCATCAAGGCGTACGCCGAGAAGGACCCGTCGAAGCTGCCGTGGGGCGAGGTCGGCGCCGACGTCGTCATCGAGTCGACCGGCTTCTTCACCGACGCCACCAAGGCCAAGGCGCACGTCGACGGTGGGGCCAAGAAGGTCATCATCTCCGCCCCGGCGAAGAACGAGGACGTCACCGTCGTCATGGGTGTCAACCACGACACCTACGACCCGGCGAAGCACACCATCATCTCCAACGCTTCGTGCACCACCAACTGCCTCGCGCCGATGGCGAAGGTCCTGCACGACACGTTCGGCATCCAGCACGGTCTGATGACGACGATCCACGCGTACACCCAGGACCAGAACCTCCAGGACGCGCCGCACTCGGACCTGCGTCGTGCCCGGGCTGCCGCGCTGAACATCGTCCCGACCTCGACCGGCGCCGCCAAGGCGATCGGCCTGGTCCTTCCGGACCTCAAGGGCAAGCTCGACGGCTACGCCCTGCGGGTGCCGATCCCGACCGGCTCGGTCACCGACCTCACCGTCAACGTCGGTCGCGAGACCACCGTGGACGAGGTCAACGCCGCGCTGAAGGCCGCCGCGGACGGCCCGCTCAAGGGCATCCTGGTCTACAACGAGGACCCGATCGTCTCCACCGACATCGTGACCGACCCGGCGTCGTGCATCTTCGACGCGCCGCTGACCAAGGTCGTCGGCAACCAGGTCAAGGTCGTCGGCTGGTACGACAACGAGTGGGGCTACTCCAACCGCCTGGTCGACCTCGTCAAGCTGGTCGGTTCGTCGCTGTGAGCATCCGGACCCTCGACGACCTGCTCGCCGAGGGGGTGTCGGGTCGGCGCGTGCTGGTGCGCGCCGACCTGAACGTCCCGCTCGACAAGCAGACCGGTGCGATCACTGATGACGGGCGCATCCGCGCGGTGCTGCCGACCCTCGGCGCGCTGGTCGAGGCCGGCGCGAAGGTGGTCGTCTGCTCGCACCTGGGCCGCCCGAAGGGCGCTCCGGACCCGCAGTTCAGCCTGGGCCCGGTCGCCGGGCGGCTCGGTGAGCTGCTGGGGGCGCCGGTGCACTTCGCCACGGACACCGTGGGTGAGTCGGCCCGCGCCACCGTCGCCGACCTGGCCGACGGCCAGGTCGCACTGCTGGAGAACCTGCGTTTCAACGCGGGCGAGACCAGCAAGGACGAGGCCGAGCGGGGCGCCTTCGCGGACCAGCTCGCCGCGTTCGGCGACGTGTACGTGGACGACGCGTTCGGTGCCGTGCACCGCAAGCACGCCAGCGTCTTCGATGTGCCGGCCCGGTTGCCGCACGTCGCGGGTCGGCTGGTGCTGCGTGAGGTCGAGGTGCTTTCCAAGCTCACCGGTGACCCCGAGCGCCCGTACGTCGTGGTGCTCGGTGGGTCGAAGGTGTCCGACAAGCTCGCCGTGATCGAGGCTCTGCTGCCCACTGTCGACCGGCTGCTCATCGGTGGCGGGATGTGTTTCACCTTCCTCAAGGCCCAGGGCCTGGAGGTGGGCACCTCGCTGCTGGAGAAGGACATGGTCGACACCTGCCGCAACCTGCTGGAGCGGTCCGACGGCAAGATCATGCTGCCGGTCGACGTGGTGGTGGCGGACGCGTTCGCTCCGGACGCGGCGCACGACACGGTGCGGGTCGACGGCATCCCGAGCCACCGGCTCGGCCTGGATGTCGGCCCGGAGACGGTGGCTGGCTTCAGCGCCGCGCTGTCCCAGGCGAAGACGATCTTCTGGAACGGCCCGATGGGCGTGTTCGAGATGCCGGCCTTCGCTGCGGGCACCCGGGGGATCGCCGAGGCGATCACCAAGGCCGACGCGTTCAGCGTCGTCGGTGGCGGTGACTCCGCCGCGGCCGTCCGTGCCCTGGGGCTGGACGAGTCGTCCTTCGGGCACATCTCCACCGGTGGTGGCGCCTCCCTGGAATACCTCGAGGGCAAGACCCTCCCCGGCATCGCGGCCCTGGAGAACTGAATGTCGAGCACCACCCGCCGGCCGTTGATGGCCGGCAACTGGAAGATGAACCTCAACCACCTCGAGGCCAACCTGCTGGTGCAGAAGCTGGCGGCGAGCCTCACCGAGAAGCAGCTCACCGCCGTCGAGACGGTAGTGCTGCCACCCTTCACCGACCTGCGCACCGTGCAGACCGCGGTGGACGGGGACAAGCTGCTGATCGGCTACGGCGGGCAGGACCTCTCCCCGCACGCGTCCGGCGCGTACACCGGGGACATCTCCGGGCCGCTGCTGGCCAAGCTCGGCTGCACGTACGTGGTGGTCGGGCACTCCGAGCGGCGGGCCTACCACCACGAGGACGACGCGCTGGTCAACGCCAAGGTCAAGGCGGCGCTGACGCACGGCCTGACGCCGATCCTGTGCGTGGGGGAGGGGCTTGACGTCCGCGAGCAGGGCACCCACGTGGCGCACTGCTCCGACCAGCTCGACGGGGGCCTCGCCGGGCTCACCCCCGAGCAGGTGCGGCAGGTCGTGATCGCGTACGAGCCGGTCTGGGCGATCGGTACCGGCAAGACCGCGACCCCGGACGACGCCCAGGAGGTCTGCGGGGCGGTGCGTCAGCGACTGGCGCAACGCTTCGACCAGGAGACCGCCGACCAGGTTCGGGTTCTCTACGGCGGGTCGGTCAAGGCGTCCAACGTCGCCTCGATCATGGCCCAACCGGACGTGGACGGGGGCCTGGTGGGGGGCGCCAGCCTGGACGCCGAGGAATTCGCTCAGATCTGCAGGTTCCCGGAGCACCTCGCCCGCTGATCGCTCGGTATCCTTGACACCGCCCGTCCGCCGGTCGGTGCCGCCGTGCCCGATCAGACCGGGCGAGGATCGCTACGAGAGGAACTGACCCCAGCCATGCCGATCTGGTTCGCATACACGTTGATCGTGTTGCTGGTCATCACGAGCATTCTGCTTACCCTGCTGATCCTGCTGCACCGTGGCAAGGGTGGCGGTCTGTCGAGCATGTTCGGCGGTGGCGTCAGCTCCAGCCTCGCCGGCTCCTCGGTCGCCGAGAAGAACCTGGACCGCTACACCGTTCTGGTGAGCGTCGTCTGGTTCGCCGCCATCATCGGGCTCGGGCTCTGGCTGCGCCTCCAAATGAACAGCGGCGCCTGAGCAGGCTCAGTAAGTCGTACAATCTGCGCGCGGTTCGTCACTCGACGGGCCGCGCGCAGGCTTTTCTCCGCTGCACCGCGTCGCCCGCCGCTCCACCCCCGAAGACGGCGGGTCCCCTCCGACGACAGGAGCGAGCAGCCGTGCCGAATGGCAACGTTATCCGGGGAGCCCGGGTCGGGTCCGCACCGATGCGCCCCGACGAGCGGCACCAACCCGCCCCCCGACAGGACGTCACCTACTGGTGCCGTAACGACCACCGGGTCGACATTCGGATCGCCGCGGACGTCGAACCGCCACCCCTGTGGGACTGCCCCCGCTGTGGCCTACCCGCCGGTCGGGACGCCCAGAACCCGCCAGGTCGGGTCCGCGCCGAACCGTACAAGAGCCACCTGGCGTACGTGAAGGAGCGCCGTACCGCCGAGGAGGGAGAGGCCCTGCTCGCCGAGGCGCTCGCCGCACTGCGCCGTCGACGCGGCGAGTAGCGGGCTCCTCCGCCCGCTCAGCGCAGACTGCGCAGTCGGACGGGCACATCGGCTGCGGCCGTCCGGTCCAGCAACCAGCGGGTGCGGTTCACGCCGTGCACGCCGGCTGCCGGCAACTGCACCGGGCCTGCGCCGGCCAACGCCATACCCACCGCGCGAGCCTTGTCGGCGCCGGCGGCCACCAGCCAGACCTCCTCGGCGGTGTTGATCGCCGGCAGGGTGAGGGTGGTCCGCGTCGGCGGCGGCTTGGGGCTGCCCCGCACCGCGCTCACCGGCCGGGTCTCGTAGCCCACCGGGTGCTCGGGGAAGACCGAGGCCACGTGGCCGTCCTCGCCGACGCCCAGCATCAGCACGTCGAAGTGCGGCAGTGTGGCGTGCCCGGGCCCGGCGGCGCGGGCCAGCTCCTGCGCGTACTCGGCAGCCGCCGCCTCGGGGTCGTTGCCGGCCGGGCCGTCCGAAGCCGGCATCGCGTGCACCCTGGCCGGATTCAGCGGCACCACGTCCAGCAGGGCGGCCCGGGCCTGCGTCTCGTTGCGGTCCGGATCACCGGCGGGCAGGAACCGTTCGTCGCCCCACCACACGTCGACCCGGGACCAGTCCACCGCGTCGCGGGCCGGCAGCGTCGCCACCGCCCGGTAGACGGCCGCCGCGACCCGACCTCCGGTGAGCACCACCGAGGCTTCGCCCCGGTCGGCCTGGGCGTCGAGCAGCTTCACCAGCAACCGAGCCGCCACTGCCTGCGCCAGCAGGTCGGCGTCGGCGTGGACGGCGACACTCGCCTCACTCATGGTTGCGCCTTCGTTCGAGGACCGCGAGGCGGTCGCTGTCGTGCCCGGGGCGGTGTGCCCGAGGTGGTGGGGCGAAAACCCCGGAGATTGCGGGGCAGGGCCGGTGCGTACCGGCCCTGCCCGACGTTGTGCCCCGGCTGGGCTCAGCCCTCGCCGCTCGTGCCGACGTGCGCGGTCACCCCGGCCTCGGCGCGCTGTGCGGTGGCCGGATCCTTCCAGACGTGGACCCGCTGCGCGGGGCGCTGATCCAGACCTCGCAGCCCGACCGTCGCGCCCAGCGCCTCCGCGTACACCTGGTCGGCGTCCAGCCGGCGCAGCTCCTCGGCCAGTTCGTCGCCGAGCGGGCGGCGCACCAGCGGCAGGGCCCGGTCGTCCTGGCCCGTGCGCCGGAACACGGCCATGCTGTCCTCGCGGGTCAGCGTCAGCTGATCGCCGTTGGCGCAGCTGAGCTGCACCTCCCGCATCCGGGGGAACTCGTTGCTGTCCACCCGGCGTGGGGTGATGCCGAGCCGGCTGGACAGCCAACCGGCCATCAGCGCCGCCGTCGGATCAGTGGGAGGCGCGACGATCGTCGCCTCGGTGACCTGGGCGTTGGTGGTGTCGAACGCCCCGGCGACCAGGGTGCGCCACGGGGTGATCCGGGTCCACGCCAGGTCGGTGTCGCCCGGGGCGTAGTCCCGGGCCCGCTGCCGCAGCGCCTCCAACGGGTCGGCGGCCTGCGCGGAGTCGGTGATCCTCCGGTCGGCCACCACCCCGAGGAAGTCGGTGGCGATCTCCGCCGGCGGCTCGCCGTGCCACCAGGTGACCACCGGTACGTCGGGAACGAGCAGCGGCATCACCACCGACTCGGCGTGCAGGGACAACCGGCCGTACATCCGGGTGACCACCGCCTCGCACGGGCCGAGCCGGCCACCGACCACGATCTCCGCGTCCAGTCGGTTGCGGTCCCGCTCGATCTCCGAGCGGACCACCACCACGAGGCGGCACGGGTGCGCCGCGGCGGCGATCGTCGCGGCGGCCTCAGCCTCCCGGACCCGCTTCTCGTCCACCACCACGATGAGGGTGAGCGCCATGCCGCTGGCCACCCCGCCGGCGCTGCGCCGCTCGGCGGCGAGCGCCTTGACCACCTCGTTGCCGGTGGTGTCCCACAGCCCGATCATGCTCGTCTCCAGGCGCGGCCCTCGCGGGCCAGCATCTCGTCGGAGGCCCGGGGGCCCCACTCGCCGGCCCGGTACGGCTCCGGGGTGGTGCCCTCCCAGGCGTGCTCCAGGGGGTCGATCACCTGCCAGCTCTGCTCGACCTCGGCCGCGTCCGGGAACAGGGTGCGGTCGCCGATCAGCACGTCCAGCACCAGACGCTCGTACGCCTCGGGGCTGGACTCGGTGAACGCCTCGCCGTACTGGAAGTCCATCGCGATGTCGCGGACCTCCATTGTCGTGCCCGGCACCTTCGAGCCGAACTTGAGCACCACGCCCTCGTCCGGCTGCACCCGGATGACCAGCTGGTTGTTGCCCAGCGACTCCATGTCGGCGTCGTTGAACGGCAGGTGCGGCGCCTTCTTGAACATGATGGCGACCTCGGTGACCCGCCGGGGCAGCCGCTTGCCGGCCCGGATGTAGAACGGCACCTCCGCCCAGCGGCGGTTCTGGATGCCCAACCGCACCGCCACGTACGTCTCAGTGGTGGAGTCGGCGGGGACGTCCCGCTCTTCCAGGTAACCGACAGCGCGTTCGCCGCCGACCCAGCCCGGCAGGTACTGACCGCGGACGGTGTCCCGGGCGACGTCCTTCGGCAGGGTGATGGCCTTGAGCACCTTCAGCTTCTCAGCCCGGATCTCGTCGGCGTCGAAGCTGGTCGGCTCCTCCATCGCCACCAGGGCGAGGAGTTGGAGAAGGTGGTTCTGCAGCACGTCGCGGGCGGTGCCGACGGTGTCGTAGAAGCCGGCGCGGCTGCCGATGCCGACGTCCTCCGCCATGGTGATCTGCACCGAGTCGACGTACTTCGAGTTCCACAGCGGCTCGAACAGGTTGTTGGCGAACCGCAGGGCGAGGATGTTCTGAACCGTCTCCTTGCCCAGGTAGTGGTCGATCCGGAAGACGTCCTCCCGGGTGAACACGTCGTCGACGAGGTCGTTGAGGGCCTTCGCCGAGGGCAGGTCGTTACCGAACGGCTTCTCCACCACGACCCGGCGCCAACCGCCGGACTTGTCGTTGTCGGCCATCCCGGTGCGGGCCAACTGCTTGAGCACGACAGGGAACGCGGCCGGCGGGATGGAGAAGTAGAACGCCGCGTTGCCGGTGATGCCGTGGGTCTGGCGCAGATCGTCAAGCGTCGAGGCGAGGGTGTCGAAGGCGGCGTCGTCGTCGAACGAACCGCCAACGAACTTGATGTTGCCGGCCAGCCGCGCCCACACCTCGTCCCGCCACGGCGTGCGGGCGTGCTTGCGGGCAGCCTCGCAGGCCAACGTCTCGAAGTCGCCGTCACCCCAGTCCCGGCGCGCGAAACCGAGCACCACGAAGCCCGGCGGCAACAGCCCCCGGTTGGCCAGGTCGTAGACCGCAGGGAGCAGTTTCTTGCGGGCCAGGTCGCCGGTCACCCCGAAGATCACCAGAGCACAGGGCTCCGGGATCCGGGGCAACCGGCGGTCCTGCGGGTCGCGCAGCGGGTTCACCGAACCGCCTCCTGGCTCCGCCTCAGTCACGTCGTCCATCCTCACGCCCGCAGATCACCGGCCGCATCCAGTAGTTGGGCGACACCGGAGGCCCGGTCGGTGAGGTGCAACCGCAGCAACGGCCGCTCCCGACCGGCGAGAGCCTGCCGGTCGCCGGCGGCCTGCGCCGCCTGCAACTCACCGAAGGTGTACGGCTTGCCCGGCACCGCCAGGTCCTCGGCGACCGCGCCGGTCACCTGGAGATAGCTGCCCACCTGCGGGCCGCCCTTGTGGTACTGGCCAGTCGAGTGCAGGAAGCGCGGACCCCAGCCGAAGGTGACCGGTCGGCCACCCGCCTGCGCCAGCAGCGACCGCAGCTTGGCCGTGTCCGCGTCGGCGAACCGGTCGAGGTACGCCATCACCGCGAGGTAACCGTCGTCGCCCAGCCCGTCGAGCAGCCAGCGCAGCACACCGGCCAGGTCCCCGGGGGCGCCCTGCGGGGCGTACACCTCGATCGCGCCCTCGGTGAACGACGGCGTCTCCGCCGGCAGGCCCGAGGCCAGGATCTTGTTGGTGTTCTCCTTGGACTCGGTGACGTTCGGCTGGTTGAACGGGTCGATGCCGAGCACCACACCGGCCACCGCGGTGGCGTACTCCCAGGCCAGGAACTGCGCGCCCAGCGGGCCGTTGACGGCCACGTCCGGGTTGGCCCCGCCGCCCGGCATGTCACCGGGGGCCAGCGCGCCGCCGTAGCTGACCGTCAGCACGTCCGCGCCGGTGGCGCCGGGGCTCTGCGGAGACTCCACGACAACCGGCAGGATGCCCACCCCGGCCTTGCCCGTCGACTCGGCGATCAGCTGCTCGGCCCAGTCGCCGAGCCCGTCGATGCCGGTGCCGTCGGACACCAGGGCGACCTTGTCCCGGGCCAGCGTTGCCGCCGCGCCCAGAGCGGCGCCCAGCGCCAGCGCCGGGTTGTTCTGGTCCGCGCCGAGCGACGTGGCCAGCGCGTCGGCCTGGTCGAGCAGCTCCGCGACCTCGACCCCGGCCAGCGCCGAGGGCACCAGACCGAACGCGGTGAGCGCCGAGTAGCGGCCGCCGACGTTCGGGTCGGCGAGCACCGTGAACGCGCCCATCTCGGCCGCGGTGGCCTCCAGCGGCGAACCCGGGTCGGTGACGATGACGAAGTGCCGGCCGGCCTCCGCCTCGGTCATCCCGGCGTCCAGGAACGCCTGCCAGTACGCGCGCCGGTGGCTGTCGGTCTCCACCGTCGACCCGGACTTGCTGGCCACCACCACCACGGTGCGCTCCAGCCGGTCACCGAGCGCCGCCCGGACCTGGCCCGGGTCGGTGGTGTCCAGCACCGTCAACGGGCGGCCCAGCGTCTGGGTGATCACCTCGGGCGCGAGCGAAGAGCCGCCCATGCCGGCGAGCACCACGTGATCCAGGTCGGCCAGCTCCGCGCTCAGCTCGGCCAACTGGACGAGCAGCTCGCGGCTGCGCCGGTGGGTGTCCACCCAGCCCAGCCGGATCTTGGCCTCGGCCTCGGCGTCCGGACCCCACAGGCTGGCGTCCTTGCCCGCCAGCTTGCCCGGGACGCCGGCCTTGACCAGCGCGTCCCGGGTCGAGGCCGGCGCGGCCTTGTCGACCGCGTCCGCGCCGTACACGGAGAGCCCGGCGGCTGCCTCCACCGGCCCTGCAAGCAGGTCGCTCATGCGCCACCCGCCTTGTCGGCGGCCTTGGCGTTGCCCTTGGCGGCCTTGTTCGGCGCGCCGGTGCCCTGCGCCGCGGCCTTCAGCGACTTGGTCACCCCGTCGAGCAGCTCCTGCCAGCTGACCTCGAACTTCTCCACGCCCTCGCGCTCCAGGGTGACGATCACGTCGGCCATGTCCACCCCGACCGACTCCAGGTCCGCGAAGACCTTCCGGGCCGCGTCGTAGGCCCCGGTGACGGTGTCACCGCGGGTCTCGCCATGATCGGCGTACGCGTTGACGACCGACTCCGGCATCGTGTTGACAGTGCCGGGGGCGATCAGCTCCTCGACGTAGATGGTGTCCTTGTAGTCCGGGTTCTTCGTCGAGGTGGACGCCCACAGCGGCCGCTGCGGGTGCGCGCCGGCTGCGGCGAGCGCCTTCCAGCGGTCCGAGGCGAACACCTCGGTGTAGCGCTCGTACGCCAGTTGGGCGTTGGCGACGGCGGCCTTACCCCTGAGCGACTTGGCCTGCTCGGAGCCGATCTTCTCCAGCCGCTTGTCGACCTCGGCGTCGACCCGGGAGACGAAGAAGGACGCGACCGAGCCGATCTTCGACAGGTCGTGGCCGTTGGCCTTGGCCTGCTCCAGGCCGGCGAGGAAGGCCTCCATGACCGCCGAGTAGCGGTCCAGACCGAAGATCAGCGTCACGTTCACGCTGATTCCCTCGGCGAGCGTGTCGGTGATCGCCGACAGGCCCTCCTCGGTGGCCGGGATCTTGATGTAGAGGTTGGGCCGGTCGACAAGCCACCACAGCGCCTTGGCCTCGGCGACGGTCTTGTCCGCGTCGTGCGCGCTGCGGGGGTCCACCTCGATCGAGACGCGGCCGTCGACGCCGTCGCTGCCGTCGTACGACGGGCGCATCACGTCGCAGGCCCACCGCACGTCGTACGTGGTGAGCATGCGGACGGCCTCTTCCACGTCCACGTCACGAGTAGCGAGGTCGCGCAGTTGCCAGTTGTACTCGTCGGCGTCGCTCAGGGCCTTGGCGAAGATCGTCGGGTTGGTGGTGACACCGGCCACGTGCTTCTCGCGGCGGAGCTGGTCCAGCCCGCCGGAGCTCAGTCGTACCCGGGAAAGGTCGTCGAGCCAGACCGCCACTCCCGCGGCGGTCAGCTCATTCAGCTTGTCGGTCATGCCGTCCACGCTCCCTCAGTTGCCGGTCGTGAAACCGGTGATGTCGCCCACCCGGGCCAGCGAGGCGTGTGCCGCCGCCACGATCCGGTCACCGGTGAACCCGAACTGCTCGAAGAGCACGGTGTGCGGGGCACTCGCGCCGTAGTGCTCGATGCTGACGCTCTCGCCCAGGTCACCGACGATGCCGCGCCAGGACATCGCGATGCCCGCCTCCACGCTCACCCGTGCCTTTACCCCGCGGGGGAGCACCGATTCCCGGTACGCCTCGTCCTGCTCGTAGAACCACTCCTGGCACGGCATCGAGACGACCCGGGTCGGGGTGCCGTCGGCCTCCAGCCGCTCACGGGCGGTCAGGCAGAGCTGCACCTCGGAGCCGGTGCCCACGATGATCACCTGGGGCTTGCCGTTGGACGCCTCGGCCAATACGTAACCACCCTTGGTCACGCCCTCCGCGCTGCCCAGGACGTCGCGGTCCAGGGTCGGCAGCGGCTGACGACTCAACGCCAGCGCGGTGGGCCGGTCGGTGTGCTCCAGCGCCTGCCGCCACGCCCAGGCGGTCTCGTTGGCGTCGGCCGGGCGGACCACGTCCAGGCCGGGAATGGCGCGCAGCGCGGTCAGGTGCTCCACCGGCTGGTGGGTCGGGCCGTCCTCGCCGAGGCCGATCGAGTCGTGCGTCCAGACGTAGGTCACCGGCAGCTTCATCAGCGCGGCCAGCCGCACCGACGGACGCATGTAGTCGCTGAACACCAGGAACGTGCCGCCGTAGGGGCGGGTGCCGCCGTGCAGGGCGATGCCGTTGAGGATCGCGCCCATGGCGTGCTCACGGATGCCGAAGTGCAGCGTGCGGCCGTACTCGTGGCCGGGGAAGTCCTTGGTGGCATGGGCGGCCGGGATGAAGGACGGCTCGCCCTTCATCGTGGTGTTGTTGCTCTCGGCCAGGTCGGCCGAGCCGCCCCACAGCTCCGGGAGCACCGGCGCGAGCGCCTCCAGCACCTTGCCGGAAGCGGCCCGGGTGGCCACACCCTTGGCGTCCGCAGGGAAGACCGGCAACGCGTCGGTCCAGCCGTCGGGGAGTACGCGGCCAGCCAACCGCTCGTAGAGCGCGGTGCGCTCCGGGTTGGCCTTCTTCCAGGCGTCGAACGCGGCGGTCCACTCCTGCTCGGCCGCGTCGCCGCGCCCCATCACGGTGCGGGCGTGGCTGAGCACCTCCTCGTCGACCTGGAAGGTCTGCTCCGGGTCGAAGTCGAGGATCCGCTTGGTGGCCTTCACCTCATCGGCGCCGAGTGCCGAACCGTGGATCTTGCCGGTGTTCTGCTTGTTGGGCGCGGGCCAGCCGATGATGGTGCGCAGCGCGATGAAGGAGGGGCGGGCGGTCTCCGCCTTGGCGGCCACCAGCGCCGCGTACAGCGCCTCGGCGTCCTCGTGGTAGTCGCCCTGGTCGGCGTCGCCGCTGCGCCAGTCGACAGTCTGCACGTGCCAGCCGTACGCCTCGTAGCGGGCGGCCACGTCCTCGCTCTTGGCGATCCGGGTGTCGTCCTCGATGGAGATCTCGTTGTCGTCGTAGATCACCGTGAGGTTGCCCAGCTGCTGGTGCCCGGCGAGGGCGCTGGCCTCGTGGCTGATGCCCTCCTCGATGTCACCGTCGGAGACGATGCACCAGATGTCGTGGTCGAAGACGGACGCGCCGAGCTCGGCCTCGGGGTCGAACAGGCCGCGCTCGCGGCGGGCCGCCATGGCCATGCCGACCGCATTGCCCAGACCCTGCCCGAGCGGGCCGGTGGTGGTCTCCACGCCCGGCGTGTGCCCGTGCTCGGGGTGCCCCGGCGTCTGCGAGCCCCACTGCCGCAGCGACTTGAGGTCGTCCAGGCTCAGCGGGTAACCGGAGAGGAACAGCTGGATGTAGAGCGTCAGGCTGGAGTGCCCGGCGGAGAGGACGAACCGGTCGCGGCCGGGCCAGTTCGGGTCGGCCGGGTTGTGCCGCATGACGCGGTTGAAGAGGAGGTACGCCGCGGGCGCGAGGCTCATCGCGGTGCCCGGGTGACCGTTGCCGGATTTCTCTACGGCGTCCATGGCCAGCACGCGGACGGTGTCTACGGCCCGGCGATCGAGGTCGGACCAGTTCAGTGCGGGGTGCTCGGGTCGTTTAACAGCCACGATGGTTGTGCTCCTCGGCAGATGGGCGGAACCCTCACCGATGACCTTATCGAGCGTCCCTAAACATGCGCCCGGGGATCTGCGCATGGTGTGCGCTACGTGACCATCCGGATGCTCGGTTCAACCCGGTGGTGTGACGGCCCGCACCGTTGTCGGGTCGGCCGGGCAGCCAAAACGACGACGCGTAGTGTGTGGGGCGGTATGCGGATCCGTGCGGTCCCGACCGATCCGATCTCCCCGTGCCCGATGCCGGAAGGTGGCAATCCGTGAGCATGATCACCGAGCGCCCCGCGAGCAACCCGGCCGGGCCACACCCGGCGCGGGCGGCCGAAGGCCCGGTGGCCCGACGGGACGTACGCGCGGTTCTCTCGGCGTACGTGTCGCTCACCAAGCCGCGGATCGTCGAGTTGCTGCTGGTCACCACCATCCCGGCGATGATGCTCGCCGAGGGTGGGCTGCCGTCGCTGTGGCTGATGGCCATCGTGCTGATCGGCGGCTCGCTCGCCGCCGGTGCGGCAAGCGTCCTCAACTGCTACATCGACCGCGACATCGACCAGCTGATGCGGCGTACCAAGCGTCGGCCGCTGCCGGCACACACCGTGTCGCCGCGGAGCGCGCTGATCTTCGGTCTGGTGCTGGCGGCGGTGTCCGTAGCCCTGATGGCGGCGTTCACCAACCTGCTGGCCGCCGGGCTGACCCTCGCCGCGATCGCCTACTACGACCTCGTCTACACCCTGTGGCTCAAGCGTTCCACCCCGACGAACACCTTCTGGGGCGGCGCCTGCGGGGCGGCACCGGTGCTGATCGGGTGGGCCGCGGTGACCGGCTCACTGGCGCCGGCCGCCTGGGGGCTCTTCGCTGTGGTCTTCTTCTGGCAGATGCCGCACTTCTACCCGCTCGCCATGAAGTACAAGGACGACTACGCCCGGGCCGGCATCCCGATGCTGCCGGTGGTGGCCTCGATCCGTCGGGTGAACGCCGAGATTCTGATCTTCGCGTGGCTCACCGTGCTCACCTCCCTGGCCGTCTGGCCGCTGGGGCTCAGCGCGATCTACGGGGCGCCGACCCTGGTGGTGGGCGCCATCTTCATCCTCGAGGCACACCGACTCTGCCGGCGCGCGACGCGCGGCGAGGCGGTCAAGCCGATGCGGCTGTTCCACTGGTCGACGACGTACCTGACGATCGTCTTCGTGGCCGTCGCGCTCGACGCGCTGATCTGACCCGTCCCGGCCGACTCCGCTCCCGCTGTCCACGTGCGGTGGCCTGCGCCCGTCGGCTCCGCTCGCTGCCTTCCACCGCGCCGCGTTCGGCTTCCCGGCCCTCGCGATGGCCGTCTGCGGCGTTGTCCGTCCTGCCAGGTTGTCAGCCCAGCCGGCACCCAGCGGCTCGGGTCGGCGGCGATCGATGCCGCTGATCTACTGACTAATCACGGACGTGGATGAGTTGTCCGGGTTTAACGTCACATCAGAGTAACTTTCTGCATGAGTCGGATCGGCTCAACCTGGGAGGGTTGGGGGGCGGTTTGCCGACGCGCTTTGGGCGTAAAAGTCGGTAAATAACCGGACAGCAAACCTGTGGTCGTCCTTAAACCTGTAGGTAATTGGCATCACAAAAGGTTCATGGTTCTCGCCCGACGGCGTGCAAGTCTGCTTAGGCTTCGCGTCATGGCAGATGGTTCCGATACGACGCTGACCGCTGAGCAGACCGCCGGCGAGCAGGCGCCCCAAAGCCTGGTTGCGGGTCTCAAGGCGTTCGCCGCAGAACACGGCGGCGCGAAGGCGGTCATCGAGTACGTCGGCAAGCGCGGCGCGCGAATCGTCCTGGTCGGTGCCGACGGTGAGTGGGGCGACCAGTTCGCCGACGACACCGTCACCGCCCGGGAGGCGTGCGCCAAGGCGGGAGTCACCGTCGAGAACGCCTGGGAGCGTGAACTGATGGACCAGATGCGTCCGAGCAACGACCTCTGGCGGTCGATGGCCCGGCGCACGATGGCCCGCTGAACAGACAGCTGAATTGACCACATATCACCAGTCGACCCGGGGGGAACCCCGGGTCGCTCTCGTCACCTGCTCCGACCTGGCCGACCTCGACCCGGACGACCGGCTGGTCCTCGCCCCGCTCGCCGCCCGTGGCGTCGCCGTCCAAGCCGCCGTCTGGGACGACCCCGACGTCGACTGGTCTTCCTTTGACCTGGTCGTGCTCCGCTCACCCTGGGACTACGCGCTGCGCCGCGACGAGTTCGTGTCCTGGGCGTCGACCGTGCCGACGCTCGTCAACCCGGCCGACGTGGTCCGCTGGAACACCGACAAGCGCTACCTCGCCGAGCTGAGCGCCGCCGGCGTGCCAACCGTGCCAACAGCCTGGATCATGCCGGGGGAGAGCTGGCAGCCGCCCGCCGAGACCGGCGAGTACGTGCTCAAACCCGCCGTCAGCGCCGGCAGCCAGGACACCGGCCGGTACGACCTGGCCGACCCGGAGCACCGCGACCTGGCCGCCGCACACGTTCGCCGACTCTCCGAGGCCGGCCGGGTCACCATGGTCCAGCCGTACCTGCGGGCCGTCGACACCGAAGGCGAGACGGCTCTGCTCTTCCTGGCCGGCCCCGAAGGGCTCGCGTTCAGCCACGCGATCCGCAAGGGTCCGATGCTGTCCGGGCCGGACCTCGGTCCGGACGGGCTGTACAAGGCCGAAGAGATCACCGCCCGCACCGCTCGCCCCGAGCAGTTGGCGGTGGCCGAGCAGACCCTCGCGACGGTGCCCGGCGGCACCCGACAGCTGCTCTACGCCCGGGTCGACCTGATCCCCGGCGCGGACGGCGAGCCGGTCCTGGTCGAGCTGGAGCTGACCGAGCCGTCGCTCTTCATCGGGTACGCGGACGGCGCCCCCGAGCGCCTCGCCACCGCGATCACCACTCACCTGGCCCGCAACGCCTAACCACTCACACAACAAGCCACTCCCGAACGGCCGCCCGCGCCGCGCGCTCGTGCGTCCGGCTGCCGCGCGTCCGCGCGTCCGTGCTGCCGCGCGTCCGTGCTGCCGCGCGTCCGTGCTGCCGCGCGTCCGTGCTGCCGCCGGCAAGATTGCGCAACATCTTGGTTCTAGTGGCTTCCCGGCGTTCCGTGGCCACTACATCCTGGTTCGAGTGTGATCTTGGTGGCCGGGGGCGCCAGGGGCGGGGTTCCGGTCTCCCCAGGGGCGGCGTTCGTCGTCAAGATCCGCGCAGGATCAGGGACGTTGCTGTCTCCGGCGGGTCGGAGGCAGCAATATCGGGGATGTTGCTCGGATCTTGGGCGCGGGGCGCGGGGCGCGGGGCGCGGGGCGCGGGGCGCGGGGCGCGGGGCGCGGGGCGCGGGGCGCGGGGCGGTCAGGCGGTGACTGGTACCGGGGCGGCGGCGTCGGTCGGGGTGGCCTGGGGGGCCGGCGCGACCGGGCGGCGTTCCCGGGTGGACCACTGCACCGACAGCGCGGCCAGCAGTACCAGGCAGGAGCCGAGCATGTGTGCCCCGACCAGGAGCGCCGGCACGTGGGTGAAGTACTGCACGAAGCCGATCAGGCCCTGGCCCAACTCCACGGCGACCAGGATGATCGCGGCGCGGGTGGCCCGCTGCGCACCGACGGCGCGGAACGCGAAGATCAGCGCCACCGACAGGCCGATCAGCAGGAAGACCCCGTCCGCGTGCACCTGGGAGATCGTCTCCGGGTCGAGCCCGTTGCGGGCGGCGCCGTGGTCGCCGGCGTGCGGGCCGCTGCCGGTGACCCAGGTGCCGACGACCAGCACGGCGACGGTGACGCCGGTGGTGACCCGGGCCAGCGCGCGCAGCGGTGCGGGCACCACGGCCACGGTCGGGCCGTCGGGGTCGCCGATGCGTCGCCAGAGGGCGTACGCGGCGGCGATCACGGCCATCGAGGCGAGGAAGTGCAGCCCGACCACCCACGGGTTGAGGTTGGTCAGCACGGTGATGCCGCCGAGCACCGCCTGGGCGGGGATGCCCAGGAAGACCGCCACGGCCAGTGCGAGGAGCCCGGGTCGGCGGGGCCGGTGCAGCAGTACGGCCAGCAGCGTGGCCAGCGCGATCAGACCCACCGCGAAGGTCAGCATCCGGTTGCCGAATTCGATGACGCCGTACACGCCCATCTCCGGCGTGGTGACGTAGGAATCGTCTGTGCACCGGGGCCAGGTGGGGCAGCCGAGGCCCGAGGCGGCCAGTCGGACGGCCCCGCCGGTGACGACGATGCCCACGTTCGCGATGATCGAGGCGAGCGCGAGGCGGCGCAGCAGGATGCCGGAGACCGGACGGACGATTCGGTTCACGGCGCAAATCCTACGCACCGTAGTGATCGAGGTTCGTCCGACTCCGTCGGTGCGGTGGTTGGGATCACCGGGGCCCGGGTTTGCGACCCTCCGGGTAATTACGTAACGTTGGCGTTGTGAAAAACGCGGCGGCGCTCTCCGGGCACCAACCGACGGCCGTGCCGGCCGTCGGTGCGTCCGCGTCCGCGCCTGCCGTGACCACGCCGGTCGGCCCCGCCGGGCCGGCGGCGGCCGAGGTCTCCACCCGGGATCGGGTCACCCAGTTGCTGTTGGAGCAGGGTGCCACCACCGCCGCGCAGCTTGGCGCGGCGCTCGGGCTCAGCCCGGCGGCGATTCGCCGACACCTCGACGCGATGCTTGCGGATGGTGACGTGTACGCCCGCGAGCAGCCCGTGCAGGGCAGTCGCGGTCGGGGCCGCCCGGCGAAGGTGTTCCTGCTGACCGAGGCCGCCCGGGTCCGCTGTGGCACACACCACTACGACAACATGGCCACCGCCGCGCTGCGCTGGATCGCCCGCAGCGGCGGCCCGGACGCGGTGGAGGCGTTCGCCACCGAGCAGGTGTCCGCTCTCGAGTCCCGCTGTCGGGCGGCCATGGAGGATGCGGGCGACGACCCTCTCGCCCGAGCCGAGGCACTTGCCGCAGCGCTCACGGGCGAGGGTTACGCTGCCAATGCGACCACGATCGCCTCTGGCGGCCAGCTCTGTCAGCACCACTGCCCGGTGGCTCACGTGGCCGCCGAGTTTCCTCAGCTGTGCGAGGCCGAGACCGCGGTCATCTCCCGTCTGGTCGGCACCCACGTGCAGCGTCTGGCCACCATCGCGCACGGCGACGGGGTGTGCACCACGCACATCCCGACCCAGCCGGGCCGTGCTCAATCCGGTAATCCCGTAACCACTGTGAGGACAGATAGATGACCGAGCAGATCGTCCAGCCCCTGACCCAGGAAGAGCAGCTCGCCGCCCTGGGCCGGTACGAGTACGGCTGGTCCGACCCGGACGCCGCCGGGGCTGTCGCCCAGCGTGGCATCAACGAGGCGGTGGTGCGGGACATCTCGGCCAAGAAGAACGAGCCGGCGTGGATGCTCGACCTGCGGCTGAAGGGCCTGCGGCTGTTCGGCCGTAAGCCGATGCCGGCGTGGGGCGCGGACCTCACCGGGATCGACTTCGACAACATCAAGTACTTCGTCCGGTCGACCGAGAAGCAGGCCACCAGCTGGGAGGACCTGCCCGAGGACATCAAGAACACCTACGACCGGCTGGGCATCCCGGAGGCGGAGAAGCAGCGGCTGGTCGCCGGTGTCGCGGCGCAGTACGAGTCGGAGGTCGTCTACCACAAGATCCGCGAGGACCTTGAGGAGCAGGGCGTCCTCTTCCTGGACACCGACACGGCGCTGCGCGAGCACGAGGACGTCTTCAAGGAGTACTTCGGCACCGTGATCCCGGTCGGCGACAACAAGTTCGCCGCCCTGAACACCTCGGTGTGGTCCGGTGGCTCGTTCATCTACGTGCCGAAGGGCGTGCAAGTCGAGATCCCGCTGCAGGCCTACTTCCGGATCAACACGGAGAACATGGGCCAGTTCGAGCGGACGCTGATCATCGTCGACGAGGGTGCGTACGTGCACTACGTCGAGGGCTGCACCGCGCCGCTCTACTCCTCCGACTCGCTGCACAGCGCGGTCGTGGAGATCATCGTCAAGAAGAACGCACGTTGCCGCTACACGACCATCCAGAACTGGTCGAACAACGTCTACAACCTGGTCACCAAGCGCGCCGTCTGCCACGAGGGCGCGACCATGGAGTGGGTCGACGGCAACATCGGCTCCAAGGTGACCATGAAGTACCCGGCGGTCTACATGACCGGCGAGCACGCCAAGGGCGAGGTGCTCTCGGTGGCGATGGCCGGCGAGGGTCAGCACCAGGACGCCGGCGCCAAGATGGTGCACGCCGCGCCGCACACCTCCTCGACGATCGTGTCGAAGTCGATCGCCCGTGGCGGCGGCCGCACCTCGTACCGGGGTCTGGTGCAGGTGCTGGAGGGTTCGCACCACAGCCGGAGCACTGTCAAGTGCGACGCGCTGCTGGTCGACACGATCTCCCGCTCGGACACCTACCCGTACGTCGACATCCGCGAGGACGACGTGTCGATGGGGCACGAGGCGACCGTCTCCAAGATCAGCGATGACCAGCTCTTCTACCTGATGAGTCGTGGTCTGAGCGAGGACGAGGCGATGGCGATGATCGTGCGCGGCTTCATCGAGCCGATCGCCAAGGAGCTCCCGATGGAGTACGCCCTGGAGCTCAACCGCCTGATCGAGCTTCAGATGGAGGGCGCGGTCGGCTGACGCCGCCGCTCCCTCGTGACGGGTCGGAACCTCGGCCCGTCACATCCGGCCCCAACTCGTCGTCACGGAACAGACAGACCAAGGAAGACATGACTACCCAGGCTTCCGCGCCGCCGCCCAGCACCAAGTCGCAGGCGCTGCGCTCGTACGACGTCGCCGACTTCCCGGCCCTCACCGGCCTGGAGGAGGAGTGGCGCTTCACCCCGCTCAAGCGCCTGCGCGGCCTTACCGGCGACGCGCCGGCCGCGACCGGCGCGGTCCGACACGAGTACGGCGACCTGCCCGAGGGTGTCGCCATCACCCGGGTCGGCCGTGACGACGAGCGCGTCGGCAGCGTGCTGATCCCGGTCGACCGGGTCAGCGCGTTGGCTTACGGTGCCGCCGCGGACGCACTGCTGCTGCGGGTGGACCCCGACGTGGTGCTCGGCGAGGCGGTACGGCTGCGGGTGGTCGGCGAGGGCGTCGAGCAGCCGGCGTTCGGTCACACCTTCGTCGAGGTGGGCCGGTTCGCCGAGGCGACAGTGGTGCTGGAGCACGTCGGGTCGGCCACCCTGGCCGACAACGTCGAGGTCGCCGTGGCCGATGGCGCGAAGCTGACGCTGGTCACTGTCGCCGACTGGGCCGACGACGCGGTCCAGGCCCAGCACCTGAAGATCAAGTTGGGTCGGGACGCCAAGGCCATCCACATCCAGGTCTCCCTGGGTGGCGACCTGGTCCGGCAGTTCACCAGCGTGGAATACACCGGGCGCGGGGGCGAGGCCGAGCTGTACGGCGTCTACTTCGCCGACTCCGGCCAGCACCTGGAGCACCGGCAGCTGGTCGACCACAACGTGCCGGACTGCCGGAGCTACGTCGGCTACCGGGGCGCTCTGCAGGGCGAGAGCGCGCACACCGTCTGGGTGGGCGACGTGCTCATCCAGGCCGAGGCGACCGGCACCGACACGTACGAGATCAACCGGAACCTGCTGCTCACCGACGGTGCGCGGGCGGACTCCGTACCCAATCTGGAGATCGAGACCGGCGAGATCGCCGGCGCCGGTCACGCCAGCGCGACCGGCCGCTTCGACGACGAGCAGCTGTTCTACCTGATGGCCCGGGGCATCCCGGAGAGCGAGGCCCGCCGGCTGGTGGTCCGTGGCTTCTTCGCCGAGCTGATCAACAAGATCCCGGTGGAGTCGCTGCGGGAGAGCCTCGGCGACGCGATCGAGGCCCGGCTGACCAAGGCCGGCGCTTGATGATCCGGCTCTGCTCCACCGAGGACGTGCCGAAGGGCACCGCGATCCGCGCGGACGTCGAGGGCACCCCGATCGCCCTGGTGCACGGCGAGGACGGCAACTTCTACGCCGCGTACGACGAGTGCTCGCACGCCGCTGTCGCGCTCTCCGAGGGCGAGGTCGACGGCTGCACGCTCGAGTGCTGGTTGCACGGCTCGCGCTTCGACCTGCGCACCGGCGAGCCGACCGGCCTGCCCGCCACCGAACCCGTCCCCGTCTACCCCGTCGAAGTCCGCGACGGCGACATCTACCTCAGCCTGACGCCGAGTAATGGAGTGACCCGATAATGAGCACCCTGGAGATCCGCGACCTGAAGGTGTCGGTCAAGCTGCCCGAGGGTGAGCTCAAGCCGATCCTGGCCGGCGTCGACCTGACCGTGAAGTCGGGCGAGACCCACGCGATCATGGGCCCGAACGGTTCCGGCAAGTCCACCCTGGCGTACTCGATCGCCGGCCACCCCAAGTACGAGATCACCGGCGGTACGGTGACCCTCGACGGCGAGGACGTGCTGGCGATGACTGTCGACGAGCGCGCCCGCGCCGGTCTCTTCCTGGCCATGCAGTACCCGGTCGAGGTGCCCGGCGTCTCGGTGGCGAACTTCCTGCGGACCGCGAAGACCGCCATCGACGGCGAGGCGCCGAAGCTCCGTACCTGGGGCGGCGAGCTGCGCGGCGCCATGGAGCGTCTCCAGATGGACCCGGCGTTCGCCCAGCGCAACGTCAACGAGGGCTTCTCCGGTGGTGAGAAGAAGCGGCACGAGATCGTCCAGCTGGAGCTGCTCAAGCCGAAGATCGCGATCCTCGACGAGACCGACTCCGGCCTCGACGTGGACGCGCTGCGCGTGGTCAGCGAGGGCGTCAACCGGGTCCGCGACAACGGCGACACCGGCGTGCTGCTGATCACCCACTACACGCGGATCCTGCGCTACATCAAGCCGGACTTCGTGCACGTCTTCGTGGCCGGCCGGATCGTCGAGCAGGGCGGCCCGGAGCTGGCCGACAAGCTCGAGGCCGAGGGCTACGAGCGGTACGCCGCCGGGGCCGGCACGGCCAAGGCCTGAGCGAAAGAGGCGCTGCCGAGATGACCAGCATCGCGATCCCCGAGGGGATGCCGCAGTACGACGACGTGCCGCGTTTCGACGTGGCCCGGGTGCGCGCCGATTTCCCGATCCTGGACCGGGAGATCAACGGGCATCCGCTGGTCTACCTCGACAGCGCCAACACCTCCCACAAACCGCGCCAGGTGCTCGACGTGCTCGACGAGCACTACGCGCGGCACAACGCGAACGTGTCGCGGTCGGTGCACACCCTGGGCACCGAGGCCACCGAAGCGTACGAGGGGGCGCGGGCGAAGGTCGCCGCGTTCATCAACGCGCCGAGCGTCGACGAGGTGGTGTTCACCAAGAACTCCACCGAGGCGATCAACATCGTGGCGTACGCCTTCTCGAACGCCTCGCTGCGCGCGGACGCCGACCCCCGGTTCCGGCTCGGTCCCGGCGACGAGGTGGTGATCTCTGAGATGGAGCACCACTCGAACATCGTCCCGTGGCAGCTGCTCTGTGAGCGGACCGGCGCGACTCTGCGCTGGTTCCCGGTCACCGACCAGGGCCGGCTGGACGAGTCGGGCCTGGAGGACCTGGTCACCGAACGGACGAAGATCGTCTCGTTGGTGCACGTGTCGAACATCCTGGGCACTGTCAACGCGACCTCCCGGATCACCGCTCGGGTCCGCGAGGTGGGCGCGCTGCTGCTGCTGGACTGCTCGCAGTCGGCGCCGCACCTGCCCCTCGACGTGGTCGACCTGGACGCCGACTACATCGTGTTCACCGGCCACAAGATGTGCGGCCCGACCGGCATCGGTGTGCTCTGGGGCCGGGCCGAGCTGCTGGCGGCCATGCCGCCGGTGATGGGTGGCGGCTCGATGATCGAGACGGTCACCATGGGCCGCTCGACGTTCGCCGCCCCGCCGGCCCGGTTCGAGGCCGGCACCCCGCCGATCGCCGAGGCGGTCGCGTTGGGCGCGGCGGTGGACTACCTGACCGGCGTCGGGATGCGGGCCATCCAGTGGCACGAGAAGGAGCTGACGGCGTACGCGCTGGACGCCTTCGGCTCGGTGCCGGACCTGCGGATCTTCGGCCCGACAGTGCCGGTGGGCCGGGGCGGCACCATCTCGTTCGCGCTCGGCGACGTGCACCCGCACGACGTGGGTCAGGTGCTCGACTCGCTCGGCGTGCAGGTGCGGGTGGGTCACCACTGTGCCAAGCCGGTGTGCAGCCGGTTCGGCGTCCCCGCCATGACCCGGGCCTCGTTCTACCTCTACACCACCACCGAGGAGATCGACGCTCTGGTGGCCGGTCTGGAGCAGGTACGGAAGGTGTTCGACTGATGCAGCTCGACCAGCTCTACCAGGAGATCATCCTGGACCACTACAAGCGCCCGCACGGGCGTGGCCTGCGCGATGCCGACGACCCGGGCGACCAGGTCGCGGAGGCGCACCACGTCAACCCCACCTGCGGTGACGAGGTCACCGTCCGGGTGGCCACCGACGGCACCGTGCTGCACGACATCTCGTACGACGGGATGGGCTGCTCGATCAGCCAGGCGTCGGCGAGTGTGCTGCACGAGTTGCTGCGTGGTCGGGGCGCCGGGGAAGCATTCGAGGTGCACGAGGCGTTCGTGGAGTTGATGTCCGGACGTGGCCAGGTCACGCCGGACGAGGACGTGCTCGGTGACGGGGTTGCTTTCGCGGGTGTGGCCCGTTACCCCGCCCGGGTCAAGTGCGCGCTGCTGCCGTGGATGGCGTTCAAGGACGCCGCGGCACGCGCCGGTGTGGGCGTGAGCCCGGAGGTGAAGGCGTGAGCGAGCGTCAGCGAGCGAATGACACAGTGGTGCCTTGCGGCATCACGCAGCGAAGCGGAGGGACGGCATGAGCGAGCACATCGCTGCTACTGAGGCGACGCCGGAGGCCGGTGACACCACTGTGGTGCCGCAGACCGACGCCGCGACGACCGACGGCACCTCTGACGCCGCCGCTCCTGCGGGCGGCGTCAGCAAGGCCATGATCGCCGACATCGAGGAGGCGATGAAGGACGTCGTCGACCCGGAGCTCGGCATCAACGTGGTCGACCTTGGCCTCGTGTACGGCGTCCACGTCGATGACGAGAACGTCGCCACCCTGGACATGACGCTCACCTCGGCGGCCTGCCCGCTGACCGACGTCATCGAGGACCAGACCCGGCAGGCGCTGACCACCGGCCCCGGCGGTGGCCTGGTCAACGACATCCGGATCAACTGGGTGTGGCTCCCGCCGTGGGGCCCGGACAAGATCACTGACGAGGGTCGGGACCAGCTTCGCTCCCTCGGCTTCAACGTCTGACCGATCCCACTTCGTCGAGCGCGGTACCCGTCCGGGTGCCGCGCTCGACGCGTTTCCAGACCACCTCCGAAAGTAGTGGAACGGATCATTCCGGTCCGCTGGTCTGAAATCATCAAGCGGGGCGGAATATTCCGCTCCGACAGTGGGTGGGTCAGCTCGCTGGAAGCCGGCGGAGAGGGCAGAACAATGAGCGGGATGGCGGCGGGGCAGTGGCGGACCGTGCTCGAAAAGGCGCACGCGGCGCTTCGGACGGCAGTCGAGGGAGTTCCGGCCGACGCCTGGGAGCGGCCCACCCCCTGCGAGCGGTGGAACGTCACCCAGGTGCTTCAGCGCGCGGTCGGCGACCAGCTCGCGACCCCCGACTGACCGCCTGAGGTTCGGCTCTGCTCCCTCGGCCGATCCCAGAACACCCCAAGATCGCGCTTGATCCTCGATGTAGTGGCCTCGGTGCGTCGCCGAGGCCACTACATCCTGGTTCGAGTGCGATCTTGGTGGCCGGGGGCGCCAAACCCGGGGTTCCGATCTCCAAAGAGGCGGCGTTCGTCGTCAAGATCTGCGCAGGATCAGGGATGTTGCGGTCTCCGGCGTGTCGGAGGCAGCAACATCGGGGGTGTTGCGCGGATCTTGGGCGCCGGGCGCCGGGCGCGGGGCGCGGGGCGCGGGGCGCGGGGCGCGGGGCGCGGGGCGCGGGGCGCGGGGCGCGGGGCGCGGGCGCGCGAGGCGCGCGAGGCGCGGCGGAATATCGGTGGCGGGGGCGCGGGTCCGGCGCGGAGGATGCGCGTGTGACTGAGGCGTACCCGAAGCAGGTTCCTGTCCGTGCGGCCACTGCCGTGCGTCGACAGCGCAGCCTGCCCCGGCCCGCCTCGATCCCGCGCCCGCCGTCGTGAGCGGCGCGTTCCTCGCTGGTCTCGTGGCCGGCTACGGCGTCGCCATTCCCGTCGGCGCGATCGCGATTCTGATCCTGGGGCTCAGCGCCCGTACGTCGTTTCGGGTGGGTGCCGCCGCGGCGCTCGCGGTGGCGACGGCCGACGGGCTCTACGCGGTGGTGGCCGTGCTCGGCGGCGCGGGCCTGGCCGGGATCATCGCGCCGGTCGCCGGGCCCCTGCGGGTGGTCGCCGCCGTGGTGCTGCTGGGCCTCGCCGGGCACGGCCTGTGGCGGACGTGGTCCGCGCACCGCTCGCGGCGACCGCCGACGGCACGCGACGGTGGGGGCATGAGCACTCCGGGGCGGGCCTACGCGGCGCTGCTCGGGTTGACCCTGCTGAACCCGATGACGGTGCTCTACTTCACCGCCCTGGTGCTCGGCCGCCGGGACACTGCCGACTCGGGCGTGGTCCCGATGGCCCTCTTCGTGGCCGGGGTGTTCCTGGCGTCGGCGAGCTGGCAACTGGTCATCGCCGGCGGTGGCACCGTGGTCGGCCGGGCGCTGACCGGGTCGCGTGGCCGGCTGGTCACCGGCCTGGTCTCCAGCGCGCTCATCGCCGCGTTGGCGGTGGCCGCGCTACTGCCAGGCTGAACGGCCACGGCGACCATCCGGCGCGGCGGCCGACCCCGCAGGAGGTGGCTGGGTCCAGGCCGAGCCAGACCAGGTTCACGGGCGGCTCAGCCACCCGGACGACGCCCGACCGCGCCGGGTCCGCGATGTCGCCGGGCGTGTTCCTGGCCGGGCACACGGGCCGCCCGGGGGCCCGGACGGGTTCGCTGTGCCGTACGGTCGGGCGATGACCAGTCGACCCGCAGCCGGCGGAGGCCGGTGGGTCGAGGTCGACCCGGCCCGCGTCGGCCGCTGGGTCGAGGGCTTCGCCGACCGGCACGGCCCGCCCAGCACCAGCGCGAGGGAGTACGGTCTACTGCTCGCCGCCCCGGACGGGGCAACCGCCGAGCTGCACGCCCCGCCGGGTGCGCCGGCCGGCGCGGATGTGGCCGGGTTCGTGGCCTCCGCTGTCATGCCCCGCCGGATCGGCCTGCTGTTGGCGCGCAAGGGCGCGGTGGCGCTCGGGGTGGCCGAGGGCGGCGACCTCGTCGTCTCCAAGGTGGACACCCGCTACGTGCAGGGGCGCACCGCTGCGGGCGGATGGTCGCAGCACCGGTTCGCCCGACGGCGTGACAACCAGGCGAAGGCGGCGCTGGGCGACGCGGCGGACCTGGCCGTACGGCTGCTGTTGCCGGAGGTGGCGACGCTCGCCGCGTTGGTCTGCGGCGGTGACCGGCGGGCGGTGGACGGTGTGCTGACCGACCGGCGGTTGGCCCCGCTCGTGCCGTTGCGGGCGGAGCGGCTGCTCGACGTGCCGGAGCCCCGGCACGCGGTGCTGGTCGCGGCGGTGGGTGCGGCCCGGGCGGTACGGATCCTGGTGCGCGACCCCGACTGACCTCGGCCCGCCATTGCGGCGTCGGAGGCCCGCGCCGGCGGCGTCAGAGGCCTGCACGAGCGGCGTAGGAGGCCTGCACGAGCGGCGTCGGAGGGGAGACGGTCGCCACCCAAAACGGGGTTCGCGGCGTGCTGTCCGGCCGGCGGCTGGAGGATGGGCGCGTGGAGTTTCTGGTTGACATGGTGACGACGGTGCCGCAGGGGACGTCGGAGGACGGCGTCGCCGACATGCGTGCGCGAGAGGCCGCGCGTTCGGCCGAGCTGACGGCCCAGGGCAGTCTCCTGCGGCTGTGGCGGCCGCCGCTGGCACCGGGGGAGTGGCGTACGTGGGGGCTGTTCCAGGCCGACGACGCCGATGAGCTGGAAGCCGTGCTCGCGTCGATGCCGCTGCGCGCCTGGCGGCGCGAGACCGTGACGCCGTTGACGCCGCACCCGAACGACCCGGGTCAGCCGCCTCGCTGAGCCGGCGAGGGCACGCCGCCTCGACAGGCACGCCACGGGACACGTCCGTCAGCAGGGAGATCATCATGTCCGACGCTCAGATTCTGCGTACCGTCCTCGACCGGTGGAGATCGGCTGTCGACGCCCACGAGCCCGATCGGGTCGCGGCGTGCTTCACCGACGACGCGATCTTCCAGGGGTTGCAGCCGTACACGGTCGGTCCTGCCGGCGTCGCCGCGTACTACGCCGGACAGCCGCTCGGCCTGACCGCCGCGTACGACATCCGGGAGATCCGCCGTCTCGCCGACGACGTGGTCCTCGGCTACCTGGAGGTGGAGTTCGGCTTCACCGACCGGCCGGCACTGACCGTCAACCTCGGAGTGCTCCTGCGGCGGGTCGACGACGACTGGCTCATCGGCCACTACCAGGTCTCGCGGCTCACCTGACCCCGGAGCTTCGGCCGGAATGACAATCGTGGCAGGCCCACCGGGGGCCTGCCACGACTTCGGAGCGGGTGTCAGAGCTGGTCGGTACCGAAGGTGTCGCAGGTCTTCGGGTCGCCACGGTCGTAGCCCTGGGTGAACCAACGCTTGCGCTGCTCGGACGTGCCGTGGGTGAACTGGTCGGGGTTGACCCGCCCGCCGGAGCGCTCCTGGATGCTGTCGTCGCCGATCGCCTCGGCGGCCTGCACCGCCTCGCTGATGTCGGTCTGGGTGATGGACTTGAACAGCGGTTCCTGACCGGTCTTGTCCTTGCTCTCGGTGGCGTGCTTGGCCCAGGCACCGGCGTAGCAGTCGGCCTGCAACTCCAGCCGTACGGAGGCGGAGCGGGGGCCGCTCTGGTCGCCCTGGCCGGCCTTCGCGTTGGTGCCGAGGAGGTTCTGGACGTGGTGTCCGTACTCGTGGGCAAGCACGTACGGCTGGGCGAACTCGCCCTTCGCCCCGAACCGGGACGCCAACTCGTCGTAGAAGCTCAGGTCGATGTAGACCTGCTTGTCGGCGGGGCAGTAGAACGGGCCGACGCCCGAGTCGGCCTGCCCGCAGCCGGTGTTGACGGCGGCCTGGAAGAAGTTGGTGTCGGTCTGCTCGTACTCTCCCTTGCCCAACTCCGGGTACGCCTTCTGCCAGTAGGCCTGGATGCTGTTGACGTAGAGCGCGTTGCGGCAGCGCGCGTCGTCGAGACGTTCGGGGTTGTCGCGGGAGCACAACTGCTCCAGGTCGGTGCCACCGGCCTGACCGCCCTCGTCGCCGTTCGTCATGGCGTTGAGGCCGAAGCCGCCGCCGAGCAGCGCGACGAGCACCGCCACCACGATGCCGATGATGCCGCCCCGACCGCCGCCGCCGGGGATCGGGATGCCGAGGCCGCCTCCGCCGCCTCCACCACCGCGGCCCACGTCGTTGACCTGCGAGGTGTCGATTTCGGCCCGCTCGTTGAGTTCCATGGTGACCCCGATCGCCGTATGCCGGTGAGTGTCTTTTGTGTGCCGTTTCGTCCATCGAGTGCCGGACGGGGTCCGGACAGGCGTTCCGGTACCCGATGATCTTGATTGGTAATCCGGGCAGGAGCTCCGGGCGCGCCCGGTACACTTGTCAGGTGCTGCGCTGCGAAGGCTGAACCGCCCCGCGCCGTCGGGCCTCTTGAGCCCGCCGGCCGTTTCGCGTGCCCCGAGTCAGCCTTCCGAACCCCGAGAGCGAGCCCGCAAACATGATCACTGTCACCGGCCTGGAACTGCGTGCCGGTTCCCGGATCCTGCTGTCCGACACCACCCTGCGCGTGCAGCCCGGTGACCGGATCGGCCTGGTCGGTCGCAACGGCGCCGGCAAGACCACCACGCTGAAGGTGCTCGCCGGCGAGGGGCAGCCGTACGGCGGCCAGATCGACCAGCGCAGCGCCATCGGTTACCTGCCGCAGGACCCGCGCACGGGTGACCTGGAGGTCACCGGCCGCGACCGGGTGCTCTCCGCGCGCGGCCTGGACGTGCTGATGTCCCAGATGCAGGAGATCGAGGCCCGCCTCGCCGAGGACGCCACCGACAAGCTGGTCCGTCGGTACGGCGCGCTGGAGGACCAGTTCGCCGCCCTCGGCGGGTACGCGGCCGAGGCCGAGGCCGCGCGGATCTGCGCCAACCTCGGCCTACCGGACCGGGCGCTCGCGCAGACCATCGGCACCCTCTCCGGTGGTCAGCGGCGCCGCATCGAGCTGGCCCGGATCCTGTTCCGCGACGCGGGCGAGAACGGCGGCGGTATCCTGCTGCTCGACGAGCCCACCAACCACCTCGACGCCGACTCGATCACCTGGTTGCGGGGCTTCCTCGCCAACCACAAGGGCGGCCTGATCGTGATCTCCCACGACGGCGCGCTGCTGGAGTCGGTGGTCAACAAGGTCTGGTTCCTCGACGCCACCCGGTCGGTCATCGACGTCTACAACCTGGGCTGGAAGGCGTACCTGGAGGCGCGCGAGACCGACGAGCGACGCCGCCGCCGGGAACGGGCCAACGCGGAGAAGAAGGCCGGCGCGCTGATGGCGCAGGCCGACAAGATGCGGGCCAAGGCCACCAAGACCGTGGCCGCGCAGAACATGGCCCGCCGTGCCGAGAAGCTGATCTCCGGCCTGGAGGAGGTGCGGGTCGCCGACCGGGTGGCCAAGGTGCGTTTCCCCAACCCCGCGCCGTGCGGCAAGACCCCGCTGACGGCGACCGGTCTCTCCAAGTCGTACGGCTCGCTGGAGATCTTCACCGACGTCAACGTGGCGGTGGACCGGGGCTCCCGGGTGGCCATCCTCGGGCTCAACGGCGCCGGTAAGACGACCCTGCTGCGGATGCTCGGCGGGCTGCTCAACCCGGACACCGGTGAGGTGCACGCGGGGCACGGCCTGCGGCTGGGCTACTACGCCCAGGAGCACGAGACGCTGGACGTGGAGCGGACGGTTCTGGAGAACATGCGCGCCGCCGCGGTCGAGCAGTCCGACACCGACCTGCGCAAGATTCTCGGCGCGTTCCTGTTCTCCGGCGACGACGTGAACAAGCCGGCCGGGGTGCTCTCCGGCGGCGAGAAGACCCGGCTGGCGCTGTCCACCCTGGTCTGTTCCGGCGCCAACGTGCTGTTGCTCGACGAGCCGACGAACAACCTCGACCCGGTCAGCCGGGAGCAGGTCCTCGACGCCATCGCCAACTACCCGGGCGCGATCGTCCTGGTCACCCACGACCCGGGTGCGGTGCTGGCGCTCAAGCCGGACCGGGCCATCCTGCTGCCCGACGGCGACGAGGACGCCTGGAGCGACGACCTGCTCGAACTTGTCGAGCTGGCCTGACCAAGCTTCTGGCCGGGCCTCAACCGAGCAGGTCCACCAGCCGGCCGACCACGCCGGAGCTGACCAGGATCACCACGCCGATGCCGATGAAGATCGTCGGCACCAGCCAGTGTCCGGCGCGTTCGACCAGCCGGACCACCCGTGGGTGCCCTCCCAGCCACGCGCCGACGGCACACCACAGCGCGATGAGCAGCACGAAGACCAGCAGGAACACCGCGCTGTCGGCTGCGCCGAGGGCTCGGAAGACGGGTACGTAGACGGCCACGTTGTCGGCGCCGTTCGCGATCGTCACGCCGGCCACGCCGAGCGCTCCAGTGACGACAGTGGGGGTCACGTCCTCGTCGGAGTGACGCAGCGCGCGTACGCCCAGCGCGATCGGCAACAGGCCGAGAAGCCCCGTCCACGGGTCCGGCACCACGAGCAGCCCGGCGGCCACCACCGCGCTCGCCAGCGCGAGCGCACCGATACCGACGTATTGGCCGGCGACAATCTGCCACGGGCGGGGCCGACCGGTGGTGCGGGCCGCGACGAAGAACAGGGTCAGGATGACGATGTCGTCGATGTCGGTCGCGGCGAAGACCACTGCCGCTCCGGCCGCCGTGCTGAGCAGGTCGATCACGACGGCAGGTTACGGCTTGTCGGCAGCAACCAGCGCCGGCGGGTGGTACGCCCGGACGCCGCGGCGGGCCGCATCGCCAGGATCACTCTATCGGGAAGCTGACATTGCATAGCGTGTCGGTTGGCGAAGAGTTGATATCTGGCGCATGATCGTTCGAGGCGGTCTAATAGGTGGGACCGTATCCGAACCGCACAGTCTGGGACGTGAGGACACAGCATGGCAGCCACTGGCACAGCCACCAGCACTGAGAAGGGTCGCCGGATCGTCGGAGCCGAGCGTCAGACGCTCGCCAAGGACCTGGTAAAGCGGTACACCTCGGGGGAGAGCATCCGCGCGTTGGCGGCCTCGACCGGCCGTTCCTACGGGTTCATCCATCGAGTGCTCACCGAGTCCGGCGTGCAGCTGCGTCAGCGCGGTGGCGCCCGACGCCGCAAGAAGGCGTGACCCGCCCCTCAGCGTCGTCCACCAGCGCCGCGCCCCGGGAAGTCCGGTGACCGCCGAGGCGACCGGGGTTCGGCTGACTTGCGACGGGCCGGTCGCCACGGTGACGTTGTGCCGGCCCGACGTGCTCAATGCCCAGACGCCCGCGATGTGGCGAGCGATGAGCGACTTTTCCCGCGACCTGCCCGGCGACGTGCGGGTGGTGGTGGTCCGCGGTGAGGGCCGCGCGTTCTCGGCCGGCCTCGATCTCGCGGTGGCGGGCGCCTCCGGTCCGGGGTCGTTCGCTGAGCTGGCCACGCTGCCCGAGCAGGAGTGCGCCGAGCGCATCGCGGAGTTCCAGGCCGGTTTCACCTGGCTGCACCGGCCGGATGTCGTCTCTGTCGCGGCCGTGCAGGGCCACGCGATCGGTGCTGGCTTTCAGCTCGCGCTCGCCTGCGACCTGCGAGTGCTGTCCGCGGACGCGAAGCTGTCGATGGCCGAGGTGACCCTCGGCCTGGTGCCGGATCTGGCCGGGACGAAACGCCTCGTCGAGCTTGTCGGCTATTCGCGGGCGTTGGAGATCTGTGCGACAGGCCGCCGGTTGGACGCCGCCGAGGCGGACCGGATCGGGCTGGCCACCCTGGTCGTACCCCCGGCCGAGTTGGACGGCGCGGTGCGGGATTTGACCGCCGGCCTGCTCTCCGGGGCCCGCGATGCGGTGGTCGAGATCAAGGCGCTGCTCGCCGGCGCCGCCGGGCGGTCGCACGCCGACCAGCAGCGCGCCGAGCGGGAGGCACAGACCCGTCGGCTGCGTGACCTCGCCGGCACTGGAGAATAGGTAAGGACCGCACGGGAAGATCCGGGTTACGACCGAGGTTGTCACACTCGTCGGGAGAATTGACCTGACGGTGCGGTCTGCCCGGCAACCCGGAGGTGAACGATGTCCAACCCGATGTCCGGCGGTGGCATGGCCGGGTGGAGCATGCTCCGGTCGATGCGTAACCGCGACGAGGTCTCCTCCCACCGGCTCAAGCGCGGGGTGGCCCGCCGCATCGTCGATTTCGCCCACCCCTACCGGCGCGACATCATCGTCTTCCTGGCCACCGTGGTGTTGGCCGCCATCATTGGCGTGGCCACTCCGGTGCTCGCCGGCGACGTGATCAACGCGATCAACGAGGGCGGCACCGAGGCCGGGCGGCTCGTGGTGCGGCTGGCCCTGTTCATCGCCGCGCTTGCGGTCGCCGACGCGCTGCTGTCGCTGGCCCAGCGGTGGTATTCCGCCCGCATCGGCGAGGGCATCATCTTCAACCTGCGCACCCGGGTCTACGACCACGTGCAGCGGATGCCGTTGCAGTTCTTCACCCGCACCCAGACCGGCGCCCTGGTCAGCAGGCTCAACAACGACGTGCTCGGCGCCCAGCGGGCGTTCACCTCCACCCTGTCCGGTGTGGTCAGCAACGTCATCCAGTTGGTCCTCACCGCGGCGGTGATGTTCACCCTCTCCTGGCAGATCACCGCGCTGTCACTGGTGCTGCTGCCGATCTTCATCATTCCGGCCCGTCGGGTCGGCAAGCGACTGGCCGAGATCACCCGCGAGGCGTACAACCTCGACGCCAAGATGAACGCGACGATGACCGAGCGGTTCGGGGTGGCCGGCGCGCTGCTGGTGAAGCTCTTCGGCCAGCCCGAGATCGAGGCCCGCCGGTTCGGCGACCGGGCCGAGCGGGTCCGCGACATCGGCATTCAGTCCGCCATGTATTCCCGCACCTTCTTCGTGGCGATGCTGCTGGTCGCCTCGCTGGCGCAGGCGCTGACCTACGGTCTCGGCGGCTGGCTCGCGGTGACCGGCGGCGTCAGCGCCGGCACCGTGGTGACGCTCGCGCTGCTGCTCACCCGCCTGTACGGACCGCTCACCGCGCTCTCCAACGTCCGGGTGGACGTGATGAGCGCGCTGGTCTCCTTCGACCGGGTCTTCGAGGTGCTCGACCTCAAGCCGGGCATCGTGGAGAAGCCCGACGCGGTGCCGGTGCCCCTGGGCGCCGGCCGGGTCGACTTCCGCGACGTGCGTTTCCGCTACCCGAGCGCCGCCGAGGTCTCCCTCGCCTCCCTGGAGGAGGTCGCCACCCTCGACCGGACCGTCAACGAACCGGTGCTCAAGGGGGTCTCGTTCAGCGTCGAGCCGGGGCAGATGGTCGCGCTGGTCGGCCCGTCCGGGGCGGGCAAGTCGACACTGTCGATGCTCATCTCCCGGATCTACGACGTCAGCGACGGGCAGGTGCTCGTCGGCGGCGTGGACGTGCGTGACGCGACGCTCGCCTCGCTGCGCGACGAGATCGGTGTGGTCACTCAGGATTCGCACCTGTTCCACGAGACGATCGCCGAGAATCTGCGCTACGCCAAGCCGGACGCCACCGACGACGAGATCTGGGCCGCCCTGGCCGGGGCGCAGGTGGCCGATCTGGTTCGGGCGCTGCCCGACGGTCTGGACACCACGGTGGGGGAGCGCGGCTACCGGTTCTCCGGCGGCGAGAAGCAGCGCATCGCGATCGCGCGGCTGCTGCTCAAGGCGCCGTCGATCGTGATCCTCGACGAGGCGACCGCTCACCTTGACTCGGAGAGCGAGGCGGCGGTGCAGCGGGCGCTGTCGGTGGCTTTGGCCGGGCGGACCGCGCTGGTGATCGCGCACCGGCTCTCCACGGTGCGCGACGCAGACCAGATCCTCGTCCTGGACGGCGGACGGGTCGTCGAGCGGGGACGGCACGACGAGTTGGTGGCCGTTGGTGGGCTCTACGCCGAGCTGTACCGCACCCAGTTCGCGGTCGCCGACTCGCCCACCCCGTTCGTCGACGCGACCGGTGCCGAGCCGGTGGTCATGCCGCTGGGCACCTACCGCGCCGACGAGGTGCTGCCACCGGCCGCCGCCAACTGACGTCGTCGATCAGAGGGCTGGTAGCTCGGTCGCTGCCCGCAACTCGGCGAACGCCAGGCCCAGGGTGACCGGGGTGAAGTGCGCGTTCAGGCCGCTGGGGTTGGGTAGCACCCACAGCCGCGCGTCGGCCAGTGTCTCCGGTTGCGGCCCGAAGGCGGCCTTGGGCCGCTGGAAACCGATCCGGTACGCGGTCACCCCCACCACTGCAACCCAGCGCGGCCGGTACCGGGCCACCTTGTCGGTCAGGATCGCCGCGCCGTCGAGGAGTTCCTCGGTGCTCAGCTCGTCCGCGCGGGCACTGGCCCGGGCGGCCATGTTGGTGATACCGAGCCCGAGCGCTGGCAGTTCGTCCTGTTCGCTGGGGTGCAGCAGCCGGGGGGTGAACCCGCCCCGGTGCAGCGCCGGCCAGAACCGGTTGCCGGGGCGAGCGAAGTGCCAGCCCGTCGCCGCCGACCACAGGCCCGGGTTGATGCCGACGAAGAGCACCGCCAGGCCGGGAGCGAGGACGTCGGGAATCGTCCGGTCCGCGGCTGCCGCGAGGTCCGCGCGGGTGGGCCGGGTCGGGCCGGAACGCCGCGCCTCGATCGACTCGGGTTCCTGGACGTCGGCATGTCCTGGTCGCGTCGACAGCCCGGCCTCCGTGATGTCGAGTCGATCGACGGCCGGGTGGTCGTGTGGGGCAGGCTCTGGCGGCGTCACCGTGCGGGCGGGTCGGGCCCGCTCGGCTGTCACAGCCCGCGCAGCGCGCCGCCGTCGACCGGCACTGTGATTCCGGTGAGGTAGCTCGCGGCGGGGGAGAGCACGAACGCGGCCACCCGGCCGAACTCGGCGGGGTCGCCGACGCGGCGCAGCGGGATGCCGGCCTCCGCCTCGGCGCGGGCCCGCTCCGGGTCACCGGTCGCTCCGAACAGTTCCCGGTTGCGGTCGGTCATGATCCGGCCGGGCAACAGCCCGACCACCCGGACCCCACGCGGACCGTAGTCGTCGGCGATGTCCTTGGCGGCCCCGACCAGGCCGGGCCGCAGACCGTTGGAGATGCCGAGACCGGGCACCGGGCCACGCGCCGAGGTGGAGAGCACCAACCCGATCGCGCCGCCCTCGGGCAGGGCGTTGGCGACAGTGCGTACGGCGCGGATGGTGCCCAGGAAGACGGTCTCGAAGGACAGCCGCCACTGCTCGTCGGTGACCGCTGCGGCGTTGCCCGGCGGTGGTCCACCGACCGAGATCAGCGCGCCGTCGAGCCGGCCGAAGTGTTCCTGAGCGGCGGCGACGAGCTGCCCCGGGGTCTCCGGGTGGGTCAGGTCCGCGGTCAGCCCGATGGCGTGCTCCGGGCCGCCAAGCTGCTGCGCGGCGGCGGCCACCGCGTCCGGGTCGCGGGCCGAGAGCACCACCCGCGCACCGTCGGCGACCAGGCTCTGTGCGGTCGCGTAACCCAGACCGCGGGAGGCGCCGGTGAGGACGTACACGCGGTCGGTCAGTCCGAGATCCATAACTCCGATCCTGCCGCATCCGGTACACCGTCGCCAGCACGGGTGGACAGCCGTGGGGCGGGGCGCAGCAGGCGTACCCGGCCGGCGATCTGCAGCGCGACGGCGCCGCCGGCGCGGCCCACCGCTGGCGCCCGGCGCGGGCGCGGCGCTCGAAGCCCGTCGTAGCGCAGGCGTGCCTCCCGGACGGCCAACTCCTCGGCGGCGGCCGGGGGGAGCGCCTGCTGGGCGCGCAGCGCCCGGGCCAGGTCCCAACCGTCGCGCAGCGATCCGGCGGTGGGTCGCCGGGCGGCCCACTCGGCGAAGGTGGCCGACCAGCGGGCACCGAGACCTGCGGCGAGCAGTGGCCAGTGCCGGGCCACCTCGCCGGCCCGTTTGCGCAGCAGGGCCGCGCGGGTGGCGGCCAGCGGGCCCGGCGCGAACCCCGCCGGTGGCTCACCCCCGGCGACCAGCGCCGCGACAAGTTCGGCCTGCCGTTCGGCCAGCCCGGCGCGGGGCGTCGGCGCGCTGCCGCCCTCTGGTGTGCCCGTCATGTCACGGCCGGAAAGCCCGCGGCGGCGGCCAGAGCGTCCAGTTCGGCGCGGAGTTCGACGGCCGGCGGGTAGTGGCCGTCGCGCTCCAGCAGCAGGGCCGGCGGTCGCCGTCGGGCGCAGAGCGCGCCGAGAAGCTCCAGCACCGCTGTCGGCACCGGGTCGGTGTGGGTGTCGTGGTAGAAACCGCCGTGTTCCGCGCCGCCAGCCACGTGGGCGTACGCGACCCGTTCCAGCGGCAGGCGGTCCAGCAACGCCAGCGGGTCGGCACCCCGGTTGCGGGCGTTGGCGTGCACGTTTGCCACGTCCAGCAGCAGCAGTGCTCCGGTCCGGTCGAGGATCTCGGTGAGGAAGTCCGCCTCGGTCAGCTCGTCGTCGGGCCAGTCGACAAGCGCGGCGATCGGTTCCAGCGCGATCGGCACCGGAAGCTCGGCCTGTGCCCGGGCCACGTTGGCGCAGACCACGTCGACGGCTTCCCGGCTGCGCGGCAGCGGCAGCAGGTGACCGGCCTCCAGGCCGCCGGCCCGGACGAACGCGATGTGCTCGCTGACCAGCGGGGCGTCCAGGCGTTGCGCCACCGCGGCCAGGTGCGCGACCCGGGCCGGGTCGACCGGCTCGGCGCCGCCGAGAGAGAGCCGCACCCCATGGGGTACGACGGTCACCGCGCGGTCCCGCAGCTGGGTCAGGCCGGGCGGGAGCGGCCCGGAGGCGGGCACCCCCTCGGCCACCACCTCCACGAAGCGTAGGCCGGGCAGCTCGGCCACGAAACCGGCGATCTCCGGCCGCCAGCCGATGCCGACGCCGGACGGGCCGGTCATCCGCCGCACCCCCCGCCGCCGCACCCGCCTCCGCCGCCGCCGCCGCCGCCGCCGCCGCCGCCGCCGCCGCCGCCGCAGGAGCTTCCGCCGTCCGAGCCGGAGCTGTCACCACCGCCCGAGGATCCGTCGGACCCTCCGGACCAGCCGCTGCCGGCGGCGGCCTGGCGCTGGATCTCGGCCTGCTCGGCGAAGCCAGGGTCGAGCGCCCAGAGCGAGGCGGTGCCGTACAGGGCCACGCCCATCGCCGCGCCGGCCGCTCCGTAGGTGGCGTAGGCCGGCGCGGAGGCGGGGGCGAGGTGGGTGTGCTGGCGGCGGACGGAACGCAGGGCGGCCCGACCGGCCCGGGTGAGCATCGGGACCCGACGCAGCACCAGCGTGACGATCAGGAGAGCGACCAGGGTCAGCAGCAGGTAGCCGACCGGGCGGCCGCTGAACAGGCCGGAGACCAACCGGAGCACACCGAGACCCAGCAGGGCGATCAGGAGCGTGGCCCAGAAGCGGGCCCGCGCGCGCTGCGCGTCGTTGGTCAGCAGCCCGCGCTCCTCCAGGCCGTTGCGGATCTGGTGCAGCGCGACGCGTACGCGCTCGTCCTGGGGCAGGTCCCGGACCCGCGAGTGCTGGTGGGCTGCCCAGTGGATGGCCTGGTCCAGTGGGGTGAGCCCGGTCGGTGCGGCACCGACGGTGGTCAGTCGGCGGTCCGGTCGTACGGCGACCGCGCCGCTGCCGCGCAGCCCGCCGAGCGCCGCGTGCACCGCGAGTTGGGGGCCACCGTTGAGGTACGCGACCTGCTGGGGTCCGAGGGGATCGGCGGTCATGGCACCGCTCGACCCGACCGCCAGACGTAAGCGCTGGTACGCCACGATCGCCACCAGCAGGATGGCCGCGGCGATGTAGTAGCGGAGGAAGGTCGGGCCGGAGATGCCCCAGGTGTCGCCGGACGCGGCGTGGACGGTCATCGACTGCTCCTGTCACCGGAGGGATCGGCGGCCCCATTGTGGAGCAGCCTCGCCACGGTCGACAGACCGGTGTGTGCGCGGTCAGTGCCGGCGGACCGCCTCCTCGACGAGGTCGAGCACCGGGCCCAGGTCGCCGGCCGGTCGGCCCATGGCCAGGTGCAGCACCAGGCCGTCGTAGGCCAGCTCCAGGAACTGGGCCAGCACGTCGATCGGGACGTCCTCGCGCAGCACCCCGGCGTCGCGCTGGCGGGCCAGCCGGTCCCGGGTCGCCTCGGCGATCGCGGCGGACCGCTCCGCCCAGCGCTTGGCGAACGCCGGGTCGGTGCGCAGCCGACGGGAGACCTCCAGTTGGCTGCCCAGCCAGCCGGTGGTGTCCGGCGAGACGGCGCGAGCGAGGAGGTCGCGCATCACCTGCACCAGACCGTTGCGGGCCACCGTCTCGACCATGACCGCGGCGTCGTCCTCGGCGACGGCGAGGAAGAGCGAGTCCTTGTCGCGGAAATGGTGGAAGATCGCGCCACGGGACAGGCCGGTGGCCTCCTCGAGGCGGCGTACTGTCGCCCCCTCGTAGCCGAGCCGGGCGAAACACGCCCGGGCCGCGGCGAGGATCTCCTGCCGGCGAGCGTCGAGCTGGTCCTGGCTTACTCTGGGCACACGTCGATCGTCGCAGGTCACCCCGGGGCACGCAAACCGTACGTACGGCTTGGGATGTTGCCGACTACCATCGCCCGGTGACCCAGCCCCACACTCTGCCCAACTCCCCGCTGACGGTGGCCACCATCCAGGCCACCCCCACACCGGGCGACGTCGCCGGCAACACGGTCATCGCCGCCGACCTGGTCCGTGAGGCCGGTAGGCGGGGCGCCCGGGTGGCCGTCCTACCGGAGCTGTTCCTCTGCGCGTACCACCCGCCGGTTCTCGCTGCCGACCCGGCCGGCACGGACGTCGCGGCCGACCCGGCCGGGATGGTCGCGGATCCCCGGCTCGACCCGCTGCGCGTCGCGGCGCGCGAGGCCGGCGTCACCGCGGTGGTCGGCGCGGCCGTCCGGCACCCCGACGGCCGGCGGACCATCGCGGCGCTGGTGGTCGACCGGACCGGCGAGGTGCGGGTCGGGTACGACAAGCAGCAGTTGTGGGGCGACGAGCGGGAGCTGTTCAGCCCCGGCGACCGGGGTGCCACGCTGCTCGTCGACGACTGGCGGCTCGGGCTCGGCATCTGCTACGACGGCTGTTTCCCCGAGCACGGCCGGGCCGCCGCCCTCGACGGCGCGCACGCCTACCTGTGCCCCAGCGGATACCTGGCCGGCTCCGAGCACCGCCGGGATCTCTACTACGCCGCACGTGCCCTGGACAACACGATGTTCGTGGTCTTCGCCAACGCGGTCGGAGGGGCAGATCCGTGGCGGTTCAACGGCGGTGCGGCCATCTACGACCCCGAGGGGCGGGTGCTGGCTGGCGGGGCGGACGACGGCACGGCGGTGCTCGTGGCGACGCTGGACCCCGCAGTGCTCGCGACTACCCGGACGGCCCACTCGATGCTTCTCGATCGGCTGCCGGACCAGGGCGGTGCCCGGCTGTCGATGCCTGGCTGAGCCCTTCGTCAGCTCGATAGCCGCCGCATCTGTTAACGGACACGTCGGTCCCGTAGGGTGCCCGAGTGCCACTGCTCCTGCTGGACCTGGACAACACCCTGCTGGATCGGGCCGGGCCGTTCCGCCGCTGGGGTGAGCGCTTCCTGGACAGCATCGGCGCGCCCCACACCGACATCGACTGGCTGATCTCGATCGACGCCGACGGTCTGACCGACCGCTGGGACCTCGCCGACGCCATCCGGGACCGCTACGAGCTGCGGATTCCCTCGATCGACCTGGTCGAGGAGCTGCACGACGGGGTGGTGGCGCAGACCCGGCTCGACCCGCTGACCGCCTGCGCGCTGCGGATCGCCGACGACGCCGGCTGGGTGCCGGTGGTGGTCTGCAACGGCACCGTACGCGTCGAGGACGCCAAGATTCGCCAGACCGGGCTGGACCAGTACGTCGCGGACTGGGTGATCTCCGAGGAGGCCGGCGTCAGCAAGCCCAACCCGAGAATCTTCGCGCTCGCCGCCCAGCGGGTCCGGATGCCGCTGCGGGGGGCGTGGGTGATCGGCGACAGCCCGGAGGCGGACATCGGCGGGGCCGCCGCCGTCGGGCTGCCCAGCGTCTGGCTGCACCGGGGGCGCACCTGGTCGGACGTCCGGTTCGCGCCGAGCCGCACCGTGGACGGGTTGATCGCCGCGGTCGCCACCGTCCTGGCCCGCTGAGGGTTCCGCGCTGCCGGCCGGGCGTCCGAGCGGTCGTTCGGGTGGCGGCTCGGTAATTCGGTTGACCGGCCGACGTGGTCGTACGAGCATTGTCCGCGCATGGTGCATCCCGGGCGTGTGCCCGGTCGAGGAGAGGAGGCGGGTCATGGCCGTCTTTGCAGGTCGCTTCTTCCAGCTGCCTATCTCAGCCTCGACCAAGGGAACCTCACCACAGTGCGCGATCATGACCTTCCGGCGCTTGAGCGCCGGAGCCGCGGCAAGAGCCGCTTCGACGACGACGAACAGCAGTTTCTGAAGCGCGGGCGGCCCACCGAGCCGCTCGCAGACCCGGACAGCGAACCTGACCCGGACACCGGCGAGCGCTGGTCGTCCTGGGACGACGCCGTGCACGGGCCGCAGCCCCACCCCGCCTGGCTGGTCACCGAGTTGGCCGCCAAGGACACCGAGCTGGGTGTGTTGAAGACCGGCAAGGAGGCGGACGTCCACCTGGTCCGTCGGGCTGTGCCGGACACCGACCGGTCCTGTCTGCTAGCGGTGAAACGCTACCGCGATCCCGAGCACCGGTTGTTCCACCGCGATGCCGGCTACCTGGAGGGCCGTCGGGTGCGCCGGTCCCGGGAGAACCGGGCGATGGCCAGCCGGACGGCGTTCGGCCGGCAGATGATCGCCGGGCAGTGGGCGGCAGCCGAGTTCGCTGCGCTGAGCCGGCTCTGGGAGATCGGCGCCGGGCACGACCGGATCGCCGTGCCGTACCCGGTGCAGTTGCGGGGCACCGAGCTGATGCTGGAGTTCGTCGGTGACGCCGAGTCGGGGGAGGCGGCACCCCGACTGGCCCAGTTGCGACCTGGCCCGACCGAGCTGCGTGACCTGTGGGCCCAACTGGTGGAGGCGCTGCGGGTGCTGGCGCGGGCCGGCTACGCGCATGGCGACCTGTCGCCGTACAACCTGCTCGTGCACCAGGGTCGACTGGTCGTGATCGACCTGCCGCAGGTGGTCGACGTGGTGGCGAACCCACAGGGGCCGGAGTTCCTGGCCCGCGATGTGCGGGTGGTCGGCGCCTGGTTCGCGGCCCGGGGTCTCTCCGCCGAGCTGGTGGACCCGGGCATGTTGACCGGAGAGCTGCTGCACGAGGCGGGCCTGCGCTGATCGGAGCGGGTCGGGCGGCCGCACCGCCCGCCCCGCCACGTCGGCTATTGCAGGTAGCGCTCCACCTCGGGCTTGGGGCGTTCGCCCTGGGCGTCCGGGTCGCCGTGGGTCTCCCGGGCGGCCCGTCGGCGGCGTAGCAGGTCCCAGCACTGGTCGAGGGACTCCTCCAGGGCGCGCAGCCGCTCGCTGGCCTCGCCCTCGGTGCCCGACTCGTGGGCCTGGGCGTCGGCACGCAGCTTGTGTTCCTCGTCGACCAGCTCGGAGATCCGGTTCAGGATGGTCTTGTCGTCCATGCCACAGAGCCTGGCACAGGGTGCCGGGCGTCGCCCGGATTCGGGGGTACCGGTGCGTCCCGGATCACCGACCCGCATCGGCCCGCCCTCCGTCGCCCTGGCGGAGAGGTGGCAGCCCGGCCGGCCGGATGCGGCCGCCTCCGCCCGCCGTGGTGGTGGCTTGATCGGCCACCCGGCGGGTGCCACTCCTGAATATCCATTCTGGATTTGCTCGACGTAGAACATCGACGGCTGTGCGTGCGCTTAGATGGAAATTGCGCTGTACGCAAGTCTGGAGGTGCCCCCCATTTGGTGAGATGCTTCCGGCGGCCCATAAGGTGAAAGTTTCATCAACCTGACCGACCGAAGTGGACTCTCGCGGTCGTCGGGACGACGAGGAGACGTGGTTCGATGTCGCAGGTGTCCGAAGCGGGCCCCGTCACCGTCAGCGCCGAGCCCCGGACGATCCCGTTACGACGCGTTCTCCCGGCACTGGCCCGCGATCCGCTGGGCGCACTCGTCGACTTCGCGCAGGACGCCGGCGGTGACGTCGTCCGGCTCAACCTCGGCTCGTTCCGCCCCTATCTGGTCAGCCACCCTGAGCACCTGCAACGCATTCTGCGGGACAACGTTGCCAACTACACCCGCGACGGCGACGGGTTGCTCTGGCGGCCCGTACGTCGAATCGTCGGTGACGCCATCCTGGTCGCCGAGGGTGAGATCTGGGAATCCAGCCGAGGCGCGCTGCAACCGTTGTTCACCGCCAAGCGGGCCGAGATGCTCGTCGACAGGATGGCCGAGGCGATCAACGAGGCGGTCGACGAGTGGCTCGAACCGGCCCGCGCCGGTCGCCCGATCGACGGGGGAGCCGAACTGACCCGGATCGTCCTGCGCACCACAATGCGGGTGCTCTTCGCCGACCGGATCTCGGTGCCCGACGCGCTGCGGATCAGCGCCGCACTGGACACCCTCACTACCGCGATGCTCCCCCGACTGCTGATGCCCGTCGTGCCGTACGCGGTACCGATGCCCGGCGACCGGCGCTTCCGCGAGGCGGTGCGCACCATCGACGAGGTGGTGCTGCCGATCATCCGGGCGGCCCGGTCCCATCCCACCGACGGCGAGGACATCATCTCCACGCTCTGCCGGCCGCGCGCCGACGGCAGCGAACCCGACGAGTACGCCATCCGCGGCGACGTGGTCGCGATGTTCTCCACCGCCACCGAGACCACGATCGCCCTGCTCTCCTGGCTCTGGCCGGTGCTCGGGTCCCGGCCCGACGTGGCCGAGCGGATGACCGACGAGATCGAGCGGGTGGTCGGCGCCGAACGGGTCGGACGCGAGCACCTGCCCCAACTGCGCTACGGCCGGATGGTGCTCGACGAGATGCTGCGGCTCTACCCGGCCGGCTGGATGATCCCGCGCACCGCGGTCGGCGACGACGTGCTGGGCGGGGTGCGGGTCAAGGCCGGCGGCACCGTGCTGGTCAGCCCGTACGTGACCCAGCGGATGTCGACCTTCTGGACCGACCCGACACTCTTCGACCCGGAGCGGTTCGCGCCGGAGCTGCCCCGGCGGCGTTACCGCTACTCCTACTTCCCGTTCGGCGGGGGCCCGCACCAGTGCCTCGGTCAGTACCTGTTCCTGTTGGAGGCCCAGCTCATCGTCAGCACCGTGCTGAGCCGCTACCGTTTTCGACTGCGCGAACCGGTGGACCTCACCCCCCGGATGGGCGCCTCGCTGCAACCCAAGCAACGGGCCGAGCTCATCCTCACCCCGGTCGAGCGCCCGGCCGCGTCGTGACGGAGGCCCCGCGACCGGCGCGGGCCGGTCAGGACGCAGTCGCCGAGCAGGGTCGGGTGTGCGCACTCGCACTGCGGGGCGTACGCGACCTCCAGACCGTCACCGCCGCCCATCCCGAGCTGTTCGACGCCGCGCCGTTCGACCCGGCACTGCTGAGTTCGGTTGCCACAGCGGTTGCCTTCGTCGCGCCCTGGCACAGCGTCGCCGAACTGCGGATCACCACCCGTACCGTCCTCTGGGTCTTCGCGGCCGACTGGCAGGTCGACTACCTCGCCCGGTCCGTGGACGACGTCCGCGAGGTGGTGAATGCCTGCCTGGCGGTGGTCGACGGCGGGCCGCCACCACCGGGGCGGCACCTGGCCCGACTGCTGGCCGATCTGCGTGACGAGCTGGCGACCGTGCCGGCGTTCGCCCGGCTGCGCCCGATCTGGCGCGACGAGCTGGCCCGGATGCTCGCCGCCATGGCCCGTGAGTGGGACTGGAAGAACCTGCCTACCGACCCGACCACCGGGCGACGCCTGCCGGACCTGGACCGCTACCTGGAGAACGCCGACAACACCGGTAGCTCCTTCGTCAACGTCACCCACTGGATCGCGACCGGAGACGACCGGACACTCGCCCAGTTGGCCGATCTGCTGGACGCCGGACGCGGCGTGCAGCGGGTGCTGCGGCTGGTCAACGACCTCGCCACACAGACACGTGACGCCGAGTGGGGTGACCTGAACGCCCTCTCGCTCGTCGACGACCCGGCGCAGGTGCACGACCGGCTGGCCGAGCTGACCGCCCGCTCCCGGGGTGACCTGGCCGCCCTCGCCGAGCGGTGCCCCCGTCAGGCGGACTACCTCAACCGACAGATCTCCTTCACCGGCGGCTTCTACCAACTGTCGGACTTCTGGGGAGTGCGCGATGAGTGACTGTGGCACCCGTCTCCTCGCCGACGCGGCGACGACCACCGAACCGGTTGCCGCCGCAGCCCGCGAGCTGGTCGCCGGCCTTCGCCTGCGGCCGTGGGGGCAGGTCGCCGCGTCCGTGTACGAGACCGGGCGGCTGGTCGCCGTCGCCCCCTGGCTGACCGGGCACCACCAGCGGATCGCGTTCCTGGTGCGCAGCCAGCGCCCGGACGGGGCGTGGGGCCCTCCCGAGGGGTACGCCCTGGTGCCGACGCTGAGCGCCACCGACGCGCTGCTCGCGGTGTTGTCCGACGGCAGGGCCGGGACCAAGCTGCTCGCCCCGGTGGCCCGTGGGCTCGGCGCGCTCGTCGACACACTGCTCCGCACGGACGCCCGGAACCTGCCGGACACCCCCGCGCTGGACCTCATCGTTCCGGCGCTGGTCGACACGATCAATGGTCGGCTCGCCGGGCTGGAACGAGCCACCGCCGACCGGCTGGCCTGCGCGCCACTGCCGCTTCCGGCCGGGCTGAACCGGGACCGGCTGCGCGCGGTGCGGTCCGCGGTGGTCGCCGGAGCGGCTCTGCCGCCGAAGTTGGCCCACTTCTACGAGATCCTGGACGCGGCACCCTCCGACGCCGGCCCCACCCTCACCGCGGTCGGCGCTTCACCCGCCGCGACCGCGGCCTGGCTGAGCCTGGCCGGCCCGGCTGCCGGCCCCGCCGCGTACGCCTTCCTGCGGGCGTTGATCCGCGACGGAGGCGGCCCGGTGCCCTGCCCGGCACCGATCACCGTCTTCGAGCGGGCCTGGGTGCTGAGTGGCCTGAGCCGGGCCGGGATCACGATCGACCCGCCGGCTGACGTTCTGGAGAGCCTGACCGCAGCCACCACCGGCCAGGGCATCGCCACCGGCGACGGCCTGCCGACCGACGCGGACACCACAGCGGTGTCACTCGACGCGTTGGCCCGGCTCGGCCGTCCGGCGGACCCGGCCAGCCTGTGGGCGTACGAGACGGCCGACGGCTTCTGCACCTGGCCGGGGGAGGACGGTTTCTCGGTCACCACGAACGCCCACGTGCTGAACGCCTTCGGTCAGTACGTGAGCCGGTACCCGGACGCCGACGGTCGCTACCACCGGGCGGTCGACCGGCTGAGCGCGGTGTTGACCGGGCGTCAACGCGCCGACGGTGCCTGGCAGGACAGGTGGCACGCCTCGCCGTACTACGCCACCGCCTGCTGCGTGCTGGCACTCGCCGAGTTCGGGCGGGGCGCGGCTGCCGCCGAGGCGGTGGATCGGGCGGCCGGTTGGGTGTTGAACAGCCAGCGCGCGGACGGTTCGTGGGGGCGGTGGGGCGGCACCGCCGAGGAGACCGCGTACGCCCTCCAGGTGCTGTTGACGGTGCCGACGGCGGTGCCCCGGGTCGACGACGCGGTGGCGCGCGGGCACGCCTACCTGCACGAATCCGCTGCGCGGGAGCACCCTCCACTGTGGTGCGGCAAGGAGCTGTACTGTCCGACGGTCATCGTTCGCGCCGCGGTGCTCGCCGCCTGCCGGCTGGCCGGCATTCGTGCATCCGGCGTAGACCGATCGGTGGTGGATTGCGGTTACCAGATAACAAAAACAGCGACTTGAGGGGTTGTGTGGACACTGCTAGCGTACGCAGAGCCTCAGCCCCGGATGCCCCGCTGTGGTGGGACGTCGCCCCCTCTGATCATTCGTTGATGAGCTGAGTCAACGCCCGGCCTGGGACGGTTCAATGCGTTCTCGCGGTACGAGTATCCGCACCAAGGTTGTCGCCCTGCTGCTCTCCCTGGTCGCGCTCTGGATGTTCGCGGCCTGGGTCACCCTGCGTGATGGCTTCAACCTGCTCGGTGTTCAGGTCATCAACACCAAGGTGTACGAGCCGAGCGAACCGTTGCTGCAGGAGCTCCAGGTGGAGCGGCGGTTGACCCAGGCGTACCTGAGCAACCCCGAGGCCGCGCAGCGGAGCGCCCTTGAGGCCGACCACCGCAAGACCACCGAGCTGGCTGCCACCTTCGCCGACTCGGTGCGCGACTGGCAGGTCGACATCGCCGGCAGTTCCGTGCTGGGCAACCAGCTCCGCATGACGATCGCCCAGGTCGACACGTTGGAGCGGACCCGAGCCGAGGTGCTGGACCGCAAGATCGACCGAGTCGCCGCCGCCGAGGCGTACACCGACGCGATCGAGTCGATCTTCCAGGTCTACGACGTGACAGGCAGTCTGGACGACAAGCAGATCGCCGGCGAGGCGGCGGCCCTCATCCAGCTCAACCGGATGAAGGAGCTGATCTCGCAGGAGGACGCGCTGCTCAGTGGCCTCTTCGGCAACGGCCGGATGAGCGGCGCGGAGTATGCCCGCTACGTCGCGCTGGTCGGCGCGGAGCGGTTCGTCGGTGAAGAGGCCCGGGTCCGGCTCGCCGACGCCGACCAGCGCAGCTACCGGCAGCTCGTCGAGGGTGAGGCGTTCACCCGACTGCGCGCCGTGCAGGACAGCATCATCCGCGAAGGCCGGCCGTCGACGCAGCTGCCGGTCGGCGCCGAGCAGTGGCGCGGCACCGTGGAACCCGCGCTGGCCGCGATCGACGACGTCGTGCTCGGCGGTGGTGAGGGCATCGTGGACCGGGCCACCGGCGTCGCCGTGATGGTCGTCGTCCGGCTGGTACTCGCCACCGGTCTGGGCCTGCTCGCCGTCATCGCCTCCGTCGTCGTCTCCATCACCACCGCGCGGAACCTGCTGCGCCAGCTGGAGCGGCTGCGACAGGCCGCCTGGCAGCTCGCCGACGAGCGGCTCCCCCGGGTGGTGGACCGGCTCGGGCGCGGCGAGGAGGTCGACGTGGCCACCGAGGCGCCCCCGCTGGAGTTCGGCACCGACGAGATCGGTCAGGTCGGCAAGGCGTTCAACGCCGTTCAGGAGACCGCCCTGCGCACCGCCGTCGAGCAGGCCGACCTGCGTCGCAACGTCCGCGAGGTCTTCCTGAGCCTGGCCCGACGCACGCAGGCGCTCGTCCACCGTCAGCTCACCCTGCTCGACGCGATGGAACGCCGCGAGCACGACGCGGAGGAGCTGGAGGACCTGTTCCGGGTCGACCACCTGGCCACCCGGATGCGGCGCAACGCGGAAAACCTGATCGTGCTCTCCGGCTCCACCCCTGGTCGGGCCTGGCGGCGCAACGTCCCGATGGTCGACGTGGTGCGCGGCGCCGTGGCCGAGGTGGAGGACTACACCCGGGTCAACGTGCTGCCGCTCGGTCCTGTCTCGCTCGCCGGCCGCGCGGTCGGCGACGTCATCCACCTGCTCGCCGAGCTGATCGAGAACGGCCTGTCGTTCTCCCCGCCCCACACGACGGTCGAGGTCCGCGGCCAACTGGTCTCCAACGGCTTCGCCATCGAGATCGAGGACCGTGGCCTCGGCATGAGCGAGGAGGACCTGGCCGCGGCGAACCACCGGATCGTCGACCAGTCCGAGCTGAACCTCGCCAACGCCGCCCGCCTCGGGCTCTACGTGGTGAGCCGGCTGACCGAACGGCACGGCGTGCGGGTACGGCTCAAGGAGTCCGCGTACGGCGGCACCACCGCTGTCGTGCTGATCCCGCTGGAGCTGGTCACCGAGGCCGACGCCTCCCCGGAGGACTCCGGCTCGTTCCGGACCGGCTCGGCCATCCCGATGCCGCCGGCACCCGCCACGGACACCGGCCGTACGACCCCCCTCGCACCGGTCGCGCTCGCCGCACCGACGACCACCACGTCGGAGGTGGCGGTGACCTCGGCGGCGCCGAATCCAGCCGACACCACCGCGCCGACGACGGACGGGGAGGCCGAGGCGGACACCGTTCTCCCCACCCGACAGCGGACCACCCCGGCAACCAGCGCCCCCGACCTGCCCACCCGCGCCCGCCGCGGGCCCGCTCAGCCGGCCCTGGAAGCCCCGACAGTGCCCACCGGGCTGCCCGCTGTCGACACCACCCGCCCGGAAACCCCCGACGAAGAGGCGGCCCCGGCCGGCGACGGTGGGCCGGCGCCCGCCAGCGCCGATGCGGAGCGGACCGACTCCGGCCTGCCCGTCCGGGTCCGACAGGCGAACATTGTTCCCGAGTTGCGAGACGACCCGGCGATGTCCGAAGCCGACGACGAGGATGTGGTGCGCCCACCGGAGCAGGTTCGCCGGATGATGAGCTCCTACCAGACCGGCACCCGGCGTGGGCGGACCGACGCGGCGCGGCTGCTCGGCGGCGCCTCCGGCGCACCGGTGACGACGACGCCGTCCGAGCTGGCCGACGAGGATCCACAAGCGACCTGACCGAGCACCGGCAACGCGCGGTGTGACGGTCGAGCCCCAGACGAACAACGGCGCACAGCCGGGCGAGAAGAGGACGACGAAGTGACCCAGAAGACGGCTTCGAGCGCCGACCTGACGTGGTTGCTGGATGACCTGGTGGGCCGGGTGAAGCAGGCCGAACACGCGGTCGCGCTCTCCACCGACGGCCTCCTGATGGCCTCCTCGCAGGGGTTGAGCCGGGACGACGGCGAGCACCTCGCTGCGATGGCGGCCGGCATCCAGAGCCTCGCGCGGGGCGCCGGCAAGCGTTTCGGTGGCGGGCAGGTGCAACAGACCATCATCGAGATGCAGTCGTCGTTCCTGTTCGTCACCGCGGCCGGCCGCAACGCCTGCCTGGCGGTACTGGCCACCGAGGACGCCGACGTCGGCCTGATCGCCTACGAGATGGCGATGCTGGTCACCCGGGTCGGCAAGTACGTCGCATCACCGTCGCGCGGCACTGATCAGCAGGTCGGCGAGAGGTAGCGGCGATGACGGTCCAGGGGGAGTCCGCAGACCACCAGTGGGTGGATGACCACGCGGGTCCGGTGGTGCGTCCGTACGCGGTGACCCGTGGTCGGGCCCGCCCGGTCACCGGCACGTTCGACCTGATCTCCCTGGTCACGGCGACCCGAGCCGAGGTCACGCCCGAGGTCGGTCTCGGTCCCGAACACTTGGCGATCGTTGGGCTGTGCCAACGCATACAGTCCGTCGCCGAGATCGCCGCCCATCTCGACCTGCCGGTGGGCACCATCAGGGTGCTCCTCGGTGATCTGGCGGCCCGCAGCCTGGTGCAGGTCCGCGAGCCGCAGACCACGGCCGGTCTTCCCGACAACAGCATCTTCGAGGCGGTAATCAATGGACTACGGGCACTCTGACCGGCCGGCGGGAGCGACGCCACTGCCCACCGCGATCAAGATCCTGGTCGCGGGCGGCTTCGGCGTGGGCAAGACGACGATGGTTGGCGCGGTCAGCGAAACCCGGCCGTTGCGCACCGAGGAGGTGCTGACGGAGTCGGGGGTCGGCATCGACGACCTGTCCGGGGTGGAGAGCAAGACCACCACCACCGTGGCCATGGACTTCGGCCGGATCACCATCAGCGACGACCTGGTGCTGTACCTCTTCGGTACCCCGGGGCAGGACCGGTTCTGGTTCGTCTGGGACGAGTTGGCGTTGGGGGCGATCGGCGCGGTGGTGCTGGCCGACACCCGCCGGCTCGCCGACTGCTTCCCCTCGATCGACTACTTCGAGGGTCGGGGCACGCCCTTCGTGGTGGCGGTGAACTGCTTCCAGGACGCCCGGAAGTACCGGCTCGACGAGGTGCAGGCCGCGCTGAACCTGGACCCGGGTGTGCCGGTGCTGCTCTGCGACGCCCGGCAGCGTGAGTCCAGCAAGGAGGTGCTCGTCACGCTGATGGAGCACGCCATGAAGACCCGCGAGGCCCGCCGCCGCGCCGCCAGCGGAGACTGACCGGAATTTCTCGGGGGAGGGTGTCCGGAACGCTCCCGGCCGATCGTCATGCTGGCGACACCCCGAGAAACCAAGGGAGCGATCAGATGAAGTACATGATGTTCGTTTGCAGCGACACCGAGCCGGACACCGACCCCACCGAGCTTTTCGACATCGACAAGTGGGTGGCGGAGAACGACTCTCGTGGCCGCCGCCTGACCGGCAACGTACTGGGGCCGACCAGCGCGGCCACCACCGTCCGCGTTCGCGACGGCGAGCTGCTCGTCTCCGAGGGGCCGTTCGCGGAGACCGCCGAGGTGATCGTGGGCTTCGACCTGCTCGACTGCGCCGACCTGGACGAGGCGATCGAGGTGGCCCGCACCCACCCGATGGCCCGTGAGGGGCGACTGGAACTGCGTCCGTTCGCGGACCTGTCCGACTGACGAGGTTGTCCACCCCGCCGCGCCGGCCGGTGCGCATCCCGGCACCGTCCGACGCGGCGGCGGCGGAGGCCGTCGCGGTCGCCAGCGTCGAGGCGTACCCCCGGATCGTCGCGACCCTCATCCGTGTCACCGGGGACTGGGCGTTGGCCGAGGACTGCGCCCAGGAGTCGTTGACCGTGGCGCTGGAACGCTGGCCCACCGACGGTGTGCCAGCCAACCCGGGCGGCTGGCTCATGACCGTGGCGCGCAACCGGGCGATCGACGTGCTACGCCGGGCCACAGTGGAGCGGCGCAAGCTGCACGAACTGGCGTTGCTCACCCCCGACGACGCGCAGCCCGAGCCCGAGGTGGGGCAGGACGTGGTGGACGACCGGTTGCGTCTCATCTTCACCTGCTGCCATCCGGCGCTCGCGATCGAGGCCCGGGTGGCGTTGACGCTGCGAACGGTCTGCGGCGTGCCCACCGCTGACATCGCCCGCCTGCTGCTGGTCAGCGAGTCGACGATGACCCGCCGGTTGACCCGGGCGCGCACCCGCATCGCCCAGGCCGGCATCCCGTACCGGGTGCCGAGCGGGCCGGCGCTGACCGAGCGGCTGCCCGGCGTCCTCGCCGTGCTGTACCTGCTGTTCACCAGGGGCTACGTCGCCGACGGCGAACCGGCCTTCGCCGACGAGGCGGTCCGGCTGGCCCGGCTGCTCGACCATCTGATGCCACACCAGTCCGAGGTCGCCGCGCTGCTGGCGCTGCTGCTGTTCCAACACTCCCGTCGGGACGCCCGCCGCGACGCCGCCGGCAACCTGCTCACCCTGCAACGGCAGGACCGCGACCGGTGGGACCGCTCCGCCATCTCCGAGGGCCTGACCGCCCTCGATCGGGTACGCCAGGACGGGCCGTACGCGTGGCAGGCCCGAATCGCCGCCTGCCACGCCACCGCCGCCTCGGCCGACGAGACCGACTGGCCGACGATCGCCCACGCTTACGACGCCCTGCTCGGCATCCGGCCGTCGCCCGTGGTCGCGCTGAACCGCGCGGTCGCGCACGGCTACGCGTACGGGCCAGCCGCCGGGTTGGTCCTGCTCGACGCGGCCCGCGCCGGGGGCGGGCTGGACGACCATCCGCTCGCCGTGGCGGTGCAGGCCGATCTGGTGGCCCGGCAGGGCGACCGGAGACGCGCGGCAGGACTGTTCCGGGAGGCGGCGGCAGCGGTGGGCTCGACCGCCGAGCGCCGTGCGCTGCTCGACCGGGCCGCCGACCTGTCCCACTGACGAGCCGCACCCCGCCCCGCACCCCGCCCCGCACCCCGCACCCCCACGCACCACCTCGCCGATCATGGAGTTGTGGTGGGCAACAAAAGCCCTGTGAGACACCAAACCAGGCACCACAACTCCATGATCGGCGGGCCGGGAGGGCCCCCCTCGGCGATCTTGCACTTTCTGTGCCGGCAGTAGGGGCATTCCACCCATGTCGACAACCGAAACTGCAAGATCGGCGCGATCTTCTCGCTCGATCGCGGGGAGGTCAGCCGCGTACCCGCATCACGCTGGCGGTCGCGGAGCGGTCCGCCGGTCGCGCACACCGCCGACGGCCCGCTCTGGACGTGCGACGCCTGCGGTCAGGACTGGCCCTGTCCGCTACTGCGAGCGACCCCGACTGACGCCGCCCGCCGGGCGACCCTGATCCCCGAGTTCTCCCGGATCACCCGCCGGGCGATCCGACCGGGCCGACGACCTCATCCGCGAGCAGGCGAGAGTCACGCTACTAGGATTGGTACGCCGTACTTCTGGATGCGGTCCTCATGGGTGACCAGGGCCAGGCCTTCGTGCAGGGCCTGCGCAACGTCGGTCAGCTACCAGAGCACCACATGCGTGTCGAGCAGAGCGTCATCCGGACAGCCCGAAGCAGCGAGCAACCTCGTCGTTGACCTCGTCGGAATCCCAGTTGGCGGTGAGGTCCAACGGACCGCGTAGAGACCCGCGACCGATGCGTGTTGTCCGACGTATAGCAATGCCCTCGGCAGCTGGGCTGCCAGCCCGGCTGACCACGGTCTCCTCGCCGTGCTCGACCCGTTCGGTGATGCGTGGCGGGTTCGTCTTGGCATCGTGGAGGTTGAACTGTGCCGCAGCTTCACCGGCCACCCTGACACCTCCTTGCAGAGGTTAGCCCGTGGCGGGGCACGACAGGGGGAACGACCCGGGACCGACGCAGGCTCCCTCCCGCCGCGGGCGGGAGGAAGCCCGACCTGCACGGTGTCCGGTCGCACTGCGGCTGCGCTGAGCGCTCACCCCTGTCGGCGCAGGCGGCGATCGATATGGTGGCCACATGGCACTGCCGTTCGTGGTTACTCTGCGCGGTTACGACATGCGTCAGGTCGAGAGTCTCTTCGCCGAGGTCGATGAGGCTGTGGCCGCCGACAGTGCAGTGTTGCGGGCTGCCGCGCGAGACGCGCTCCGGGCGACCACCCTGCGACGGCGTTTACGGGGCTACGCCCCCCGGGACGTGGACGCGGCGATAGCCCAACGGCTGGCTGCACTTGCGCACCCGGGCACCCCGAGCGGACCGACGCGACCACCCGCCATCACGCCGTTGCCGTTCGTGGTAACTCTGCGCGGTTACGACATGTGTCAGGTTGAGAGTCTCTTCGCCGAGGTCGATGGGGCGCTGGCCACTGACAGCGCTGTGTCACGGGCTGCCACGCGAGACGCGCTGCGGGCGGCCACCCTGCGACGGCGATTACGTGGCTACGACGTCGGGCAGGTGGATGCGGCAATAGACGAGCGACTCCGGGCGCTCTGACCGCAAGCCCGCCTCGGTGTGGACGGCGAAGGCCGCCCCCGCCGGAGCGGGAGCGGCCTTCCACCAGTCGTACGCGATCAGTTGGCGATCATGCGGCGCAGCACGTACTGCAGGATGCCGCCGTGCCGGTAGTAGTCCGCCTCACCGGGGGTGTCGATCCGCACCACGGCGTCGAACTCCACGCCGGTGTCGGTGCTGACCTGCACGGTGCGCGGGGTATCACCGTCGTTCAGGGCGGTCACCCCGGTGATGGTGAACGTCTCGGTGCCGGTCAGGCCGAGCGACTCGGCGGTGACGTCCACCGGGAACTGGAGCGGCAGTACGCCCATCCCGATCAGGTTGGAGCGGTGGATCCGCTCGTACGACTCGGCGATGACCGCCCGGACGCCCAGCAGCATCGTGCCCTTGGCCGCCCAGTCCCGCGACGAGCCCGAGCCGTACTCCTTGCCGGCCAGGATGACCAGCGGGATGCCGGCCTCCTGGTAGGCCGTCGAGGCGTCGTAGATCGAGGTCTGCTCGCCGGTGAGGTGGTTGACGGTGAAGCCACCCTCCACCCCGGGCACCAGCTGGTTGCGCAGCCGGATGTTGGCGAAGGTGCCCCGGATCATCACCTCGTGGTTGCCCCGGCGGGAACCATACGAGTTGAACTCGTGGCGCGGCACGCCGTGCTCGGCAAGGTACGTGCCGGCCGGGGAGTCCGCCTTGATCGCGCCGGCCGGGGAGATGTGGTCGGTGGTCACCGAGTCACCCAGCTTGGCCAGCACCCGGGCGGCGGAGATGTCGACGACCGGGCTCGGCTCCTGCTGCATGCCCTCGAAGTACGGGGGCTTACGCACGTAGGTGGAGTCGTTCTCCCAGGCGAAGGTGTCGCCGGTCGGGGTCGGCAGCGACTGCCACCGCTCGTCGCCGGCGAAGACATCGGCGTACGCGGCGCTGAAACCGGCGGCGCCGATCGCCTGGGCGATGACGTCCTGGATCTCGGCGCTGTTCGGCCAGATCTCGCGCAGGTAGACCGGGTTGCCCTCGGAGTCCTCACCGATCGGCTCGTTGGCCAGGTCGATGTCCATGGTGCCGGCCAGGGCGTAGGCGACCACCAGCGGCGGCGACGCCAGGTAGTTCATCTTGACGTCCGGGTTGATCCGGCCCTCGAAGTTCCGGTTGCCCGAGAGCACCGAGACGACCGACAGGTCGTGCTCGTTGACCGCGGCGGACACCTCCTCGGGCAGCGGGCCCGAGTTGCCGATGCACGTGGTGCAGCCGTAGCCGACCAGGTTGAAGCCGAGCTTGTCCAGGTACGGGGTGAGGCCGGCGCGCTCGTAGTAGTCCATGACGACCTTCGACCCGGGCGCCAGGGTGGTCTTCACCCACGGCTTGCGGGACAGGCCCTTCTCCACCGCGTTGCGGGCCAGCAGCGCGGCACCGATCATCACCTGCGGGTTGGACGTGTTGGTGCAGGAGGTGATCGCGGCGATCACCACTGCGCCGTGGTCCAGCTCGTACTCCACGCCGTCGGTGCCGGTGACCCGGACCGGGTTGCTGGCCCGGCCGCCCGCGCCAACCGCCGCGGTCTCCAGGTCGCGCGGCTCGTCGGCCGGGTCGCTGAACTCGTTGGCCGGCGGGTCGCTGGCCGGGAAGGACTCGGCGCTGGCCTCGTCGGCCGGGCCGTTGGCGCCGCGCGGCAGCTCCTCGCGGGGGACACCCGGCTTGAGGTCGCGCTCACCGACGGAGTCGTCGGCCACGTAGTCGGTCAACGCGGAGCGGAACAGCGTCTTGGCGCTGCCCAGCGGCACCCGGTCCTGCGGGCGCTTCGGGCCGGCGAGCGACGGCTCGATGGTGCCGAGATCCAGCTCCAGGCGCTCGGAGTAGTCCGGCTCGGCGTCCGGGTCGTGCCAGAGACCCTGCTCCTTGGCGTACGCCTCGACGAGCGCGACCTGCGCGGCGTCCCGGCCGGTCAGCTCCAGGTAGCGGATCGTCTCCGCGTCGATCGGGAAGATCGCCACGGTGGAGCCGTACTCCGGGGACATGTTGCCGATGGTGGCCCGGTTGGCCAGCGGCACCGCGCTCACGCCGGGGCCGTAGAACTCGACGAACTTGCCGACCACACCGTGCTTGCGCAGCATCTCGGTGATGGTCAGCACCAGGTCGGTGGCGGTGGTGCCGGCCGGCATTTCACCGGAGAGCTTGAAGCCCACCACCCGGGGGATCAGCATGCTGACCGGCTGGCCGAGCATCGCGGCCTCGGCCTCGATGCCGCCGACGCCCCAGCCCAGCACGCCCAGGCCGTTGACCATCGTGGTGTGCGAGTCGGTGCCGACCACAGTGTCCGGGTACGCCTGGCCGTTGCGCTCCATGATGGTGCGGGCCAGGTACTCGATGTTGACCTGGTGCACGATGCCGGTGCCCGGCGGGACGACCTTGAACTCGTTGAACGCGGTCTGACCCCAGCGCAGGAACTGGTAGCGCTCCTTGTTGCGCTCGTACTCCAGCTCGACGTTGCGGGCGAACGCGTCCTCGCGGCCGAACAGGTCGGCGATGACCGAGTGGTCGATGACCAGCTCGGCCGGGGCGAGGGGGTTGACCTTGGTGGCGTCGCCGCCCAGGTCACGTACTGCCTCGCGCATGGTGGCCAGGTCGACCACGCAGGGCACGCCGGTGAAGTCCTGCATCAGGACCCGCGCCGGGGTGAACTGGATCTCCACGCTCGGGGCGGCGGTGGAGTCCCACCCGCCGAGCTGGCGGATGTGGTCGGCGGTGATGTTCGCGCCGTCCTCGGTCCGCAGCAGGTTCTCCAGCAGGATCTTCAGGCTGTACGGCAACCGCGCGTGGCCGTCCACCTTGTCGATCTTGAAAATCTCGTAGCTCGCGTCTCCGACGCGTAGCTGGGTCTTCGCACCGAAGGTGTCGAGGCTCGCCACGTCGTACTCCTTCACACCAGCGACCGTGAGTAGTCCTGAGCAGTCTGTCGCACCGGCCGGGGTGCCGCCGAGGTTAGGTGACACTTACCGCCCGATTCCGCTTCCAACAAAACCGTACGTCCGTCTTGCTATATGTGCAAGCGAGTGCCAGGGTTCGAGACAGGAGGTACCGCAATGATCCACCACGTACTGCTGGCCTGTCCGCGCGGCACCGAGGAGGTCTCGCGCGCCTTCTACGCTGGCCTGCTCGGCCTGGTCGAGAAACCCAAACCCCCGGCCCTCGCCGCCCGCGGCGGTTGCTGGTTCATCGGGTACGACGCCGAACTGCACCTGGGCGTCGAAGACGACTTCCACCCCGCCCGCAAGGCACACCCTGCCCTGCTCCGCCCCGACCTCGACATGCTTGCCGGTCGGCTGCTCGACGCCGGGTACGACGTCGTCTGGGGTGACGACGAACTGCCCGGGATGCGCCGCTTCCATACTCACGACCCGCACGGCAACCGGCTGGAGTTCGTCGCCCCGCTCGCCGGCTGACGCCAGCCTCGACTCCCGCGGTTGAGCCTGAATGGCGGCTGGGCGGGTGTCCGCGAGCACGCCGGTTCACCAGGTCCCGGGGTAGGGTCGGAGGCCGGATCGGAAGGGGTGCCGAGTGGTCGACGTCCAGCACTGGCTCTCGGCCCTGCCTCCGGGCGTGGTCTACCTCATCGTCGCCGGCGTGATCGGCGTCGAGAGCATGGGCGTCCCGCTGCCCGGAGAGATCGTGCTCGTCAGCTCCGCCCTGCTCGCCGCCACCGGAGTGGTGGAGCCGGAGTGGGTGGCCAGCGCCGCGGCGTTCGGCGCCATCGTCGGCGACTCCGTCGGGTACGCCGTCGGCCGACGCGGCGGTCGCCCGCTGCTCGCCCGGCTGGGCAGACGGTTCCCCAAACACCTGGGCCCGGCGCAACTCGCCCGTGCCGAACAGAGCTTCGCGCGGCACGGCGTCTGGGCGGTCTTCTTCGGGCGGTTCGTGGCACTGCTGCGGATCCTCGCCGGGCCGCTCGCCGGTGCGCTGCACGTGCCGTACCGCCGCTTCCTCCTGGCTAACGCGGCCGGCGGCCTGGTCTGGGCCTTCGGCACGACGTACCTGCTCTACTCGGTCGGCAAGGCGGCCGAACACTGGCTGAAGGACATCTCCTGGGCCGGGTTGGTCCTCGCGGTGCTCGCCGGGCTCGGCAGCACCTGGTGGCTGCGCCGCCGCGCCCACCGCGTCACGTCGACCGACAGCGCGTCCGGCGTGGAGGTGGCCTCCGACGGTCAGTCGGCTGCGGTGGCCCCTGACGTCGATCCGGTCCGCGCGGGCAACGAGCACTGATCTTCGACTGGTCATGACGAAGGGCCGGGCCCCGTGGTGGGGTCCGGCCCTTCGTCATGTGGTGTGGTTCGGGTCAGCTGGTGGCGTAGCCGCGGGTGGCGATCCAGTCGGCGAGGTGTTCGACGCTGATCTGGTAGGCGGCCTGGTTGGGGTCGGCGGAGTCGG
>NZ_JBEXHV010000029.1:0-61871 GCF_040608275.1 Micromonospora sp. NPDC005205
TGGCCGACCAGGTCGGCGGCCTGCTGCTCCCACTGGGCGTAGGCGTCCGGGTAAGCCGACACCTGCACGGTCTGCGCGGCGTCGGTCAGCGCCATATCCTGCCACCCGTCAACCTGCTTCAGACCCTTCAGGAACGCCGTGGTCGAGTACTCGGGGTCAGTGATCTGCTCCGGCGTACCCCAACCCGAGCTCGGGCGCTGCTGGAACAGGCCCAGCGAGTCGTGGTCATTCATGTCGCCCAGGTGACCCAGGTTCTCCAGCTTCGACTCCTGCAGGCTCGTCGCGATCGAGATGACCGCGGCCCGCTCCGGCAGACCAGCCTTCTTCGTCGCGGCGATGATCGCCTTCACGTTGGCGGTCTGCTCGTCGTTGAGGCTGATCCGGGACTGGTCACCCTGCGGCTTCGGCGCCGACTGCACGGCCACCGCGACGGGCTTGGCGTCGACCGGGTTGGCATGGGCGGCGATCGGACCGGCGAACACACCACCGGCGAACGCGAGACCAGCAACAGACAACATGCTCTTACGAATCATGGTGTTCATGGGGGTAGCTCCTTCGGGGGTAGGACACCCCGACCGCCGACCGCCAAAAGGGGGGCGGCGGCAGGGTGTGAGCACCTCGTCCGGCGCTGCACTTCACAAACGGGGAAAAGTCTGGGGGTGACGCCTGGTCGGGCGTCAGGGTCAGCGGCCTGCCGAGCGGGGGGCTCGTGGCGCCGGGACCATGTGTAACGACCGCCGGGCCGGGGTCATTCCGGGGTGGCCCGTCCATCGGCACCCTCATCGCGGCGGTGCCAGCGGTCGTGGGGGGTTGTAACGACCGGGTGGAGGCTGCCATTCCCCCTGCGCGACCCGCCCACTCAAAGGTCGGGTGGCGAGCCGGTGGTACTGCGATCGTCAGAGTATGTAACGACCCCGCCCCGGCCATGATTCCAGCCCAGGCGTGCGGCCGGTCACCACCCACAAACGCCCAGCAACCGACAAACCACCCACGCCCCGCCGGTTCGGTGGTGTCGAATCGCCCCACACTCGGGGTGGTCCACTCGGGTTCACGGAAGTCGGGGCATCCCGGACGCCCGGACACCCCGACATCAGGAAACCCGAGTTGATCATGCCTGGCCGGCCGCCGCATGCCCTGCCTAGAGCCCGAACGGGTCAGGAGCCCAGGTAGCGCAGGATTGCGAGGATTCGTCGGCTGTAGCCCGTTGAATGTGCGAGGTCGAGTTTGTCGAAGATGGCGTTGACATGCTTCTCGACAGCGCTCTGCGATACGTGCAGCCGCTGGGCGATGGCGAGATTCGTGTGCCCCTGGGCCATCTCGTGCAACACGTCCCGTTCCCGCGGCGTGAGCCGACCGAACGGGTCGGGACGGTCCGAGCCGGCCACCACCTGACGGACCACCTCCGGGTCGAGGGCGGTGCCTCCGGCGGCCACCCGGTCGAGGGCGTCGAGGAAGTCGTCCACCTGGGCGACCCGGTCCTTGAGCAGGTAGCCGACCCCCTCGGGACGGTCCGCGAGCAACCTCCCGGCGTAACGCCGCTCCACGTACTGGGAGAGCACGAGGACCCCGGTGTCGGGCCACCGGCGACGGATCTCCAGGGCGGCCCGCAGCCCGTCATCGGTGTGGTTGGGTGGCATCCGGACGTCGGTGACGACCACGTCGGGACGGGATCGTCCGACCGCCTCGACAAGCTGGTCGGCGGTCCCGACCGCCGCGAGCACCTCGTGCTCCTCGTCGGCGAGCAGCCGCGTCAGGCCCTCCCGGAGCAGTGTCGAGTCTTCGGCGAGGACTAGGCGCACGGCAGCTGCGCCAGCACGGTCGTCGGACCGCCGGCTGGGCTGGTCACCAGGAATCGGCCGTCCAGCGCGGCGACCCGTCGCGCCAGCCCGGACAACCCGCGTCCGGTCGGTTCCGCCCCGCCGACGCCGTCGTCGTGTACGCACATCCGGATCCACCCATCCCGTACTCCGATTTCGACGGTGACCAGGGTAGCGGCGGCGTGCTTCGCAGCGTTGGTGAGCGCCTCGCAGGCCACGAAGTACAGCACCGTCTCGACCTGCCGCTCGGGGCGGACCGGCAGCTCGCAGCGGATTCGCACCGGCACCTCGGATCCGCGGGCGACGATGGCCAGGACCTCACCCAGATCGCTGTCGTCCAGCGCTGACGGGTAGACCCGCCACGCCACCTCGCGCAACTCTTCGATGGCCCGCTGCACGGCCTCGTGTGCCTGAGCGAGCAGTGCGTGTGTGCGGTCGGCGTCGCGGGCGCGGCGGGCCCGGCCGAGCAGCATGCCGAGGGCGACCAGCCGCTGCTGGAGGCCGTCGTGCAGGTCACGTTCGATGCGCTGCCGTTCGGCGTCGACAGCGGCGATGACCCCGGCCCGACTGGTGGTCAGCTCGTGGACCCGGCGGGTCAGCTCCGCCCGACTTCCCGCGCCGAGCAGTCGTCGCGCCAGCCAGATGTCCAGCGCGGCGATGCTGGCGACGGCCTGAACGTTGAGCAGTAACAGCACCGCCCCGACGGCGACCTGGGACAGGGCGTCGAGAACAGTCAACTCTCCGCGCACGGCCGCGCGCAGCACGATCCCGGCCAGCACCACGCCGACGCCGAGCACGGCGTACGCCAGCAGACCGAGCGCGCCGGGTAACAGTCGGGCGGCCAGGTAGCCGAGCTGCCGCCGGGTCGCCACGGTGTGCGGCACGGGCAAATCCTGCGCGGCGAGCAGCCCGGCGAGGCGGCGGTGTTCCATCCGCACGAGCCGCCCGCCGTACCTGCTGGTCAGGCCGGTAACCCGACGGCCCGCCGAAGGCGCGACCGCGAACACACCGCAGGCTGTGACCGCGACGGCGAGGAAGGCGAACTCGACGGCGGCCGTCGCGATTCCGACGGCGACACCGAGCGGCGGCCGGAGCCGGAGCAACCACCTGCCGGTCTGCCGCTCCCCCACCGCCTCGCCCGCCTTCCGCACCAAGCCTGCTCCCCCTTGCTCCGCTTCATGCGACGCGCCCGCAGGAAACGTCGGCGCGATGTGGGGCGTCACGTGACCCGTCCGCACGCGACGCTGGTGCAGTCTGGGGTGCAGAGCAAAGGAACAAGCAAACCAGAAGGGCTGGCTAGCGCTCGTCCGACGCCCACGATCCGCTTCGGTAGAGGGTGCCGCGACCGCCCGGGTCGGGCATCCCGTTCAGTGCGCCCTGCTCGGGTTCGGTCGGCTCGGGGTCGCGGGCAGCGCGGCGGGCCTTCAGCACGCGGGACCCGACGAACCAGGCGGCCGCCGCCGCGCAGACGACGATTACCACCTTCTGGAGCATGCCGGCGTAGCCCTCGACGAGATGCCAGTTGTCACCCAGCAGGTAGCCAGCGAGCACGAACGTGGTGTTCCAGATCAGGCTGCCCAGCGTGGTGTAGAGCAGGAACGTGCTCACCGGCATCCGCTCCACCCCCGCCGGGATGGAGATCAGGCTTCGGAAGATCGGGATCATCCGGCCGAAGAAGACGGCCTTCACACCGTGGCGCAGGAACCACGCCTCGGTCCGGTCCACGTCGCTGAGCTTGACCAGTGGAAGCCGGGAAACGATGTTGCGCATCCGGTCGCGTCCCAGGGCCGCGCCGATCAGGTAGAGCGCGAGCGCGCCCACCACCGAACCCAGCGTGGTCCAGAAGATCGCACCGACCAGACTCATCCGTCCCTGTGCGGCGACGAACCCGGCCAGCGGCAGGATCACCTCACTGGGGATCGGCGGGAAGAGGTTCTCCAACGCCACTGCCAGGCCAGCGCCCGGTCCGCCGAGTCGTTCCACCAGGTCAGTGACGTAGCCGACGATCCCGTCCTGTGGTGGCTCCGCTGCGGCGGCGGGGGTTCCGGTGGCGAACACGGCGTGGGACGTTCGAATCATGCGCCCACGTTACGAAGTCATCCTGAGAGCCGACCATGGGGCCGACCGCCCGACCGCGCGGGTCGACCACACCGGTGGGGGTGCGGAAAGCCGCACCCCGCTGCGGCTCGCGGTGGTCCAGCCGCCGTGCGTACCCCTGGACGTCGCGGCAAACGCGCGGGCGCACGCCGCCGCGGTCCGCGCGGCGCGCGCCCGGGTGGTGGTCTTTCCGGAGCTGTCGCTGACCGGGTACGAGTTGGACGCGCCGGTCGTGTCTGTCGACGACCCGCGGTTGGCGCCGCTGGTCGAGGCGTGCGCCGAGGCGGGTGCGCTGGCCCTGGTCGGCGCGCCGGTCACCGGCGACCACATCGCGATGCTGGCGGTGACCGGTGGCGGTGCGACGGTGGCGTACCGGAAAATGTGGCTGGGGGACGCGGAGGCCCGCCGGTTCCGGCCCGGTGACACCCCGGTCGTGCTCGATGTGGACGGTTGGCGGGTGGGGCTGGCGATCTGCAAGGACACCGGCGTGGCCGCGCACGCGGACCGGACGGCCGCGCTTGGGATCGACGTGTACGCCGCGGGCGTCCTGGAGTCGGCCCGCGACGCCGCAGTGACAGACCAGCGGGCGCACCGGATCGCCGCCGCGCACCGGGTCTGGGTGGCGGTGGCGAGCTTCGCCGGGTCGACCGGCGGTGGCTACACCGAGGCGGCGGGGCTCTCGGGCGTCTGGACGCCAAAGGGCGAGGTGTACGCCCGGGCGGGCACCGACCCGGGCGAGTCGCTAAGTGTCAGCATCGGCTGACCGGGAACCGACGTCGTTGGGGTGGCCCGAGCTGCCGGCCAGTGACGACGGCTGGTCGGCCTTCCTGCTGGGTGGTGTGCTGTTCGCGCTCTACCCGCTACATCGCCGATCCGGAGGGCAACCGGTGGGAGATCGCCTGGGCGGGCACCGCCCGCTTCGACGAGCGCGGCGCTCTTCTCTCCTTCGGCTGAATGTGCTGTTTGCGCGGCGCCAATGACCTTGGAATGCTTCGGGAATGACCTCCTTTCCTCCGACCTTCGACGATGATGTCGTCGGCCAGTCAGCCCAGACGCAGTTCGAGGCGTTCATCGACGAGCACCGCAGAGCACTCAACGGCTACCTGGACGGGCTGACCGAGGAGCAGGCGCGGCGGTCGTTGGTGCCGTCCCGGACGACGCTGCTGGGTCTGGTGAAGCACGCCGCGTTCGTGGAGAAGGTCTGGTTCGACGAGGCCGTCACCTGCCGGCCCCGCTCCGAGATCGGCATCCCGGCCACGCCGGACGAATCGTTCATCCTGGACGACGGCGACACGATCGCCACCGTCCAGAGCGCGCACCGGGAAGCCTGCGAAGCCTCCCGCCGCGCCACGTCCAGCCTGGGCCTCGACGACCTGCTTCGCGGCAACCGGCGTGGTCCGCTGCCGCTGCGCTGGGTCTACCTGCACGTGCTGCGCGAGATGGCGCAGCACTGCGGGCACGCGGAGATCCTGCGCGAGCAGGTCCTGGCCGCCGAATAGCGTCGCCCGAGACACCGAACTCGGTCCGGCCCGGCGGTACTGGATCACGCTCTGGCCCACCCCCCGGTGTCGGCGAAGCGACGCAGCGTCCAGCGGGCCGGCGGCCAGCCGCCGGGGTCGTGGTCGGTGGTCCATTCGGTGATCGAGGCCGGGGGCACGTCCAGGTCGAACGCCCGGAAGACCGGCTGCGCGCCGAGCGCGTGGAAGGCGCCCTCGACGGTTTCGCTGTGGCCGACCAGGACCACTGTGGAGCCCCGGTGCCGGTGGGCGATCTCCATGATCGCGCGGCTGACGCGGACCACCAGTTCGGCCCAGCTCTCGTTGCCCTCCTCGAACGGTCGGAACACGCCGCCGCCCGCAATCGCATGGTCGGTACGGAAAAGGGAGGTCGGCAGGCCGTCGGCGTACGGGGGTGTGTGCCAGGTACAGAGACCACAGTCGGCCACGGGCCGGACGCCGAACGCCGCGCCGATCGGTTGCGCGGTCTCGACGGCCCTGCGCAGCACGGACGAGTAGACCGCCACCGGCCCGTCGGCGGCGATGTCGCCGGTGAGCCGGTTGGCCAGGTCGTGTGCCTGCTCGTGGCCGAGGGCGGTGAGGCCCCGACAGCCACGTGGCCCACCGATGATTCCTTCGAGCTGGTGGACCGACTCGCCATGTCGCACGAAGATCAGACGTGTCCGCATCGGGACATCATGCCAGCGGTATCGACGGGGGTATCAGTCGTCCGTCCGGCTGGTGGAGAACGTGCCGGTCCGGGCGAGCAGAGCGTCCAGTTTCTCGCCCGTCTGCGCTGGTAGGCGGTCCCGCCGCACCAGCTCGGCGATGCGGTCCCGTAGGTCGGCGACGCGCTCGGCACGGTCCCTGGTGCGGCGGTTGAGGTCGGCCAGGTCGTCACGCAGGTCTTCGGCGGTCTTCCGGTCGATGTCGTCGCGGGCGACGGCGGTGGCGAGGATGGCGGCGAACTCGCTGCTCACCTCGCGGAAGCTGACCGGTACCTGCTGCCCGACGGTTGAGGGCGCGGTGCTGGCGGCGGGGGGTGGCGAGGACGGCGCGGCCGGCGTCGGCGAGTGTGTCGTGGGCGCGGGGGCCGGGGCGGAGGTCGACGGCGCGGCGGCGATCTCGGTCGGGTCGGGTGTGCCCGGGTTGCCGAGCGGATTCTGCGCGATCAGGGTGCCGACGCCGATCAGCACGGCGAGCACGGCCGCGACGAGCACGCCGAGGGGCCGACGCGACCGGCGTCGGGGCGGTGCGGCGGTCGCCGGGACGGGGCGGGCCACCACCGATCTGTCGATCAGGGTGGGCGGGTGGGCGGTCGGCCGGATGCGCAGCAGCTCGGTGGGCGGCTCGACCGGCTGACCGGCGCCGAATCGGCGGGCCAGATGCGCGGCGCTCGGCCGGTCGGCCGGGTTGGCGGCCAGGCAGGCCACGGTCAGCTCGGCGATGTCGGCGGGAAGGCCGGGCACTCGCAGCGGCGGCACCGGGGTGCCGCGCCGGTGCACCTCCAGCGCGTCTTCCCAGCTCTGCACGGGTAGCGGCGCTCGCCCGGTGAGGGTGCGGTAGAGCAGTGCGCCGAGGGCGTACACGTCGCTCGCCGGGTCGGGCGGGCCGGCGGTCAGCCGTTCCGGGGCGAAGTAGGCGGGGGTGCCCATCAGCGGTTCGCCGGACTGGCTGTCGAGGCCGCCGAGCGCGGCGATGCCGAAGTCGAGCACCTTGGCGCCGTCGTCGGTGAGCATGACGTTTCCGGGCTTGACGTCGCGGTGCACGACGCCGATGCGGTGTGCGGCGGCCAGTGCGGCGGCGATCTGCCCGGCCACCCGGACCGCCTCCGGCCAGGGCAGCGGCCCGGTCCGCAGCCGGTCGGCCAGGTTGTGACCGTCGACAAGCTCCATCACCAGGTACGGGACCACGACGCCGCCGGCCAGTGTCGCCTCGGCGTAGTCGTACACCTGTGTCACGTGTGGGTGGGTCAGCCGGGCGGCCGCGCGGGCCTCGCGTTGGATGGTGGCCCGCAGTTGTGGGTCGGTGGCGAACTGCCCGGCTAGCACCTTGATCGCCACCGGCCGGCCGAGCACCTCGTCGTCGCCTCGCCACACCTCGGACATGCCACCGAGACCGATCCGCTCGTGCAGTACGTAGCGGTCGTGGAGGCGGAGAGTGGGCGTGAGCGGCGACATAACTTCACCAGTCTGCCTGGCAACACCGCAGTCGACCACTCTGCGTGCCCGGACCCACACTGTTCGTCCCGTGCGTACCGGAATGGGATTGGTGCGGGTCAGGAGCAGCGCGGGGTGCCGGGCAGCGGTCGCGGTTGGATGCGGTCGGCGAGCCGGCGCAGGGCGAGGGCGGTGGCCTGCCGGGTCGGGGCGAGCAGGGCCCGGCGGGGGTGTTCGACCTGGACCGGCGCGTCCGGTCGGGCCGAGTTGACGTGCCGGTTCATGGCGTCGAGCGCGGTGATGTACCCGGTGGGAAGTTCCATGGTCAACTCCTTGGGACCGGTCCGGTGGATTCCCGGACGACGAGTGCGGTGGGCAGCAGCACGTGACCGGCCGCGGCGTCCGCGGGCGGGTCGAGCAGCAGTTCGGCGGCGATGCGGCCCTTCTCCTCGGCCGGTTGCCGGACGGTGGTGAGGCCGGCAGCGGCGGCCTCGGGGACGTCGTCGAAGCCGGTCACCGAGACGGGGGGACGATCATGGGCCGGCCGTGCGGCCAGGGCGTCCAGCACACCGAGCGCGAGGACGTCGGAGCCGGCCAGTACGGCGGTCGGCGGTGCGGGTTGGTCGAACAGCCCAGCGACGGCTGCGGCTGCCGCCGGGCGGCTGTTGCCGGGGACGTTGACAAGTGTCAGCTCGGCCCAGCCGACGCCGACCTCGGCGAAGGCGTCGGCGAACCCGCTGAGCCGACCTCGGGTGGTCGGATGCGGCACCTGGTCCACCCCGGCCACTGTGAGCGGGCCGGCCGGCGCGTCGGGCAGCACGGAGTCGGCGAGCAGCGCCACCCGACGGTGCCCGAGCCCCGCGACGTGCGCGGCGGCGCTGCGTGCGGCGGCCCGCTCGTCGATGCCGACGAACCGTTCGTCAGCGCCGGCGTCGTCGCGGGCTGCGGTGCTGACGAACGGCAGCCCGCGTTGGCGGATCACGTCCAACGCCCACTCTTCGTCGGCGACGCAGTAGACGCAGAACCCGTCGACGGCGGCGTTCTCCACCGCCTGCCGGGCGTCGGTCACCGCCGGTGGCAGCGGCACCAGCAGCATGCTGGTGCCGTGCCGCTCGGCCGCCGCGCCGACACCGGCGAGGAAGCGGACCGCGAACGGGTCGGTGAAGGCGTACGACAGTTGCGAGGTGAACAGCACCCCGATCGACCCGACGAAACCTCGGCGCAGGGAGCGCGCGGTGGGGTTGGGGCCGGGGTAGCCGAGTTGCCGGGCGGCGTCCAGGATCCGCTCGCGCAGGGCGGCGGAGAGCTGGTCGGGGCGGCTGTAGGCGTTGGACACGGTGCTGCGCGAGACGCCGACGGCGTCGGCCACGGCTTGCAGTGTTGGCTTCACCGGCACCTCTCTGAATCGATCCAGTCTGTATCGATTCAGAGACTAGCTCGACCGGTCGGCGTCGGTCAATACGTGAACGGAGAGTGGGAGCGCGGTCGGGAGTCAGGCCGCGTAGAGGTCGTTCAGCAGGCCGCCGAGGATCTCCGCCGTACGCTCGGGCGGCTCGGCCTCGACGCAGAGCCGCTCCATGGCCACCGCGTAGTAATCCAGATCGTCGCGCTTGTCCAGGTAGATGGCGCTGGTGAGCTGTTCGATGTAGACGATGTCCGGAAGCTCCTGGTCGCCGAAGCGCAGGATGGTGAAGGCACCCCCGGCGGCGGCGTGGCCACCGGCGGCGAACGGAATGACCTGCAACCGGATGTGGGGCGACTTGGTCGCCTCGATGAGCGCGGTGAGCTGGCCGCGCATGACCTCCGCGCCGCCGATGGGCCGGCGCAGGGCCGCCTCGTCCACCACGGCCCAGAGCTGCGGCGGGTTCTGCCGCTGGAGCAACTGTTGACGCTGCATCCGCAGCGCGACACGCCTGTCGATCTCGCCCGGACCGGCAGTGCCGTGCCCGAGCAGCACGACCGCCCGGGCGTACTCCCCGGTCTGCAGGAGGCCGGGCACGAACTGCACCTCGTAGCTGCGGATCAGCGCGGCGGCGGCCTCCAGGCCCAGGTACGACTGGAACCAGGACGGCAACACGTCGCCGTATCGGTGCCACCAGCCGGGGCTGTTCGCGTCCCGCGCGAGCTTGAGCAACGCGTCACGCTCATGGTCGTCGGTGACGCCGTAGAGGGTCAACAGGTCGGCGACGTCGCGCTCCTTGAAGCCGACCCGGCCGAGCTCCATCCGACTGATCTTGGATTCGGAGGAGCGGATCTCCCAGCCGGCGCCCTCCCGGGTCACCCCGCTGGACTCCCGGAGACGGCGCAGTTGGGCGCCGAGCAGCATGCGCAGCACGGTCGGCCCGGTTGTCGGGCCACCCTCGGCGGGAACCATCGTCACGTGCGGACCTCCGGACACCGACCCACGACGGCCGGGCGCCCCGGCCCGGCCGACGTGTAAGCATGCCATGGACCGACAGTGAGGTGAACTCCTCCGCGCCGGTGAATCAGTCTCGTCGCCGGGACGACCCGCCCCCGGACGGTCAGTTGATCAGGTGGTCGAAATCTCCGTCCCGCGCACCGAGAACGAAGGCGGCGATCTCATCCACCGTATAGATGAGCGCCGGCCCTTCCGGGTGTCGTGAGTTGCGGACCGCGATGCCCGCTCCCTCGGGCAGTTCGGCCAGTTCGACGCAGTTGCCGCTGGGGTTGCTGCGGCGACTCTTCTGCCAGCTCAGCGGAGGCAACTGGTGGATCGGTACGCCATTGGGTGGCTGCTGCATGGGGGCGTCTTTCTGTTACGAGCCCGCCGGTGGCCGTGGGAGGAGCGGTGACGGCGAGGGGGTGCGGTATCGACATTGGACGGTTCTGCACGTGCATCTGCTATTGCATCTGCACCCGACGGCGAGCATGATAACGCACATGATCGGTGCCCATCCGTTCACTTTGTGTTACCCCCACACGGGCAACGATCAGGCAAAACTGGGCCCGACGCGGCGTACCGCGTCAACCGAAGGCTGGAGGCGGTCGCGGCGATGGGAGGGTTCGTGCCGGATCCGATGAGTGTCGCCTCCGGCGTCTGCGCGGCGGGCGCGCTGCTCTCCTCCTGGCAACTACGCCGACGGGCGGTGCGCGCCGAGGCCGAGATTGGTCACCTCCAGGCAGAACTGGCCGCCGAACGGCACGCCGCCAGTCACGACCCGCTGACCGGGCTGCCCAATCGCCGCGCCTTCTACCGCCTGGCAGCCGCACTGCTCACCGACGCCGCCGGCCAGCCGTTGATCGCCGTGGTGCTCGATCTGGACGACTTCAAGCAGATCAACGACCGGTACGGGCACGCCGCCGGCGACCAGGTGCTGATCAGTGTCGCCGAACGGCTGGCCGGCTTCGCCGGGGACAATCTCGTGGCGCGCCTCGGCGGCGACGAGTTCGCCGGGTTGCTCTCCAGCCCCACCGTCGACCGGCGCTGGATCGAGCATTCGACCCGCCGGCTCAGCGAGACCGTCGCCGCGCCGATCCGGCTGAGCGGGTGCAGCGTCCGGGTCACCGCGTCCGTCGGGCTCGCCCCGGTGACCGGCCCGGCCCAGCTCACCGACGCGCTCAGCCGCGCCGACGCGGCCATGTACCAGGCGAAGAGCCTCGGTGGCGCCCGATCGCCCCGCCAACTGGTCGACAGCGCGTTCCTCGGCGAGCGCTGACCGTTCAGCTGACGGGCGCGCCGAACCACCTGGGCAGATGGCTGAGCAGCTCGGTCTGATCGTCGCCCACCCACGCCACGTGACCGTCGGGCCGTAACAGCACGGCGGGCACCTCCACCTCATCGCTGACGTCGACGACGTGGTCGACCCGCTCCGCCCAACCAGCGACCGAGAGCTGGCCGGTCTGGTCGAGCAGCAGGCCCCGGCCGCCGCGCATCAGCTCGTAGAGGCGCCCCCGCCGCAGCGGTACGTCACGCATGTGACGCCCGAGCAGTTCGTGCCCCGCGCCGAGGTCGTAGCGGACCCCGATCGCGGTGATCTTCTCGATCAGGTACCGGTTGACGTCCTCGAAGTCCAACAGCTCCGACAACAGTTGGCGCACCGACCGCGGCCCCGGCTCGGGTGAGAGCAGCACCATCTGCGCCCGGGTGTTGTTCAGCACGTCCGCGGCCACCGGATGCCGTTCGCTGTGGTAGCTGTCCAGCAGCCCCTCCGGCGCCCAGCCGTTGAGCTCGGCGGCCAGTTTCCAGCCGAGGTTGAACGCGTCCTGGATGCCGAGGTTGAGCCCCTGCCCACCGGTCGGCGGGTGGATGTGCGCCGCGTCGCCTGCCAACAGCACCCGGCCGACCCGATAACGCTCGGCCAGCCGGGTGGCGTCACCGAAGCGGGAGAGCCAGCGCGGTGAGTGGACACCGAAGTCGGTGCCCGCGTACACCCGCAGTTGGTGTTTGAAGTCCTCGATGGTCGGTGGGACAGTGCGGTCCTCGACCACCCCCTCGGCCGGGACGAGGACGCGGTAGACCCCGTCTCCGAGGGGCCCGAGACCGAATCGGAGATGGGTCTTGCGGACCTCGGCCACCACGTCGGCCACCTTTTCCGGTGGCACGCCCACCTCCATCTCCCCCAGCAACGTCTCGACGCTGCTGGGCTCGCCGGGAAAGCCGACACCGAGCAGCCCGCGGACGGTGCTGCGACCGCCGTCGCAGCCGACGAGGTAGCGGGAACGCACCTGCGTGCCGTCGGCCAGCCGCACGGTCACCCCGTCGTCGTCCTGGCTGAGCCCGACGAGTTCGCTGCCGCGCCGGATCTCGACGCCGACCTCACTGGCGTGCTCGCCCAGGAGACGATCGGTGATGGTCTGCGGAATGCCGAGGACGTACGCGTGTGCGGTGTCCAGCCCGCCCGGCGACGGCTTGGGGATCGCGGCGAAGAAGCCCCCGACCGGGTACTGCGTTCCGAGCGCGAGGAACCGCTCCAGCAGACCTCGCTGGTCCAGCACCTCGATGCTTCGCGCGTGCAGGCCGAGCGCACGGACGTAGCTGGTCGGCTCGGTCTCCCTCTCGAGCACGAGCGCGTGCAGTCCGTGCAGCCGCAACTCGGTGGCCAACATCAAGCCGGTCGGCCCGCCGCCGGCAATGATGACATCGATCATGTAATCCCCCGATTTTCCCAGATTGGGCGTCGGATGGAGATTCTGCGGCATCACCCGGGTCTTGCCGCAAGGCCCCCAGTGCGATATATGTTGGAGGTGGCAGAGAGCGCATCCGCTCTTTGCCTTACTTTTTGTCCGGCGTAGACGGCGACGTGGTCGCCGCTCAGAGCCGCCGGTCGAGGTCGCGCACTGCCGCGTCGGCGAGGGTGACCAGACCCACCGGTGACACCAGCCCCCGCACGATCCGCGCGGCCCGGTCCCGGTCGGCCGGCTCGACGTCGAGGTCCAACGCCTGGCGGGTCCAGTCGCTGAGGTCGTCGAGAGCGCGGACCGCGAGAAACCAGGCCAGGCGCAGCGGGTCGACGTCGGTCCTGCCGTAGCCGGCGAGCACCGCCTGCTGCTGCTCGGCAGTGATCGGCGCGAAGGCGAGCACCCCGCCGAGGACGAACATGAGGTCGCACTCGGGTGGGGCGAGCACCGCGTCGTCCCAGTCGATCAGCCAGACCTGCCCGTCCGCGCCGAGCAGCAGGTTGCCCAGGTGCGGGTCGCCGTGGCAGACCACCGCCGGCCCCGACCGGTCGACGGCGAGTCGCTCGACCCCACGGAGCAGCGTGGACACCCGGTCGGCGTTCGCCGCCCAGACGGCGGCCAGTTCGGCGACCAGCGGATCGCCAGAGTCGGCCTGGTCGCGGAGCCGTCCGGCCATGTCCCGGGTCGCGGCCACGATCGAGGGGTACGCGTCACCGCCGCCTGGCAGCAGCCGTTCCAACTCGTCGGTCACCGGCACCGCGTGCACGGCGGCCAGCAGTTCGCCGTAGGCACGCCAGTGCGCCTCGCTCATCGGGCCGTCCAGCGCCCGCAGGTCGGACACCCACGGGACCACGGACAGGCGGTGCCCGTCACGCTCGGCGTACAGGCGTCCGTCGCAGGTGCGGACCTGCGCCGCTACACCTGGCACGCCCCGCTCGGCCAGGTGCGCGGTCACGATCAGGCCGGCCGGCGTACCGCCACCGCTGACCTTGACGGCATACCGCTCGCCGTCGCCCGTCTCACCCCGCCAGAGCCGAGCCCGCAGATCAGCCCCGTGCGAAACCTCATCCACGGTGGACAGCCAAAGCCCAAACTCCTCCCGGACCCACCCCACCACGTCCACCGACCCACCCCCACCCCACCCCGCCTGCTCGCGGTGATCAAGAAGTTCGCGTCACTGTCGGCCCGGATTCTGACGCAAACCTCTTGATCACGTGTGCCTGGTGGGGGGCGTGGGCGGAAATGAATTGGGTACGCGAAGGGACGGCCCAGCCGACCGACGAGAGGAACCCCTCGTGCCGAGCATCCGTGCCCTCGTACTGAACTGCACCCTCAAGCCGTCGCCTGCCCCCTCCAGCTCCGAGCAACTGGGCCGGGAGGTGTTGGCCGAACTGGCCCGTCAGGGCGTGGACGGCGAGATCGTCCGGGTGGTCGACCACGACGTGCGCTTCGGGGTGTCGACCGACGAGGGCCACGGCGACGGTTGGCCCGCCATCCGCGCCAAGCTGCTCGCCGCCCAGATCCTCATCATCGCCACCCCGATCTGGCTCGGCCAACCCGCGAGCGTCACCAAGATGGTCCTCGAACGCCTCGACGCCGAGCTGTCCGAGACCGACGACGAGGGACGGCTGCTCACCTACGGCAAGGTGGCCGGTGTCGCGGTCGTTGGCAACGAGGACGGCGCGCACCACAGCATCGCCGAGGTGCAGGGGGCGCTCAACGAGGTGGGCTTCACCGTCGCCGCCGCCGGCGCGACCTACTGGGTCGGCGAGGCGCTGCACACGGTGGACTACCGCGACGCCGGCCCGAAGCCCGACACCACCGGTCGCACCACGAAGGCACTGGCGCTCAACAGCGCACACCTGGCCCGGCTCCTCGCCGACCAGCCGTACCCGCCGCCGGACGCGAAGGGCGCGGCGGTCGGTCCGAGCCGCGAATAGACCTCACCGCCAGGGGCGTCACCGCCCGGGCCGCCTACTGTTGGGCAGCTCCGCGCGCGGCTCGCCGCCGATCCGCGCCCGGCGCGGTCAGCGCCAGCCGTAACCGGCGCGCAACGCCTGCCCAACCCGGTCGAACCGGGGCCGGTCCAACACGGCACCCTCCCGGCGGATGCTGTCCTCGCGCATGGTGAGCACCCGATCCAGCCGGACCCAGCTCGGCCGGTTGTCGCGGTCCCACTCACCCGGCCCGAGCGCGAACCAGTGCCGCTGCCCGTCCCGGTCGCTCTGGCTGGACAGCATCAACCCGAACAGTGTCCGGCTGTGCCGACCGACGACCAGCACCGGCCGGTCCTTGCCCTGGCGGGGGTCGTCCTCGTACGGCACCCACGTCCAGACGATCTCGCCCGGGTCGGCCTGACCGTCCCGCTCCGGAGCGTAGGTCAACTCCCGACGCTGCAAGGCGCTCACCTGACGGCGGCGGGCGACCTGCGCGAGCGCCGGCCCGGTACGCCGGGGCAACGGGATCACCGCACCGACCCGGGAGATACGCGCCGCGACATTCCTCAACAGACCAGCCACGGCGGGCAGCCTACCCGCCGCCGAAGGAAACGCTACGACAGACTGGCCCCATGAACGAGCTGCCCCGCGACCTGCCGATCCTGGAGCGACGCACGGTGCGGGTGGTGGTCACCGACGGCACCGACCGGGTGCTGCTGTTCCACACCCACGACCCGGACCATGCCCGGCTGGGCACCTGGTGGGAGCTGCCGGGCGGTGGCATGGATCCCGGTGAGACCTATCGCGACACGGCGGTGCGGGAGCTGCGGGAAGAGACCGGCATCGTGATCACCGCTGACCAGGTGGGCGCGCCGGTGTGGCGGCGGCGGGCGAGCTTCCTGCACCGCCAGGTGCGGCACGTCCAGGACGAGGTCGTCGTCGCGGTACGGCTGGCCGGCCCCGGCCCGGACGTGGACGAGGCGCACCGGCTCGACTACGAGCGGGAGGACTACTTCGGCTTCCGCTGGTGGCCGTTGCCGGAGGTGGTGGCCAGTCGGGAACGCTTCTATCCCGGACAGCTCCCCCGGCTGATCACCCCCTTTCTCGCCGGCACGCAGATCGACGAGCCGTTCGAACTGTGGTCGTGAGCCGGGTCGGCGGGCAGAGTGTGGGCATGAGGAGCGATCTGCACGGCCCGTTGTCCGCGTACGCCGCGCGACTGCACGCGACGGTCGGCGACGGGCACCATGTCGCCTCCCCGCTCGGCGCCTGGCTGCTGCTCGCGGTCACCGCCACGACGGCCGACAGTGATCCGGCCGTAGCGGACGGAGCCGCCGTGAAGCTGGCGCAGGCGCTGGGCACCGACCTGCCGAGCGCGGCCGAGGTGGCCCGAACGCTGTTGGACGCGCCGCACCCGCTGGTCGGGTCCGCCACCGCGCTCTGGCACACAGCGGGGCAGGGCGACGACGGATCGACGGCGTGGCGGGCCGCGCTCCCCCGCACGACCGAAGTCGGCGCACTGCCCGATCAGGCCGGGTTGGACGCCTGGGCGCGCGAGCACACCCTCGGTCTGATCGAGACGTTTCCCCTGAAGGTCAAGCCGACCGTGAGGTTCATCCTGGCCAGCGCGTTGGCCACCCGGGTGTCCTGGGCGACCCCGTTCGACGTCGCCGACGCACGCGCGCTCGGCGCCAACAGCCCGTGGGCCGGCCAACTACGGCGGGCACTGCGCAGCCCGAGCGACGGCCACCGCTGCGCCATCGTGTCCACCGCGCGGGCCGGTGACGTGATCGTGCACGCCGCACCGGCCCAGACGACCGACGGCGCGGGGCTGGTCGTCCTCTCGGTGGCCGCCGCGCCGCAGGTGCCACCGGCCGAGGTGCTGGCCATTGCGTACGACCTCAGTGCCGGCGCGGCCGACGGCGCGCGACCGGCGGGCAGCCACTCGCTGTTCGACCTGCCGCTCGGCGAGACTCCGCTCTGGACGCTGACCGAGGAGCGGGTACACACCTGGGAACGCGACGGCCGCGAAGAACGGCACAACGCCGTCCTTCCCTGCTGGTCCGCTCGGAACGACCATGACCTGACCGCCCCGGCGCTCGGCTTCCCCGCCGCGGCGACCACGCTCGCGACGGCGCTGGCGCTACCGATGAACGAGTTCGAGGCACGGCAGACGGCGGTGGCCCGGTTCGACAGGTACGGCTTCGAGGCGGCGGCCGTGACAGGCATGGCCGGAATTACCAGCATGCCGCCGGAGGGTGTGGCCCGCACCGCCGAGCTGCGCTTCGGCCACCCGTACGCGGTGGTGGCCGTCGCCACCGACACCCGGGCCGACGGCGTCACCGGCCCCTGGCACGGGGTGCCGGTCTTCTCCGCCTGGGTCGCCGAGCCCGAGGACGTGCCCGAGGCATAACTACCCAACGGGTCAGGACGGCCACGTGGCCTGGTGCGTGGCGGCCGTCACCCGGGCCGACGTCACCAGGGCACTCCTGGGCTGACCCCGCCGGGCCGGGTCAGGGACCGCCGTCGCGCGGCAGTCGCGCCACCATCGTTTGGAATTCCCCTACCGTCATCGCCGTGCGCAACGTTGCGAAGACGGCCCCGGTTCCGGCCCGGGCGGTGGCCGGGTCCACCCCGGCACGCTGTTCCACCCGACGGAGGAACTCCGTCGGGCCGGCCTCCATCGGGGTCGCGCCGGCACCGCCGACCTCCAGGCCCAGCCCGCTGGTCAACCCGGCGGCCGCGGGATCCGGGCCGAGGGTCCCGGCCGGATCTGGGGCTGGGAGGGCCGTCCCGGCCGGATCCGGGGCCGGAAAGGCCGTCCCGGCCGGATCCGGGGCCGGAAAGGCCGTCCCGGCCGGATCCGGGGCCGGGTCGGTCAGGTAGCCGTCGACCTCGTTCGGAAGGTGCACGACGAGGTCGCCGGGCGCGCCGCCGGTCACCCGTTCGGCCAACGTCTGGAGCACGGCGCGGGCGAGCACGGCGGCCTCCTCGGCGGGCAGGCCGGACTGTTGGGACACCGCGTCGATGAAGTACGGGAACCCGTCGCCGTCGGTCACGCCCGGCCGGTTACCCCTGCCCGGGCGCGACAAACTGCCGCTAGGCCAGCAGACCCTCGGCCAGCAGGTGGTCGAAGATGATCTGGTCGACCGGTGAGGTGCGGTGTCGGTCCGCGTACCCGAGCCAGGCCATCTCGGCGATCTCGCTGGCCGGCCGCAACTGCCCCCGATAGCCCGCCCGATAGCAGGTCATCCGCACTGTGATGCCGGGCGTGTGGCCGTGCGCCTGAGCGGTGAAGGTGCCCAGGTGCACGGCACCTGGCACGTCGACCTCGACGCTCAACTCCTCGTCGATCTCCCGTCGCAGGGTCTCCAGGTCGGTTTCGCCCGGCTCGCGCTTTCCGCCCGGCAGGTACCAGACGTCCTTGCCCGCCGACCGGGTGCTCAGCACCCGACCGTCCTCGACGAGGATCCAGGCCACCTTGTCGATCTCGCGCACGATGCTCCTTGCTGCCGCCGGGATCGGGGACGCTACCACCCGGCACCGCGCTCAGTCGGCGAGCAGGTCGAGCAGCAGCGCGGCGCTCCAACTGAACGCCGGTGAGCCCAGCCCGGCACCGGTGTCCGGGTGGAAGTACTCGTGGCAGCCGGCCCCGGCGACCAGACCGATCATCGAGCAGCGCAGCCCGGCGGCCAGCTCCGGGTGCCCGTGACCGAGCAGCCCACGCCGGACCAGCCAGCCGATGTTGAGCCAGCTCGGCCCACGCCAGTAACGCAGCGGCTCGAAGTCGGGTGCGGTGCGGTCGTGGGTGGGCAGCGGCCGATCCATCCGACGGGCCACCCCGAAGCGCGCCGACCGGGCCTCGACGACCAGCGCGTCGACATGCCGGGTCGGCAGGTCGGGCAGGATCAGCGGGGTCAGCCCGAGCACGGTACGGGCGCTCAGCAGACGGTTGGTGCGCAGGTCACGGGGCTGGAACGTGCCCGTGTCCGGGTCGTACAGTCGGCGTACCAAAGCTTCTGTGATGCGGGCCGCGCGGGCCCGGTGCGGCCCGGGGTCGCCACCGACGAGCGCGGCGATCTCGGCGAGGGCGTGTTCGGCGGCCCCGAACGCCGCGTTGAACAGCGGGCACTCCACCAGGAACGGGTGCCCACCGGCCAGGTCCCGGTCGGAGTAGCAGTGGTCGCGGTAGGCGGCGACGATCGCCAGGTAACGCGCGTAGTCGAGGTCTGTGGGGCGGTGCGCGGCGTCGGCGTGCGTGGTGTCGTGCCGACGGTACGCCCGCATGACTGCCGCCTCGGCCGGCACCGCGGCCATCGGCTCGTCCCACGCCGGGCTGTTGTCCAACCCGGACTCCCACGGGTGCACGATGCAGACCAGTCCGTCACCGGCCACGTCCCGCCGGTCGGCCAGGTAGCGCTGTTGGGCGACCAGCGCGGGGTAGAGCACGCGCAGCGCGGCCAGGGCGGTGGGGTCGGGCGTCCGCCGGTACGCCAACAACGCGGCGAGCGCGTGCACCGGCGGCTGGACCAGGCCGGAGGTGGCGACCGTCGGTGCTCCCGGCACGTCGGCCGATCGCCACATCTCCGGCCCCGGGAAGTACGCGCCGACCCGCATCGCCGGGTTGAACACGATGTGTGGCACCCGTCCGTCGGCCCACTGCGCCCCGAACAGGCTGGCCAGCTCCCGCCAGGCGCGGTCGGGACGGACCTGGGCCAACCCGATCGCGATGAACGCGGAGTCCCAGCTCCACTGGTGCGGGTAGAGCGTGCGTGAGGGCACCGTGTGGTCGTGCTCCCAGTTGGCGTCGAGCGTGTCGATCGCGAGCCGACGCAGCCCGGCGGCGTCGGCCGGGCCACCCGTGCCGGCGGTGTCGGCGCGCGTCGGCCCGGCGTCAGCGGGCAGCCCGACACCGGCGGTTGCGTCGACGCTTGTCGGCCCGGCGTCGGCGGTCACGCGGCGGCCCGCCGGGGCAGCGCGTGTCGCAGCACCGTGGCCGCCTGTTGCAGGGCCCGGACCGGGTCGCCGCGGAGCCGGCACTCCAGCGCCAGCCAGCCCCGGTAGTCGATCTCCAGCAGGGTACGCACCAGCGCCGGCCAGTCCAGGTGCCCGGCACCGGGCTGGTACCGGTTGGAGTCGCTGACCTGGACGTGCCCGAGGTACGGCGCGGCGGCGCGCAGCGCGCGGTGCACGTCGTCCTCCTCGATGTTCATGTGGAAGGTGTCGGCGACCACCCGGACCGACGGCAACCCGAGCGCGGCGCAGAGCGCCACCGCCTCGTCGAGACGGTTGACCATGTGGTCCTCGTACCGGTTGAGGGGTTCCAGGAAGAGGGTGACCCCCTCGGCCCGGGCGTGTTCGCCCAGCTCGCCGAGGGCGTCGAGGAGCACCTGCCGGTCGCCGTCCGGCCGGCGGGGCGGATCGAACGGCGGCAGCCGTCGGGAGAACATCCCCCAGGCGGCCGGGGTCATCACCCCGACGCCACCCAGCTCGGCGATCACCGTGAGTTGGGAGCGCAGGTTGCGGACGGCGTCGGCGGACCGGGCGGGGTCGAAGTCGCCGATGAAGTGGTCCATCTCGACGCAGACGGTGGGCATCACCACCCCGGCGGCGCGGGCCCGGCGCAGCTCGGGCAACCGGCGGGCGAACGCCAGGTCGCCGCGGCCGCGTAGCTCGATGCCCTGGTAGCCGAGGGCGGCCGCGAGGGCGTACTTCTGGATCAGGTTGGTGCCCGGCAGGAGTTGTTCCTGACAGGCCAGCGCGATGGTGGTCATGAGAACCTCAGCACGACTTGGAGGACGTCACCGGCGCCGCGGTCGAGCAGCGCGAGGGCGTCGGCGACCGCGCTGGCGTCGACGATGTGGCTGACCAGCGGCAGCGGATCGACGCTGCGGTCGGCCACCAGGTCCATGAAGGTCTGCGCGACCCGGTCTCCGGTCCACCGGCCGGCCATGCTCGGCGCGGGGGTGGGCCCGGAGACCTGGGCGGCCACCAACTGGATGCGGTTGTGGTGGAACTCCTCGCCGAGGCCGAGCGCGTCGGCCTGGCCCTGGTAGAAGCCGGCGGCCACGACCCGGCCGGCGTGGGTGGTGGAGCGGATCGCCTCGTGCAGCGCCGGGTACGCCCCGGACAACTCCAGGCAGACGTCGGCCCCCCGGCCGGCGGTGGCCTGGCGCAGCACGGCGGCGGCGGAGGTGACACTGGCATCCACAGTCGAGTGTGCGCCGTAGCGGGCGGCGTACTCCAACCGGTCGGGTACCGGGTCGACGGCCACCACCCGGGCCCCGGAGAGCACGGCGAGCCGGGTGGCGAGCAGCCCGATGACGCCCTGGCCGAAGACGCCCACCCAGTCGCCGAGGTGCAGATCACCGGCGAGCACTGCGGTCAGCGCGATGGCACCGGGGCGGGCGAAGACGGCGGCGAGCGGATCCAGCCCGGCGGGGAGCACGCGGACCGCGTCGGCGGCGAGCACGGCCTCCGCCCGGTGCCCCCAGATGCCCCAGACGAGCTGCCCCGGGTGTCGGTCGGTGACGTCCGGCGCGACCTCGGCGACCTCGCCGACCTCTTCGTAGCCGAAGCCGATCAACGGGTAGGGCACCGGGGTCTGTCGGGGGACGAACATCCGGGCAGCGTCGTCCCAGTCCTTGCTGAGCCGGGGATTGCTGCCCCGGTAGAGGGTCAGCTCGGTGCCGGCGGAGATGCCCGAGTAGCAGGTGCGGACTCGGACCTGGCCTGGGCCGAGCTGATCCGGCGGGCAGGGCTCGAGGCTGATGCGTCGAGGTCCGGCGAGAGAGACCACCCAGTTGCCCATGTGTCACATCCCGGTAGCACTGGGCTCCAGGATAGCAAAAAATCGCCATATGTCTTGCTATTGATCAATCGAAGGTGTTGGATCCTTCATGTACCCTTCGAGAGGAGTGCCACCGATGTCAGCACCTCCGAGGCGGATACTCGCCACCACAGTGATCCTGGCACTGACCGCGTCCACCCTGCTGGCCTGCGGCGACGACGAACCAGACAGCAACAGCAAGAAGATCACCGTCTGGAGCCTGGAGGACGTGGCCGACCGGGTCACCGCCACCAAGGCGATCATCGCCGATTTCACCGCCAAGACCGGGATCCAGGTCGATCTCGTGACCGTCAACGAGGACCAGTTCCCCTCCTTGATCGCCGCAAACGCCGCCGCCGGTGACCTGCCCGACGTGGTCGGGTCGGTCTCGCTTGCCGGCATCCGTACGCTCGCCGGCAACGAGCTGCTGCACGCCTCGGCGAACGCGGAGGTCGTCGACAAGCTGGGCAGGCAGACGTTCTCCCCCCGAGCGCTGGAGCTCACCTCCGACGACGGCAAGCAGCTCTCCGTGCCCAGCGACGGGTGGGGGCAACTGCTCGTCTACCGCAAGGACCTGTTCGCCGCGGCCGGCCTGCCCGCCCCCGACACGTACGAGCGGATCACCACCGCCGCCGCAAGACTGAACACCGGCGGCGTCGCCGGCATCACCGCGGCGACCGCCCCCAGCGACGTGTTCACCCAACAGACCTTCGAGCACCTGGCGTTGGCCAACGGCTGCCAGCTCACCGACGACTCGGGAAAGGTGACACTGGATTCGCCCCAGTGCGTCGAGGCGTTCCGCTTCTACGGTGACCTGATCCGCACCAGCTCGGTGAAGGGCGCACAGGACGTGGACACCACCCGGGCCACCTACTTCGCGGGCAAGGCGGCCATGGTGATCTGGTCACCGTTCATCCTCGACGAGCTGGCCGGGCTGCGCAACGACGCCAAGCCGACCTGCCCCCAGTGCCAGGCGGACCCGGCGTTCCTCGCGAAGAACAGCGGGTTCGTCACCGCGATCAAGGGCCCGAACGGCGCCGAACCAGCCCAGTACGGCGAGATCAGCTCGTGGGCGGTCCTCGACGGCGCGGTGACCGACCCGGCGAAGTCCTTCGTGGAGTACATGCTCGGTGACGGCTACCCGCGCTGGTTCGGCATGTCGCCGGAGGGCCGCTTCCCGGTGCGCAAGGGCACCCCCGCCGAGCCGGAGGCGTACCTGACCGCCTGGAACACCAGCCAGGCCGGCGTGGACGCGAAGAAACCCCTCACCGACGTGTACGGCGACGAGGTGCTGGCCACGCTACGCCGCAGCCCGGACACCTTCGGGCGCTGGGGCCTCAGCCAGGGGCAGGGCAAACTCGTCGGCGCCATGCTCGGCGAGTTGCCGGTGCCCAAGGTGCTGGGCGACCTCGTCTCCGGCAAGTCCGACGCGGCGGCCACCGCCAAGCGCGCCACGAAGGACGTGGACGCCATCAAGGCGGGCGTCAATTGACCACCACCGCGCCCGGCCCCGGCCGCTCCCCCACCAGGGAGCAGCCGGCGCCACCCGGGCGCCGACCGCTGACCCTGCGCCGCCGCGAATCCCGGGCCGGGCTCGCGCTGGTCGCACCGACCCTGCTCGTCACCATCGCGGTCATCGGCATCCCGATCGTGTGGACAGTGGTGCTCGCCTTCCAGCGGGTCCGGCTGGCCACGCTGCGCAAGACCGGCCTGTTCGGCGAGTTCACCATGGACAACATCGACCGGGTGCTGCACACCCCCGGCTTCGCCGAGACGCTGTGGGTCACCCTGATCTACAGCATCGGCGGCACCGTCGGGTCGATAGTGCTCGGCCTGGTGGCCGCACTGGTCGTCCGCCGCCCGTTCCGGGGTCGCACCCTGGTCCGGGCGTCCATGCTGCTGCCGTACGTGGCGCCGGTGGTCGCCGTCACATTTGTCTGGCAGGTGATGCTCGACCCACAGCTCGGCATCGTCAACGCGTGGGGCCAACGCCTGCTCGGCTGGGACGCCCCGGTGCCGTTCCTCACCCAGGAGTCGACAGCGCTGGCCACGGTGATCGTCTTCGAGGCGTGGCGGTACTTCCCGTTCGCGTTCCTGTTCCTGCTGGCCCGGCTCCAGGCGGTGCCCGGCGAGTTGGAGGAGGCCGCCCGTGTCGACGGCGCCACCCCCACCCAACGGTTCCGGCACATCCTGCTGCCGCAACTGCTGCCGGTGATCGCCCTGCTGGGCGTGCTGCGCTTCATCATGACGTTCAACAAGTTCGACGACGTCTACCTGCTCACCGGCGGTGCGGCCGGCACCGAGGTGGTCAGCGTCCGGGTGTACGAGTTCCTGACCGCCCGTACCGACATCGGAGCCGCAGCCGCGCAGGCGGTCGTGCTGGCCGTTGTGCTCATCGTGTTCGTGCTGATCTATCTGCGCTTCTTCGGACGGAGGGTGAGCTGATGGACCGGGACGTGGTCGAGACGGTGAGCCTGCGTTGGCTGCGCCGCCTGGTGATCGCCGTGTTCCTGGCGATCACGGTCTTCCCCTTCTACTACATGCTGGTGCTCTCGGTGCGCCCCATCGAGCGGCTGCTGCTCGACCCCGGGGCGCTGGTGGTCGGTTTCGGTGAGCTGACCGTGGCCACGTACGCCGAAGTGCTCAAGGCCACCGACGACGGCGGCCAGGGTTTCCTCACCTTCATCCGCAACAGCGGGCTGGTCGCCGTCGCGGCGACCGTGCTCACTCTCCTGGTGGCGATCCCCGGCGCGTACGCGGTGGCCCGGCTGCGGTTCTTCGGCCGGCGACAGGTGGACTTCCTGTTCCTGGCGGTCTACCTGTTCCCGTCGATCGTCATCGCGATCCCGCTGTTCGTGGTCTTCACCCGGGCCGGGCTGCGCGGCTCGCTGTTCGGTCTGGTGCTGGTCTACATCTCGCAGACGTTGCCGGTGTCGGTCTACATGCTGAAGAACTACTTCGAGACCATCCCGGTCAGCCTGGAGGAGTCCGCCGCCATCGACGGCGCCGGCCGGCTCGGCATCATCCGCCGTGTCAGCCTGCCCCTGGCGATGCCGTCGATCATGGCGGTCGCGCTCTACGACTTCATGATCGCCTGGAACGAGTTTCTCTTCGCCCTGCTGTTCCTGGTCGACAAACCCGACAGGTGGACAGTGTCGCTCGGGTTGTCCCTGCTCGCCGACGGGGTGGAGGTCCCCAAGACGGTGTTGATGGCCGGGTCGGTCGTGCTCACCCTGCCCATCGTGATCCTCTTCTTCGCCAGCGAACGGCTGCTCACCGAGGGGCTGACCAGCGGCGCGGAGAAGGGATGATCGTCTCGTCCGGGTCGCCCGCCCGACCCCCGCCGGCCCGGATACGGTGGCCTCATGGCCAACCCGACCCGCTGGGCGACCGACACCGGTCCCGAGCACTCACAGTGGTACATCGACCGGTTCCGCAAGCTCATGGCCGAGGGCGCGGACCTGGCCGGCGAGGCCCGACTGGTGGACGCCCTCGTCGCTCCCGGCTCCCGCATTCTCGACGCCGGCAGCGGCACCGGCCGCGTCGGTGCCGCGCTGGCCGAGCGGGGCCACACGGTGGTCGGGGTGGACGCCGACCCCGCGCTGGTGGAGGCCGCCCGCGCCGACTATCCCGGCCCGACGTGGCTCGTCGCCGACCTCGCCGAGCTTGATCTACCGGCGCTGGGTGAGGCCGAGCCGTTCGACGCGGCGGTGCTGGCCGGCAACGTGCTCGCCTTCGTCGCCGTCGGCACCGAACCGGAGGTGCTGCGCCGGGTGGCCGCGCACCTGCGACCCGATGGTGTGCTGACGGTGGGCTTCGGCACGGAGCGCGGCTACCCGCTGACCGCGTTCGACGCCGACGCGGTGGCCGCCGGGCTGCGCGTGGAGCAGCGCTTCGCCACCTGGGACCTGCGACCGTGGCGCGACGACGCCCCGTTCGCGGTCACCGTCCTGCGCCGCCCAGCCGACTGAGCACCGCGGCCGGCGGGTTTCGGGCGGGGTCAGTCCGGGGCGGCGACGGCGCGGGCGGCGACCGGGTCGAGGGTGGCGCCGGCAGGTACCAGGCTGACCAGCCCGGACGGTAACCGCACCGGCCGCACGTCGCGGTAGCCGAGCATCGGGAGCACCTCCCGGTCGGCCAGCACGTACCGTCGGCCCAGGTCGGTGACCACGGAGACCGCGCCGCCGGTCGCGCCGGGCGCCGCGGCGGCCTCGACCACCGCGCCGCGGCCCGGCTCCACCACCACGTGGTCGGCCAGCACCGCGCCGCCGGTCCGCGCCGTCCGGGGCACGGCCGTCAGGTCCCGCAGCGGTACGCCCCACCGCACCTCACCAACCCCGCCGTCGTCACCAATGCGCGTGCAGAGCGCCCCGCCGTCGCCGGCCGCGAGCCGGGGCGGGGTCGGTGGCGGTGCGTTCGGGCCGGTCGGCGCGAGATCAGGCACCGTGGGCAGCGCGGCGAACCGACCCAACGTCATCGGTGCCGGCTCGACCTGCCCGGTGCGGGCCAGCAGCAACCCCGCCTGCAATTCGGTGATGCCGGCCAGGCCGGCGTCGAGCGCCACCGCGTACTGCCGACCGCCGCCGGAGTTGCTCACCAGGTAGACAGTGCCGATCGCGGCACCCGGCACCCGGGTGGCGGGCCGACCCAACGCGGGCAGATCGAGCGGAGCGAGGTCGGTGCCGGCGGGTAGCGAGTTGAGCAGTGCCGGCGCGACCCCGACCGCCTGGGCTCGGGTGGTGGCGAGCGCCGCCAGCACCCGGCTCGGGTCACGGACGAGGTAGCGGCGCTGATGCCAGACCAGGTGCAGCCCGCCGTCGGGGTGGCGCAGGAGCAGCGCGTCGTCGCCCAACGGCCGGCCGCCGTCGGGCTCGGTGCCGATCAGCAACGCGGAGCGGGGCGCCTCGACGCCCGTGCCGGCCGGGACAGTCGAGCAGACCGTCCACGCCGTGGCGGCCAGCCGGCCCGGGGCGGGCAGCGAGTCGGGTGCGTCGGCGATCCCCAACGGCAGCCCGCGCGGCACTCCGTCGATCGTGCGTCGGGACACCAGGACGGTCTTCGAGCGGTCCGCACCGACGATGAGCAGCGCCGAGGCGTAGTTGAGCACCGGGTGCAGCTTCTGCTCGCGGTAGACGAACCGGGCGCCGGACTCCTTCTCCACGATCACCGCACCCGGGTCCCGCCAGCCCTTGCCGCCGCCGGCGAACAGGCCGTAGAGGGCGAAGCCACCGAGCCCGATCGCCGCGACCAGGACGCTGGCCAGGCCGGCGCCGGCCAGCCGCCGAAACGGCGACTGTGCGGGGTCGGTCTCCCGCATGACCAGGGCGGCGACCGCACGCTGGACGCTGAACTGGTAGGAGTGCAGCTGGTCCTGCCGCGACGGCATGAGTCCCCTCCGGTGGATCGGCCGGGCACAGGATATGCGCTGCGTCAATGTCCCGTGGACCCTGCGTGGCCGCCCGTCGCGGGGCAACCGGTACCATCCGTGGACGAATCCGGCGGCGAGAGGGCACCCGTGGGCGCGCGTTTCGAAGAGCTGGCCTGGCGGGAGACGCCGATCGGCGCGATCAGCCTGCGCCGACGCCGGGACCCGGCACTCCAGGTCGAGGTGTACGAGGTCAAGCTCGACGACGAGTACCTGATGTCCAGCCTCTTCCCGGTCGCGGAGATCGAGCTGGCCCGGCTCGGTCTCGCCGAGGTGGCCGGTGATTCGCTCGACGTGGTGGTGGGCGGCCTCGGGCTGGGCTACACCGCCTGCGCGGCGCTGGGCGACCCCCGGGTGCGCTCGCTGTTGGTGGTGGAGGCCATCGAGGACGTGATCGACTGGCACCAACGAGGGCTGCTGCCGTTCGCGGCGGGGCTCGCCGAGGACCCCCGGACCCGCTTCGTGCAGGCCGACTTCTTCGCGGCGGTGGCCGGTGACACCGGCTTCGACGCCGAGGTGCCCGGCCGGCGGTTCGACGCGGTCCTGCTCGACGTCGACCACTCCCCGCGCAACGTCCTGCACCCGAGCCACGCGGCGTTCTACCAGCCGGCCGGGTTGCGTCGCCTGGCCGCCCTGCTACGCACCGAGGGAGTCTTCGCGCTCTGGTCGGACGACCCGCCGGACGCCGAGTTCACCGCCGCGCTCAGCGAGGTGTTCGTGAGCGTACGCGCGCATGTCGTGCCGTTCGCCAACCCGCTGACCGGCGGGGAGTCGGCGAACACCGTCTACGTGGCGCGTACCGGCCTCTGATCGACTTCGGTTGTGCCGCCCGCGCATGGTGTCGGCCGGACGGGGAATGAGAAACCGGGGCCGGCCGCACCAGGCACGGCCGGTCACTGGAGGTCGACATGCGCGCACTGCTCTGGGTCGTCGGCGTGGTCGCCGGCGTGCTGATCCTGCTCGGCCTGATCCTCGAGGCGGTCCGCTGGTTGATCATCATCGGTCTGATCGCGCTGGTGATCGTGATCGTCTGGGGCGTCGTCAAGGGGCGGCAGGCGGTGCAGCACCAGGGCCGACGACGCTGAGGGTCAGAACCAGTCCGGGCGCATGTCGAGCGTGGTCCGGTCCCGGCTGTCCAGCAGGTCGAACTGCGGGCCGGTCCGGGGCAGCTCGACGGTGAAGAAGTAGCGGGCGGCCTGCCGCTTGCCGGCGTGGAACGCGTCGCCGGCGCCTTCCGGCGGCAGCACCAGCACCTGCTCCAGCCACATCCACGCGATCACCACGTGCCCGACGGCCTCCAGGTAGGCGCTGGCGTTGGCCAGCGCGAGCACCGGGTCACCGTCAGCCCACAGTCGACGGGTGACAGCGGTGACCCGGTCCACCGCGGCGGCCAGCCGCTCGGCCAGCTCGGACGCCTCTCCCCCGACCTTGCGGGCCCGCTCGACCGTGTCACCGATCGTCGTGGTCAGCAGGGTGAGACCTGCGCCGCCCTGCATGACCATTTTGCGCCCCAGCAGATCCAGTGCCTGGATGCCGTGGGTGCCCTCGTGGATCGGGTTGAGCCGGTTGTCCCGGTAGTGCTGCTCCACGTCGTGGTCGCGGGTGTAGCCGGCGCCCCCGAGCACCTGGATCGCCAGGTCGTTTGCCGCCAGGCACCACTGCGACGGCCAACTCTTGGTGATCGGGGTGAGCACGTCCAGCAGCAGGTGCGCGCGCTCGCGGTCGGCCTCGGCCGGTGCGGTCCCCTGCTCGTCGAGCAACCGGGCGCAGTAGAGCACCAGCGCCAGCGCCCCCTCCACGTAGCTCTTCTGGGCCAGCAGCATCCGTCGTACGTCAGGGTGGTCGATGATCGGCACCTGCGCGGCGGCCGGGTCCTTCGCGCCGACCGGCCGGCCCTGCGGCCTCTCCTTCGCGTACGCCAGGCTCTTGAGATAGCCGGTGTAACCCAGCGCGGTGGCGCCCGCCCCGACCCCGATCCGGGCCTCGTTCATCATGTGGAACATCTGCGCCAGACCCTGGTGCGGCGCGCCGACCAGGTGGCCCACCGCTCCGGCGCGGCCGGCGGGGGTGTGCGCGCCGTCGCCGAAGCTGAGCAGGGTGTTGGTGGTGCCCCGGAACCCCATCTTGTGGTTGAGCCCGGCCAGCGCCACGTCGTTGCGCTCACCGAGCGTCCCGTCCGGGCCGACCAGCACCTTCGGCACGATGAACAGCGAGATGCCCTTGACGCCGGGCGGCGCGCCCGGGATGCGCGCCAGCACCAGGTGGACGATGTTCTCGGCCAACTCGTGGTCACCACCGGAGATCCACATCTTGGTGCCGTGCAGCCGGTACGTGCCGTCCGCCTGCGGCTCGGCGCGGGTGGTGATGTCGGCCAGCGAGCTGCCCGCGTGCGGCTCGGACAGGCACATGGTGCCGAAGAATCGGCCGTCCAGCATCGGCCGGACGTAGGTGTCCACCTGCTCGGGGCTGCCGTGGGCCAGCAGCAGGTTGGCATTGCCCAGGGTGAGGAACGGGTACGCCGAGGTGGCCACGTTGGCGGCCTGGAACCAGGTGAAGCACGCCGCCGCGACGGCGTGCGGCAGTTGCAGGCCACCGACACTGGCGTCCAGCCCGGCGGTGAGCAGGCCCGTCTCGGCGAAGCTGTCCAACGCGGCACGGATCTGCGGGATCAGCCGCACCCGCTGCCCGTCGAAGGTGGGCTCGGCCAGATCGGCGGCGCGGTTGTGCGGGGCGAACTGCTCGGTGGCCACCTGTTCGGCGAGATCCAGGGCGTCGTCGAAGGTCTCCCGGGAGTGCTCGGCGTAGCGGGGGCGCTCGACGAGCTCGGACACCCGCAGCCACTCGTGCAGCAGGAAATCGAGGTCACGGCGGGAGAGCAGGGTGGACGGCACGGCACTCCTCAGCGGGCACGGGCGGCTGGTCGGGCCAAGGCGACGGCCCACTGTCGCCCCGGCCCATCCTGGCCGATCGGCAGGGCGCGCACCACCGGGCGGGGTGGAGTTCGACGAGCGGAACTTGTCACACCGTACGACTAGCGTCGTTGCCCGTGACCGCACCCGGAGACGTCCCGCCCGAGGTCCTCGACCGGCTGCGGCCGATCTGCCTCGGCCTGCCGGAGACCTACGAGGAGCCTGCCTGGGTGGGCACCCGCTGGCGGATTCGCAAGCGGACCATCGCCCACGTGCTCACCGTCGACCCGGATCGCCAGCCGGTGCACGCACGGGCCGCCGCACTCGACCAGCCCGCCTGCCTGCTGACCTTCCGGTCGCCACTCGACGAGATCGCCGGGCTCCTCGCCACCGGGCACCCCTTCTACAAACCGGACTGGAGCCCGACCGTGATGGGCATGGTCCTGGACGACGACACCGACTGGGAGGAGGTGAGTGAGTTGCTCACCGAGAGCTACTGCGTCATGGCTCCGAAGCGGCTCGCCGCCCGGGTGGGCCCCCCGGCACCGCAGATGCGCTGAGCACGGCGGCGCCTTCAACCGGCGGTTTCGGCCGGCACGATCCGGGGATACCGCGCGATGTCGTCGCTGCCCACCGAACAGGATCACCGTTTGACGCCGGTGTTCCAGGAAGACCGGGTGTGCACGGGCGTGACCACTGTGCGGGGGCGGGTGTTCCTGAGCTACCCGTCGGCGGATCGGCCCGGCGTGCAGGTGGTGGAGGCGCTGCCGGACGGTCGTCGTGTCCCGTACCCCGATGTCGCCTGGAACCGTGCCGACCAGCCGCCGGACGGGGCATTCGTGCACGTCAACGGGTTGCGGGCCGGCCCGGACGGCCGGTTGTGGATCGTCGACTCGGGTTCGCCGCGGATCGGCGGCGCGCAGGTGCCGGGCGGCGCTCGGCTGATCGCTGTCGACCCGGACGACGACCGCGTGGAGCGGGTCTACCACCTCGACGAGGCGGTGCACCCGGGCAGCTACGTCGACGACGTCCGCTTCAACGGCCGGGTGGCGTATGTCAGCGACGCCGGGGCGGCGGGCCTCATCGTGCTCGATCTCGACTCGGGTCGGTCGAGACGGGTGCTGGACGGGCATCCGAGCACGGCGGGCGGGCCGGTGGTCGCCGACGGTCGCGTGCTGCGTGACCCGGGCGGGGCCGAGGTACGCCTGCACGTGGACCAGTTGGAGGTGTCGCCGGACGGTCGCTGGCTCTACTACCAGCCGGCCTCCGGCGGAATGTCCAGGATCGCCACCCGGTGGTTGGACGATCCGTCGGTGTCCCCCGACGAGCTGGCCCAGGCTGTCGAACATTGGTGTGACACTCCCAGTACCGGTGGCACGGCCATCGACGCCACCGGCACCATCTACCTCAGCGACCTGGAGCGGCGGCGCGTCCTCGTCCTCGCACCCGACCGCAGCGTACGGACGCTCGTCGCCGACCCCCGACTGGCCTGGGTGGACGCGATGTGGCTCGACGCCGATGCCCGGCTCTGGATGCCGGCGGCCCAGCTGCACCTGACCGCTGGGCTCAACGGCGGCGTCGCGGCCGTCGACTACCCGGCCCTGATCTACCGGATGGCCGTCGAGATCGGGCCGCCCGCCCGGGACCACGTCTGAGTGCTGAATCCCGCAGCCGCCGATCCGCACCGGGTTTCCCCCGTCCTGGCCACCGGCTGACCGTTCGCGGTCATCGGCCAGGCACGCGCCTGTCCTGACGTGTCGGCGGTGTCGCAGGGTGCCGCTAGGGTCCCGGGCCATGGCTGATTTCGTGTTGGTGGCAGGGGCGTGGCTGGGGTCGTGGGCGTGGGACGAGGTGGTGCCGCCCCTGCGGGCGGCCGGGCACGGCACCCACCCGCTGACCCTCTCCGGCCTCGCCGACAAGCGGGGTGTCCCGGCCGGGCAGCAGACCCACGTGCAGGACATCGTCGACGAGATCGAGCGCGGCGACCTGCGCGATGTGGTGCTGGTCGGGCACAGCTACTCGGGCATTCCGGTGGGTCAGGCGGCCGAGCGGATCGGCGACCGGTTGAGCCGGGTGGTCTTCGTGGACTCCGAGGTTCCGGTCGACGGTGGGTCGTTCGCCTCCGGCTGGTGGCAGGGCCAGGCGGCGTTCGAGGCGCAGCTCGCCGACAACGGCGGCGACTGGGCGCCGCTCGGCGCGGCCGACTTCGATGGTCAGGGTCTCACCGACGAGCAGGTCGCCCGGCTGATCGAGGGTTCCACGCCGCATCCGGGCGCGACGCTGACCGAGCCGGCCATGGTGGGCCGGCCGCTGGGTGAGCTGCCGGCGACGTACGTCAAGTGCCTGCTCGACGGGCCCGAGCCCAACGACACGGTGGCCACGCTGCTGACCAGTGACAACTGGCGACTGGTCACGATGGACACGGGCCACTGGCCGATGTTCTCCCAGCCCACCGAGCTGGCCCGGATCCTGCTGGCGCAGACCGCCTGACGGGCGGTGTGCTGGGCCGCGGCCCAGCACACCGCGCCGCCTCGTCGGTCAGGTCGCCGTTTCGTCGAGGGTGTGGATGTGGCGCACCGGTGACGCGAACAACCACAGCACGGCGAGCACGCCGCCGAGGCCGGCGATGGCCAGGGTGGGCCGCAGCCCGATGGTGGTGCCCAAGGTGCCGCCGACCAGCGCGCCGAGCGGTCGGATGCCGTAGTTGACGGCGCTGTAGGCGCCGGCCCGGCGGCCCCGCGCGTCGTCGGGTGTCACGGCGGTGAGCAGGGCGTTGAGGTTCACGTCCATGAGCATCACCCCGATGCTGGAGACGAGCTCGATGGCCGCCAGCATGGCCACCTTCGTCCAGGTCGGTCCGGAGACCAGCGCGGTCAGCGCCAGCGGCGCGGGGAAGAGCACCGCGCCGATCATGGCGGTACGGCCCAGGCCGATGGCGCGGGAGACCCGCGGTGCGAGCGCCGCTCCCGCGAAGCCGCCGAGCGCTCCGAACCCGAGGGCGATGCCGATCGCGCCGGCCGACAGGCCGAGTTCGCGGCTGGCGTAGAGCACCAGCAGCGCGCCGGAGATGAAGGTGAAGAAGTTGACGGTGCTGGTGCAGCCAAGGGCGGCCCGCAGCACCGGGTGCCGCAGCACCAGCGTGAGCCCTTCGCGGACCAGGCCCAGCGTGGACGTTCGACGCGGCGGTGGCGGCGTTTCGGTCACCGGGATGCGGCGGAGCAGCAGCGCGGAGCCGAGGAACGACACCGCGTCGACGAGGATCGCGACCGGCGCGCTGAGGGCCTGGACGAGCCCGCCGCCGACGGCCGGGCCGGCGATGAACGACAGCGACCGGCTCATGCTCAGCTTGCTGTTCGCGTCCACGTACGCCGATCGCGGCACCAGCGCGACGAAGAACGCCTGACGCGCCATGGCGAACAGGACCGCTCCGAGGCCGGTGAGCAGTGCCACCAGGTAGAGCTGGGTGAGGGTGATCGCGTCGAAGAGGTAGGCCACCGGCAGGCTGAGCAGCACCGCGGCGCGGACCAGGTCCGCGATGATCAGGAGTCGCCGCTTGTGGGTGCGCTGGTCGACCCACGCACCGAGGAACAGGCCCAGGAGGTTGGGCAGCCAGATCAGCGCGGTGAGGACGCTCACCTGAATGGGCGTCGCGGTGAGCAGGGTGACGGCGATCAGCGGCAGAGCCAGTTCGCTGATCCGGTCACCGAACTGGGAGATCGTTTCGCTGATCCAGAAGGTGCGGAACCGTCGGTGGCGGTGCAGGGCCGGCGGGGGCACGGCGCCGGTGGCGCTCACGGAGCCGGTGCCGGTGGCGGTCATGACGTGGCCGCGTCGTCGTCGCCGGGCTCGGGCAGGAGGTAGCGCAGCATCCGGACGATCCGCGCGCCGTCCGGGGCCGGCTCCTCCTTGCGCCGCACGTACGGGGCGATCAGCTCTTCGATCGACTCCTCCAGCTGGCGGAGCTCATCGGCGGTGGCCACGAACCGGGTGTCGGCCATGCCGGCCAGCGCGCGCCACTCGGGGTCCAGCCGGGGCTCCTCGCGCAGCAGCCACTGCTGGGGCGCGTCGGCGTTGCGGGCGAACATCTCGCCGCGCAACTGCTGGCTGGCGGACTGCCCTTCGGCGCTGTCGGGCACGGTGAAGCGGAAGCCCCGGGCGACGGCCTGCCACCAGCGTTCCCGCTTGCTGGTGGCACCGTCCCAGTCGCTGACCAGACCGAAGGTCGCGAGGTGCCGCAGATGCCAGCTGACCACCGACGGTGTGGCGCCGACGTGCGGCGAGAGCCCGGTCGCCGTCGCCGGGCCGTGCCGCTGAAGGTGTTCGAGGATGGCCAGCCGCACCGGGTGGGCCAGCGCCCGTAGCGCCTGCGGCTCGGTGATCTCGAAATCCCCGTACGGATTCTTGAGAGACATGTTTCGAGAGTAGTCTCTCAGATTGGATCGGGGCAACCCCGAGCCGCCACAGCGGCGCGCTGATCAGGCGATGCCCAGACGCGCCAACGGCTCGACCAGCTCCCGCTCCTCGTAGCTGAGGTGCGACAGGAGGGCGTCGGTCAGCAGATCCACCGCGGCCCGCAGCTCGGCGAGCCCGTCCGGAGACCCGACGTACGCGACCAGGGCCCGATCGACACCCTCCAGCACGTCGTGGATGACGTGATGCTCCTGCTCCAGCCGGTCGACCACCGGGGCGAGTCGCGGGTCACGAGCCCGCAACCTGGGAAAGAGCGACTGGTCCTCGATCGTGTGGTGGGTGGTGACGATGCGGCAGTACGACTCGCAGTAGACGCCGAGGGTCCACCGGTTCTGCCGCATTGTCATCGTGTTGATGTGGGACCGGGCCGCACCGGCGTCGATCTCGCCGGTCGCCACCTGCTCGATCAGGTCGTGGATCTGGGCCAGCTCGGCGCGCAGCCCGTCGTGGACCTGCACGAGGTGCGCGCCGGTGGCCTGCTCCTGCGGGGTGTAGGTGCGCTCCGGGTCGGGCGCGGGCCCGGTCGGCCGGGCCGCCTCGTCCCACACCTGCCGCTCGCTTCGCCGTACGCCGTCGTCGGGGGTCGGCACCACGGCGAACGCACCACCGGTCGCGGTGGCGCGGCTCGCCCGGACCGGCTGCGCAGCGACCGGCTCCGGCTCCGGTTCCGGCTCCGGCGTACGTGCCGGAGCCGCGCCCCGGTCACGTTCGGCGGCGACGAGCTCGCGGACGGCGGGCGCCACCTCGCCGGCGAAGCGGCGCAGGTCGTCGGGGTCGTCGCTGCCCAGGATGAAGGTGCCGACGCCCTCCTCCAGCGCCAGCTCGGCCAACTCCTCGGCCCACTGCTCGGCGGGTCCGTTCAGCGGGCCGCGCCCGACGGCCGAGAACTCCCCGGCGATGTTGAGCAACCGACGCACGTCCTGCGGGGACCGGCCAGCCTGCTGCGCGGCGTCGTCGATGATCGCGTTGCCCCTGGTCAGATCACCGGGCTGGAGGTAGCCCAGCGAGGGCAGCCAACCGTCGGCCCGACGACCGGTGAGCTGGAGCATCCGGGGCTTGTACGCGCCCAGCCAGATCGGCACCGCGTGGGCCGGAGCCGGACCGCGCTTGGCACCCACCACCCGGTAGAACTCTCCGTCGACCCGCACTCCGCCGCGCGTCTCGACGTCCCAGAGCTGACGGACGACCTCGATGGCCTCCTCCAGCGCCCGTACGCCCTGGCCGGGGGTCAGCCGCCGACCGCCCATCGCCTCGATGGCGTCCCAGAACGCCCCTGCCCCGAGGCCGAGGCCGACCCGGCCACCGCTGAGCAGATCCAGGCTGGCCACACTGCGGGCGAGCACCGCCGGCGGGCGCAGCGGCAGGTTCGTCACGTTCGCCGCCAGGTGCACCCGGCTGGTGCGGGCCGCCACGAAGCTCAGCAGCGTCCAGGTGTCGAGGAACGCCGGCTGGTACGGGTGATCCTGAAAGGTGACCAGGTCCAACCCGACCTGCTCGGCCAGGACGGCGACACCGACCGTACGGTCCGGATTGTCAGCGCTGGGCGTGACGAAGGAGCCGAAGACCAGGTCGTGGCCGTAGTCGCTCATCTGCGAGCCTCCCGATTTCCCCGACGCCTCGGTCGATGCGCCGTGGCCATAACCTTATGCCAGTCAGAACATCTTCTGCCAACAAGGTCTGCCTCGCTGCGGTATTGTCGGGGGATGACGGGTGCCTCTCACCGGCCGGACCGGCCCGATCCGCTCGACGACGACCTGGGCTGGATGCTCGGCATCGTCTTCCGCGGCTACGTCCGGGCGGCCGAGCACGCGCTCACCGACTTCCCCGGTGGCCCGCGCGGCTACCAACTACTCACCGCGGCCAGCAACGGGCCGGCCCGAAACCAGGGCGCGATCGCCGAGGAGATCGGCATCGACCGCACCGTCCTCACGTACCTGATCGACGACCTGGAGCGGCCCGGGTTCGTTGCCCGGCGCGCGGACCCGGCCGACCGGCGCAACCGGCTCATCGAGGTCACCGACGCCGGCCGTGCCGCCTGGGAAAAGCGGCGGGTCGCACTGCGGCAGGTCGAGTCGCATCTGCTGGGGGCGCTCACCCCGGCCGAGTCGGCGACGCTGCGGTCACTGCTTCAGAAGGTCGCCTGCTCGGCCCAGGCGGCGGACCCGCTGCGTGACCTCTGCGAGGTGGTGACACAGGTGCAGGCCGACCCGGAGCCCGCCGCGCCCGCTGCGCCTCGCAGCGGTGCCGCGGCGGCGCGGAGTGGGCGAACCGCCACTCCCCGGGCCCGGCGCAGCAGGCCCGACTGACCTGCGACTGCAGCGCAACGGGCCTGCCCCGCACCACCGGACGTCGTGCGGTGCCGGACAGGCCCGCGATGTCGCTACCGCATCGGTCAGCGCACGTGCACGAAGACCGGGTTCGAGTAGAACCACAGGTCGTCCCACGGGCTCTCCAGCCCGTCGGCGAGCGGCTCGGCCTCGTCGGTGCTGGTGCCGCGCACCCGTGCGTAGGTGTCCGCCTCGACATTGCGCAGGGTGTGCCGGATGACGTAGCTGTCGCCCCGCCGACGCCAGTCCCGCGGGCCGAACCGGGCCGCCACAGTGGTGGTGGGATTGGTGTCGGCGTCCAGGCTGGCGCTCGGGCCGGTGATCTGGCCGACGATCAGGTCGACCCGGCGGACCTCGGGCCGGTCGCCGTTCGCGTTCACCCCGCCCAGCGGGCGGAAGGTGATCTCAATCTCGACATCGGTACGGCTACGACGGCTCACCGTGATCGTCTCGCCGACCTCGGCGGTCCTGCCCTGGGACGTGGCGGTGACGTCGAGGCTGCGGATCAGGTCACCGGTGGTGACCCAGATCCGGCCGTTGCGCAGGCCGTCCATGATGTCGCCGTAGTCCTGACGGGCGTGCACGTACGTCTTGCTGTACTCGCCGGGCCAGAAGTCGGAGCCACCCCGGGTCCAGTGCACGTGCGAGTCCGAGGTCGCGGTGATCCACCAGCGCCGGCCCTCGCCGAGCAGTGAGTCCCACAGGCCGCCGACCCGCGCGGTCATCTGGTCGAAGCCGCCGTAGGTGGGGTGGTTGCCGTAGCCGCCCCGCTTGCCGCCGTTGAGCGGGCCGGCCTGGTGACCGGGCGCGCCCTCGAAGCCGATGTAGACGTCCGGCGCGGCGTTGTTGCCGTTGCGGAACTCGCGCGGGGTGTCCTGACCGTAGACGCCGAGACCGGGCGCCGAACGGGACGCGTGGTGGGCGATCACCAGCGGCTTGTGCGGCATGCCCCGGGCCACCTTGAGGAACTCCACCATCTTGGCCTCGGTGTCGCGGGCCGGGTCGGTGGGGAACGCGTCGTACTTGGCGAACCGGCTCTCCAGCTCGAAGAGCTGCTTCGCCTCGTCCTCATGGCGCGGGATCATCAGCGTGTGGTGGTCCAGCGAGGGCGCGTCGAACTCCATGCCCCAGAACTGGAGCACCTCGGGGACCAGCTTGCGGGATCGCAGCAGGTCGGGGTATGCCTGCTCGATGTTCACCTTCGAGTGGGTCGGTCCACCGTGGTCGGTGCACATCGCCCAGGTCAGGCCGAAGTTCTTCGCCATGATGGCGTTGGTGACGATCGGGTAGACCGCGTCCGCGCCCTTGTGGAAGACGATCGGGGACTTCGTGGTGTCGAACTCGCCGCTGTACTCGGAGTGGATGTGGTGGTCGCCCGCACGCCACGCCCGGTTCTTGGAATTACCCCGGTCGGTCTTGTCGTCGTCACCCGGCCTGCGGTCCTCAGCGGCCCAGGCCGCGCCAGCGCCGACCAGTGGGCTGGCCGCGGCCAGCGTCGCACCGACGCCCGCGTACTTGACCAGCTTGCGCCGGGACAGCTGCGCGTGCTCGGTCTCTTCGGGATGCTTGTCTCTCACCTGAGAGCCTCTCCTCGATCAAGCGAATGCTCTTTCGATCAAGGAGCCTCGGAGAAGGCGGTGAACAGCCGCCGTACGCAGCGGGTGCGCGCGATGAACACCCTGCCCCGACCTGGCCAAGGCGCCGGGCCGGTCAGCAGCGGGTCACCCCGTGATCGCGCCGTGTCCAGACCGGCCCGGCCCCGGCGGGGCCGGGTCAGGGCGTTCGCCGACCGGTCCCCCGCCGACGGCCCGGTCAGATCCGGGCCCGCGGCAGCCAGCCCAGGAAGCGGAGCCGGACCCGGGGCAACGGCATCGTGGGCAGGTCCTGAGCGGCGGCGACGAGGCAGGAGCCGAGATAGACCGCGAGGGAGGCGCGCGCTCCACCGAACTCGGCGAGCAGTTGGCTCTGCTTGGTGGCGCAGGGCCACTCGCGGCCGCATCCGGTGCAGGTCCAGCTTGGCGGGTTGGGAAGGTGCTCCGGCAGCTTGGCGCGCCGGTACCGACCGACGACGCTGTTGTCCGAGCGCACGTCGCGTCGCCGTGCGGCGGGACCTTCGTTGCGGTGGGCCACCGGACGGGCGCCGGGCAGGTAACGCCCGACCGTGCCGAAGAGCACGCCGACGCGGATCAGGGCGTCCGGTCCGACGTGCTGGGCCAGCAACGCGGTCAACAGGTAGTGCCCGAGCAGGTCGAAGGCGTCACGGTGCAGACGCAGGTCCCGGCAGAGGTCGACGAACTCCGGCGTGGTCAGCGGCACCCGGTCATCGAGTGCGCGCCGCAGGACCTCCCGGAGCCCACGCCCGAGCCTCTCCAGCGCGTCCCCCTCGCCCAGACCCAGGCTGTCCTCGTCCGCCACCCGGGCCAGCGCCTCGGCGACAGCCAGCCGAACGATGCGGTCAGGATCGGTACTGTCCAACGCTTCCCCCTCCGTGGGTCGGCCTCCCGGCAACGAGCCGGTCGGTCATCCTCCGACGAATCATGAACAAGATTTCGCTGTCGGCCGCGCGGATGGCTAGGACAGCGGACGCAGAACCACGTGGCGCGCTAGCCGGAAAACGAAGTCGAGCTGCTGACACATCGCCGTGATTCGGAGCACGACACGTCGGCGATTGTCGTATGGTGACATTCCCATCTACAGATATTGCGCATCAGCATCAGTGAATGGTCTGACCAGAGCCAGAGCCGACACGCTCAACCGGTCGCTGCCGTCCCGCTCGCGACGTTTCATCCCACCCGCACCGCCGGCCAACGATGTGCCGGGTCACCGCCGAGTACCCCGGCACGTCCCGAACCTGCCGCCGGCAACCGTTCCAGCACCCGGCGGCACCTCCACCCGACGGAGACAGCGGATGACGTCATCGCACGTGCAGACCCACCAGTTCGACAGCCGTGATCCAACGGCCATCCAGGAATTCCTGTCCGACACATACGACCCGAAGCTGCGCATTCGGAGCAGGAACGCCTATCGGCTCACCCATCACCGCGTCGACACCGGCCCCTTCGCCATCGCGACCACGCGCCAGAACGGGCACCTGGAGATCGACGTCAGCGCCCTCGGCAGGCTGGCCATCGGTCGCAACCGCACCGCGCACGGCGGTCGCTCCTGCGCCGGATCGGCCCACCGGTTCGGCCCCGGCGATGCATTCCTCGTGACGAGGCCCGAGGAGCCGTGCACCATCCACTGGAATCCCGGCGAGGTGGAGCTCTGCGTACTGGACCTGTCGGTGCTGGAGCAGGTGGCCACCACCGCGCCGGCCCGCCGGCCCGGTCGGATCGAGTTCACCGAGCTCGGTGCCGCCAGCACTGCCCTTGCCCGGCAGTGGCGCAACACCACCAGCTTCGTCCGCGACATCGTGTTGAACAGCCCGGCCGACGGGGCACAGTCGCTGGTGATCGGCAACGCTGCCCGGATGCTGGCCGCGGCGGCGCTGGCGGTCTTCCCCAACACCGCGTTCACCGAGCCGACCGCGGCGGACCGGAACGACGCCACCACCGCCACGCTGCGACGGGCGATCACGTTTCTGGAGGAGCACGCCGACCGGGACATCAGCGCGGCCGACATCGCCAGCGCCGCCGGTGTCTCCCTCCGGGCGGTGCAACTCGCCTTCCGCCGTCACCTCGGTACCACCCCGATGGCCTACCTGCGTCGGGTCCGGCTCGTCCGGGCGCACCACGACCTGGTACGCGCCGACCCGCGCCAGGAGACGGTCTCGGCGATCGCCAGTCGGTGGGGATTCGCCAGCCACAGCAGGTTCACCGCGCGCTACCACGCCAACTTCGGTGTGCCGCCGCGCGAGACGCTGAATGCCTGAAACCCACGCACCGGACGTCTGCGACCGGTGTTCAACCGAGGACGCGGGCGAGGCGTCGAACGGCCTCGTCCATGAGTTCGGGTGCGGCTGCCGCGTAGGTGAGGCGTAGGTGCGGGGCCGGGGGGTCGGCCGCGTACCACGGCCGGCCCGGGAAGACGGCGACGCCCTCGGCCGCCGCGGCAGCGACCAGTGCCGCCTCGTCGGCGCCGGCGGCGAGGCGCACCCAGAGGTGCATGCCGCCACGTGGGATCGATGGGGGGGCAATGCCTGGCAGATGCCGGCGTAGCGCGGTCAGCAACGCGTCACGGCGTATCCGGAGGGCTCTGCGCAGTGCCCGGTGATGCCGCGACCACGACGGAGAGGTGACGAAGTCGATCGCCGCCTGTTGCAGTGGTCCGGCGACGAAGAAGTCGTCGAGCAGCCGGGCGGCGCGCAGTCGCGCTCCGGCCGGGCCGCGGGCTCCGATGGCGGCGACGCGCAGCCCGGGGGCGGTCGACTTGGTCAGTGAACGAAGGTAGATGACGTGACCGTCGGGATCATCGCTGGCCAGTGGTGGCGGAGCCGCATCGTCGATGGTGAGGTCACGGGCGTAGTCGTCCTCGATCAGGAACGCCCCGGCCTCGCGGACGACAGCGGCGACCTGCGCCCGGCGGTGCTCCGCCAACGTCGCGCCGTGGGGGTTGGCGTACAAGGGCTGGCAGTAGAAGAGCCGGGCGTCGGTGCGGGCGAACGCGGCGGCGAGTTGGTCGGGTCGTACCCCGTCGGCGTCAGCCGGCACGGGCACCACCCGCAGCCCGGCCGCGCGGGCGGCGGCCAACGCACCCAGGTAGGTCGGCGACTCGACGAGCAGGGCATCACCGGGCGCGGTGAGGGCCCGCAACGCGGACGACAGGGCGGCCTGCCCGCCGGGGCAGATCACCATGTCCTCGGCATGCAGCCCCGCCCCGGCCTCGCGGGCGAACCACGTGCGCAGGTCCGCGCGGCCCTCGACCGGCCCCCGCTGCCAGCTCGCGGGCTGGCGGGCGGCTCGGGTGAGGGCGGCTCCGAGCGCAGCGGCAGGCTGTAGGTCCGCGTCGAGGTAGCCACCGGACAGCGGGATCGTTCCGGCGGGCGTCAGCGCCAACAGCGCCTGCATCTCATCCTGACCGAACCGGCGGGGCCCGAGCGCGACGGTCTGCCAGGACAGGTCGGGTACGCCCGGCTCGTCCGGTGCAGTGGCCACAAAGGTGCCTCGGCCGGGTCGCGCCTCGATCAGCCCTTCGGCCGCCAACTGTCGGATGGCCTCGGCGACGGTGACCGGCGAGGCCTGATGTCGGGCGGTCAGCTCTCGTACCGAGGGCAGTCGGGCGCCGGGGCCGGCGACGGCCGCGAGGGTCCGCAGATCTTGGATAACGCGTTGGGCTGCGTTACCGTTTTCCATGAGGGACAAGAGTAGCGCTACTGCGGAAAACACGGTAACAGCGGACCGGCTCTCCGGGCTCGGTCTCGGCGCCCTGGGCGTGCTCGGCTTCAGCCTGTCACTTCCGGTCACCCGCATGGCCGTGCAGCAACTCGACCCGTGGTTCGTCGCCTTCGGCCGGGCTGTCGGCGCGGGCCTGCTGGCATGGGCGTACCTGCGTCTCACCGGCGCACCGCGGCCCACCCCCGGTCAGTGGCGACGGCTGCCGATCGTCGCTCTCGGAGTCGTCGTCGGCTTTCCCCTGTTTACCTCGATGGCGCTTCTCACCCAGACCTCCGCGCACAGCGCGGTCGTCATCGCCGCGCTGCCCGCGATGACGGCCGTGTTCGCGGTGCTGCGGGCCGGCGAACGCCCACCGCCGCTGTTCTGGATCGTGAGCGCCGGCGGGCTGCTGGCGGTTCTCGCCTTTCTCGGCGCCAGTGGCGCGGTACGCGGTGCCCTCACCCTGCCCGACCTGTTCCTGCTCGCGGCGGTCGTGCTCTGCGGCCTTGGCTACGCCGAGGGCGGCGCGCTCGCCCGCGAGTTGGGCGGCGCTCGGACGATCTGCTGGGCGTTGCTGCTCTCGCTGCCCATCACCGTTCCGGTCACGGCCGTTGCCGCCGCCGTCAGTCCGCCGCAGGCCGACGCTCTCGGCTGGTCGGCGTTCGGCTATCTCACCGGGGTCTCGATGTTCCTGGGCTTCTTCGCCTGGTACGCGGGCCTGGCCCGGGGCGGTGTAGCGCAGGTGGGCCAGGTCCAACTCGCCCAGCCGGTGCTGACCCTGGGGTGGTCGGCGCTGCTGCTCGGCGAGGTGGTCTCCCCCGCCTCGATCGTGGCGGCGCTGGCGGTGCTGGGATGCGTCGTGGCGACCCAGCGCATCCGCCAGAGCCCACGGTCGGTCGTGACGCGACGCGAGGCAGGCGCGGGTTCGTCCTAGCCCCGGTCGCGCTCGCGGCTGTCGCGGGCGGTCTGCAACTCGGGCACCGAGGCCTCCAGCAGATCGGCGAGGCCACGCAGTTGCTCGGCGACCCGGGCGCCGAGGGGGGTCAGCGAGTATTCGACGCGCGGTGGGATCGCGGTGAGCACCTCGCGGGTGAGCATCCCGTCGCGTTCGAGTGTCTGCAGGGTCTGGGAGAGCATCCGCTCGCTGACCCCGTCGATGCGCCGACGCAGCGCGTTGAAGCGGTAGCGACCCTCTCCGAGCGCCAACAGGGCCAGCGAGGCCCACTTCGAGGTGACGTCCTCGAAGGCCGCGCGGGAGGTGCAACCCCGGGCGAAGACATCGCTGACGAATTCCTGGGTAGGCCCCGCCGGGTCCTGGGCCGGCATGTCGCTCACCTCACCAGCCTAACCCACGCTGCCCGTTGGTTAGTGCTGTAGATTCGTAAGTGCCTGCTGATCTGTCACTAACTCCGGAGGTTCCCATGCCCACCTATGCCGTCACCGGCGCCACCGGCCGGCTGGGCCGCCTCGTGATCGGGCAACTGCTCGACAACGGGGTACCCGCCACCGACATCGCCGCCATCGTCCGCAGCCCGGAGAAGGCCGCCGACCTGGCCACGCGCGGCGTCGAGATCCGCAAGGCCAATTACGACGACCCGTCGACGCTGCCCGGAGCCGTGGCCGGCGTACGCCGCCTGCTGCTCATCTCCGGCGACACTCCCGGTCAGCGCGTCGCGCAGCACACCGCGGTCATCGACGCCGCCAAGCTCGCCGGCGTCGAGCGTCTCGTCTACACGAGCATCCTGAGGGCCGACACCACCGCGAACCCGCTCGCCCCTGAGCACAAGGCCACCGAGGAGGTGCTCGCCGCGTCCGGCCTGGCCTACACCGTGCTGCGCAACAGTTGGTACATCGAGAACTACACCGACCAGCTACCGCAGTACCTGGGGTCCGGCACGATCCTCGGCGCCACCGGCGGCAGCAAGATCTCCGCCGCGACCCGGGCCGACTACGCGGGGGCGGCCGTCGCCGCGCTGACCCGGGATGAGGACGGCAACGCCGTCTACGAACTGGGCGGTACGGCGTTCACCTTCGACGAACTGGCCGAAGCCGTCACCGAGGTGACCGGCACCCCTGTCGTTCACCAGGACATGTCCGCCGCCGCGCTGGCCTCGGCCCTGGAGAACGTCGGCCTGGACGCGGGCACCGCCGGGTTCGTCGCCGCGCTCGACCAGTCCATCGCCGACGGCGAACTGGCGACCGACAGCGACGACCTGAGCCGGCTGATCGGCCGACCGAGCACCCCACTGCGCGACGCCGTCCGGGCGGCGCGGACCTGACCGGGGTCATCGCCGAAGCGGGCGGCGGTGGCAGGTCGCCGTCGCCCGCCACCCGGTGACCGTATCCTCGGCGCCATGGTGAGGAACATTGACAGCCGGCTCTCCCGGTACGAGGGGCAACGACGTCGGCATTCCGCGCCGTCCGATCTGGACAGTCTGGCGTCGACTCGGTGAGCGGCGACGTCGTCATCCGCACCGCCGTGGCGCAGGACGACCCCGAGCTGGTCTTCGACGTGCTGGGGCAGCTCGCTCCGGACGACGCACGGCCGCACGTCGACCGGCTCGCCACCGCCTGGCGTGACCTGCACGCCCAAGCTGGCCGCCGCCTCCTGCTGGCAGTTGCCGGGGACACCTTCGTGGGCACGCTGGACACCGTCGTCGTCCCCAACCTCACCCACGGGGCGCGACCGTACATGGTGGTGGAGAACGTGGTGGTCACGTCCGACTGGCGTCGTCGTGGAGTCGCCCGGGCCCTCATGCTGGCGGCGCTCGACGAGGCGACGGCGGCCGGCTGCTACAAGGTCCAACTGGTGTCGAACGCCGTGCGTACCGACGCCCACCGGTTCTACGCGTCCCTCGGGTTCGCGCAGTCGGCCCTCGGCTACCGCCGATACCTCACCACGACAACCTGACGCCGACCGCTGCCGCGTCCCGCCCGACTACTCCGCCTCGTCCTGCTCCTCGGTGAGCTCGGCCAGGACGTCGGCCGCGTCCCGGTTCCCGCCGTCGGCGAGCCGGCGAAGTTCACCGACGTCGGCCCGCTCCGCGGCCAACTCGACGAGCTGGTCAGCGGCGTCCTTGTCGCCCCGGTCGGCGAGACGCCGCAACTCGCCCATGTCGCCGAGTTCGGTGGCGAGTTCGACAAGCTGGGCCGCCGCGTCGGCGTTGCCGTTCTCGGCCAGCTGACGCAGTTCGGTGAGGTCACCCCGCTCCCCCGCGAGCTCGACGAGCTGGTCGACCGCGTCCCGGTCACCGTCAGTGGCCCGTCGGCGCAGGTCGGCAAGATCAGGGTCGGACATCGCGCACCTCTTCGCAGCTGGTCCCGCTCACCATCGAGAACCTAGACCAGCGGGCGTCGCGGTGGCGGACGAACGACGGACACCGCCCGTACGCCGATCCGCTCAGCCCGACTCGGTCGACTCCGCGACCAGCAGGCCGGTGAGCAGACCGCGCAGGGTCCGCTCGACGAGGTCCGCCCGGGGCGGTGGTCCGGCGGGCTGGCTGAACGCCGCGACGAGGTGCGGGTACGTCGTGAGGTCCACCCCGGCCAAGCTGAACGCCCCAGCGGCGGATTCGCGGCGGGCGAATAGGCTCACCACGCCTGTCATCATCGCGATGGCCTCGAACTTGGCGGTCACCGGGCAGCGCACGGGCTCCAGGACCCGGATGCAGTTGTCGAACCAGGCCAGGCTCTCCGGGCCGGCGCCCGAGGGCCGATGGATCACGTCAGGCAACCACGGGTGGGCTGCGAACAGCGCCAACTGCCGTCGCCCCAGCAGCACCATCGTTTCCAGCCAGTCGCCCTTCACCTGCGGGTACGGGCGCAGCTCCCCCACGGCCCGGTCGGTCATCAGGTCCAACAGGTCGTCGCGGGACGTCAGGTAGCGGTAGAGGGACCCGGCGCCGGTGCCGAGCGCGGCGGCCACGGCGCGCATCGACACCGCCGCCAGCCCTTCGGCGTCGGCCAGGGCGATGGCGGCCTCCACGATGGCGTCCCGACTGTGTGCCGGGGCGGGGCCGCGGCTGCCGCGTTCGGGTCTGCTCCAGATCGACTGCCGCTCGGGGCCGCCGTCGCCGGTACTCGCGGGTGCGTCGCTCACCGACCTACTGTAAACTGCGAACGTCGTTTGCAGTTGTTTGTCGGTGGGAGAAGGGTGGACCAGACATGGAGCAGGTCAGGGCACGGGACGGCGCGACGATCGTGCTGCACTCAACCGGGACGGGGCCAGGGATCGTCGTGGTGCACGGCGGCGGCGTGACGATCGACGTCTACCGGCGGCTGGCCACGGCACTCGCCGACCGGTTCAGCGTTCACCTCTACAACCGACGGGGACGGGCCGACGCGCCACCGAGGTCGATGCCCTACACCGCTGATCAGGAGGTCGACGACCTCGCCGCCGTACTGGAGCACACCGGGTCCGGCAACGTCATCGGCCACAGCGGCGGCGGTTTCCTGGCGCTCGAAGCCGCGCTCCGACTGCCGATCGACCGGCTCGCCCTCTACGACGCCGCCGTCTCGATCGACGGCAGCTTCCCGTCGGGCTGGCTCGCGCCGGCCCGGGCAGCGGCCCAGGCCGGCGACACCGCCCGCAGCCTCGCCATCACGACCGCCGGAATCAACTCGCAGATGGCGGCGGCGAAACTCCCACTCGGCATTCGGACCGCGATCATCCGTGCGTTCCTGCGAACGCCGATCGGCCGGACCATGGGCGAGCTGCTGCCGACGACGCTGGACGAGGCCGCGCTGATCCTGGCGCACGACGGCCCGGCCACCCGGTGGGCCGGGGTGCGCGCCGAGGTGCTGCTGGCCTGCGGGGCCGACGGCCCGCCCTACTACGTGCACCAGAACGCGGCGCTCGCCCGCGCGCTGCCGCACGCCCGGACCCTGACCATCGCGCGCAGTGGCCACGACGCCATCAACCGGGCGCACCCGAGAACCGTCGAACCACTCGCCGCCTTCTTCGCCACGCCCGTGACGACAGAGCGGACGCCCCACTCCTGAGCGGTCACGCGATCTCCACTGTCTTGATCTTGGCTAGTCTGGTGGGCATGCCCGCACACCATTCGCACCGTCACACGATCGAGTCGGCCGACTGGTGAGTGACGCACCCGTTCCCGCCCCCCGGGGTGGGCCGTCCACACCGGGCCCGCGCTCGGGATGGGCCGACCGGTGCGACCAGCTCGCCCGGTCCCGCCCCTTCGAGATCGCCATCGTCGTGGTCATCCTCGCCAACGGCATCGTTCTCGGCTTGGAGACGTACGACGACCTGAGCCCGGCGGGCACCGTGCTGCACGGGCTGGAGCTGTTCTTCCGAGCCGTCTTCGTCGTCGAGATCGCCATCCGGTTGGCGGCGTACGGCAGACGCCCGCAGGACTTCTTCCGGCACGGCTGGAACGTCTTCGACTTCGTGGTGATCGCGGCGATCTTCATTCCGGGCCTGCACGGCGACCCGGCGCTGCTACGGGTCGTCCGGGTCGTCCGCATGGTCCGCCTGGTGCGGTTCTCGCCAGGTCTGCGGACCATCGTCTCCGCGCTGTGGCGCAGCCTGCCGGGCGTCACCGGGTTCTTCGCCCTGGCCGTGGTGACGCTCTACGTCTACGGGATGGCCGGCTGGCTCATCTTCGGCAACAGGTATCCGGAGGAGTACGGCGACATCGGCCGGTCACTGCTGACGTTGTTCGTGCTGTTGTCTCTGGAGACGCTGCCTGACCTCATCGAGCAGGGCATGGCGATCTCACCGTGGACACTGCTCTACTACGTCAGCTACGTGATCGTCACCGTCAACCTGCTGCTCAACATCCTCATCGCGGTCATCGTGAACTCCATGGAGGAGGCCCGCCGGCTGGAGATGACCGAGCGACTGGCCCCCGGATACGACGAGGACGGCGACGGCGTACCGGACGAGGTGGACCGGATCGCGCTCACCCAACGACTGGACGATCTGCGGGCTGTCATCACCGAGTTGGAACGAGAGCTGCGCATCGACCGCGACGACGGGCACGGCCGATCCCACCGGGACAACGCCCGCGCCAGACGGTGATCCGACGCTCGCGCTGCGTTCTCGCGTTCGGATAGGGTCGGCGGAGGTCCCATCGGCCCTTCTGAAGGGGTACCGGCATGACGGCCAGTGTCGACAATGCCCAGACCGCCACCGATTCCACAGACACGCTCGGCACGGTGATCGACGACGTGATCCGCCCGCAGGCACCGTTCGTCGACCGGGACGGGGCCTTCCCCCGTCCGGGTGTCGATGCTCTCGCCGCAGCCGGCCTCCTCGGCCTGGCCTCCTCGACCGAGGTCGGCGGCGCCGGCCACGGCATGCGGGCGGTCGCCGAGGTGATCGAGCGGCTGGCCGCCGAGTGCGGGTCCACCGCGATGGTGGTGCTCATGCACTACGCGGCGACCGCCGTCATCGAGGCGCACGGTCCACGCGACGTCCGTACGGCCATCGCCGCCGGCGATCACCTCACCACGCTGGCGTTCTCCGAGTACGGCTCGCGCAGCCACTTCTGGTCGCCGACCGGCACCGCTACCGCCGCCGCCGACGACGACACCGTCCGACTCGACGCCCGGAAGAGCTGGGTCACCGCGGCGGGCGAAGCCAACAGCTACGTCTGGTCGAGCCTTCCGCTGACCCCCGACGCCGGCCCGATGACGCTGTGGCTGGTGCCTTCCGACAGCGCCGGCCTCAGCGTGACAGGCGACTTCGACGGGCTGGGCCTGCGGGGCAACGGCTCCCGCCCGATGACCGCCGACGGGTTGCGGGTTCCGTCGACGGCGAGGATGGCGGCCGACGGGGCCGGGCTCGACACCGCGCTCGGGGCGGTCCTGCCCTGGTTCCTGGTGCTCAACGCCGCCTTCTGTCTCGGTCTCGCCGACAGCGCGGTGGCCGAGGCCGGCCGACATCTCACCAGGACCACGCTCGCGCACACCGGCGCCGCCCTGCGCGACGCGCCCGTCACCCGACGCGACCTCGCCCTGCTGATGATCCGCACCGACGCGCTGCGGGCCTTCCTGGGTGACACGCTCACCGCCCTGGAGACCGGCCGCGACAACGCGATGCTGCGGGTGCTCCAGGTCAAGGCGCTCGCCGGCGAGACCGTCGCCGACGTGACCGACGGCGCGATGCAGCTCTGCGGCGGCAGCGCCTTCCGCAAGGAGTTGGGCCTCGAGCGCCGTTTCCGGGACGCCCGCGCGGCCCGGGTGATGGCACCGACCACCGACGCGCTGCACGATTTCGTCGGTCGGGTCGCCACCGGGCTGCCACTGCTCGACGAGGCCAACCGCTGATGCCCGCGCCAACCGTTCTGCTGGGAGCTGTCGCGTACGACCCGAAGGTGGTGACCATCTGGGAGGGCTTCCGCACCTGGCTGCGCGGGCGGGGCCTGGACTTCGACTTCGTCCTCTACTCGCACTACGAGCGACAGGTCGAGGATCTCATCGCCGGGCGGATCGACGCGGCCTGGAACTCTCCCCTGGCCTACCTGCGGGCCGAGCGGCTGGCGTCCGCCAACGGCACTGCCGTACGCGCGCTCACCATGCGCGACACCGACCAGGACCTCACCTCGGTCGTGGTGGTCCGCGCGGACTCGCCGGTGCGCCAACTCGCGGACCTCGCCGGACGGGTGGTCGCCGTCGGGGCGGTCGACAGTCCACAGGCGACGCTGATCCCGTTGGATCACCTCGCCGCGCGCGGGGTCACTGTCGACGTACGCCGCTTCGACGTGGGTGTCGGCCTGCACGGCGACCACATCGGCGGTGAGCGCGACGCGGCCCGCGCCCTGGTGGCCGGGGAGGTCGACGCCGCCTGCATGATCGACGCCAACCATCTGGCTTTCGTCCAGGAGGGCACGTTACCGCCCGAGGGCACCCGGATCGTGGCGCAGACCGCACGCTACGACCACTGCAACATGACGGTCCGCGCACCGGAATCCGAGGGGGTCCGGCTCTTCGGCACGCTCCTGCTCGGCATGTCGTACGCCGATCCGCAGGTGCGTCCGCTGCTGGACCTGGAGGGGTTGACGGCCTGGCGGGAGGGCCGCACCACGGGGTACGACGTCCTCGCCGACGCCGTCGACACCAGCGGTTTCTACTCCCCCGACGGGCGGGTGACGGCCACGGACTACCGGCCGTGAGCGCGACACCTGTCGCCGCGCTCGACCTGGGTGTGCTGGGTTTCGGCCGGGGCGCACACCTGCTGGTGCAGCGCGCCCTGGCCGGGTTGCCGCCGGGCGGCCGGTTGGCGGTCTCCGGTCGCGACCCGGCGCTCCGCGTTCACCTGCCCGCCTGGTGTCGTGGCCGGGGCCACCGCGTCGAGTGGCCGGATCGGGGTGACCGGAGCGACCTGGTCGCCGTCGTCATCCGGGGGTCGGTGGACGACGACCGCTGGTTCGGCGCGGAGCGGGCCGGACCGGCCCTGCCGTCGGCGCTCAGCAGCCGACCACCCGCACGATGGGGGCTCGGCGCCCGGGGCGCGCTCCTGGAGGCCGGTGGTCCCGAAGCCCGGTTCGACCTGGACGACCGCGACCTGGTCTGGGCCGACATCGCCCCCCACCTGTACGCGCAGGCCGCCGCGCGACAGTGGGACCCGCAGACCGCAGTGCCGTGGGACGACCCGTTCGCGTTGCCGGCCGACGTCGAGGCCGCGGTGGTGCAGGTGATGACGTACCTGGTCGAGAACGAGCAGGCAGCGCTCGTCGTGCCGGCCCGGTTCGTGGGGCGCATCCACCCGCACTTCCGGGAGGTCGTGCAGCTTCTCGCCGTGCAGATGGCAGACGAGGCCCGACACATGGAGGTCTTCAGCCGGCGGGCACTGCTACGGGGCACCGAGATGGGCACGTCGTCCGCCGGCGGTCGGCAGTCGCTGTTCACCCTCGTCGCGGAGTCGGACTTCGCGTTGGCGTCGTTCCTGCTCTCCGTGCTCGGCGAGGGCAGCTTCGTCGATCTGCTGTCCTTCCTGCACGAGTTCGCCCCGGACCCGGTGACACGCCGGATCTGTTGGCTCGCCATGCAGGACGAGCGCCGGCACGTGGTGTTCGGCATGGCACACCTGGAGCATCAGGCGCAGTCGGATCCACTGCTGCGCGACCGGCTGCGGGCGGCCATCCACCGCCGTCACGACGCGCTCGTCGACACGGCGGGCCTCAACGCTGACGTTCTCGACGCGTTGGTGGTGCTCGCGGCGGGTGGGTGGCACCCGGACGACGTGTCCGCCGGCTTCGACCGGGTGCGGGCTCTGCAACACGCCATGGACCAGGGCCGTCAGCGCCGGCTGGTCCGGCTGGGTTTCCGGCCCGACGAGGCCGCGGCGCTCTCCGCCCTGCACACCCGCAACTTCATGTAGCCGATCCCCGCGCACGCCGTGCGGTGCACGGGGATCGGCGTACGGCAGGTCAGCGAGAACTGGTCACTGGCCGAGCAGGGTGCGGATCTGACGCGCGTAGCCGGCCACCGTGAAGTCCGGGCCGACGGAGTCCACCAGGACCAGGTCGTTGATGGTGTGATCGACGCGTAGCGCCAGGATCGCCTGGTACTCGGGCGAGTTGTACCAGCTCCTGGCGGTCTCCGCGTCCGGGAACTCGATCAGCACGACCGACCCGGGCCAACTGCCCTCAAGGACCTCCACCTGGGCATCCAGAACGAGCCACTTGGCGCCGTACGCCTCGGTGGTGGCCTGCACCTGCTCCAGGTAACGCAGGGACTCCTCGGTCGGCACTCCGCCCGGGATACGCAGGTGATTGATCAGGTACGTGCTCATGTCTCACTCCTCAATTCGGGTGCTGCTCCCGGCCGAGGGCGTACGACCGGTCGTCTTGGATTGGGTACACGCCGCGCCGGATGCAAAGACCCGGACTGTTACCGACGGGATCGGACGCGGATCAGGTGAGGATCCGGGCCGTGGTGATCGTGAAGAACTCCCGGAGGGCGGCCGGGTCACCGGATGCCTTCGCCCGGGCTGCCGCGCCCTCGTAGCTGGAGACGACGAAGCCGGCGAGATCGGTGGCAGGTTCGTCGCCGTGCAGTTCACCGGCAGCCCGCGCCTGCTCGATCGCCATGGCGAGCGCGGCGACCCAGCGGCCGAAGCCGGCGTCGACGGCGTTGCGCAGGGCATCGCTGTGCGCCGGGATCTCGGTGGCGAAGTTGCCGAGCAGGCATCCGCGATCACCCATGGTGTCGCCGAGGCCGGTGACGTATCTCAGATGATCGGTGATCCGCTCAAGCGGTGTGCCGCCCTGCTTCTCGTCGAGCATCTCCAGCCCCATCGCCGCGGAGTATCTCGCCACCGAGTCCAGGGCGAGGTCCTCCTTGCTGGCGAAGTGGTTGTAGAAGGTGCCCTTGGGCGCCCCGGCCGCGGCGACGATGTCCTGGACGCTCGTCCCGTTGTAGCCCCGCAGGTGGAACAGGTCCAACGCGGCGTCGGACAACCGTTGCCGGGTTCCGGCGGAGTTCGGTGACTTCGGTCGTGGCATCTCGTGCACTCCTTCCGCCCAGGGTTCCGACTGGCTGACAGACACCACGATATGACCGGTCGTCTCGGAATGCCAGTGAAGTGACCGCTGTCATCCCCCAGGTACAGTGAAGAGGCCATGAACAGGGATTCCAGCGCGGTCCGCGAGGAGCTGCTACGGCTGCGCGAGCAGACCGAGGCCCAGGCCACTGCCCTGGACGGCGACCTCCGGAGCCTCTTCGAGGCGTCCCGCTCGTCCAACGCCGATGACGAGCACGACCCCGAAGGCAGCACGATCGCCTTCGAACGCGCGCAGCTCACGGCCGTCCTGGACGCCACCCGCCGACGCCTGGCCGAGCTGGACGTCGCGCTGCGACGGGTCGACGACGGCAGCTACGGCGTGTGCGAACGGTGTTCCCGCCCCATTCCCGCCGAGCGCCTCGTCGCCCGCCCGTCCGCGCGTACGTGTGTCGCCTGCGCCAGCCGACGGTGACGGCGCCCGTCGCCAGCGAGGGCGGTGGGCACCGTCGTAACCGGTGATCAGCTGGCGCAACAACCTCCTGCGGGCGCGGCGTCGAGGGCGATGAGGCTGATCGGTGCGGACAGCAGCCCTCCGGCGATGCCGGTCGACAGTCCACGCCCCGTCGCCTGCGGCCCACAGCAGTCGTCGCCGCCCGCCGAGACGGCGGAGTCACTGCTGCACACGCCGGTTTCGGGCAGGTCGAGCTGGACGTCGCGGGCGGCCGCCCAGTCACCGGCGAGCGCGGCGACCACGGAGCGGACCTGCTCGTAGCCGGTGGCCATGAGGAACGTCGGTGCCCGGCCGTAGGACTTCATGCCGACGGCGTAGTAGCCCTGCTCCGGGTGGGCGAGTACGTCCACGCCGTGCGGGGGCACGGTGCCGCAGGAGTGCTCGTTGGGGTCGATCAGCGGGGCCAGGGCACGGGTCGCGCCCAGCACCGGGTCGAGGTCCAGCCGCAGCTCGGCGGCGATGCTGTGGTCGGGGCGGAAGCCGGTGGCTGCGACAACACGGTCGACGGTGATCGACTCGGCGCTGCCGTCGCCGTGCCGCAGGGCCACACTCACCCGGCCGTCCGTCGGGGTGAGCGCCCGCACGGAGAAGCCGGTGAGCAGCCGCATCCGTCCGGCGTCGACGTGCGCACGCAGCCGTGCGCCGAGCGCGCCCCGCGCCGGGAGGGCGTCGGCGTCCCCGCCGCCGTAGGTACGCGTCGGCGCGGCGGCCCGGATGGCCCAGGTCACCTCGGTGCCGGGCTCGACGGCGGCCAGCTCCGCCAGGGACAGCAGGGTGTTCGCGGCCGAGTGACCGGCGCCGACCACCAGGGTGTGCCGTCCGACGAAGCGGCCCCGGTCGGCGCCGAGGACGTCCGGCAGCGCGTGCTCCAGGTACGGCGCCGCCTCAGCCTCCCCTCGCGCCCGCAGGCCGGACGCGCCGAGGACGTTCGGCGTGCTCCAGGTGCCGGAGGCGTCGATGACGGCGCGGGCGACCAGCTCGTCGCCGTCGGCGAGGCGGAGCAGGAACGGTGCGGTGTCGCGCCCGGCGGTACGCAGCCGGTCGAGGCCGAGCCGGCTGATCGCCTCGACCCGTGCCCCGTACCGCACGTGTGGCTTCAGTTGTGGCAGCTGCGCGAGGGGCCGGAGGTAGTCGTCGACCAGCTCCGCGCCGGTGGGCAGTGCCCCCGGGTCGGGGGCGACCCAGCCGGCCTCGTCGAGGAGACGACGGGCGGCCGGGTCGATGTTGTAACGCCACGGCGAGAAGACCCGCACGTGCCCCCACTGGCGTACCGCGGCGCCCGGGGTGTCGCCGGCTTCGAGGACGGTGAAGGGCAGTCCGCGTTCGTGCAGGTGCGCGGCGGCGGCGAGACCGGTCGGACCGGCGCCGATGACGATGGTGGGAAGGTCGTCCAGAGCGGTCATCAGTGGCTCCTCGGTGTGGTGGGCCCGGGTCGAGGGCCACGGCTGGTCAGGTGATGGTGGGGCTGCGGCGTTCCAGCAGGACGACGTCGCGCCAGCGGTCGTGATGGCGACCGACCCGCTCGCGTACGCCGATGACCCGGAAACCGGCCCGCTGGTGGAGGGTGAGGCTGGCGGTGTTCTCCGGGAAGACTCCAGACTGGATGGTCCAGATGCCGGCGGCCTCGGTGGAGGCGATCAGCGCGCTCAGCAGCAGTCGGGCGATGCCCCGCCCCTGGGCCGCCGGGTCCACGTAGACGGAGTGTTCGACCACTCCCGCGTAGACCGCGCGGGTCGAGGTCGGCGAGACGGCGATCCAGCCGAGCACCACCCCGTCGTTGTCGACGGCCACGAAACGGTGCGCAGCCAGGCGCGCGGCGTCGAACGCCGCCCAGGTCGGGGCAGTGATCTCGAAGCTGGCATTGCCGACGTCCAAGCCGGCCTGGTAGATCGCCAGGACCCGTTCGGCGTCGGCGGCGGTCATGGGGCGCACGGTGGTGTCGGCCATCAGTGGGTTCCTTCCGGAAGAGATCAGGCGACTGTCTCGACGTCCGTCGAATCAGACACTTGCACACTGTTTAGAGAGCTGTCAACCTAGAGGAATGTCGAATCAAGCAGCACAGGACGAGGTCTGCTGCCCCCCGCTCGCCGAACGGCGCGTGCCGGCCGAGGCAGCCGCGGTGCTCGCGCCCGCGTTCAAGGCCCTCGGCGACCCGGTGCGGCTGCAACTGCTGTCGATGATCGCCTCCGCCGAGACAGGGGAGATCTGCGTCTGCGACCTGACTCCCGCGTTCGACCTGACCGGTCCGACCATCTCGCACCACCTCAGAACACTGCGCGAGGCGGGGCTGGTCGACGCCGAACGCCGGGGCACCTGGGTCTACTACCGCGCCCGGCCGGGCATCCTGCGCCAGCTCGCCGCACTACTCACCGTGGCACCGGCGACATGACAACGACGCTCCAGGGCGAGCCGGCCGAGAGCGCCGTCGTCGGCCGACTCTCCCGACTCGACCAGTTCCTGCCCGTGTGGATCGGGCTGGCAATGACCGCCGGCCTGCTCCTCGGTCGGCTGATACCCGGCTTGAACAGCGTCCTGGACGCGGTGCAGATCGGCGGGATCTCGCTACCGATCGCGATCGGCCTGCTGATCATGATGTACCCGGTCCTGGCGAAGGTCCGCTACGACCGGCTCGACACCGTCACTGGCGACCGCCGGTTGCTGATCTCCTCGCTGGTCCTCAACTGGCTGGTCGGCCCCGCCGTGATGTTCGCCCTGGCCTGGATCTTCCTGGCCGACCAGCCCGCGTACCGCACCGGTCTGGTCATCGTCGGCCTGGCCCGGTGCATCGCCATGGTCATCATCTGGAACGACCTCGCCTGCGGTGATCGGGAGGCCGCCGCCGTCCTGGTCGCCCTCAACTCCGTCTTCCAGGTCGTCGCCTTCGGTGTACTCGGCTGGTTCTACCTCTCCGTGCTCCCCCAGTGGCTGGGGCTTTCCGGCACCGAGTTGACGATCTCGGCCTGGGACATCGCCGCCAACGTGCTCGTCTTCCTCGGCATCCCGCTGCTCGCCGGCTACCTCACCCGCCCCTCGGCGAGCGCGCCAGGGGCCGCGCCTGGTACGAGGCCCGCTTCCTGCCCAGGATCGGCCCGGCCGCCCTCTACGGGCTGCTGTTCACGATCGTGATCCTGTTCGCCCTGCAAGGCGACGCCATCACCAGCCGGCCCCTGGACGTCGTCCGCATCGCCCTGCCCCTGCTGGTGTACTTCGCGCTCATGTGGGCCGGCTCCTACGCCCTCGGCCGGGCCGTCGGTCTCGGCTACCAACGCACCACCACCCTCGCGTTCACCGCCGCCGGCAAGAATTTCGAACTCGCCATCGCCGTCGCGATCGGCACCTTCGGCGTCACCTCCGGCCAAGCCCTCGCCGGGGTCGTCGGCCCGTTGATCGAGGTGCCCGTCCTGGTCGGGCTCGTCTACGTCTCCCTGTGGACGCGCCGCCGCTTCTTCACTCCCCCGCGATCCGCGACCGCGTAACCGGAAGGCAACCCCGACATGAGCGACACACCCAGCGTCCTGTTCGTCTGCGTCCACAACGCCGGGCGCTCCCAGATGGCCGCCGGCTGGCTGCGCCACCTCGCCGGCGACACCGTCGAGGTCCGCTCGGCCGGCTCCGCGCCGGCCGAGACGATCAACCCCGCCGCCGTGCAGGCCATGAGCGAGGTCGGCATCGACATCACCGACCAGACCCCCAAACTTCTGGAGTACGCGACCGCGGAGTCCTCCGACGTCATCGTGACCATGGGCTGCGGCGACACCTGCCCGGTCTTCCCCGGCAAGCGCTACGAGGACTGGAAGCTCGACGACCCGGCCGGCAAGGGCGTCGACGCCGTCCGCCCGATCCGCGACGAGATCCGGGGCCGGGTGGAGAATCTCCTCACCGACCGGAACCTCGCCGCCCGACCGAGGCACACCCCTCAGCGGCCTCCGGCGTAGCTGGCGCGCTCGCCCAACTCCTCCTCGATGCGGATGAGCTGGTTGTACTTGGCCGTGCGGTCGGAGCGCGACAGCGAGCCGGTCTTGATCTGCCCGCAGCCGACGCCCACGGCCAGGTCGGCGATGGTGGTGTCCTCGGTCTCCCCGGACCGGTGCGACATCACCACCCGGTACCCGGCCTTGTGGGCGGCGTCCACGGTCGCCAGGGTCTCGGTGAGTGTGCCGATCTGGTTGACCTTGACCAGGATCGCATTGGCGTAGCCGCCGTCGATCCCGTCGCGCAGCCGGTCGACATCGGTGCAGAAGACGTCGTCGCCGACCAGATCCACGCGCTCCCCCGCCGCCGCCGTCAGCCGCTTCCAGCCGGCGATGTCGTCCTCGGCCATCGGGTCCTCGATCGAGCTGATCGGGTGCCAGGAGAGCAGCCTGGGCTGGTCGTGTCTCGGCGACTGGCTAGCGACGACCCACGCGCTACATCATCCGAGGTCAGGATCCTTTGGAGACACTGCCCAGTCCCGCACCGCTTGACAGCTAATCAGTCGGTGGCCGGAGCCTGCAGCGACACTTGCCGTGGCCCAAGCGGGCACTCGGCTGACTCGACTCGTATTACGGGGTCGTTCAGCGGGTTGCTGCCGTCCGCCACGTTCAACGAGCCTCCAGCTAACGGGGGATCCTAGCCTCGACATGTGACGCTACGCTGCTGGGTGATCACCCTTGTTAATCTCGACGGAAGGCGGCGAAGTTGATCGAGCCTGGCGAGACCAGCCCGCAGAACCGCGCAGAACTCATTGAAGTGCAGCTTGATGATCACACGCTATTCGTGCTGAGTGAGAATGTCGGTCAACCTTCTCCCATCGGTCATGAAGTGGAGATCGCGGGACAAAGCCCTTCACTTGACGGGGCGCTCGACGCGGTGACTGAGTTGGCCCAAAAGATTTCCAGCAAGCTTCAGCACGAGCAAATGTCCAAGATTACTGTCGAGTTCGGATTCGAATTCGCGGTCAATTCTGGATCCCTTGTGGCTGTAATTGGAAAAGCGAGCACCAAATCGGCATTCAAAGTGACGCTTGAGTGGTCACGACCCGAGGGGTGATCAAAGATGAAGGCAAATTTGAGAATTCGAAGGTCTCAACGACTATCGGAAAATAGCTGCATGTCATGATGAGCGCACAGGGGTGTTGAACGTAAAGAATGGACAGGGCTCCGAAGTTCCCACCAGATTTGCCAGACGTCTTGGAGCGTTTGACCAAGTGCGCGACTGTCGCGATTGACGTGCCACATTGGGAGAGAAATAAGCCCCGATTCGGGACGGGCTTCCTGATCGGCGCAGACCTGATCGCCACTTGCGCCCATGTTCTCGGCGACTCACCTAGCGCAATACCAACCGAAGTTAGAGCAGAGCACCTCGAAACTCGGCGGACGATTATTCTCAAGCCTGCGGCCAGCCATTACTTCCGAACATCTGATGGTCTTGACTTGGCCTTTCTGAAAATACCCCCAAAAGACAATCTCTTGAACAGCTACGCCGTCCCGCTGCTAAGTAGCGCCGCCGCCGGCGACTCAATGTGGACGTACGGGTACCCGGTTGGAGATTTTCGCAACGGTCAACCGGCTTCATTCACCTATCAGGGAGAATCCCTGAGACGGGGCGTAAGCGATCTTGATCTCGGCCGGGTTTACGGTATGCCCATCGGTGGTGGGTGCAGTGGAAGCCCCGTCCTCAACAGGCGCACCGGTGCCGTATGCGGCCTTTTGTGCGTCTCAAACAATGCCGGCAGCGCCCATTTAATCTCAGTTGACGAAATATTAGACAGAGCCGACACTGTGAGGCTATTGCAGGGCACGCAGAAACTGTATTACGACTGGTTGATCAACCTCACTGATTCGCAGATAGCTGCCGGCGGCTGGCGGTTCCCCGGTCCCCGTCTCCGGGAATACCTGAGAGTGGCGAAAAAGGCAACGGCCATTCATCCCTATCCGGCGGTATTCCCGGACACCCCTCAACCTCCATTGTCTGCAGTATATGTACAACAACTAGTCGAAGCGACTGAGAATCTTGAAGACATCGGACCACGTCAGTCTGGGCAAGCGATCCGTGCGGAGGAAATATTTGATAACTCTTCCAACTCGATCGTACTGGGTGAAGCGGGGTCCGGCAAATCTAGCCTGCTCCACACTGCGGCTGGCTCTCTGATAAGAAAATTCGAAAATGGCTTAAGTTCTAAGGTTCCGGTGCGTGTCCTCGCTGCAGATCTGATCCCAGGTCAGCCTTTGCCGGAAGCAATTGCGAAAAGCGTAAATGAAGATTTAAGCAGTATCGGCCTCCCGGAATCATGGCCTGCGGAGTTTTTCCGTAAATCACCTGCCAACGGCGCTTCCTGGCTGCTGCTGGTCGATGGCCTCGATGAAGTCATGAGCACCGATCAGCGGCTCGCTATCATTCGAAGGCTTCACGATTACGTCGAGGAACCGAGTAGCGGGGTGGGTCAATTCATACTTACCAGCCGCCCCGACAATCTCTTGCCCCGCCGCGCTTTCCCGAAACTTGCCGTATTTGAACTCCTGATCTTCAACAGTGAGCAACTGTATGGTTTCGCAGAGGGATGGCTAGCTCATCTTGGCATGCCGTCGCCGCAACAGGCTGCGCATCGATTCATAAGTAAGGCGAGCGAGGCGAATCTTGAAGAACTAGCACGGAATCCACTCATGGCTGCAATGCTCTGCCAGCTGCATATAGCCGATCCCGACCAGATCTTTCCTACTGGAAGAAGCCAGCTGTACGAAACATTCGTCAACTCGCTATTTGAGCGACAGTACAGGGGAGCTCGAAATGGAATCCACCATCAGATAAATTCTATAACTGAGCGGTATGGGGTCGATGCCATAACCGCAGGTGGTAAGTTGCTCCGAAGTGCGACAGGACTTGTGGAGCGTTTGGCCTGGTTGCGACAGAGCGAACAATCCGGAACAGCAGTCCAGGCAGTGGCTTCGTGGACCGACGAGCTAAAGCCGGACAACCTTCCGGATACTGGGTGGCATTCCCTTCTGCGGGAGCTACTCAGGCGAAGTGGGGTCTTGACGGAGCGTGGTGGCGATTTCGTTTTCTCCCACAAAACGATAGAAGAGTTCTTGGCTACCCGCTTTATCATTAAGGATTCAGACGAGAGTGCGCGCCAGTTCCGTAACGTCTGGGCTCGCCGTTCCTGGCTTGAGAATCAAGAGTGGCTGACCACACGACAATCCTTCCTCCGATTCCTGGTCGACGGTTGGTCCAGAGAGCATGACTTGACGCCTTTGTTGAAGCGACTGACCACCAAAGGCAACATTGAAGGATGCCGGCTAGTCTGTTCCCTCCACTCCGATGGTTCTAGTCTTGGTAGCGACGTCGTCGACGGAGCTATCAAAGCCCTAACGTCGATTACCAGGAGAAGATCTCCCCAGAACCTGCAGTCTGCGATCGAACTGCTTTGCTACCTCGACCTCGAAGAAGGGAAGGCTGCACTTCGATTGACCTCGCTCAGGCGAAGTCTTGATCACGCCAGGCGCCGGTGGGCGATTGCGCTTCTTGCCAGTATTCTTACCTTAGAATCTGACGGCGAGCTGCCTATTGCTACGATTCCGCAGGTTTATACCAAGGGCGGAATCCACGCTATCGCTCGTTTGCCTCCGACGTCATGGCGAGATTTCCTGGCTACTCTTGCGGATGATTCAACTCTGGATGGAGTTGATAGACGCTGGTGCGCTGAGGCCCTGTTGGACGTGGGCGATAGAAGAGGATTAGCCCTTCTGAGAAGGATTGCGAATGATTTGACGGTTCCAACTCTCGATCGAAGGCTCGCCATGGAGCAGGTCCAGGGAAAGGAAGCCAGGGCAGAGTCAGAAACGACTGGTGAAGGTCCGGAGCAGGCCGAAACCCTCCTACCTTACCTACGTATAAGGCGGCAGATTTGGCATGCCGTGTCGCAACGTTTAGGGCGGCGTGGAGTTGGAGGCACCTCAGATCGCAGTGACGCTTTAGGTGAGCTATTGGAGAATAGTCAACGAAATTTGCCAGCCCAGGATCTCAGATTACTTGAACGGGCCTACGATTTTTCGCAACGGTTGCAGACAGCGAAAGGCAGGAGTGGCCAGGATCCCCAACTTGATCACGCGTTATCAGTCCTGAAAATTCTGATTGATCTGGGCATGGATGCCGCCGTCTTGGCTGCAAGCCTGCTGCATCTGACCCAATTTCCAAAAGTTGATGTCCGCGATACTTTCGGACACGAGGTGGCGAGCCTTGTTGATGGGACGTCACGAGTTGCGGCCCTCACACTGAACGCTGCAGTTGACTTTCGGGTAGGTCAAAGGGCGATCATATCCTCTACTTCTGATCCTCGGACTCTGATGATCATCTTAGCTTCCTGCTTGCAGGAGCTTCGCTCACCCTTCTCCTATCCGGGACCCGAGCAGCGTCGGGTCGCAAAGGAGACTCTTAGTGTTTATAGTCCGCTAGCGCGTCGCCTTGGGATATTTCGAATCCATCGGGAGTTGGACGATCTGGCCTTTCGGGTTACGTCCCCCGAAGGGCACGCTGAGGTTAGTCGACTGTTGAGTGAGTACCAGCCACAGCACGACAGCCTGCAGCGCCAGGTCATTCACAAGATGCTGACCGACCTTGGCGCCGCAGACATCGGAGTAGAGATTACCCGCTGGCCAGAGCACCTGTATCCGATCTATCAGAAGATGATCGTGCGGGGTCGCGACTTCAACGACATCTACGACCTGGTCGGTGTGCGGATCCTGGTCGATTCGGTCCGCGACTGCTACGCGGCGCTGGGTGTGATCCACGCCAACTGGCAGCCGGTGCCGGGCCGGTTCAAGGACTACATCGCGATGCCCAAGTTCGACATGTACCAGTCGTTGCACACGGCGATCGTCGGGCCCACCGGCAAGCCGGTCGGAGTGCAGATCCGCACGTACGCGATGCACCGCACCGCGGAGTTCGGCATCGCCGCGCACTGGAAGTACAAGGAGCACAAGGGCACCCAGATCGTCGGC
>NZ_JBEXHV010000030.1:0-54055 GCF_040608275.1 Micromonospora sp. NPDC005205
GACCTGGTACTCGACGGTCTGGACCCCCGAGTCGGCGTCGGTGGCCGTCACTGTCACAGCGCCGGCTTTGCCGGCGCGCCCTTCGCTGATGCTGTGGTTCGGGGGAACTACATGCTGGAGATGTCGCCCTGCTTGGCGCGGACGGCTTCGGCAGCCTCCAGGAGGCTGGCGCGCTCGTCGGCGTCCAGGTCGGTCTCGACGACCCGCTTGACGCCCTCGGCGCCGATCTCGGCCTCGACACCCAGGTAGACACCGGAGATGCCGTACTCGCCGTCGACCCAGGCGCAGACCGGCATGACCTCGCCGGAGTCCTCGGCGACGGCCTTCGCCATCCGCGCCGCGGCGGCGGACGGGGCGTAGTAGGCCGAACCGGTCTTGAGCAGCGCGACCACCTCGGCGCCACCGTTGCGGGTCTTGACGACCAGCTCCTCGATCTGCTCGGCCGGCATGGCGTCGCGCAGCGGCTTGCCGTTGACGGTGCTCTTCGACGGCACCGGGACCATGGTGTCGCCGTGCGAGCCCAGGGTCAGGGTGCGTACCGAGGCCACCGGCACGTTCAGCGCCTCGGCGACGAAGTTGCTGAACCGGGCGGTGTCGAGCATGCCGGCCTGGCCGAGCACCCGGTTCTTCGGGAACTGGGTGGCGAGCTGGGCCAGCGCGGTCATCTCGTCCAACGGGTTGGAGACCACGATGACGACGGCGTTCGGGGCGTACTTGGCGACGTTCTCGGCGACCTGGCGGACGATCTTGGCGTTGGTCTCCAGCAGGTCCATCCGGCTCATGCCGGGCTTGCGCGGCAGACCAGCGGTGATCACGACGACGTCGGAGCCCTCGATGCTCTCGTAGCCCTCACCGTTGGGGCCGGTGGTCACGCCGACCACCTTGGTCTCGAAGCCCTCGATGGCCCGGGACTGGTTGAGGTCGAGCGCGAGGCCTGCGGGCTTGCCCTCCACGATGTCGGTGATCACTACGGTGTCGAAGACGTCGTACTCGGCCAGGCGCTGTGCGGTGGTGGAGCCGTAGAAGCCAGCCCCGACGACAGTGACCTTCTTACCCATGGTCGTCCCACTCCCTGATACCAGTCGGTTTTCCGGACCGTATCAGTCATCCTGGCACCGAACAGGGCAGGGGCGGCGGCCGTCGCCGGGATGGGTCGAACGTCACCGGCGTCGCCGACGTCCGGTTCAGCCGCGCTCGGCGCGCTCGACGACGTTGGTGAGCAGCATGGCCCGGGTCATCGGGCCCACGCCGCCGGGCATGGGGACCAGCGCGCCGGCCGTCTCGGCCACCTCCGGGTCCACGTCGCCGGTGTAGCGGCCCTTGCCGTCCGCTCCGATGACGCGGGTGATGCCGACGTCCACCACCACAGCGCCGGGGTTGATCATGTCGGCGGTGAGCAGACCCGGTACGCCGGCCGCGACGATGACGATGTCGGCGGCGCGGGTGTGCGAGGCGAGGTCGAGGGTGCCGGTGTGGCACAGGGTGACAGTGGCGTTCTCGCTGCGCCTGGTGAGCAGCAGGCCGAGCGGCCGGCCAACCGTGTTGCCGCGACCGACCACCGCGACGGTGGCCCCGCGCAGCGCCACGTCGTGCCGGCGGAGCAGCTCGACGATGCCGCGCGGCGTGCACGGCAGCGGACCGTCGTAGCCGAGCACGAGCCGACCCAGGTTGACCGGGTGCAGGCCGTCGGCGTCCTTGTCCGGGTCGATCAACTCCAGCACCCGCTGGGTGTCGAGGTGGGCCGGCAGCGGCAGCTGGACGATGTAGCCGTGGCACGCCGGGTCGGCGTTCAGCTCGGCCAGTACGTCATCGACCTGCTGTTGGGTGGCGTCGGCCGGCAGTTCGCGGCGGATCGAGGCGATGCCCACCTCGGCGCAGTCGCGGTGCTTGCCGTTGACGTACGCCTGGCTGCCCGGATCCGCCCCGACCAGGACCGTGCCGAGCCCGGGGGTGATGCCACGTTCCGCCAGTGCCTTCACCCGGATGCGCAGCTCGTCCTTGATCTCCGCTGCGGTTGCCTTGCCGTCCAGAAGCGTCGCCGTCACGACCAGATCGTCTCACGGCCACCGCCCGCGGATCAGACGACCTCGCTCCGGGCCGTCCGCCGCCCCACCGCGGTGGGGCGGCCACCGGACGAGCCGCTGGAGTAACCGTGTGTGAGGTGTTGCTAGTCACTTTTAGTGACGATCTGTGGATTCGATCACTGTCGAACCAGACAGGCCGGGCCTGATCCACGAAGAAGGGACGGCGAACCCAGGCGGAGCCGACCCGACCAGGCGGGGCCGAACGCAACGTCAAGCGCCGGGATTTCAGCAGGCCACCGGCGCTGAGTCCGGTTTGGGGTAGCAGATTCACTCGCCTCCGACAACTGAATCAACCCCGGACCGTTACCCACCCGCAACCGCGTCGTTGTCGAAGGCCCGTAACCGACCTACCGTTACCGCTTGTTGCGCAGCGTAAACCCAGCGTCGGGCCTGACTGCGCAGCGTGAGGAGATGAGGAGGCTCAATGCGAGTTCGTAGACTCGCCGCCTGGACCGCCCTCCCGCTCGCGGTGACGCTGGGCCTCGCGGCCTGCGGCAGCGGCGGAGACGGTGGATCCGGTGGCAGCGACAGTTCGGTGGTCAGCATCCAGATCGCCGAGCCGAAGCACCTGGTTCCCACAAACACCACCGAGACGTCCGGGTCGCAGGTGATCGCCGGCCTGTTCAGCCCGCTCGTCGACTACGACGCCCAGAACAAGCCGTACGAGGTCGCCGCCCAGTCGATCACCTCGTCCGACAACAAGGTCTGGACGATCAAGATCAAGGACGGCTTCACCTTCCACAACGGTGAGAAGGTCACGTCCCAGAACTACATCAACGCCTGGAACTACGGCGCGTACGCCCCGAACGGTCAGGACACCAACCCCTTCTTCGAGAAGATCGCTGGTTACGCCGACCTGCAGGGCAAGGCGCCGAAGGCCAAGGAGATGTCCGGCCTGAAGAAGGTCGACGACCTCACCTACACCGTGACGCTGTCCGAGCCGTACATCGACTTCAAGACGACGCTGGGCTACAACGCGTTCTTCCCGATGCCGGACGCCGCGTTCTCGGCTCCGGGCGTGCTCAAGGACTCCTACGAGCAGGCGCCGATCGGGCAGGGCCCCTTCAAGATGAAGGGCACCTGGCAGCACGACAGCAAGATCGACGTCGAGCGCTACGACGCGTACCCGGGCGAGAAGCCCAAGGTCAAGAACATCGAGTTCCGGATCTACCAGCAGCTCACCGCGGCCTACGCGGACGTCCTGGCGGACAACCTGGACGTGCTGCCCACGATCCCGACCGAGAGCCTGAGCACCGCGCCGAGCGACCTGGGCGACCGGTACAAGACCAGCCCGATGTCGTCGTTCCAGTTCCTCGCGTTCCCGACGTTCGACAAGGACTACAGCAACCCGGACGTGCGCAAGGCCATCTCGATGGCGATCGACCGTGACGAGATCACCAAGTCGGTCTTCAAGGGCTCGCAGACGTCGGCGCGCTCCTTCGTCGCGCCGGTCCTGCCGGGCTACCGGGAGGACACCGCGGGCAAGGCCGCCGAGTTCAACCCGACCGAGGCCAAGAAGCTCTACCAGGCCGCCGGCGGTCCGTCGAAGATCGTCATCTCGTACAACGGCGACGGCGGGCACAAGGACTGGGTCGACGCCACCGTCAACCAGCTCAAGACCAACCTGGGCGTGGACGCGGTCGGCTCGGTCGAGCCGAAGTTCGCCGACCTGCTGACCAAGGTCGAGAAGAAGACGCCGGTGGGTGCGTTCCGGATGGGTTGGGTCATGGACTACCCGACCATGGAGGACTACCTCGGCCCGCTGTACAGCACGAACGGCTCGTCGAACTACTACGGCTACAGCAACCCGGAGTTCGACAAGCTGGTCAAGGAGGGTTCCGCCGCCAAGACGCAGGACGAGGCGATCGCCAAGTACCAGCAGGCGGAGGACATCCTGGCCAAGGACATGCCGGTGATCCCGCTCCGCTTCGGCGAGAACGTGTTCGGCCACTCGTCCAAGGTCAAGAACGTGGAGATGGACCTGTTCCAGCGGGTCAACCTCGTCAAGATCGAAGCAGCCAGCTGAGCTGACCATGGTGCGGGCCACCCGGGCGACGATGCCCGGGTGGCCCCGACCGCGCCACCGGAGCCGGGCCGCAGCAGCGGACCCGGCGCCGGTGGCGCCGGCTCCCCCGGGGCCGGACGGAACGTCTCGGATATTTCGGGTACGACCAGAGATGCCGTCCTGCGACCCTTTCGCACATTTCCGGAGAGACTGCTAAGCATGTTCCGCTACATCCTGCGGCGCCTACTGCAGATGGTCCTGGCGTTCTTCGGGACCACCCTGATCGTCTACGCGCTGACATTCGCCGGGCAGGGCGACCCGATCCAGGCGCTCGCCGGCGAACGACCGGTGACGCCAGCGCAGCGGGCCTACCTCACCGAGAAGTACAACCTGGATCAGACGGGCGTCGGTGGCTTCTTCTACCGCTACTTCGACTACGTGAAGGACCTGCTCCAGGGCAACCTGGGCGAGTCGCTCACCGGTCGGAGCATCGGTGACATCCTCCAGCAGGCCTGGCCGGTCACCGTGCGGCTCGCGCTCATCGCGCTCGCCGTGGCGATCATCTTCGGTGTCACCGCCGGGGTCCTCGCCGGCATCCGCCGGGCCAGCATCTTCGACAACTCGACGCTGGTGTTGACCCTGCTGGTGCTGGGCATCCCGACGATCGTGCTGGCACCGCTGGCGCAGTACTTCCTGGGCGTCAAGTGGCAGCTCTTCCCACCCACCGCCGGCTCCGACCCGACGTTCTACGCGCTCCTGCTGCCAGGCATCGTGCTCGGCTCGCTGTCGCTGGCCACCGCCCTACGACTCACCCGGGCCTCGGTGGCGGAGAACCTGCGCGCGGACTACGTCCGGACCGCCCGGTCCAAGGGCCTGGTCAAGCGGCGCATCGTCATCGTCCACGTGCTGCGTAACTCGCTGATCCCGGTGGTCACCTTCCTCGGTGTGGAACTGGGCAACCTGATGAGCGGCGCGATCATCACCGAGGGCGTCTTCAACATCCCCGGCGTGGGCTTCAACCTCTTCCGCGGCATCCGCACCGAGGACGGCCCCCTGGTGGTGGGCATCGTCAGCGTGCTCGTCGTGGTCTACCTGGTCTCGAACCTGGTGGTGGACGTCCTGTACGCCGTACTCGACCCGAGGATCCGCTATGAGTGAGCGCAGCGAACGAATCATCAGCGCAGCGTGCCTGGGCCCTCATGCCGGCGCCGAGCGCAGCGAGGTGCAGGCATGAGTGACTTTGAGACTGTGGCGGCCACCGAGAACCAGGCCGCGCGACGTGGCCCCTCGGGAGAGCCGGGCACGCCCAACCAGATCGGCGCCGCGAACAAGCCCCGCAGCCTGGCCGGGGACGCCTGGCGCGACCTACGCCGCAACCCGATCTTCTGGATCTCGCTGGCGCTGGTCGTCATCTTCACCCTGATGGCGCTCCTGCCCGGGGTCTTCACTGCCAACAACCCGAACGACTGCCTGCTCTCCCGGCAGCACGCCGGGCCGTCCGGCGGGGCCATCTTCGGGTACGACTTCCAGGGCTGCGACACGTACTCCCGGGCGGTGTACGGCACCCGGGCGTCGCTGCTGGTCGGCGCGCTCGCCGCGCTCGGCACCGGCATCATCGCGCTGGTGGTCGGCATGCTGGCCGGTTACTTCGGCCGCTGGGTCGACGCTGTGCTCTCCCGGGTGATCGACGTGGTGCTCGGCATCCCGCTGCTGCTGGCCGCGATCGTGCTGCTCAAGCGGGTGTCCAGTGACAACCAGTGGGCTCGGATCGGCGCTGTCGTCTTCGTGTTGGCCCTCCTCGGCTGGACCACCGCCGCCCGCGTGGTCCGGTCCTCGGTGATCACCGCGAAGGAGCAGGACTACGTCGCGGCGGCCCGGATGCTCGGCGCCGGCAACAGCCGGATCATGTGGCGGCACATTCTGCCGAACTCGCTGGCCCCGGCGATCGTCGTGCTGACCATCGCGCTCGGCTCGTTCATCGCGGCCGAGGCGACGCTCTCCTTCCTCGGCATCGGCCTGAAAGCGCCCACCATCTCGTGGGGGCAGGACATCGACACCGGCCGGATCCACATGCGGGAGGCGGCCACCCCGTTGATCGTCCCGTCGGCCTTCCTGGCGCTGACCGTGCTGGCGTTCATCATGCTCGGCGACGCGATCCGTGACGCCTTCGACCCGAAGCTGCGGTGACTCATGCAAGCGCGAGGAGTGAGCGAAGCGAGCCCCGCAGTCGCGAGCGAAAGGCAGGCACAGCCATGACCGTTCAACCGACGCCCGCCTCCGCCACACCCGAGGGCGGTCACCTGCTGGAGTTGCGGGACCTGCACGTCGAGTTCCGCACCAACGAAGGTGTCGCCCGGGTGATCAACGGGGTGTCGTACCACCTGGACGCCGGCGAGACCCTTGCCGTGCTCGGCGAATCCGGCTCGGGAAAGTCGGTGACCGCCCAGGCGATCATGGGCATCCTGGACACCCCGCCCGCGTTCGTCCGCTCCGGCCAGATCCTCTACCAGGGTGAGGACCTGCTCACCCGCTCCGAGGAGCAGCGCCGGCAGGTACGCGGCAAGGAGATCGCGATGATCTTCCAGGACGCGCTCTCCGCCCTCAACCCGGTCTTCCCGGTCGGCTGGCAGATCGGTGAGACGCTGCGCCAGCGCGCCGGCATGTCCCGAGCCGACGCTCGACGGCGTGCCGTCGAGCTGATGGATCTGGTCAAGATCCCAGGCGCCGCCAAGCGGATCGGCGACTACCCGCACCAGTTCTCCGGCGGCATGCGGCAGCGCGTCATGATCGCCATGGCGTTGGCGCTGGACCCGAAGGTGCTGATCGCCGACGAGCCCACCACGGCCCTCGACGTGACAGTGCAGGCCCAGATCATGGACCTGCTGGCCGACCTGCGCCGGGAACTCAACATGGCGATGATCCTGATCACCCACGACCTGGGTGTGGTCGCCGGTGTCGCGGACCGGATCGCGGTCATGTACGCCGGCCGGATCGTCGAACACGCCGACGTCCGCTCGCTCTACAAGGCGCCCGCCCACCCGTACACGAAGGGTTTGTTGGAGTCGATCCCGCGCCTGGACGTTCGCGGCCAGGAACTGTCGACGATCAAGGGGTTGCCGCCGAACCTGATGCGCATCCCGTCCGGCTGCCCGTTCCACCCCCGGTGCCCGTACGTCCAGCAGGTCTGCGTGGACGAGGTGCCGCACGACCTGGTCCTCGGCGACGGCCGGACCAGCGCTTGCCACTTCGCGCAGGAGGTCCGTGATGACAGCGTCGCCCGCTAACCCCACGAAGGTCCGCGGCGAGACCATTCTCGCCGTCGACAACCTGGTGAAGCACTTCCCGATCACCCAGGGCGTGCTGTTCCAGCGGCAGATCGGGGCGGTGAAGGCCGTCGACGGGGTGAGCTTCGAGCTGCGTCGGGGCGAGACGCTCGGCGTCGTCGGCGAGTCCGGCTGCGGCAAGTCCACCCTCGCCCGGCTGCTGATGCGGTTGGAGACGCCCACCTCCGGGCGCGCCACCCTGGAGGGCAAGGACCTGTTCAAGGCTTCCGGGGGTGAGCTGCGCCGGCTGCGCCGCAACATGCAGATGGTGATGCAGGATCCGTACACCTCGCTGAACCCGCGGATGACCGTCGGCGACATCATCGGCGAGCCATTCGAGATCCACCCGGATGCCGCGCCGAAGGGCAGCAAGGCCAAGCGGGTCCAGGAGCTCTTGGACCTGGTCGGGCTCAACCCGGAGCACATCAACAGGTACCCGCACCAGTTCTCCGGCGGTCAGCGTCAGCGCATCGGCATCGCTCGCGCCCTCGCGCTGAAGCCCGAGGTGATCGTCTGCGACGAGCCGGTGTCGGCGCTCGACGTCTCCATCCAGGCCCAGGTGATCAACCTGCTCAAGCAGCTGCAGGGCGAGCTGGGGCTCTCGTACATCTTCATCGCGCACGACCTGTCGGTGGTGCGGCACATCGCCGACCGCGTCGCGGTGATGTACCTCGGTCGGATCGTCGAGATCGGCACCGAGGACGAGATCTACGAGCGGGCCACCCACCCGTACACCCAGGCTCTGCTCTCCGCGGTGCCGGTGCCGGACCCGGAGGCCCGCGACCAGCGCAACATGATCCGGCTGGTCGGCGACGTGCCCAGCCCGGCCGACCCGCCCAGCGGGTGCCACTTCCGGACGCGCTGCTGGAAGGCCCAGGACATCTGCGCCGTGGAGGACCCGGCGACGGTGCCGAGGGCAGCGGACCCCCACCCGTCCGCCTGCCACTTCGCCGAACTCCGCCCCACCCCCACAGCCTGACCCAAGCCCGACCCCAGCCGTTGATCATGAAGTTATTGCCCTGCACATCGGCGTGTCAGGGCAATAACTTCATGATCGACGAGGTCGAAGCCGGCTGATCGAAGCGTCAGTGGAAGAAGTGGCGGGTTCCGGTCAGGTACATCGTTACGTTTGCCTTCTTGGCCGCTTCGATGACTTCCTCGTCGCGGATGGAGCCGCCGGGCTGCACGATGGCGCGGACGCCGGCGTCGATGAGGATCTGCGGGCCGTCGGCGAACGGGAAGAACGCGTCCGAGGCGGCGACCGAGCCGCGGGCCCGGTCGGCGCCGGCGCGGGTGACAGCGAGCTGCGCCGAGTCGACCCGGTTGACCTGACCCATGCCGACACCGACGCTGGCGCCGTCCTTGGCGAGCAGGATCGCGTTGCTCTTCACCGCGCGGACCGCCCGCCAGGCGAACGCGAGGTCCCGCAGCAGCTCCTCGTCGGCGGCCTCGCCGGTCGCCAACCGCCAACTGGCCGGGTCGTCGCCGGGGGCGTCCACCCGGTCGGCGACCTGGGCCAGCACGCCGCCGGTCACCGGCCGCAACTCCACCAGCGCCGGCGTCCAGGCCGGTGCCCGCAGCAGCCGGATGTTCTTCTTGCCCTGCAACACCTCGACCGCGCCCTCGTCGAAGCCGGGGGCGACCACCACCTCGGTGAAGATCTCGGCGACCTGCCGGGCCATCTCGACCGAGACCGGCCGGTTGACCGCGATGACACCGCCGAATGCCGACACCGGGTCGCAGGCGTGCGCCCTGCGGTGCGCCTCGGCGACGTCCGCGCCGATCGCGATGCCGCACGGGTTCGCGTGCTTGATGATCGCCACCGCCGGCTGGTCGGCGAAGTCGTTCGCGGCCCGCCAGGCGGCGTCGGCGTCGACGTAGTTGTTGTACGACATCTCCTTGCCGTGCAGCTGTTCGGCCTGAGCCAGCCCGGCCGGGGCGTCCGGGTCGCTGTAGAGCGCGGCGGGCTGGTGCGGGTTCTCGCCGTAGCGCAGCGCTGTCGACTTGCGCAGCGCCAGCCCCGCGAACTGCGGCCACGAGTCGTCGGCGGGTGCCAGCACCTGCGCGAACCATTGGGCCACCGCCACGTCGTACTCGGCGATGTCGGCGAACGCCCGGGCGGCCAGCGCGCGGCGCTGGGCCACTGTGAAGCCACCCTCGGCGAGCGCGCCGAGCAGCGCCGGGTAAGCGGCCGGGTCGGTGACCACGGCGACCGAGGCGTGGTTCTTGGCGGCGGCGCGCACCATGGCCGGGCCGCCGATGTCGATCTGCTCCACGCACTCCTCGACGTCGGCGCCGGAGGCGACGGTCTCCTGGAACGGGTACAGGTTGGAGACCAGCAGGTCGAACGCCGCCACGCCCAGCTCGTCGAGCTGCGCCACGTGGGTGTCCTTCCGCAGGTCCGCGAGGAGACCCGCGTGCACCTTCGGGTGCAGGGTCTTCACCCGGCCGTCGAGCACCTCGGGGAACCCGGTCACCGTCTCCACCGGCGTCACCGGCACCCCGGCGGCGGCGATGGTGCCCGCCGTGCTGCCGGTGGACACGATCTCCACACCGGCCGCGTGCAGGGCCTGAGCCAGCTCGGCCAGCCCGGTCTTGTCGTAGACGCTGACCAGCGCCCGCCTGATCGGGCGGCGCCCGTCCTGAGTGGGACTCACGGAACCGTGACCTTCCTTCCGGTGATGGTCCAGCCTTCGCGGACCAGCCGACCGACCTGCTCGACGAGCTGGCGTCGCTCGGCTTCCTTGATGCGCTCGGTGAGCGTGTCGACGTCGTCGTCGTCCAGCACCGGCACCGCGACCTGCGCGACGATCGGCCCGGTGTCCATGCCGGCGTCGACGAAGAAGAGGGTGGCTCCGGTGAGCTTCACGCCGTAGGCGAGAGCGTCACGCGGGCCGTGGATGCCGGGAAACGCCGGCAGCAGCGTGTTGTGGGTGTTCAGGTAGCGGTCGCCGAAGGCGGCGAGGAAGTGCGGGCCGACCAGCTTGAGGAAACCGGCGGAGATGACCAGGTCGGGTTGGTGCTTCGCGACGTGCGCGGTGAGCGCGCGGTCCCAGTCCTCCCGGGTGTCGTGGTCGCGGACCCGCTCGACGAAGGTGGGCACCCCCGCCGCGTCGGCCCGGTCCAGGCCCGCGATGCCGTCGCGGTCCGCGCCGACCGCGACGACCTGTGCGCCGTACGCGGGGTCGGCGGCGGCATCCAGCAGCGACTGAAGGTTGCTCCCGGAGCCGGAGATGAGGACGACGATGCGGGCGACAGGCGCGGGCTCGGTCACCGGGCCACCCTATCGGGCAGGTCAGGGACGCCCTTCGACTGGGCGGCACGCCGATCTTCGACAGTGCCGACGTGCGTCGACCCGGTACGCTGCCGGTCGCTCGGGCCGAACGCCGCACCGGCCCACACACCGCCCCTGATCCGGGCACGCGAAGCGGTCGACTAGGAGCTTTTTGCCTGCTTTGGGAGACATGTCGTCCTGTTGCTGTACTGGGCTTTGGGAGGACTGACCGCGATCATGGATGGAAATAAGAGCACCAACTGACGGAACCAGTCCAAGGAGCTTCTCGAATGCAGCCCGGTAACCCCGGTCAGGACCCGTACGGCCAGCAGCCCAACCAGGACCCGACCGCTCCCCAGCCGCCGGCCGCCCCGTACGGCCAGCAGCCCACCTCCGGCCAGCCGTACGGCCAGCAGCCGAACGACCCGTACGCCGCGCCGCAGGCCCCGTACGGCCAGCAGCCCACCTCGGGCCAGCCGTACGGTCAGCAGCCGAACGACCCGTACGCGCAGCAGCAGCCCCCGTACGGCGCCGGCCCGACCTACCCGAACGCCGGGTACCCGCAGGCGCAGGGGCAGAACAACACCCTCGGCCTGGTGTCGATGATCCTCGGTATCGCGTCGATCCCGCTGGTCTGCTGCCTGTACCTGGGCATCCCGGTCGGCATCGCGGGCATCGTGACCGGCTACCTCGCCAAGCAGAAGGTGGCCCAGGGTCAGGCCAACAACGCCGGCCAGGCCAAGGCCGGTCTGATCTGCGGCGCGGTCGGCGTCGGGCTGGGCATCCTGCTGCTCATCCTGAGCGTGGTGGCGCAGGTCAACCTGCCCACCCAGCCCTGACGGGTTCGGATTCGACGGGGCGCTCCGGTTTCACCGGGGCGCCCCGCGCTCGTCTACTGCGCGGGCCCGCGGGTCAGCGCCCGGGTGGCGGCGGCGCCGACCAGCGCGCCGACCGCTATGACACCGGCCGCCACCGCCCCGACCTGCCAACCCACCGGGCCGACCTGGGACAGCCGGCCGGCACCGAGCGGCCCACCGGAGACCGCCGCGGCCGCACCGAGCACCACACCGGCCACCGGCCCGGCCAGCACCGCCGGCGTCAGCAACACGGCCCAGCGCTGCGCAGCCCGCTCCGGCCCGGCTAGTCGAGCCACCCGCCGGGCGAGCAGCCAACCGGCGACCATCCCGGCGAGCACCGGCACCGCGAGCAGCAGGGCGCCGAAGCCGTCCACCGGGCCGCGCGGCAGGCCAGCGAGCAGCGGCACGGCCGGCAGCGCGCCGACCGACACCTCGCTGGTGCGGACCGCGGTGTCAGTTCCGACCGCGAACCCCGGCCCGAGCAGGTAACTGGTCGACCAGACCGCCGCGTTGGGCGCGTACGCGGCGCTGACCAGGGTGATGCCGGCCTGCCCGGCGACTCCGGTCCGGTACGCCCCGATCATGTCGGCCGCGTCGCCGCCACCGGTGGCCACCGCCAGGCCGGCCGCTCCCGCGCCCGCGCCGAGAAGCAGCAGCCCGGCCACCAGGCCGGTGCGAACGCCGTCGCGCACCGGGCTCGGGAGCCGCGAGACGAGCAGCCGGGTCACGGCGGTGATCCGGACCGCGCCGACCAGCGCGGCGAGTGTGCCGACCGCCGCGAACGTGGCGCCCGCCCGGATCAGCGACACACTCGGCCCGCCGGTGCCGACCAGCACCGCCGCGAGCGCGCCGAGCAGCGCGTACGCAATGCCGACAGCTACCGCGGCGAGCAGTGCCCGGCGCGGTGAGCGGGTGTCGCGGGCACCGATCGCGCGGCTCACGTGTACGCCTGCGCGGCTTAGCCGCCAGAGTGCGAGCACTGTCAGCGCCAGCGGGGCGAGCCCGAGCGGCCCGGTCTCGGTGTGCAACGGCACGCCGTGCCCGAGCAGCCAGCCGGCCAGCGCGGTGCGCAGGGTGCCGGTCACTGTGGTGCCATCCGCGCCGAGCTGCACCAGGCCGAGCACGATGGCGACCGGCAGGTACGAGGTGACGGCGGCCCAGCAGGCGGCCACCCCGGCGGCGACGGGCAGCGGCGCCCGCCCGCGCGGCGACCCACCAGCGCGAGGCGCGGGCACCCGCCGGGCCGGTGCGGCACGGTCGACCGGCCGGTCGTCGGCGCTCACACCGCCGGGACGGCTGGGACGGTCAGGGGTGACGGGGGACATCCGCTCTACTCTGGCACGTCGCGCGGGCGGTGGCAGTCCGTTAACCCCTCCTAAGGTCGGCGAGTTCACCGAACCGACGTCCTGCCCACCCGGGCCGGTCTAGCCTCGGCCCTGAGGGGGCGCGAGTCGCCGCCACCCGGGACGGGCCCGCCGGTCGCGGTCCGGGCCGGCACGTCGCCCATTACCGCTCGGAGGAAGCTGTGACGACGCCATACCCGCCTCCCCCACCACCACCGGCCCAGGGACGCGACCGAACCACCCTCTGGGGCGTGCTGGGCATCGTGCTGGGGCTGATCTGCTGCGGCATCTTCGGCATCGTCTTCGGCTACCTGTCCATCCGCGACGCCCGGCGGTACGGGCAGTCGCCGCTGCTCGGTTACCTCGCCATCGCGTTCGGCGTGATCAACATCATCGGCGGGGCGATCCTGCGCTCGACCGGCAACTACCCGTTCTGGAACAACGACTGACGCGTACGGCGGAGGGGGTCGACCGTGACCGGTCGACCCCCTCCGTGCTGCCTGACCGGCTCAGGGCGTGTTTCGGAAGTGCTGGCCGGCCTGCGCCGGGCCCAGCCGCCGCCCGGCGGCGTTGTCGCGGTGTCCGGATACAACACCGGTATCCGGACACCGCTCCGCCTTGCCGGACGACGCCTGGACTCCAGCTCGGCTCGACCGACACTCCCGAAACACGCCCTAGTTGCCGGACATGATCTCCCGCATCAGCTTCGCGGTCTCGGTCGGCGTCTTGCCGACCTTGACACCGACGGCCTCCAGCGCGGCCTGCTTCGCCTCGGCGGTGCCGGCGGAGCCGGAGATGATCGCCCCGGCGTGACCCATGGTCTTGCCGGGCGGAGCGGTGAAGCCGGCGATGTAGCCGACCACCGGCTTGGTGACGTTCGCCTTGATGAACTCGGCGGCCCGCTCCTCGGCGTCGCCACCGATCTCACCGATCATGACGATGGCGTCGGTCTCCGGGTCGGCCTCGAACGCCGCGAGGGCGTCGATGTGGGTGGTCCCGATGATCGGGTCACCCCCGATGCCGACGCAGGTGGAGAACCCGATGTCGCGCAGCTCGTACATCATCTGGTAGGTCAGCGTGCCGCTCTTGCTGACCAGGCCGATCCGGCCGGAGCCGGTGATGTCGGCCGGGATGATGCCGGCGTTGGACGCGCCCGGCGAGGCGATGCCCGGGCAGTTCGGCCCGATGATCCGGGTCCGCTCGCCCTGCGAGACGTTGTACGCCCAGAACGACGCGGTGTCGTGCACCGGGACGCCCTCGGTGATCACCACGGCCAGGTCGATCGCGGCGTCGATTGCCTCGACCACGGCGGCCTTGGTGAACTGCGGCGGCACGAAGATGACAGTGACGTCGGCCCCGGTCTGCGCCATCGCGTCCGCGACGGACGCGAAGACCGGCAGCTCAGTGCCGTCGAAGTCGACAGTCTGGCCCGCCTTGCGCGGGTTGACGCCACCGACGACGTTGGTACCGGCGGCCAGCATCCGCCGGGTGTGCTTGGAACCCTCGGAACCGGTCATCCCCTGGACGATGACCTTCGAGTCCTTGGTCAGCCAGATAGCCATGATCAGACCCCCGCAGCTGCCAGCTCGGCGGCCCGCTCGGCCGCACCGTCCATGGTGTCCACCCGCTGCACGAGCGGGTTGTTCGCGCTGTCCAGGATCGCCCGGCCAGCCTCGGCGTTGTTGCCGTCGAGACGGACGACGAGCGGCTTGGTGACCTGCTCGCCGCGCTGCTCCAGCAGGGCCAGCGCCTGGATGATGCCGTTCGCGACCTCGTCGCAGGCGGTGATGCCGCCGAAGACGTTGACGAAGACGCTCTTCACGGCCGGGTCGGAGAGCACGATCTCCAGCCCGTTCGCCATCACCGCGGCGCTCGCGCCGCCGCCGATGTCGAGGAAGTTGGCCGGCTTGACGTTGCCGTGCCGCTCACCGGCGTACGCGACCACGTCGAGGGTCGACATGACCAGTCCCGCGCCGTTGCCGATGATGCCAACCTCGCCGTCGAGCTTGACGTAGTTGAGGTCCTTGGCCTTGGCGGCCTGCTCCAGCGGGTCCACAGCGGCCTGGTCGACGAGCGCCTCGTGGTCCGGGTGCCGGAACGCCGCGTTCTCGTCCAGGCTGATCTTGGCGTCGAGCAGCAGCATCCGGCCGTCGCCGTTCTTGGCGAGCGGGTTGACCTCGACCAGGGTGGCGTCCTCGGCGACGAACGCCTGCCACAGGCCGACGGCGATCTCGACCACCTGGTCGGCGACCTCGGCCGGGAAGCCGGCGGCGGTCACGATCTCGCGGGCCTTGGCCTCGTCCACGCCCTTCACGGCGTCGATCGGGGCCTTCACGACCTTGTCGGGGGTCTCGGCGGCGACCTGCTCGATGTCCATGCCGCCGGCGACGCTGGCGATGCAGAGGAAGGTGCGGTTCGCCCGGTCGAGCAGGTACGAGAAGTAGTACTCCTCGGCCACGTCCGCGGTCACCGTGATCATGACCTTGTGGACGGTGTGACCCTTGATGTCCATGCCGAGGATGTCGGTGGCCCGGGCCACCGCCTCATCCGGGCCCTCGGCCAGCTTGACGCCGCCGGCCTTACCTCGGCCGCCGACCTTTACCTGCGCCTTGACGACCACACGGCCGCCAAGGCGTTCGGCGATCGCGCGGGCCTCTTCCGGGGTAGTGGCGACGCCGCCGGCCAGCACGGGCAAGCCGTGCCGCTCGAACAGGTCCCGCCCCTGGTACTCGTACAGGTCCACGATTGCGCGTCCCGTCCCGTCTCCGCGGCGCGCCGTCGCGCCGCCACCAGCGTTCAGAAAACAGCTTGACGCCTGTCATCAGTTGAAACAGGCCATTGGCCGCAGCCTAGCGAGGTCGGCACCACCGGCAACCGAGCGGGTGCACGGTGTGCGGTAATGCACAACCGAACATCAGGTGTGGCCGGTTTCCGGCCACAACTCCGGTGGCATCCACCGTCCGGGCGATGTTGTCCGGCTTGCGTAACCCTGCCGTGGGGGCGTCGTTGAGTCAGATGTCGGAGCGCTGAACAGCGCAAAGACGGGATACGGCCGATGCCCTGTCGGTCGAGGGGTGGCGGCGGGGCATCGTGCATAGAGGGGCCGGACGTGTGAGGGGTGCGTCCGGCCCCTCCCCCGTGCCCAAAATCGGTGGGGCAGCAGTTCGGCGTTCCTCAGGAAACCGGCTGGGCCACGTTCTCTCGGACCCACTCGACAATCGCCTGGGTGGTAGCGCCCGGTGTGAAGATCTTTGCGACGCCCAGCTTCTCCAACTCGGGGATGTCGCCGTTCGGAATGATGCCGCCACCGAACACGACGATGTCGCGTGCGTCCCGCTCACCGAGCAGTTCCAGCACCCGCCGGAAGAGCGTCATGTGCGCGCCGGAGAGCACGGACAGGCCGACCGCGTCGGCGTCCTCCTGGATGGCGGTCTCCACGATCTGCTCGGGAGTCTGGTGCAGGCCGGTGTAGACGACCTCCATCCCGGCGTCCCGCAGGGCGCGCGCGACGACCTTCGCGCCCCGATCGTGGCCGTCCAGGCCGGGCTTCGCGACGACGACCCGAATCCGAGAGCTCATCAGCGCACACCTTTCACCGGCTTGACCGCCTTCACCTTAACGAACGGTAACCCGGCGGGCCCGGCCCGGGAAATCCGGGCTCCGTCACCGGCCGTTACCCGACACATCCACCGCGCAACCCGGAGGCGCCCGACCCGGAGGCGTCCCGGCTTCGCGACAGCCACGCCGCTGGCAGGGCCGGACACCATTCCCGGCGCCGGCCGGAGTCAAGCCGGACGACTCCGCCGGAACGGTCACGCTCGGCGACGAACGGGCAGCGACAGGGGCACCGTTCAGCGGCGCGATGCGTGACAATCATGGACGCAAACGGACAGATCGACACGCCAATTTTTCGGTCTAGCTTGTGACTCGCCTGGCGGTTGGCTAACGTGTCCACGGTTGTCATCAGGTCCATGGACGGGTGACGACGCGGTCAGCGGACGTCTCACTGGAGTCTCAGGGGACGCCCACCGGCCGCTTCGGAACCCCGACAACGGAGGGTGTGCGTGCGCCAGCGCCTGTCGTCTGAGCCCGATCGATATCGCGGTCGCCGCCGCGTGCCCACCCCACCCCGCAGCCGGTACGCCGCTGTCGTCACCACCGCGTTCGTCGGTGCCGGCATCGTGGCCCTCGGCGCGAGTGCCCTGCCGGACGCCAAGGACGTCAGCCCGACGGTCCTCGACGAGCTCAAGCAGGCGTCGGTCACCAGCCAGGACGCCGCGGCCCGTGCGGACAACGCCGACCGCGCCTCCCGGGACAGCCGCAGCAAGGACAGCGCCGAGCAAGAGGTCTGGCTGCTGCCGCTGCAGGGCTACGACTTCAACTCCCCGTACGGCGTCCGCTGGGGCAAGATGCACACCGGCGTGGACCTGGTCGCCGCCGAGGGCACGCCCTACGTGGCGATCCACGACGGCCTGGTCACCAAGGCCGGCTGGTTCGGTGGGTACGGCAACGCCGTGATCGTCCAGCACGCCGACGGCAGCGAGGCCATCTACGGCCACTCCTCCGCGGTCAGCGTCAAGGAAGGCCAGCAGGTCAAGGCGGGCGACCAGCTCGGCCTCGTGGGCCAGACCGGCCACGCGTACGGCACGCACCTGCACCTGGAGATCCATGTCAAGGGGCAGCCGGAAGACCCGGTCCCGTTCCTCCAGGAGCGCGGAGTGGACATCAAGCTGCAAGTTGAGGCAATCTACAGCGACGTAGCCGCATCCTGACGGCGCGTAACGACCGTTGACCGCCCGGATCTGTCGATCCGGGCGGTTTTTCATGACGCGGTCCTGGCGGATGTATCCCGGGTCACAGTGCCGGATGTGACCGACGGCACCCACCCGCATGATCACTTTTCCGGATGTAGCGCCGCAGAGCGGGGCATATCCGGGCAGCCGACCATCCGCTCTCCGTCCGAGGGTTCGGTCCCCCCGCCTGCCCCACCTCGGCCCGACACCAGTATTTCGAGGTCAAGTGCCCCTCGACTGTGAAGGTCCGCCGTGCAGGAAGACAGCCCCGTCCAGAACGAGAACACCCCCGACACCAGCCAGACCGCGCCGTCCCAGCGCACCGGCCGACGCAACCGCCTCATAGTGCTCGCGGCCGCCGCCCTGGTAGCCCTCGGCCTCGGCGGTGTCGCCGTCGCCACCAGCGGCACCGACCACCCGGCACCCGCCGCCGTCTCCCTCGACGCCCAGGCCCGGGCCGAGGCCGCGAGCCGGGCCGACCGCTCGGTCCGTGAATCGAGCACCCCGGTCGACCCCTCGCTCAGCCCGACGCCCAGCCCGTCGGCGGTCAGCGCCAGCCCGACCCCCACGAAGACGGCCGCCGCGAAGGCCAAGCCGAAGCCGAAGCCGAAGAAGACCACCAGGCCCACGCCCGCCTGGGTCGACCCGATGCCGGGCGCAGCCGTCACGTCCTGCTACGGGCAGCGCTGGGGCACCCTGCACGCCGGTATCGACCTGGCGCTGCCCTCCGGTACGCCGATCCGCGCAGCGGCCGCCGGCACCGTGACCCAGGCCGGCGACGCCTCCGACGGGTACGGCAACTCCGTCTTCATCGACCACGGCAACGGCTACCTGACCCACTACGCCCACCAGAGCCGCATCGCGGTCACAGTCGGTCAGAAGGTCAAGGCCGGCCAGGTCATCGGCTACGAGGGCGCCACCGGCGATGCCACAGGCCCGCACCTGCACTTCGAGGTGCACCAGGGCATGTGGAACCAGATCGACCCGGCCCCGTTCATGCGGGCCCACGGCGTCGACCTGGGCTGCTGAGGCGACGTCCTCTCAGCCGCGCCGATCTTGCACTTTCTGCCCCGACGAAAAGGGTAGGACCGCCCATACCGGCGACCAAAAGTGCAAGATCGGCGCGGTGGGGGTTCGGGGGCGCGGTGGGGTGGGGTGGGGTGGGTCAGAGCTTGTCGACCGGGGCGTGCCGGAGCACCAGCCACATGGTCTGGTCGCCGAAGTCGATCTGCGCGCGGGCACCCGGGCCGTGCCCCTCGACGGCGAGCACCCGCCCCAACCCGTACCGCTGATGGTTGACCCGGTCACCCGCGGACACCTTCGGCCCCTGCGGCAGCTCGCTGGCAGTGGTCAGCCGGCTCGCGTCCACCCCGAGCCGCTGGGCCAGCTGCGCCGCCTTCGGCGTACCCCCCGTGAAGTTGCCACGCGCGCCGGGCGCGCGGTCCGCGCGGCCACCGACGCCGCCACCCCCGCCAGCCCACGAGGTGTACGACCCCTCGGTGCGCTCCCAGTGCACCAACTCGGTGGGCAGCTCCTCCAGAAAGCGCGACGGCGGGTTGTAGGACGGCTGCCCCCAGGCCGAGCGGGTCACCGCCCGGGACAGGTAGAGCCGCTGTCGGGCGCGGGTGATGCCGACGTACGCCAGTCGGCGCTCCTCCTCCAACTCACGGGTGTCGCCCAGCGAACGCAGGTGCGGGAAGACGCCGTCCTCCAGCCCGGACAGGAAGACCACCGGGAATTCCAACCCCTTGGCGGTGTGCAGCGTCATCAGGGTGACCACGCCCTGGTGGTCGGGGTCGTCGGAGGGGATCTGGTCGGCGTCGGCGACCAGCGCCACCTGCTCCAGGAAGCCGGCCAGGGTGGCCCGCTCCCCCTCCTCGCCCAGCGCCTCGATCCGCTCGGTGTACTCGCGGGCGACGCTGACCAGCTCCTGGAGGTTGTCCACCCGGCCGGCGTCCTGCGGGTCCAGGCTCTCCTCCAGCTCGGTGAGGTAGCCGGAACGGGTCAGCAGCGCCTCCAGCACCTCCTCCGGGGTGCCGGTCTCGGCCAGCTCGCGGGCGCCGTCGAGCAGCGCCACGAAGTCCGCGATGCCGTTGGCCGCCCGGCTGGAGATGCCCGGCGCCTCCCGGGCCCGGCGCAGCGCCGCGCCGAAGGAGATCCGGTCGCGGCTGGAGAGCGCCTCGACACACGCCTCCGCGCGGTCGCCGATGCCCCGGCGCGGGGTGTTGAGCACTCGCCGCAGGCTCACCGTGTCGTCGTCGTTGACCACCGAACGCAGGTACGCCAGGGCGTCGCGGACCTCCTTGCGCTCGTAGAAGCGCACCCCGCCGACCACCTTGTAGGGCAGGCCGACCCGGATGAACACCTCCTCGAAGACGCGGGACTGGGCGTTGGTGCGGTAGAAGACGGCGACGTCGCCGGGGCGGGTCTCGTCGGCGTCGACGAGCCGGTCGATCTCCCTGGCCACCCAGTCGGCCTCGGCATGCTCGGTGTCGGCGACGTAGCCGACGATCTGCTCGCCGGCGCCGGCCTCGCTCCACAGTCGCTTGGGTTTGCGGGAGGTGTTGCGGTCGATCACCGCGTTGGCCGCGTTGAGGATGGTCTGGGTGGAGCGGTAGTTCTGCTCCAGCAGGATCGTCCGCGCGTCGGTGAAGTCCCGTTCGAACTCCAGGATGTTGCGGATCGTCGCACCCCGGAACGCGTAGATCGACTGGTCGGCGTCGCCGACCACGCACAGCTCGGCGGGCTCCAGCCCGTCGGTGCCGGAGACCAGCTCCTTGATCAGGACGTACTGGGCGTGGTTGGTGTCCTGGTACTCGTCCACCAGCACATGCCGGAACCGCCGGCGGTAGCTCTCCGCGACGTGCGGGTGGGACTGGAGCAGGTGCACCGTGGTCATGATCAGGTCGTCGAAGTCCAGTGCGTGTGCCTCACGGAGCCGACGCTGGTAGAGCGTGTACGCCTCGGCCAGCGCCCGCTCGTTGGGGCCGGTGGCCCGCGCCGCGAACTGCTCCGGGTCGACCAGCTCGTTCTTGAGGTTGGAGACCTGGGCGGCCAGACCACGCGCCGGGTAGCGCTTCGGGTCGAGATCCAGCTCGCGGGTGACCAGCTGCATCAACCGGCGGGAGTCGTCCGCGTCGTAGATCGAGAACGTCGACTTGAGGCCGGCGTGCTCGTGCTCGGCGCGCAGGATCCGCACGCAGGCCGAGTGGAACGTCGACACCCACATCAGGCGGGCCCGGGGGCCCACCAGCGCGGCGACGCGCTCCTTCATCTCACCGGCGGCCTTGTTGGTGAAGGTGATCGCGATGATCTCGCCGGGGTGCACGTCCCGGGCGGCGAGCAGATAGGCGATCCGGTGCGCGAGCACCCGGGTCTTGCCGGACCCGGCGCCGGCCACGATCAGCAGCGGCGAGCCGGCATGGCTGACGGCGTCGCGCTGCGGCCCGTTCAGCCCGGCGAGCAGCTGCTGCGGATCGAGACGCGCGGTGGCCGCCCCGGGTCGGTGCGGGCGGGCCGGCGCGGACTCCGGCGCAGGCGGGGACGCGGGGATGTCGAAGAGAGGATGCATCGCCCGACAAGTCTATGCCGCGGGCCGGACACTGCGCCGCTGGCGCTCAGCAGCTCGTGCCCGACGGCGCGCACCACCACCCGACACCGCCACCGGCGGGACATGCGCCCTTCCCTACGCGGAATGCTTGCGCACCCGGGAACGACGTGGGCATACTCGACGGCGTGATCGCTGCGCGCTTCTACTTTTACTATGGCACCGGGAGTCCGGCTGCCGTAGGTCGCGCCTGATCGTTCAGACCTGCTAAAGCCCCGGCTCCTGGAGTCCGGGGCTTTTTCCGTCCCAGGTTCCGGGCACCGGGCACCACAGTGCGAGAGGTACCCGATGATGGCAGACGTGATGGAGCAGAGCGGCAGCCCGATCCGAGCGGGGCAGCCCGCCGCCCAGGGGGCTGAGCCGGCGGTGGCCGCACCACCGACGGGTGCGGACGCCGAGCCGGCCGAGCAGCAGACCGGCACCCAGGAGCCGTCCGCCTCGGCGCGGATCGTGCAGATCAGGGAACGGATCGACGAGATCGACAACGCGTTGATCACGCTCTGGCAGGAGCGGGCCGCGTTGTCCCAGGAGGTCGGGGCGACCAGGATGGCGTCCGGCGGCACCCGCCTGGTGCTCTCCCGGGAACGGGAGATCCTGGAGCGGTTCCGGGTCGCGCTCGGTGCCGACGGCACCCAGCTGGCCCTGCTGCTGCTCCGCGCGGGCCGCGGCCCGCTGTGAGCCTCCTCAGCCCGGGCCGAACCGGGCCAGGGCTACCTGGGCGACAGCCGGTTGGCTGACGCCGCTCTCCGACGCCGCGTGACCGGTTCGGTCATCACCTGAAAAGACGAAAACCGCCTGCCGTCGTCGTGGGGACGGCGGCAGGCGGTTTCGGTGACTCACACCTCGTGGGTGGCGACGATCTCGCGCTTCTCCGCGAAGTGGCAGGCGCTCGGGTGGTCCGAGTCCCGACGGATCTCCAGCAGCGGGACCTGCTCGGCGCAGACGTCCTGCGCCTTCCAGCAGCGGGTCCGGAACCGGCAGCCCGACGGCGGGCTGATCGGCGACGGCACATCACCGGTGAGCCGGATGATCGTCTTGTTGTTCCGCTGGGTCGGGTCCGGCACCGGCACCGCGGAGAGCAGAGCCTGGGTGTACGGGTGGGTCGGTCGCTCGTAGATCTCGTCCTCGGTGCCGATCTCGACGATCTTGCCGAGGTACATCACCGCGACCCGGTCCGACAGGTGGCGGACCACCGACAGGTCGTGCGCGATGAAGACGTACGAGAGGCCGAACTCGCCCTGCAACTGCTCCAGCAGGTTCATGACCTGGGCCTGGATGGAGACGTCCAGCGCCGACACCGGCTCGTCACAGACGATGATCTCGGGCCGCAGCGCGAGCGCGCGAGCGATGCCGATGCGCTGACGCTGACCGCCGGAGAACTGGTGCGGGTACCGGTTGATGTGCTCCGGGTTGAGCCCGACCAGGTCGAGCAGCTCGCGGACCTTGGCCCGGCGGCTACCCTTCGGCGCCACCTCCGGGTGGATCTCGAACGGCTCACCGAGCAGGTCACCGACGGTCATTCGCGGGTTCAGCGAGGTGTACGGGTCCTGCATGACCAGCTGGATCTGCCGGCGCAGACGCCGCAACGCCCCACCGGACAGCTTGGAGATGTCCTGGCCCTTGTAGACCACCTTGCCCGCGGTCGGCTTCTCCAGGTTCATCAGCACCCGGGCGAGCGTCGACTTGCCGCAGCCCGACTCGCCGACCACACCGAGGGTCTCTCCGGCGCGCAGACCGAACGAGACCCCGTCGACCGCCTTGACCTGACCGACGGTCTTCTTGAACACCACACCCTGCGTGACGGGGTAGTGCTTGACCAGGTCATTGACCTCGAGGATGTTCTCAGACACGGTTCACCAGCTCCTCGGCGAAGTGGCAGGCGCTGGCCCGGGCGGGGCCGACCTGCAGCAGCGGCGGGACCTTCTCCCGACACACCGGCTGAGCCATCGGGCACCGCGGGTTGAACGGGCAGCCCGGCGGGATGTTCATCAGGTTCGGCGGGAGGCCCTTGATCGTCCGGAGCTGCTGCCCCTTCTCGTCGAGGCGCGGGATCGAGTCGATCAGACCCAGCGTGTACGGGTGCGCCGGCTTGGCGTACAGCTCGTACACGTCGGCTTCCTCGACGATCCGGCCCGCGTACATGACCGCGATCCGGTCCGCGACGTCGGCGACCACGCCGAGGTCGTGGGTGATCAGGATCATGCCCATCTGCCGCTCGCGCTGGAGCTCGGCCAGCAGGTCCATGATCTGGGCCTGCACTGTCACGTCGAGGGCGGTGGTCGGCTCGTCCGCGATCAGCACCTCGGGGTCGAGCGCCAGCGACATCGCGATCATCGCGCGCTGCCGCATACCACCGGAGAACTGGTGCGGGTAGTTGTTGAACCGGCCCTTGGCGTTCGGGATCTTGACCTGGTCGAGCATGTCGATCGCGCGCTTCTTGGCCTCCGCGCGGCCCATGCCTCGCCGGACCCGGAACTGCTCGGCGATCTGGAACCCGACGGTGAAGACGGGGTTCAGCGCGGAGAGCGCGTCCTGGAAGATCATCGCGATGCCCTCGCCGCGGATGCGGCGGCGCTCCTCGTCGGACATGCGGAGCATGTCCTTGCCGTGGAAGCGGACCTGCCCACCGGTGACGAAGCCGGGCGGCGTGTCAAGAATGCCCATGACGGTCTGCGCGGTGACGCTCTTACCGGAGCCGGACTCGCCGAGCACGGCGAGGGTCTCCCCCGCGTCGACGTGGTACGTGACCCCGTTGATGACCTTTGCGACGCCGTCCCGGGTACGGAATTCCACCCGCAGGTCGTCGACCTCGAGCAGCCGGCCGGAGGGACGCCCGGACCCGCCGGATCCCGGCGCTGACTGCTCGGACACGAGAATGTCGGACACTGGATCTCCCCTAGCGGAGTTTCGGATCGAGGGCCTCGCGGACCGACTCACCGAGCATCACGAAGCTCAGCACTGCGGTGACGAGGAACGCGGCGGGGAAGAACACCAGCCCTGGCGCGACCCGGACAAAATTCTGCCCATCACTGATCATGATGCCCCAGGACACCACCGGCGACTTCAGACCGACGCCCAGGAACGACAGGGTGGCCTCGGCGCCGATGAACGAGCCGACCATGATCGTGCCGTAGACCAGCAGCGGGGCCAGGCAGTTCGGCAGCAGGTGCTTGAGGATGATCCGGCCGGTGCCGGCACCCAGCGCGCGGGCCGCCACGATGTAGTCGGCCTCCTTGGTGGCGAGCACCGAGGAACGCATCAGCCGCATCACGACCGGCCAGCTCAGCACGATCAGTGACGCGGTCACCAGGCCCATGATCTGGGCCTTGCTGTTGCCGGCGCCCGATCCGTTGAAGGTGGTCAGGATGACGATCGCGCCGAGCACGAACGGCAGACCGAAGAAGACGTCGGCGATCCGGCTGAGCAGCGCGTCCACCCAGCCACCGCGGTAACCGGAAATGATGCCCATGGTTCCGCCGATGAGCAGGGTGCCCAGCACGGAGAGCACGGCGACCACGATGGAGGCCCGTGCGCCGTAGATGACCCGGGCGTAGACGTCGCGGCCCTGTACGTCGTAGCCGAACCAGCCATTGGCGGACGGCTTGTCGAGGCTGCGGGACAGCGAGCCGTTGACCGCGTCGCCCGGGGCGAACAGCGCCGGGAAGGCCGCCATCAGCAGGAAGATCACGATCAGCGTGGCCGAGATCCAGAACAGCGGCTTGCGCCGCAGGTCCCGCCAGGCGTCGCCGAGCAGGCCGCGCGGCTTCTCGTTGCTCTGCGGCTGGCCCGCGGTGGCGGGTGCGGCGGAGTCGGTGGGGTGTGCGCCAGGGGTACTGACGATCGATGCGGTACTCGGGTCACTCATAACGGATCCTCGGGTCCAGGGCGGCGTAGAGCAGGTCAACCAGCAGGTTCATCACGAGATAGACCAGCACCAGGACGACCACGATTCCTACCACCGTGGCGCTTTCCTTGGTGATGATCGCCCGGAAGACCTGGCGGCCGATCCCGTTGATGCCGAAGATTCCCTCGGTGACGATCGCGCCACCCATCAGGGCACCGAGGTCGGTGCCGAGCAGGGTCACCACCGGGATGAGCGAGTTGCGCAGCAGGTGCACTCCGACCACCCGGCGCATGGGCAGGCCCTTGGCGATGGCGGTACGCACGTAGTCCGCGCGACGGTTCTCGGCGATGCTCGTTCTTGCCACCCGGGCGATGTACGCCACTGATGCGCTGCCCAGCACGAAGCCCGGCACGATCAGCTCGGACCACCGCATCTCGGAGGAGACGGTCGGCTTGATGATGCCCCACTGCACACCCAGCAGCCACTGCAGCACGAAGCCGACCACGAAGACCGGCAGCGCGATCAGGAACAGGGTGGAGACCAGGACCAGGTTGTCCAGGAAGCCGTTACGCCGCAGACCGCTCAGCACGCCGGCGCCGAGGCCGATGATCGCCTCGATGGCGAGCGCCACCACGGCCAGCTTCAGGGTGTTCGGGTACGAAGTCAGGATGATGTCGCTGATCTCGCGCTGCGAGAACGTCTGACCGAAGTCGCCCTGGAGCAGGTTCTTCATGTAGTTCGCGTACTGCACGAAGACGTTCTGGTCGAGGTGGTACTTCTCGGTCATGAAGGCGATGTACTGGTCCGGGCAGCGACGCTCGCCGCACTTACCGGCGAACGGATCGCCCGGAACGGCCCAGACGAGCCAGTAGATCAGGAACGTCGTACCGATGAAGACCGGCACGAGTTGGAGCAGCCGTCTCAACAGATAACGGCCCATGGGGTGGTCCTCCAGACAGGGGGCGCGTCGGACGGCCGACACGGTGGTGACAACGTGCGAGTGGAGTGTTGTAACACCCAATCGCGGAACGGCCCCGGGTCGGGCTCACCGGATGTGGCGAGCCCGACCCGGGGTCAGACCGTTCGGATCAGAGCTCGACCGAGGTGATGTCGATCTCGCCGACGTTGTTCAGCTCGAGCTTCTTGATCTTCTCCGAGTGGCCGGACTGCTGACCGTAGAAGTAGACCGGGATGCTCGGAACGTCCTGGTCGACCTTCTCGACCGCCTTGGCGAACGCCTCGTGCGAGGCCTCCAGGCTCGGAGCGCCGCTGGCCTGCTTGGCAAGGGCGTCGACCTCGGGGTTGGTGTAGAGGCCGTCGTTCGAGGAGCCGTTGGTGATGAACAGCGGGTTCACCCAGTTCTCGACGTCCGGGTAGTCCTGCTGCCACGCGGCACGGTACGGGCCGCTCATCTTGTGGGCGTTGATGTTCTGACGGAACACCGCGAAGGTCGGCACACCCTCGGCCCGAGCGTTGATGTTGAGGTTGGTCTTGACCTGCTGCGCGACGGCGTCCATCCAGTCCTTGTGGGCGGAGTCCGCGTTGTAGTAGAAGACCATCTCACCGGTGAAGCCACCGGCCTCGGCGAGCAGCGTCTTGGCCGTCTCCGGGTCGAACTTGCAGGCGGTGCAGTTACCCGGCTTGGCGCCCGGGGTCAGCGGGTTCGCCCAGCTGTCGGCCGGCTTGCGGGTACCGAAGAAGATCTTGTCCGAGATCTCCTGCCGGTTGACGGCCAGCGACACCGCACGACGCAGCTTCGGGTTCGCGAAGCGCTTGTCGTAGATCGGGAACGCGATGAACGCGGTCGACGGCGTGACGGTGGAGCGGCCCCGGTCACCGAGGTCGGTCTTCCACTTGTCACCGGCGAGCGCCGAGGTGGGGACAACCTCCATGAAGTCGAGGTTGTTGGCCAGCAGATCGGCGTAGGCGGCGTTGTCGTCCTGGTACAGCTTGACGTCGACGTCCTTGACCTTCATCTTGTCGCGAAGGTTGTAGTCGTCGAAGCGCGTCAGCTTGATGAGGGAGTTGTCCTCCCAGGACACGAACTTCACCGGGCCGTTGCCGATCGGCTTCGTCTTGCCGAACTCTTCCGGCTTCATGGTGAAGAAGACGTCCGGCAGCGGCATGAACGCGCTGTAGCCGAGCTTGGTCGGGAAGACCGCGGTCGGCGCCGCCAGGGTGACCTCGAAGGTCTGGTCGTCGATGACCTTCAGGCCGGACAGCTTCTCAGCCGTCGGCGCCGGGGCCTTCTTCGGGCCGTCCGCGCCATCCGGGTCCGTGGTGTAGGTCTGGTCGAAGCCCGCGATGTCCGCGAAGAAGGTGCCGTTCTGCGCACCGTTCGGCGAGTAGGCGGCCCAGTTCCAGGCGTCGACGAAGTTCTTCGCCTTGACCTCGGTACCGTCGTGGAACTTGGTACCGGCCTTGATCTTGATCGTGAAGACCTTGGAGTCCGTGGTGTTGATGGACTCCGCCAGCGCGTTCCGCGGGGCCCCACCGTCGTTCGGGTACTCGACCAGGCCGGTCCACATCCAGTCGATGATCTTGCCGCCACCGGTCTCCGTGGTGTTCGACGGGACCAGCGGGTTCTCCGGCTGGACGCCGTGAACAACGATCGAGCCATCCGCGCTGGCGGCAGTGTCGTCACTGCCGCCGCTCGAGCAACCGCTCGCGACAAGCGCGGCAGCCGCGCTGAGCGCGATGGCGCTCGTCGCCCGCTTCGAGACTCTCATTCCGAGGGGCCTCCTCTTTCTAACCAGGTTCCGTCGTGGGTTTCACGCACGTTTGGGGGTGACACCGCCCGACCACCCCGGGGCGCGGGTCGCCGGGACCACAGGGAAGTTGGGGACACCCCTGATGTTCCGATCCGCCGGGCTCCCCCACCAAAGAGGCGTGACACGACGCAATCGACACAGCCACGGGCCGCCGAGATCGGCGAAATCGTGGTCGTGGGGCGTACGGAGTGCCACACACCGATGGTGAGGTGCTGCCACTGTGACACCCACTGGCCTCTTCCGTGAAGGTGCCGTTATCAAGCCGTTAGTTGCCCGCCACGTTGCCGATACTTGAAAAATGATCATAAAACGGTCGACGCAGGCGGCACTGAGCAGGAAATACGTTGCGCCCGCCCGGGAACCCGGCCTCAGCCGGTGCGCGCGCCGCGAAGCCACCCAGCCCGATGGGACGTGCGTCACCACTCATGTTTCGACCCATCCGGATGAGGGCCCCTACGGCTACCCGGACACGATCACAGGCTGGGCGTACGAGGGCGCACCGGCGGTTTCTCTGATCCTCGCCGGTGTCGACGCGCCGTCACACGAGCCGGCGGTCCGCCGCCCAGCGGGAAAGCTCGTAGCGATTGGACATCTGAAGCTTGCGCAACACGTTCGACACGTGCGTCTCCACGGTCTTGATGGAGATGAACAGCTCCTTGGCGATCTCCTTGTACGCGTACCCCCGGGCCAGCAGCCGCAGCACCTCCCGCTCACGGTTGGTGAGCTGGTCCAACTCCGGGTCGGCCACCGGCGCGTCCGGGCGGGCCGCGAAGGCGTCCAGCACGAACCCGGCCAGCCGTGGGCTGAACACCGCGTCCCCGTCGGCCACGCGCCGGATCGCGGCAGCCAGCTCGTCCGGGGAGATGGTCTTGGTGACGTACCCGCGGGCACCGGCACGGATCAGCCCGATCACGTCCTCCGCCGCGTCGGAGACGCTCAACGCGAGGAACTTGACCTGCGGGTGCGTACGCCGCATCGCCTCCAGCACCGCGCGACCGCCGCCGTCGGGCATGTGCACGTCGAGCAGCACCACGTCCGGGCCGACGGCGGCGATCCGGGTGACCGCCTCGGCCACCGTGCTCGCCTCGCCCACCACCTCGACGTGGGCGCCCAACTCCGCGCGCACCCCGGCACGGAACATGGCGTGGTCGTCCACCAGGAACACCCGCAGCCGCTCGGGGCGGGCATCCGCCGGGTCGAGGTGCTCGGTCGACTGCTCGGCCATGGTCATCTGTTCCTCTCCGCTGCGGACGAGTCCCGGGAGATCGGCAGGATCAACCGGACCTCGGTCCCCTCCCCCGGGCCGGACCGGATCTCGGCCCGTCCGCCGTGCCGCTTCATTCGCCCGATGATCGAGCCGCTGACGCCGTGCCGGTGGTCCTCCACCGTATCGGGGTCGAAGCCCTTGCCACGGTCCCGGACGAAGACGCTTACCTGATCCGGCTCCACCTCCGCGTAGAGCGACACCGTCTGCACACCGGCGTGCCGGGCGGCGTTCACCAATGCCTCCCGCGCAGCCGCGACCAGCGCCCCGACCTTCTCGTCGGTCTCCCGGTCCCCCACCACCACCGTCTCCACGCTGATCGCGAAGGTGTCCTCCACCTCGGCCGCGGCCTGCTCCAGGGCGGCGGCGAAGCGCTCGCTCGGCGAAGCGCTCGGCTTGTAGAGCCAGTTGCGCAGCGAACGCTCCTGCCCTCGGGCCAGCCGCTGCACCGTTTTGACGTCAGCTGCGTTGCGCTGGATCAGGGCCAACGTGTGCAGCACCTGGTCGTGCACCATCGCGGCCAACTCGGCCCGCTCCTGCTCGCGGATGCGCCCCTCGCGCTCCGAGCGGAGCTGGCTGTACGTCCGCCAGAGCACCGGCGCGGCGACCACGCCGACGCCCGCCAACCCGACCAACGCGAAGATGACGCCATTGATCACCGCGTCGAAGTTCTGTGCCGGGGAGTAGACGGCCGCGACGCCGATGATGCCGACCGCGACCAGCACTCCCCCACCGATGAACCGCAGCACGAAGGCCCGCCGGTCGCTCTCCTCGACGACCGCGCCGAGCCAGGGCACCGGCATCGCGTCGCCCCACTGTCGCCGCCGCTCGGGCGCGGACTGGTGCCAGATGACCCCGGCGCCGACCGCGATGATGGCCACCAACCAACCGGCGGTGCCCGCCGCGCCGACCGAGTCGAAGACCATCACCTGGATCAAAAGGACACCGAGCCCGATCCCCACGAACGGCAGGAGTTGGGCGACGTCCCGCCGGGGCGGCACCGCTGTGTCACCGGGGCGCAGCGGCACCACCGCCCAGAAGGCCGCGTAGAGCAGCAGGCCGAGCCCGCTCAGCCCGAGCAGGACCATGAACGCGACGCGCACCCGCAGCACCGAGATGCCGAGATGGTCGGCGATACCGGCGGCGACGCCGGCGGCCATCCGGTGCTCCGGGGCGCGGTACAGGCGCGGGGGCGAGGTCACGGTGCTGATCGGAGGCTCCCTGGTCACGGTGGCGTACAGGTCGAGGTCGGTGACTCGATCGTCACACGCTGCGGCGTCCGCGACCACGGGGACGCCCCCGACATTCCGGCCGCCGGATCTCAGGGTGGGGTCAGGGTCGGGTCCTGAGGTCGTTCGGGTGGACCGGGCAGCAGGATCGAAGCATGACCGAGGAAGCTGCCCCGCCACCCCGACCGGGGTCGGCACAGCCGGGCGGTTCAGCACCGCCCCCGCCCACCACCACGCCCGCCGAGTGGACCGAGCCCATCACGTTCGGTCCGCACGCTGGCACCGACGCGACCGCCGGCACCGTGCCCGGCGAGCCGGCCGACGGCTACGCGCCGCCCACGGCGGGCCACGGCCCAGGCCCGGGGTTCGCGGCAGGCACCGGCTACGGCCCGGGCGGCACGCCGCCAGGGCCGGGTGGTCCCGGTCCGTCCGCACCGCCACCGCCACTGGGCGGCACCGGCTTCACCTCGCGGTACGGGCTGGTCCGCCCGCGCGAGGGGCGGTACCTGGCCGGTGTCTGCGCGGCGATCGGACGCGCCACCAACACCGACCCGGTGCTCTGGCGGGTGCTGCTCGCGGTGCTCGGGTTCTTCGGGGGCATCGGCATCCTGGTGTACGTCGCCGCCTGGCTGATCATCCCGAACGAGGGCGACACCGCGTCCCCCGTCGAGTCCATGCTCGGTCGTGGTCGCTCCAGCATGTCCCCGGTGACGGTGATCGTCCTGGGCATCCTGGTCGCGGCCAGCTTCGCGTACATCGTCACCGACGCCTTCCGCGCGGTGCTGCTCGGCGCGGCCATCCTGGTCGCCGGCGCGCTCCTGCTCAACCGGGACGGCCGCAACCCACGGCCCGGCACCCCCGGTGGTCCGCCGCCCGCCTCCGGCAACCCGGCCGGTCCGGTCGTCCCACCGGTGACCTGGCCCGCACCGTCGTATGGCCCGGCGCCGTCGACCAGCCCAGCTGCGACGCCGCCGATGTTCAGCACCGGTCCGGGGTACGCCACCGCGACGACGGGGGCGGCGCCCACAGTCACCATCCCGGCGTACGACGCGCCGCCGACCAGCGCGACACAGCCGGTGTCCGGGGTCGGCCCGACATCCGGGCAACCGGCCGGCACGACGGCTGCCCAGCCCGGCTGGCCGAGTACCGCCATGCCCAGCGCCGGCTGGCCGTCGGCGCCGGTGAGCAGCACGCCCGCTGCCCCGGCCGGCTATCCGACCGCCCCGCCGCCCTCCGGTTACCGCCCTCCGTTCGCGCCGCACGGCCCGTACGCTTCGCCGACCCCGCCCGCACCTCGTCCGCCCAAGCCACCGAAGCCGCCGAAGCGCCCAAAGGAGCGATCGCCGCTCGGTGCGGTGACCTTCTCGCTGATCTTCCTGGTACTCGGTCTGGTCGCCCTGCTCGACCTGCTCGACGTCTTCGCCGTCAGAGCCTCGGCGTACTTCGCAGCCGCGCTGGCCACGATCGCGCTGGGCCTGCTGGTCGGCACGTGGTTCGGGCGGGCGCGCTGGCTCATCGCACTCGGTCTGGTGACCGCGGCGGCGCTGGGCACGGCGACCGTCGCCGAGTCCTACGACCGGATCCGGGGGGTCGACGGCGCGGTGACCTGGGCGCCCACCGACCACCGCGACCTGGCGGACCGGTACGAGAACAGCTTCGGTGACGCCGTGCTCGACCTACGCGGGATCAACTTCGCGAAACGGGACAGCCAGGTGACAGTGGCCGTCAACTTCGGCCAGGCGACTGTGGTCGTGCCGCCGAACGTTGACGTCACCACAGTGGCCGACGTCAACGCGGGCGACGCCAACATCTTCGGCAACCGCTCCGGCGGGCTGGACGGCCGCCTGCGGGAATCCACCGACGTCGGCGCGGACGGGCCCGGCGGCGGGACCCTGCGCCTCTACATCCATGTCAATGCCGGCAACCTGGAGGTGACCCGGTGAAGGCTCACCGCACGGATCTGGTGTCGTTCGCCTTCGGGCTCGTGTTCCTGGCGCTGTCAGCCTGGTGGCTGCTCGCCCAACTGCTCGGGCTCGCACTGCCGCCGGTTGGCTGGTTCCTGGCCGGCGCACTCATCCTGATCGGGGTCTTCGGCCTGGTCGGCGCGCTGCGCTCGAGTCGACCGAACCAGCCGGAAGCCATTGCCGAGACCGGCGCCACCGAGGCGGTCGCGCCCGTCTCCGGCACGTCCGTCTCCGGCGGACCCGTCTCCGGCGCACCCGTCTCCGGTGCCGCCACGTCGACGTCCGGCGCGGCCCTGCCGGTCTGGGAAGCCGAGCGGTCCACCTGGGACTCTCCCTCCTCGGACCCGACGCTCATCTCGGACCCGACGCCCTCCTCGGACCCGACGTTGGAGACGCCGACGACCGAGGTGCGGGCGCAGGACGTGCCGAGCGCCGACGTGATCCACCCGGCCTGGCTGGCACATCCGCCGTCGGAGCCGTCAACCGAGCCCGTCCCCGGCCGACCCGACAACGGAGACGACGAGCCGACCACCGGGAACCTCGCCCGCCCTGCCTCGTCCGAGGGGGACGAGCCGACCCGCTCCGACCAACCGGTCGGGGCCACCGGCGACCAGCCGGGTGACGAGCACGAGGGTCCGCGCAGGCAAGCCTGACCTCGGACGGCCGTCCGCGTCGGTCCACCGCATCCCCACGGCGGTGCGGCCGGCGCGGACGGACGCATATGCTGGCTGGTGGAGATCTCGCCTCCGCCGGCCGGCCCGTCCCGCCCATGGCGGTCCCGCCGCGATTCCCGTCTCTACCCCCGTCAGGAGCCCGCCCGACATGACCCAGTCCCCCGCCGTGCGTACCACCGGCCGGTCCGGTCCGGTCCGCATCGGCGAGCGAGCCGCCCGTACCCTCGTCGCCGAGCTGGCCCGGATCAACGACCCCAAGGCCGCCCTGCTGGTCGGGGTGACCCCGGACTCCGCGGTGCTGGCCGCGGCGGTCGATGCGCTGCTCCCCGGTGACCGGCTCACCGTGGTGCCCGCCGAGCCGTTCGGCGCTGCCGCACTCAGCGAGCACGTCACAGCCCAGGGTCGCTGGGTGGCCGACCGGGTGAGCGTCGTCGACTCGCTGACCGAGGCCGAGGCCGCCGAGGTCGTCATCGCCGCTGAAGCGTTCACCGGCACCGCCGAGGCCACCCGCAGCGGGGTCGAGGGGTTGGTCAAGTACCTGACCGACGGGGCGGTGCTGAGCGTGGCGACCGTCGCCACCCCCGGCCGGACCGAGGGCGCCGCCGCCGAACTGGCCCGACAGGACGCCCTCTACGGCGTCGGTGCCGATCTGGTGCTGCGCAACTCGCCACCGGTGCGGGTCTACCGACTGCGGTTCACCCCGGCGACCCCGGCCGCTGCCGACAGCCTGGCCCCCGCGTACCGGCCGTCGAGCGTGCCGGTGACCCGGGGCATGCACATCGACTCCAACGGCGTGGCGGCGGCGGGCATCGCGCTGGGCCTCGCGGCGCTGGCCCGGGTGGCGCGCCCGTCGTCCAAGCTGTGGCTGCTGCCGGCCCTGGCCGCCGGGCCGGTCGCCGCGTTCTTTCGGGACCCCGAACGGGACGTGCCGGAGGACCCGAGCGCCGTGGTCGCCAGCGCGGACGGGAAGGTCCTGTCGGTGCAGCGGCTGCACGACGAGCGCTTCGGCGACGGCGAGTGGCTACGGATCGCGGTCTTCCTGTCGGTGCTGGACGTGCACGTCAACCGCGCTCCGGTCGCCGGCAAGGTGGTGGACTACTTCGTCGCCGACGGCGGCTTCGTCAACGCGATGAAGCCGGACGCCGAGCACAACGTGGCCGCGTACACCGTGCTGGACACCGCTCGCGGCACCGTGGTGGTCGCGCAGCGGACCGGGCTGATCGCCCGCCGGATCGTGCAGCGCGCGCCGATCGGCGCGCTGCTGGCCAAGGGCGAGCGCTTCGGGCTGATCCGGTTCGGCTCCCGGACCGACGTCTACCTGCCCGCCGAGGCCGCCGACCCGCTGGTCGGGCCGGGCGACAAGGTGGTCGGCGGGTCCACGGTCATCGCCCGCTGGCGCTGACACGCAGACGAAGAACGGGGCGCCGCTGACCGCGGCGCCCCGTTCTGTCTGTTCAAATCAGGCGGTACGACGCTGCCGCAGCCAGAGAACCGGCCCGCTGACCAGGTAGCCCACCACGATCAGGGCGAACGTGAGCCGGATGTCGACCAGCGCGCCGATCACCGGGGCCAGCCAGAGCCACGGCGGCAGCTTCACCAGGCGGGCGAGCTTGGCGTACGGGAAGCTCGACACCATCGCGAAGGCCAGCAGCGCCACACCGGCGACGAGCACGGCACCGGGCACCGGCAGGCCGATCGCCACTGTCACGGCGAGGACCGCGGCCGCCATGGTGGTGGGCACCCCGCAGAAGAACCGGCCGTCCTTCGGCGAGACGTTGAAGCGGGCCAGTCGAATCGCGGCGCAGGCCGCGACCAGGGCGCACGCCACCGCCGCCGCCGCCGTGGAGACGGAACCGGCGAGCGAGGCGTAGACCACCACCGGCGCGGCGAGACCGAACGAGCACATGTCGGCCAGTGAGTCCATCTGCGCGCCGAACGGGCTGGCCACCCCGAGCCGTCGGGCCAGCGCGCCGTCCAGACCGTCGAAGCCGACGCATGCGATCAGGCAGAGCGCCGCCATGCGCACCTCGCCCTGCATGGCCAGGAAGATGGCCAGCATGCCGAGCATCAGGCTGGCCAACGTGCAGGCGTTTACCAGGCCGAACTTCATCCGGCGCGCGATGGTGCGCTCGCCGGGAAGCAGCGGGATCGTGTGGGCCTCGTCGGTCTGCGTCATCGGCGGCATCGCCGGACTGACCGGCATGACCGCCTCGACGTTGGCTCGGTCCAGGCCCAGTGTCGGGTCCACGCCCAGTGTCGGTCGGCTGAGCCGGTCCAGGCCGTAGCGACGGCGCTGCCGATCGGCGTACCGGTGCTCGGTCGGGGCCAGGTCGGTCGGGTGCAGGTCGCCATCACGGCGACCGACCCGGACCAACAGCACCTGGCGGGCGAACGTGCTGCTGCGGCGCAACCGGCCCGCCCAGCGACGCCCTGCGGGGCGCGGACTGTCAGTAGTACGACGCCGGCGCCATGGGGCTCTCGGCACGTTTCCTCCATCACCGGATCTGCTGACCGCCAAGTGGCGGGTGTCCGGCTGTCTCGTGCCGGACCTTGCATGGCCCGGCAGCCGTTTTGCGGAGTACACCATCGCATAGGGGAACTGGGCTTGGCGATAGCTGCCGGCGGTACTTGTATCTGGCTTAAACCGCTCGAACCGCTCGCTTGTTCCCATCCCGGGCTTCTTCGCCCTTTTCCTCCATCATTCCCGCCTTTGACTGTACCGGAGGGTCACCAACTCGGCTCGTCGGGCGGTGTGCTATCGACCACTCTGTCCGATTGCCACGGCAGCGATGTCGCTCAACGGCAGGTCAGTCGCCTCCTCCCGGGTGAACCACCCCGCCCCCGACGTCGACCCCCCGGCGGACTCGGTGACCACCGCGTCGTCAGGTACGTCCACCAGCACCCGATAGATCACCCGTACGCCATGCCAGTCCAGAGGTCGACCCTCCGGGCCCAGTGCGGCGGGATTGTGCAGATTGTTGACGCCGAGAAGCTCCACGACCCGGCCCACCTGCCCGCCCTCCTCGACCAACTCCCGCAGCAACCCGGTGGTCGGCTGCTCGCCGTGATCGGTGCCCCCGCCAGGCAGATGCCACAGACCGGCCCCCGGGTAGCCCTCCGCGATCTGGGTGAGCAGAATCCGCCCAGCGGGGTCGGTGACCAGCCCGTACGCCCCGAAGCGCAGCCGACGGTCGGGGTGCTGCGGCGGCAACAGGTCCCGCGACCGGTGCGCCGCCGGCGGCAGTGGGGTGACCGGCAGGCCGAGCGCCTCGGCGGTGAACGGGGTCAGCGGCAACTGCGCCACCTCCGCCAGCGGAAGCCAGGAAGCCTGATCGACCAGACCAGCCCCGACGCCGCGCGACCCGCCCTCGGGCCGCGCACTCTCACGCTCCGCGCCGTCAGGCAGCGCGTCGTGGGGCGTGCTGAGGTCGAACAGCAGCCGGTCGGTGTGCAGCGAAGCCTTGTCCTCCGAAAAGGTGGCCATATCGGCAACCACCGCGAGTAGTCGCGTCACCGCAACCGTCAACCCGACCTGCTCGTCGACCTGGCGGATCACGGCGCGCTCCGGGTCCTCGGCATGCCTGACGGCGCCGCCGGGCAACCGCCAGACCCCGGGAAACTCGCCCTCCACCCCGTCCCGAACCACCAGGACCCGGCCCGCGTCTCGCAGAAGTCCATAAGCCCCGACTCGCCGCGCGAATTGCACCTTCGCTCGCCCCCGCTTCCGCACCCACAACTGTTGATCATCAAGTTACCGTCGTCCAACTCGCGTTCAGACAATAACTTCATGATCAATGCGAGGCAGGGCACGGGAAACCCGCAGAGCTCGGCGAACCGGCACGTACAGACCGAGGTAGCCGGCCCTTGGCGACGACCGATCAGCCCCGTAGACCCCTAAGCCCGTTAGGCGACCCGGTCCGCGTCACTCCATCAGCCCGCATTGTGGAGTCCATTCGCGTTGCCGGAGTCGAGACTGACGGTGATCCACTCGGGTTCACGGAAGGCGCGGTATTCCAGTGCCCGGGATGCCGCGTTTTCAAGGAACCCGAGTGGATCACAGGCTGGGGGCATGGACCTACCGAAGCCGGACGACCCCCAGGCAGCGCCGAGGACCCGAGGACGCCCCGCCCGGAGCGTCCGGGCGTAAGCCCTCAGCGGGGTGTGCCCGCGCTCAAGATCGCGCAATATCCAGGATGTAGTGGCATCGGCGCGTGGGTGAAGCCACTACATCCTGGTTCGAGCACGATCTTGCGCGGGGCGCGGGGCGCGGGGCACGAGGCACGGGACGCGGGCGGACGCCCAAGGCACGACCCCCAAGGCACGACCCCAAGGCGCGAAGCCCAAGGCCCGACCCCCAAGGCCCGGTGCGCCGCTGGCTCCTCGCGGATCGGTCGGGGATCAGGTGAGTTGGGCGGCCTGGACTGCTTCGGCGGTCACCTCGGTGAGGCGGTCGGTGGGGAGGGCGCCCAACTCCTCGCGGCCGAACCAGCGGGCCTCGCAGGTGGAGCCGCCCACGTCGGCCACGGTCAGCGGGTTGGGCTGGTCGACGACGACCCGGTAGAAGGCGCGTACGCCGTGCCAGTCGATCGGGTAACCCTCGGGGCCGAGTGAGGCGGCGTCGCGGTGACTCGCGACGCCGAGCAGCTCGACGAGGCGGCCGGCCTGGCCGGTTTCCTCGATCAGCTCCCGGATGAGTGCCGCGCCGGGCTGTTCGCCGTAGTCGGTGCCGCCTCCGGGTAGGTGCCAGCAGCCGGCGCCGGGGTAGCCGTCGGAGATGCGGGTGAGCAGCACTCGGCCGGCGGGGTCGGTGCAGACCGCGTACGCGGCGAAGCGCTGGGCCCGGTGCAGCCCGTCGGGGCCGGGCACGGCGTAGAAGGAGGGGAACTCGGGTGCCTCGTCGGGCACCACGTCGGCCGAGGAGGCGGGCAGCCCGAGGGCGCGTGCGGTGAACGAGCGCAGCGGCAGCTCGCGCGCCTCGTCGAGGGTGTACCACCGGGCCAGGTCGGTGGGGCGCTCGCCGACCCGGTCGGCGAGGGTGCCACCGCGCACGGCAACGCGGTAGATCAGCCGGTCGGTGTGGATGGTGATGCCGCGGTCGGGAAGTGCCCGCATGTCGGCGAGCACGTCGGCCAGGCCGGAGACGGCGACGGAGAGACCGGTTTCGGCGGCGGTCTCGCGGACGACCGTGTGGTTCGGGTCTTCGCCGTGGTCGACCGCCCCTCCGGGCAGCGACCACGTGCCGGGGGTGCCGGAGCGCTCCGATGCGCGGACCAGCAGGACTCGGCCGCTTGAATCAGCACAAACTGCGTATGCCGCGATCCTGCGGAGCGGCTTGAGCAAAGTGGTCACGGGAGCAAATTCTCCCCGGGCCGGGTTACCGGAACGGAAAAGAGTCGGATTCCTGACTATCTGGCCCCGGTCAGGGATTGGTCAGGGTAAGGATCCGGGCGGTCACCGAGGGCGGGCCGGGCGCCAGCGCGGACTGTGGGGGTATGACATCGACCACCGCTCCCCACGCCCCGTACAAGCAGCTCCGGCGACCCACCACCGACCGCATGGTCGCCGGGGTCGCCAGCGGCGTCGGCCGCTACTTCGCCGTCGATCCCACACTGGTCCGGGTGATCTTCGCGGTCACCGGTCTGCTCACCGGCGGGCTCGCGCTGTTCGCGTACCCGATCATGTGGTTCCTGATGCCGGAGGAGCCCAGCGGCGCGCCGGCCTGGCCGCACGCCGCGGGCGTCGCGCCGCAGAACGGCCCGCCGCCCACCGCCGGGCCCGCGCCCGGCGGACCACCGCAGGGGTACGCCTCGACGCCGCCCTACCCGCCGACGACCCCGCTCTACCCGCCGACGACCCCGTCCAGCCCGCCGACGGCGGCCTGAGCGGCGCTCACTCCCACTCGATGGTGCCCGGCGGCTTGCTGGTGACGTCCAGGACCACCCGGTTGACCTCCGCGACCTCGTTGGTGATCCGGGTGGAGATCCGGGCCACGATGTCGTAGGGCAGCCGGGACCAGTCGGCGGTCATCGCGTCCTCGCTGGAGACCGGGCGCAGCACGACGGGGTGCCCGTAGCTGCGCCCGTCTCCCTGCACACCGACGCTGCGCACGTCGGCGAGCAGCACCACGGGGAACTGCCAGACACCCCGGTCGAGGCCGGCGGCGGTCAGCTCCTCGCGGGCGATCAGGTCGGCCTGGCGGAGCAGGTCGAGCCGCTCCTGGTCGACCGCGCCGATGATCCGGATGGCCAGACCGGGGCCGGGGAACGGGTGCCGCCAGACCATTGCCTCGGGCAGGCCCAACTGGAGGCCGAGCGTGCGGACCTCGTCCTTGAACAGGGTGCGCAGCGGCTCGACCAGCGCGAACTTGAGGTCTTCCGGGAGACCGCCGACGTTGTGGTGGCTCTTGATGTTGGCGGTGCCGGTGCCGCCGCCGGACTCCACCACGTCGGGGTAGAGGGTGCCCTGGACGAGGAACTCGACGTCGCCGTGGGCGGCGATCTCGCGGGCCGCGGCCTCGAAGACCCGGATGAACTCCCGACCGATGATCTTGCGCTTCTGCTCCGGGTCGGTCACCCCGGCGAGCGCGCCGAGGAACCGGTCGGTGGCGTCGACCACCTTCAGCTTGATGCCGGTGGCACTGACGTAGTCCTTCTCGACCTGCTCGGCCTCGCCGGCGCGCAGCAGGCCGTGATCGACGAAGACGCAGGTGAGCTGGTCACCGACGGCCTTGTGTACGAGCGCCGCGGCGACCGCCGAGTCGACTCCGCCGGAGAGGCCGCAGATGACCTCCTTGTCGCCGATCTGGGCGCGGATCCGGGCGACCTGCTCGTCGATGATGTTCTCGGGAGTCCAGGTCGGCTCGATGCCGGCGATGTCGTAGAGGAAGCGGGTCAGCATCTCCTGACCATGCGCGGTGTGGCCGACCTCCGGGTGGAACTGCACGCCGGCCCGTCGACCGGCCAGGTCCTCGAAGGCGGCGACCGGCGCGCCCGCCGACTCGGCGGTCACTGTGAAGCCCTCGGGCGCCTCGGTGACGCAGTCGCCGTGGCTCATCCAGACCGGCAGGTCCGCCGGCAGGTCACGCAGCAGCACACCGGGGTCGAGGAGGCGGGGGCGCAGCGGGGTGCCACCGTACTCACGGTTGCCGGTCCTGGTGACGGTGCCGCCGAGCGCCTGGGCCATCGCCTGGAAGCCGTAGCAGATGCCGAAGACCGGCACGTCGGCGCTGAACACGCCCGCGTCGATCTGCGGCGCGTCCGGGGCGTAGACGCTGGACGGGCCACCGGACAGGATGATCGCGGCCGGGTTCTTCGCCAGCATCTCGGCGATCGGCATCGAGTGCGGCACGATCTCGGAGTAGACCTTCGCCTCACGGACCCGGCGGGCGATGAGCTGGGCGTACTGGGCTCCGAAGTCCACCACGAGGACTGGGCGAGGCAGGCTCATGTGCACGAAGCCTACCGACAGTCACGGCCGCTGCCGGCACCGGCTCGCCGGCAATCCACTCTCCCGACGATCTTGCACTTTCTGCCCCGACAAAGGCCACGAATGCCGCGTAACGGCGACCGAAAGTGCAAGATCGCGGAGGTGGCGGCGGGTCACTGTCGCAGCGCGCCCGGGGCGTGCGGCGGGACCGCCGGGTTTTGCGGGGGTACGGGTGCGAGGCGGTGGTACGGGGAGCCGAGCGGCGGGCGGAAATCCTCGTCGCCCTTGTTGGGCCAGAAGGACATCGCCCGTTCCGCCTGTGCGGTGATCGTCAGGGACGGGTTCACGCCCAGGTTGGCCGAGACGGCCGCCCCGTCGACCACGTGCAGCCCGACGTGCCCGTACACCCGGTGCCAGGGGTCGATCACCCCGTCGGCCGGGGTGGCGCCGATGACCGCCCCGCCCAGGATGTGCGCGGTCATCGGGATGTCGAACGGTTCGGTGAGTGAGCCGCCGGGGGTGCCGCCGATCTCGTCGGCGAGCATTCGGGCGGCGGTGTTGCCAGCGGGAATCCAGGTGGGGCTGGGCGCGCCGTGGCCCGGGCCGGTGACCAACCTGCTGCCGAGCGGGCCACGCCGCCACCGGGTGGTCAGCGAGTTGTCCACGGACTGCATGACCAGAGCGATCACCGTCCGTTCCGACCAGCCGCGTACCGACAGCATCCGCGCCGCCAACCGGGGCTGCCGCACGATGCTGCCCAGCCAGCGGCGCACCCGGTGTGGGCCGCCGTCGACCAGCAGCGACTGGAGCAGCCCCATCGCGTTCGAGCCCCGTCCGTAGCGGACCGGCTCGACGTGTGTCTGCGGGTCCGGGTGGAACGAACTGGTGATGGCCACCCCCTCGGTGTAGTCCAACCGCTCGGAGCGGGCCCGTCGACGGGGCACCGAGGCGCCGAGGATCGCCTCCGAATTGGTCCGGGTCAGCTCGCCGAGGCGGGGCGAGAGCCCGGGTAGCGCACCGTCGGCCCGCATCCCGTGCAGCAGTCGCTGGGTGCCGAGCGCCCCGGCGGCGAAGACCACCTGGTCGGCGTGGATGACCTGCCGACCCTTGCGCAGCCAGGCTCCGGTGCGTTCGGTGTGCACCTCGTACCCGCCGCCGTCGGCGGGCCGGACGGCGGTCACCGTGGTCAACTGACGGACCGTGACCCCGAGCCTTTCGGCGAGCCAGAGGTAGTTCTTGACGAGGGTGTTCTTCGCCCCGTGCCGGCAGCCGGTCATGCACGAACCGCAGTGCAGGCAGCCGGTGCGTTCCGGGCCGGCACCGCCGAAGTACGGGTCGGCGATCCGCTGGCCGGGCCGGCCGATGTGCACACCCACCGGGGTGGCGTGGAAGGTGTGCGCCACCCCCATCCGCTCGGCCACCGCGCGCATGGCGCGGTCCGCGCCGGTGTGCACCGGGTACGTGGTGACGCCGAGCATCCGTTTCGCCTGGTCGTAGTGGTGGGCCAACTCGTCGCGCCAGTCGGTGATGTCCCGCCACTGCGGGTCGTCGTAAAAGGCCGGCAGCGGTTCGTAGAGGGTGTTCGCGTAGACCAGCGAACCGCCGCCCACCCCGGCGCCGGAGAGCACCAGCACTCCGCCGCCGGATCGTCGACCGGCCGGGCGGAGCAGGGTGAGCCGTTGGATGCCGTAGCAGCCCAGCTTCGGTGCCCAGAGGAACCGGCGGAGCCGCCAGGACGTCTGCGGGAACTCGTCGTCGGCGAAGCGGCGGCCGGCTTCCAGCACCGCGACCGAGTAGCCCTTCTCGGCCAGTCGGAGCGCGGTGACGCTGCCACCGAAGCCGGACCCGATGACGAGCACGTCGTACCGCATGCAGGCATCATTACTCGCGAGTAGCGCTCGCGCCAGCGCCCGTTTTTGCGCGATCATGCTCCGGCCGACCGCCCCGGCGTCTCCCGGCCGCAACCCGGAGCACCCGTCGGAGCGTTGTTCACCAGACGGGTGGAAGGAAAACAGATGGTTCTCGGGTCGATGGCGCCGCGCCGACGGTGGCTGCTGCTGGGGTTGGCGGCCCTCGCCGTCGTCGCGCTGATCGCGGCCGGCACCGTGGTGATCACCCGGCTGACCGGCGACAACAAGCCGGGGGGCGCTCCGGTGGCCGGCTCACCGACCCCGTCGCCGGTCGGCACGCCGACCCCGAGCCCCAGCGGTCCGCCGCCGGGCGCGGACATCACGGGCCCGCTCAACCTGCTGCTGGTCGGTGTGGACACCCGGGTCAGCGTGCCCGGATGGGAGCCGCACTCCGACGCCGTTCTGGTGCTGCACGTACCCAAGGGGTTGGATCGGGCGTACCTCTTCTCGCTCCCCCGCGACCTGCTGGTGGACATCCCGGCGTTCCCGAAGGCCGGCTACAAGGGCGGCAAGACCAAACTCACGCACGCCATGAGCTTCGGCAGCCGGGTGCCGGGCAAACCCAAACAGCCCAGCACGGCCCAGGGGTACGAGCTGCTGCGCAGCACTGTCAGCGGCTACACCGGGCTGCGCATCGACGCTGGCGCGGTGCTCACCTTCAACGGGTTCGACCGGCTGGTCAACGCCCTGGGCGGGGTGGACATCTACATCGACCAGCGGGTCGAGTCACTGCACCGCCGACCGGACGGCAAGTACCGGGAGAGCGCGCCGGGCGGCTACAAGGGGCCGCAGCAGGTCTACGAGAAGGGCGAGATGCACCTCAACGGCTGGCAGGCGCTGGACTACGCGCGGCAGCGCTACATCACCGGCGGTGACTACGCCCGGCAGCGCCACCAGCAGCAGCTGATCCGGGCGATGACCCGCAAGATCCTGGACGAGGGCCTGGCCAAGCAACCCGAGCGCGTCGACCAGGTGGTCTCCGCGCTGGGCGACACGCTCGTCTACGTGGGCGGACGCCGGATCGTCGACATCGCGTACGCCCTCAGTGGCCTGCCGGAGAACCGTTTCACGCTGGTCGGGCTACCCGGTTCCGGCGTCGGCAAGGGCAGCGCCTACCGGGGTGAACAGCTCACCACCGAGGGCCGGACGTTCCTCACCGAACTCCGCGCCGGCCGCGCCGACGCCTACCTGGCCGCCCACCCCAAGCTTGTCGTGAAGAACTGACCGCGGCTCAGAGCCGCTTGGGCTGGGCGGGCTTCTTCGTGCCGTAGAGCCAGGCGTCGAAGAGCGCGTCGAGCTGCTTGCCGGAGATCCGCTCGGCCAGGGCCACGAACTCGGCAGTGGTGGCGGTGCCGTCGCGCTTCTCCGCCGCCCAGGTCTTGATGATCTCGAAGAACGCCTTGTCGCCGACGGCCACCCGCAGGGCGTGCAGTGTCATGCCGCCGCGCTGGTACACCGACTCGCTGAACAGCTTCTCCGCGCCCGGCTTGCCCGGCGGTGTCTGCCACACCCGCGCGGACATCTCGACGTACCGCCTGTTGAACGCCTCCTTGGCGGTGTACGCGTCGGTGTGCTCGGCCCAGAGCCACTCCGCGTACGTCGCGAAGCCCTCGTTGAGCCAGATGTCCTCCCACCTGGCCAACGCGACGCTGTCGCCGAACCACTGGTGGGCCAGCTCGTGGGCGACGACCTCGGTGTTCTCGCCCCGCCGGAAGAAGCTCGCCGCGTACACCGGTCGGCTCTGCGTCTCCAGGGCGTAGGAGATCCGGCTGTCGGAGATCACCACACCGCCGTACGCGTCGAACGGGTACGGCCCGAACACACTCTCCAGGTAGTCGGCCACCGCGACGGTCTGCGCCATCGACGAGTCCGCGTTCCCCTTGGGCTCGGTGGTGGTGACCGCGTTGTAGACCGGGCGGCCCTTGTGCTCACCGGTGGTGATCCGGAACTTGCCGATCACCAGCGTGCTCAGATAGCTGGCCATCGGCGACTTCTCCGACCACTTCCAGGTGGTCCAACCGCCCGTGCTGGTCTTCCCGCCGGGAACGCCGTTGCTGATCGCGGTGAGACCGTCCGGAACGGTGACCTCGAAGTCGTAGGCCGCCTTGTCCGACGGGTGGTCGTTGACCGGGAACCAGGTGCTGGCCGACTCGGGCTGGCCCAGCGCGATGGCACCGTCGGCGGTGTGCAGGAAGCCACCGTCACCGAGCGCCTCGTTCTTCAGCGGCTTCGGCTTGCCCGCGTAGGTGACCTCGGCGACGAACCCGTTGCCGTTGATCAGCCCGGAAGCCGGCTTGATCACCAGCTCGTTCCGCTTGCGGCTGTGGGTCGCCGGTGCGCCGTCCACAGTGACCGCGCTGACGGTCAGGCCGGCCAGGTCGAGGTTGAACGACGACAGGTCGGTGGTCGCGGTGGCCCGCACCGTTGTCGTACCCGTCAACTGGTCCTTGGTCGGGTCGTAGCGCACCTTCACCGTGTACCGCCCGACGTCGTAGCCGCCGTTGCCGTAGGTCGGGAAGTAGGCGTCACCGACCCCGTCGGCGCCCGCGGCGAACGTCCGCGCCGGAGTGGGGGACGCGCTCGGTGACGGGACCGCCTCCGGGCCCGCCGAGTCGCATCCGGACAGTGTGAGCGCACCGGTCACCAGCAGGCCGGCAGCCACTCGCAGTCTGTGCCGCGTCCCGCGCATCCCACACCCTCTCCGCACGGTGGCCGGTCAGGGCCTCCGCAGTTCCACGCGAACCGGCGCCTACCCGCCGTTCGCAGGCGGCAGCATATCGACCGGGCGGCGGGGCCGGATCACGGCAGTGTGGGAGCCGACCCACCCACCAACCAGGCGTCGAAGAGCGGACGCAGTTGCCGCCCGGCGACCCGCTCGGCCAGCGCGACGAGGTCCGCCGTGGTCGCGTTGCCCGCCGCCCGCTCGGTGGTCCAGGTACGCAGGATGCGGAAGAAGAGGTCGTCACCGACGGTCCGGCGCAAGGCGTGCACGGCGAGCGCCCCGCGCTTGTAGACGGCAGTGCCGAACATCTGCTCCCGGCCCGGCTCGACCGACGGCTGCGTCCAGTCGGTCGCCGCGTACTGGATCTCGAAGTTGCGCTGGGCGGTCCGGCCGCCGTCGTGCTCCTCCCACAACCACTCGGCGTAGCTGGCGAAACCTTCGTTGAGCCAGATGTCGCTCCACCTGGTCAGCGACACGCTGTCGCCGAACCACTGGTGCGCCAGTTCGTGCGCGACGACGCTCGGGTTCGGCCGGTCGTCCGCGAAGAAGCCAGGCCCGTAGACCGGCCGGGACTGGGTCTCCAGCGCGTACCCGATCCGGTCGTCGGCGATCACGATCCCCCCGTACGAGTCGAACGGGTACGGGCCGAAGCGGCTGGCCAGGAAGTCGACGATCGCGCCGGTGCGGGCCAGCGAGGTGGCCGCGCCGCCGGTTTTCGGCAGGCTCGCGGCCACCGCCGTGACCATCGGTCGACCCGCGTGCGTGCCGGTCACCACCCGGTAGTCGCCGATCACGAGCGTGCTCAGATAGCTGGCCATCGGGGCGCGCTCCGACCAGCGCCAGGTGGTCCAACCGTCGGCGCTGCTCTTCGGCCCGGGTACGCCGTTGCTCAGCGCGGCCAGGCCGTCCGGGACGGTCACCGCCAGGTCGTAGGTGGCCTTGTCCGACGGGTGGTCGTTGACCGGGAACCAGGTGGCGGCCGAGTCGGGCTGGCCGAGCGCCACAGCGCCGTCGGCGGTGTGCAGGAAACCACCGCTGCCAAGCGCCCCGTCGTCGACGGCCGTGGGGACGCCCGCGTACTCGACAGTCACTGTGAACTGCCGGCCGCGCGGCAGTCCGTCGCGGGGGGTCACCACCAACTCGCCGTCGCCGCGCCGGTGCTCGGCCGCCGCGTCACCCACGCTGACCGCGCGGACCTCCAGGCCGACCAGATCCAGGTTGAACCGGGACAGGTCCTGGGTGGCGGTGGCGGTGATGACGGCTCGACCGGTCAGCCGGTCGGTCGACGGGTCGTAGCGCACGTCGAGACCGTAGTGCCCGACGTCGTAACCGCCGTTGCCGTGCCCCGGCACGTACGGGTCGCTGACGTCGGCGGCACCGGGCCGGAAGCCGTCGCGGTCGTCGCCGGTACAACCGGTGACTGCCAGCCCGATCGCGCAGGTCAGCGCGGCGACGCGCAATCTGCGTCCGGTCCGGACCATGCCCACCCCTCCTGCGGCCCCCGGCCTCCTGCGGCGTTGCGGCCCTCCGCGGCGATGCGGTCAGGACGAGCGTAGTCAGCATCGAGGGCCGCGCGGCCGGTATCGACGATCATCAGTGACTTTCGTCGAATCAAACAAAAGCTGCCGTCGATCGAACCTATCTTTCGACTTAGACCGACGTTAGTGTCTGTCTCCGACCACCGTCGCGAAAGGTGGAACCATGCCAGACCACACCGCCCCCGACGCCACCCCCACCGGCCGGCTCAGCCGCCGATCCCTGCTCGCCGCCTCCGCCGGCGCCGCCGCCGCGATCGGCGCGGCCGGCCTACCCGTCCTCGCCACCGGCACCCCCGCGCTCGCCAACCCCGGCAACGCGAGCAAGCTACGGGTGGAGCCGCTGATCCCGGCCAGGAACCGCGGCATCATCCTCTACAGCGTCCGCGACCGGATCACCGCCGCGCCCGACGACAGCGGGGTGCCGTACGGCTTCGAGCGCGTCCTCGCCCGACTCGCCGAGATCGGTTACAAGGAGATCGAGTTCGCCGGCTACACCCAGAGCACCGAGATCCTGGGCCGGCAGATCACCCCCGCCGAGATCCGCAAGATCCTCGACGACAACGGCCTGGTGGCCAACGGCACCCACGCCTCGATCCAGCCAGCCACCTTCCAGCAACAGCTGGACATCGCCGAGGAACTCGGCATGAAGAACATCGGCACCGGCAGCGACCCGACCAGCAGCGCGTACAAGGCAGAGTGGGACGCCGCCGCGGACATCTGGAACGAGTTGGGCCGGCAGGCCAAGGCCCGGGGCATGCGGCTCTACACGCACAACCACGACGCCGCGTACAACTTCCTGATCGACCGGGGCCCACGCGACGAGCAGGGCCGGCAGACCCGGTCCTCCGGCATCCGCCGACTGGAGTACTTCTTCGAGATCACCGACCCGAGGTACGTCTTCTTCGAGCTGGACATCTACTGGGCCTACGTGGCCCGTTACAAGCACCAGAAGTACGTCAACCCGGCCGGCCAGGAGGTGACCGACCTGTTCGACCCGATCCTCACCGTGGCCGACCGGACCACCCGGTTCCCGCTCTTCCACGCCAAGGACGGCGACCGGGACACCAGCGTTCCCAACGGGTACCAGATGACCCCGCTGGGCGACGGCGACCTCAACTTCCAGCAGTTCTTCCAGACCATCGGCGAGCGCAACTTCCACCACGCCAACTGGGAGATGGACACCGCCCCCGGCGGCGCGGACAACAAGGGCCAGTCGCTCGACTTCGCGGCGACCAGCTACCGCAACATGTCCGACCTGACCATCTACGTGGAGAAGTGACAGCCGACTGAACACGACGAAGGCCGGCCCGTGCGCGGGCCGGCCTTCGTTCGTGGTCTTGGACGGGTCAGCGGTCGAGGACCATGCCGACCTTCTGGAACTCCTTCAGGTCGCGGTAACCGCACTTGGCCATCGCCCGACGCAGCCCACCGAACAGGTTGAGCTGGCCGTCGGCCTCGTCCGCCGGCCCGAAGAGCAACTGCTCCATCGACCCGAGCGGCTCACCGGAAACCTCGAAGGCACCCCGGGGCAGCGACGGGTGACTCGCCGCCGAGTGCCACCAGGCGCCACCGGCCGGGGCCTCGTCGCAGAGCGACAGCGGCTCACCGAGCATCACCGCGTCCGCGCCGCAGCCGAGCGCCTTGGCGATGTCGCCCGACGTCTGGATGTCACCGTCGGCGATCAGGTGCACGTACCGGCCACCGGTCTCGTCCAGGTAGTCACGGCGGGCCGCCGCTGCGTCGGCGATCGCGGTGGCCATCGGCACCCGGATGCCCAGCACCGACTCGGTGGTCGACCACTCGTCGCCACCGATGCCCACGATCACGCCGGCCGCGCCGGTACGCATCAGGTGCAGCGCCGTCTTGTAGTCCGTGCAGCCACCGACGATCACCGGCAGATCGAGGTCGGCGATGAACTCCTTGAGGTTCAGCGGCTCATCGGTGGTCGACACGTGCTCGGCCGAGACGATGGTGCCCTGGATGACCAGGATGTCCACCCCGGCGTCCAGGATCACCGGCGCCAGCGCGAGGGTGTGCTGCGGGGAGACCCGCACCGCCACGGTGCCGCCACCGGCGCGCAGCTCACGGACCCGCTCGGCGATCAGGTCCGGGCGGATCGGCTCGGCGTACACCTCCTGGAGCCGCTTGGTGGCGCGGGCCTCCTCGTCGAGGCCGGCCAGCTCGTCCAGCACCTTGGTCGGGTTCTCGTAGCGGGTCCAGAGCCCCTCGACGTTGAGCACGCCGAGGCCGCCGAGCTGACCGAGCCGCACCGCGGAGGCCGGGCTCATGGTGGCGTCGGAGGGGTGGCCGACGCACGGAATGCCGAACGGGTACGCGTCGAGCTGCCACGACGTCGAGACGTCGTCGACGTCCCGGGTACGGCGGCTCGGCACGATGGCGATGTCGTCCAGGTGGTAGCCGCGCTGCGCGGTCTTGCCCAGCCCGATCTCGACCACGTCACGCATGGGGGACTCCAGGTGGTTGGGGGTGTTGGATCAGCGGGTGTGGTAGTTGGGCGCCTCGACGGTCATCTGGATGTCGTGCGGGTGGCTCTCCTTCAGACCAGCCGCGGTGATCCGGATGAGCTGGCCCCGGCGGTGCAGATCGGGGATGTTCTCCGCACCGGCGTACCCCATCGCCAGCCGCAGCCCGCCGACCAGCTGGTGGGCGACCCGGGACAGCGGCCCCCGGTAGGGCACCTGGCCCTCCACGCCCTCGGGAACCAGCTTGTCGTCGCTGAGCACGTCCTGCTGGAAGTAACGGTCCTTGCTGTACGACTTGGCCTGACCCCGGGACTGCATCGCGCCGAGCGACCCCATCCCGCGGTACGTCTTGAACTGCTTGCCGTTGACGAAGATCAGCTCGCCGGGGCTCTCCTCGCAACCGGCCAGCAGGCTGCCGAGCATCACCGTGTCCGCGCCGGCCACCAGGGCCTTGGCGATGTCGCCGGAATACTGGATGCCGCCGTCGCCGATCACCGGCACACCGGCCGGGCGGGCGGCCCGGGCCGCCTCCATGATCGCGGTCACCTGCGGCACGCCGACCCCGGCGACGATGCGGGTGGTGCAGATCGCGCCCGGCCCCACGCCCACCTTGACGCCGTCGGCGCCAGCGTCGACAAGCGCCTTCGCACCCGCGTACGTGGCCACGTTGCCGCCCATGATGTCGACCGTCACGTCGGCCTTGAGCCGGCGGACCATGTCCAGCACGGCCCGCTGGTGACCGTGCGCGGTGTCCACGATCAGCACGTCGACGCCCGCGTCGACAAGGGCACGGGCCCGCTTGTACGCGTCCTCGCCCACACCGATGGCGGCGGCGACCCGCAGCCGGCCGGCGTCGTCCTTGCTGGCGTCCGGGTACTGCTCGCTCTTGGTGAAGTCCTTGACGGTGATCAGGCCACGCAGCCGGCCCGAGTCGTCGACGATCGGCAGCTTCTCGACCTTGTGCTGACGCAGCAGCGCCAGCGCCTCGTCCTTGCTCACCCCGACCCGCGCGGTGACCAGCGGGGTGTGGGTCATGATCTCCCGAACCGGAGTGTTCGGCTCGGAGACGAAACGCATGTCCCGGTTGGTGACGATGCCGACCAGCTGGCCGTCGCCGTCCACCACCGGAACACCGGAGATGCGGTAACGCCCGCACAGCTCGTCAACCTCGCGCAGCGTGTCGTCCGGGCTCGCGGTCACCGGGTTGGTGATCATGCCGGACTCCGAGCGCTTCACCAGGTCGACCTGGTGTGCCTGGTCCTCCGGCGAGAGGTTGCGGTGCAACACGCCGATGCCGCCCTGGCGGGCCATGGCGATCGCCATCCGGGCCTCGGTCACCGTGTCCATCGCGCTGGACAGCAGCGGAATGGACAACTCGATGTTGCGGGTGAGCTTCGTCCGGGTATTCACACGGCTGGGCACCACGTCCGACTCGCCCGGCTGAAGCAGCACGTCATCGAAGGTGAGGCCGAGCGGAACCACCCGGGCGGAGCCGGCCGGCAGCTCGGGCAGGTGGCCGCCCAGGTCGGCGTGCTCGCCGCCGGCCGGAAGATCGGTGCTGGGCGAATTTTCCACGATTGCTCTCCTGAGCTGCTCGGATGGGCTTCAGCGAGGTGGCGCGGGCGGGCACCGGAGCGCGCCACGAAGCCGGCACGTCGCCTCATCGTACCCAGTGAGCTGGGCGACCCGTCCGTGGCAGGCCGGGCCGGCGCGGAGACCGGGGGGCGGACGTTCGCGCCGCGTTGGGTCTACGGTGAGGGGGTGCACGACGAGCCCATCGACCCGTTCAACGGCGACCCGGCCGATCCGACTGCGGGTCTGGATGACCCGGGCGATGACGCGACGCCGGATCCGCTGACCGACGTCGAGCGGCAGGATGTGCTGGAAGACCTCGCTGACCTGGAGATCTACCAGGCCCTGCTGGCCCCGATCGGGGTTCGCGGGCTCGTGATCGAATGCGAGGACTGTCGCGAACCGCACTACTTCGACTGGGACCTGCTCCGCGGCAACCTGCGGCACCTGCTCAACTCGGGTCGGCCCCGGGTGCACGAACCCGCCTACGACCCCGACCCGGACCACTACGTGACCTGGGACTACGCCCGGGGGTACGCGGACGGGGTGCACGACACCCTGTCCGAGGGCACCGAGGACGAGCCGGACACCCCGACCGCCACCAAGTAACGCCGCCGGGCGGCTGCGCGGCGTACCCCTGCTGTCGTGTGGCCCGCCGTCCGCTGACCCGTCGGATGCTCCGCTACCGCGTGGCGCGCCCTGCTACCGCGCGGCGTGCCCTGCTACCGCGCGGCGTGCCCCGACTGCGCGGCGTGCCCCGACTGCGCGGCGTGCTCGCTTCCGCGCGGCGTGCTCGCTTCCGCGCGGCGTGCTCGCTTCCGCGCGGCGTGCTCGCTTCCGCGCGGCGTGCCGTGCGGCGGCGTTGCTCGGGTGTCAGGCCACCAGCCCGGCGCGGAAGCCCGCCGCCACCGCGTGGGCCCGGTCCCGGGCGCCAAGCTTGCGGAACAGCCGGCGGGCGTGTGTCTTGACGGTGTCCTCCGAGACGAACAGTTCCCGGCCGATCTCCGCGTTGCTCTTGCCCTCGGCCATGCCCAGCAGCACCTGAAGCTCACGCTCGGTGAGGCCGATCGACGCCCGACTGGGTCGGGCGTTCGGGGCGGGACGGCCCGGGTCGGTCTGCGCCGGCGACTCGCCGGTCCCCGCCTCCGCCTCGTCGTCGCCCCGCTGCACCGGCACCGACGCCACCCCGGCTGGCCCGTCGGCTGCTGTGGCCGTCCAGCCGGGCTCGCCGGAACCGCGCGGCGACGGCCCGGAACGGCCGGAACCACCCACCGCCGCCGCGTCACGGGCCGGATCGGTGATCCGCTGCCGGGAGGCTCGGCCAGGCGCGGTGAGCAGCAGGAGCGCCTTCGCCACCGCGCTGGTCAGATCATGATCGACATTCTGGATGAGCCCCCGGGCGCCGGCGCTGATGGTGGCCGCCGCGGCCTCGGACTCCTCGGTGCCGAGCAGCAGCACCGCAGCCTGCGGCGCACGCGCCAACACCCGGCGGACGAAGCCGGCGCTGTCCGGCCGGGTGAGGGCCGTGTCGGCCAGCACCACGTCGGCCGGTCGCTCGGCCAGCCGCAGCATCACCTCGGGATCAGAGACGGCGGTACGAACGATCGCGGACAACCCCAGCCGCGCGGCAGCAGAAGTAAGGTGCTGGGCCGCGAGTGGTGTCCGAACGCACACAAGAACGGTACGCACTGTGGTCTCCTCTCCGCCAACGAGCAGACCATGACGCGGTCGGCTGGGGAGGGGGTTCCGGGCAATCCTTCGAACTTTTCCGACAGATGGGGCAAAAGCCGCAATTTCTCGGACGTTTTCGATCACACACGTGTGAGTTGACGACAGCCCGGGTACCGGGAGATCCAGGCCGGGAACGGTGCGCCTGCGCGGCCCGCCGCCCGGATGCCGGCCATAAGGATTCTCGCGGAGCCGCGCGGGAGGAGGGGTGCTGATGTCGAACGTACGTAGACTGCCCGGACCCATCGTCGATCTCTGGGACTGGCAGCGACTCGGTGCCTGCCGAGGGCGCGACAGCGCCCAGTTCTTCCACCCCGACGGTGAGCGTGGTTCTTCCCGGCTGCGTCGCGAGTCCACTGCCAAGTCGGTCTGCCGCGCGTGCCCGGTACGCGCCGAGTGCGCCGCTCACGCCCTGTCGGTACGAGAGCCTTACGGCGTGTGGGGCGGCTTCAGCGAGTCGGAGCGCCTGCGACTGCTCGCCGTCGGCTGGGAGGACCTGGCAGACCGCCGGCACGCCCGGGTCGACGTCGCACGACTGGAGGCCCGCCTGGGTCGCCCGCACAAGTCGACCGTCCCGGCCCAACGCAACGTCGCCTGACCCGAGGCGTCCCCAACTCCGCGAAACCGCGCCCTCCGCCCGGGGGGCGCGGTTTCGTGCCGTCCATGCGGGGGCGCGGTTTCGTGCCGTCCATGCGGGGGCGCGGTTTCGTGCCGTCTATGCGGGGGCGCGGTTTCGTGCCGTCTATGCGGGGGCGCGGTTTCGTGCCGTCCATGCGGGGGCGCGGTTTCGTGCCGTCCATGCGGTTCCGAGCGACCAGGGCCCGCCGCCGCCGGCAGGGCCGTGATCAACACGGGTTCCTTGATGTCGGGGCATCCCGCCGGCCCGGACACCCCGATTTCAATGACCCCGAGTGGATCAAGCTGAGTGTCGGGTCGCGAGGCGTAAACAGAGACGACCCTTTGGGAGATTTGTCCCGTCTGGGGCATTCAGGCGGTGCGCCGGGATTAGGCTGCTGCGAGGTACGCGGCTTTTGTCCGGTGACCGGGCGCACCCGTGGGCCGGAATCATGGCCGGGCCGGGGTCGTTACATACCCTGACGATCGCAGCACCACCGACCCGCCGCCCGACCCCTTGAAGGGCTTGGTCGCGCAGGTCGGAAAGCCAACCTCCACCCGGTCGTTACAGTCCCCACGACCAACCGCAGGCACCGCCTCGATGAGGGTGCCGATGGACGGGCCAACCCCGGAATCACCCCGGCCCCCCGGTCGTTACAACCCCCACGAACGACCGACCGGCACCGCCTCGATGAGGGTGCCGATGGACGGGCCACCCCGGAATGACCCCGGCCCCCCGGTCGTTACACAGGGTCCCGGCGCCACGAGCCCCCGCTCGCCAGGCCGCCGACTCCGACGCCCGATCAGGCGTCACCCCCAAGCTTTTCCCCTTTGTGAAGTGCAGCGCCGGACGAGGTGCTCACACCCTGCCGCCGCCCCCTTTTGGCGGTCGGGGTGTCCTACCCCCGAAGGAGCTACCCCTATGAACACGATCTTGCGTAAGAGCATGCTGTCTGTTGCTGGTCTCGCGTTCGCCGGTGGTGTCTTCGCCGGCCCGATCGCCGCCCACGCCGCCAGCCCGGCCGTGGAC
>NZ_JBEXHV010000031.1:0-53102 GCF_040608275.1 Micromonospora sp. NPDC005205
GGGGCGACGACGAGCCGGCGTCGGCCGCCGCGAATCTGCGTACCTATGTGCGCGGGTTGCGGCGGTCGCTGTCCGGGGCGAAGCGGGGGGAGGTGCTGCGCACGGGAGAGGTACGGACGGCGTGACCGCGCTCCGCGCGGTGGTCCGCGTGCTCAGCTCGGCAGGCGGCCACGCGTGGAGACGAAGTGGTACGACATGACGGCGAACCCGGGGTCACGGAGCAGCCGTCGGAAGGCGTTGAGTTGCTGGGGCGACAGCCCGGCAGCCAGCAGGTCCGGTTCCAACTGGCGGGAGTTGGTCTCGTAGAGCGATGTTCCGGTCGACCCGCCGGCCCAGCTCTGCGAGTGGGTGATGGTGTCCAGGTCGGTCAGACCGGCGAGGGCCATCTCGGTGTGGACGTCCTGCGCCCATCCCAGGTCGGCGCCGTGGTCCTCCAGGACACCCATCATGGCGTCCATGACCTGCGCGAAGAGCTTCGCGGCGTCGTCGCTGGGCGCGGTCAACACCCGCTGCGGCGCGGTGCAGTCGAACTCCTCGACCACCAGCCACCCGCCGGGCGCCAGCGCGCCGGTGAGGGTACGCAGGACCCGTCGTCGATCGGGAAGGTGCAGCAGCACCAGCCGGGCGTGGATCAGGTCGAACGCGGCCCCGGGTGGCGGTTCGGTGCGCACGTCGTGCTGGCGTACGTGCAGGTTGCCCTCGGCCACCAGGTGTGTGGGGTCGATGTCGGTGGCCAGCACGTGCCCGTCGTCGCCGACCGCGCGGGCCATCCGCCGGGCCATCGAGCCGCCACCGGCCCCGACCTCCCAGCAGGTCGCGCCGGGCTCCAGCACCGGGCGGGCCAGCCGACGCGTCGTGATCGGGTCCAGGAAGGACTCCAGCGCGTGCATCTGGGGAACGGCGTCCGGCGCGCCGTTGTCGAATGTGTACGTGTCATCGCGTGCAGCGGTTGTCATCGGTGTCTACCTCTCCGTGAAGGGTCGGGTGACTCGAGAAGGGTCGGGTGACTACTACGGGGTGTCGGCCCAGAGCCGAGGGGTCGCTCTGTTGGCCGGGGGCGGCGCAACGGCGGCGACGCTCAACATCGCCGCCAGTGGGGCCGGATCGCGGCGGGCCTCCGCGGTCGGCCGGTCGTAGACCACCCGGCCGTACTCCAGCACCGCCACCCGGTCCGCGAGCTCGATGGCGTACTGGAGCTGCTGCTCCACGAGCAGCACTGTCAGGCCGTCGGCGGCGAGACCGTTGACGAGTTCGCGGACCCGCGCCGCCAGATCGGGCGAGAGCCCCTCACATGGTTCGTCGAGCAGCAGCACCCGGGGTTGGCCGAGCAGCGCACGGGCTATCGCCAGCATCTGCTGCTCGCCACCGGAGAGTTCGCAGCCGCGGTGCCGCAGCCGCACCGCCAGCCTCGGCAGCAACTCCAGGGTGCGGGCGACCGTCCAGCCTTCGCCGCCGGAGGTGGGGGCCCGCCACGGCGCGGCCGCCAGGTGCAGGTGCTCGGCCACTGTCAGCCGGGAGAAGACCCGTCGGCCCTGCGGGACGAGACCGACGCCGGACTGGGCGATGCGATGCGGTTGTCGGCCGGCGACGTGCACGCCGCCGATCTCGATGCGACCGCTGGACGCCCTCACCAGCCCGGCGATGGTGTGCACGAGCGTGCTCTTGCCCGCCCCGTTGCGGCCCACCACGGCCTGGATGCTGCCGGGGCGTACCCGCAGGCTGACCTCGTGCAGGACGATTCCCCCGCCGTAGCCGGCGCAGAGACGATCCACAGTGAGCATCAGGCCACCCCGTCGGCGTAGGCCTGCCGCACCAGCGGCGAGGTACGGATCTCGTCCGGTGTGCCGGCGGCCAACGTCTGACCGTCGCGCAGCACCGTGACCGTGTCGGAGAGGGCGTACACCAGGTCCAGTCGGTGTTCGACCAGTAACACGGCGACCGCCCTGGGCAGTGCCTGGAGGACCTCGACCAGCCGGCCGACCTCGACGGCGGACAGCCCGGCCGCTGGTTCGTCGAGGAGCAGCAGGCGGGGGCGGCCGGCCATCGCCATCGCGATCTCCAACTGGCGTCGTTGCCCGTGGGCGAGGTGCCCGGCGGGCACCGCCGCGACGGTGCTGAGCCCCATCTGGTCCAGCAGCGGACCGGCCAGGCGCTGTGCGGCGCGTCGGCGGCCGCCCCGCCACCACCGGCCGCCCGGGATGATCCGTGGCAGCGCGGCCACCACGACGTTCTCCGTCGCGGTGAGCGTCGGGAAGACCGCGGGTCGTTGGTGGATGCGGTTGATGCCCCGCCGGGCCCGGGCCGCCGGGCCGAGTCGGCCGACGTCCCGTCCGTCGAACCGCACCGTGCCGCGTTGCGGCCGGGTGGACCCGCCGAGGACGTTGAGCAGGGTCGTCTTGCCGGCCCCGTTCGGGCCGATCAACGCGTGCCGCTGGCCGTCGTGGATGCACAGGTCCACGCCGTCGAGTGCGGCGAGAGAGCCGTACCGCACGCTGATTTTCTGGGCTTCCAGCAGGCCGGTCATCGGTGCAGCTCCGCAACGTCGGCCTGGTCATGGGCGGCTGGCTGGTCCGGCTGTGGCGTCGCGGCGCCCGGTGGGCGCAGCCGACCCCGGGCCCGGTTGACACCGGTGGGCAGCAGGTAGACAGTCGCCACGAACAGCGCGCCGAGCACCAGTGGCGCATGGCCGGGCAGCACCCCGAACAGCCAGTCCCGGACGGCGATGACCAACGCCGCACCCACCAGAGCGCCACCCACCGAGGCGGTGCCACCGATGACGACACCGAGCAGCAGCAGCGCTGATGTGTCGAAGCCGAAGTCGGCGGGGGAGATGTACTGCTGGGCGACGACCAGGAGCGAGCCGGCGGCGCCGGCGATCGCCCCGGCGGCGATGTGCGCGCCGGACAGGTGCAACGCCACCCGGTGACCGCTGGCCCGCAACCGCGTCTCGTCGTCGCGGCCGGCACGCAGCACCAACCCCGACCGGGTACGCAGCAGCACCAGCACCGCGCCGACCAGCGTGGCCACGACGACCAGGGCGTACAGGTAACGGGCCTGGTCGTTGGCCAGGGGCGGGAGCCCCCAGAACGGGCGGACCGCGGGGATGCCGGCCAGCCCGTCCGTGCCACCGGTCACCGACCGCCACCGCCCCAGGACGATGACGACGAGTTCGCCGATGGCCAGGGTGATCATCAGGACGATCACCCCGCGGGCGTGCACGACGAGCGGCACGGTGAGCGCGGCCAGCAGCGCCCCGGCGGCCGCCGCGACGACGAGCTGCACGACGCCGACATCGGAGACCCGGCTGCCGACCACGGCGCAGGCGTAGGCGCCGGCCGCGTACGGCGCGGTCTGGCCGAGGGTGGGCATGCCGGCGACGCCGGTGAGCAGGGCCACGCTCACCCCGACCACTGCCAGCGCCAGCGTCCGGGCGAGGATCGCCGTGGTGTAGTCGTCGACCACCCAGGGCGCCACGACCAGGCCGACCAGGACGAGCGCCGCGATGCCGCCTCGAACTCGCCGGATCACCTCGCCCCTCATGCCGCCCTCCACCTGCCGGCCAGGCCACGCGCCCGTACGGCCAGCACGGCCGCCATGGCGGCGAACAGCAGAAACGGTGCGGCGGACGGCAGCAGCGCCACTCCCAACGTCTGGATCTCGCCGATCGCGAGCGCGGCCAGCAGGGTGCCCGCCATCGACCCGAGACCACCGAGGACGACCACCACCAGGGAGAGCAGCAGCACCGTGTCGGCGGTGCCGGTGCCGGGGCCGATGATGGGCGCGCCCAGGACTCCGGCCGCGCCGGCCAGCGCGCCGGCGGCGGCGAGCACACCGGCCCGGATCCGTGCCGGACTCACGCCCAGACACGCGACCATCTCCGGGTCGTCGACCGCCGCCCGGACCAGCATCCCGGCCCTGGTGCGTCGCACCACCAGGTAGAGGGCGGCGGCGAGCACCGCCGCGACGACGATGAAGACCAACCGGTACGCGGCGTAGCGGTGACCGGCGACCATCACCGACCCCTCCAGGGCTGCGGGCACCTGGACCTGCGGGTTGTCGGGCCCGAAGCCGGCGACGAGCAGGCTGCCGCCGGCCAGCGCCACTCCGAACGTCAGCAGCGCCTGACTCAGGTGATTGCCGGTGGCGACCGGTGTGAGCAGGCCGGCCAGGAGCACCCCCGCCGCGGCGGCGGCCAGCACACCGACGGTCAGCGCCAACGCCAGGCTCGCCCAGCCGCCGTCGAGCAGCGCCGCGGCGGTGTACCCGCCGATCGCGTAGAGCAGGCCGTGCGCCAGGTTGAGGATGTTGGCGACGCCGAAACAGAAGACCAGGCCCGAGGCGGCGACGAACACGAGCAGCCCGTAGGCGACTCCGTCCAACGCCGGGATCAGGTACGGGTCGATCCGGTTCGTGCCGGCCGCCACCACTATCACCGGCCGACGGTCGCGAGGTCGCCCACGACGGTGTTGGACAGCGCCCGGCCGTCCTGGCGGACCTGCCGCAGGTACCACTTCTGCACGGGAGAGTGCGTGGCGGTGGAGAACTGCCAGGTGCCACGCGGGCTGGCGATCTGGCCGAGTTGGCCGATAGCCGCGTTGATGGCCTCGGGGGTCGGGTCGTTTCCGGCCGCGCCGATCGCCCGGTCGAGCACCGCCGCCGCGTCGTACGAGGCCAGCGCGTAGGTCGTCGGCGAACCGTCGTGCTTCGCCTTCCACGCGGCCACGAAGGCGCGGTTCTCCGCGTTGTCGAGGTCGGGCGAGTAGTTGAGCACCGAGTAGATGTCCCGGGCGGCCTCGCCCTGCGCGTTGAGCACGCCGCCCTCGGTGAGGAACCCGGCCGCGTACAACGGGATGTCCTTGATCTCGGACTGGGCGTACTGCTTCACGAAGTCGACGGCGGCGCTGCCGGCGTAGAAGGTGTAGACGGCCGCCGCGCCGGAGGCCTTGATGCGGGCGAAGTACGGCAGGAAGTTGGTGGTGGCCGGGAAGGGAGTGAAGGTCGTCTTGCCGTCGGCGTTCGCGAGCTTCCCGCCGATCTTGCCGAAGGCGTCGGTGAAGCCGCGCAGCTCGTCCCAACCGCCCTGGTAGTCCGGGCCGATCGCGTACACGGAGCCCTTGACGTTGTCGCGGACGTGCTGGGCGATCGCCGCCCCGGGCTCGTCGGAGAGGTACGAGGTGTGCCAGACCCGGGAGACGTCCTTGAGCTCCGGCCGGCCGTTGGAGCCGACCAGTGGCACCTTCGTCTCGTTGAGCAGAGGGGTGACGCCGGCGACCGAGCCTCCACCGACGATGCCGGTGAGCGCGGACACCCGGTCCTGCTTGAGCAGCTTGGTCGCGGCCGGGACGGCGGTCTGCGCGCCGTTGCCCTCGTCCGCGACGACGAGGTCGACCTGCCGGCCGCCCAACTTGCCGTCGTGGGTGTCCAGGTAGAGCTGGAAGCCGTCGCGGATCTCCGTGCCAACAGCCTGGTACGTCCCGGACAGCGACGCGAGCAGGCCGATCTTTATCGAGCCGCCGGCGCTCGTGCCCGGAGCGTCGTCGCCGCAGGCGGTGCTGGTGGTCAGCACGGCGGCGAGCAGCGCGGCGGTGAGGGCACGGCTGCGCCAAGGCGTGGTGAGAGGCATGTCTAACTCCAGAGGAAGGGGAAGTGGTCTCCGGCGTGGGGGCGCCGGGGTGGTCAGCGGCTGCGGGCGAGCGCCGCCCGGGCAGCGGGGGTCAGCGCGTCCCCGATGCGGTTGGCCAGTTCGGTCATCTCGTAGGAGACCTTGCCCACGTCACACTCGGGCGCGGCGAGCACCAGCAGCGAGGCGCCGTCGTTGAAGGCCATGGAGAACATGAACCCGCCCTCGAGCTGGGTGACGTTCGAGATCACCGCGCCGGCGTCGAAGAAGGCCGCCGCCCCCCGCAGCAGGCTCACCAGCCCGCTACCCGTGGCGGCCAACTGGTCGGCCCGGTCCGGTGGCAGGTCGCGGGTGGCGGCCACCATCAGGCCGTCGCTGGAAATGGCGATCGCGTGGCTGACCTCGGTCGCGCGCGCCGCGAAATTGTCCAGCAGCCAGCCGAGATCCTGTTGGTCGGTCACGTGCTCTCCTGTCGCGTCATTTGTTACCGAGGTTGATCGGGGTGCGCCGTCGGTTGGCCACGCCCCGCGCGTACGCGGCCATCGCCGTGGCCACCTGCGCCGGGTCGCGGTACTCGGACCGTTGCTGCTGCTGGGGCACTGTCACACCGCCGGGCACGAGGTGCCGTTGCGGCTGGCGTTTGGGCAGGCCGGAGTTGGTGGTCGTGGCGACCTCGGGGGTGTGGGCCTGGGCGGCGGTACGCCAGGCGTCGTCGGCGGGGCTGGACCACTGCTGGCCGTTCTGACCGTTCTGGCCGTCGACAACGTCGTTCTGGAACCAGTGGTTGACCTGTTCGAAGATGAGCAGCTCCTCGGTGGGCGCGTCACCCCGGTCCGGCGGTGGGGGAGCCGGTCGGAAGACCGGCGCGGCCGGCAGGGTCCGTTCGGTCGGCGGGCGGCCGGCGGTGGGCTCGGGGCGCGGCTGGTACGGCGGCGGCGGGCTGGGTGTGCGAGCTGCCCGCCGCGACAGCCGGCCGGGTGCGAGCAGGTACTCCTCCGGTGGCAGCGACCGGATGATCGCCGCGGGCAGTGTCGCCTCGGCGAGGATGCCGCGTCGGGGGCCGCGTCGCAGTTGGACGGTGACGCCCAGCCGCGCCGCGAGCTGGCCCACGACGACCAGCCCCATCGCCCGTACGGCGGCCACGTCGATGGCCGGCGGGTGCGCCAGAAGTTCGTTGAGTTGCTGCATCCGCTGCGTGGACAGCCCCACGCCCTCGTCGCTGATCTGGACGATGACGCGGTCTCCCAGGCTTCGGCCGCTCACCCAGGTCTCGCTGCCCGGCGGCGAGTACGTCGTGGCGTTGTCCATGAGTTCGGCGAGCAGGTGCACGACCTCGTCGACGGTCTTGGCGGCCACCGCGACATCCCCGTCGATCATGCCGAGTCGGACCCGTGCGTAGTGCTCGATCTGGGACAGCGCTGCCTGGAGCACCTGCTGCAGCGGAACGTCGCGCTGGCGTACGCGCCCCACGCCGACACCGCCGAGCACCAGCAGGCTGGCGTTGATCCGGCCCATCCGGGTCGCCAGGTTGTCCAGTGTGTACAGCTGGTCCAGCCGGTCGGGGTCGGTTTCGTCCCGCTCGACCAGGTCGACCTGGGCCAGGACGGCGTCGACCAGTCGCTGTTCGCGGCGGCTCAGGTGGATGAAGATGTCGGCGGTGTTGGCGCGCATGACGGCCTGTTCGGCGGCGGTCCGCACGGCGGCCTGGTGCACGGCGCTGAACGCCTGCCCCAGTTCGCCGATCTCGTCGTCGCTGGACGGTTCGAGGGCGGCACTGGACTGCTGGTGGGCCAGCTTGTGTGGGTCGACGGCGGCGCTGCCCGGCTGTTGGAGCTGGGCCACCACGGCGGGGAGCTGTTCGAAGGCAACGGCGTTGGCCGCGTCCCGCAGCCGGCGCAGCCGTCGGGTGATCTGCCGAGCGACGGCCCAGGTCACCAACGCAGTCAGGATCAGGGCCAGGAGAACGCTGGCCGCCTCGGCGACGGCGCGGCGGCGCTGGTCGGCGTGCGCGGCCCGAACGTCGTCGCGGACCGCGTTGTCGACCCGGGCGCGCAGGTCGGCCAGCCGGGCGGCGCGCGACTGGGTGGTGGACACCCAGTCGTCGGTTTCCAGTTTCAGTTGCGACCCCGGCTGGGCCCGGGCCACCTCGTCCTGCATCCGTTGCAGGGCCAGCGCCTCCTTGCCGGTGCCGGCCTGCTCCCACCAGATGCTCCAGTCGGGTGGTGCCAGGGCCAGGAACGACAGGCTCGACTCGGTGTAGCTGGTGCGGGCGGCGGTGATGTCCTGCTGCATGGCCGGGGTCAGTTCGCCGCCCGCGACGGCGCGCAGCACGGCCACCTGTTGCTGACCGATGGCCTCGGCCGCCTTCGACAGCGCCGCCGAGGCCCGGATCCCGTCGGCGAGTGGGGCGTCCACCACGCCGTGTGAGACGTTCTCCCGAAAGCTGATGAGGTCGGCGATCGCGATGCGGTAGCTGAAGGTCATCGCCGACACCGACGCGTGCGTGGCGGTGCGCACCTGGGTGCGCAGCGGGGCGAGGCCGTCCAGGGCGGCGTCGATGCGCCGAAGGAGAGCCGAGCTGGTGCCGTTGTCGGTGGCCAGTCGGTCACGCTGCCCGCGGTAGCGGGCGACGGCGTCATCGGTGGCGGCCATCTCCACGCCGAAGGCGTCCTGCTGCTCCGGCCGGGCGTAGGTGAGCAGGTCGGCGGCGGCGATGCGTTCGCGTTGCAGACGGTAGCCCAGGTCGCCGGCCTCGGCACCGACCTGGGCCAGGATCTGCAGGTCGCTGGCGCGGGCCGTCTGGCGTGCGCTCTCGGTCAGTGCGAGACCGGCGAAGCCGATCACGGCGACGAGCGGGGCCGCGACGATGAGCCGCATCCGGCCGGCTATCTTCCAACCGCGTCGGCGGGTCGGGTAGGGTCTGGCCGCGTGGGACCGGGTGCTCGACGCCAAGATTGACTCCCACGACTTCGATGACGGTCTATCCGCACGTTGCCGAATGCAAGTCTCATTCGGCCGGAAGCCGCGCTCATAGACCAGACCTGGCCGTGGTACAAACTGCCCGTACCAGCATCTGTACCCAACGTCAGCGACCGGTGACGCCGCGAGGTCGAGTTGGCTCGTCGGGTCAGCGCTGGTTGTCGAGGGGTTCGGCCGACGGGTGCCGCCGCTCCGGTTCATCCGGTTCGGGTTGACCGTTGAGCACCTGGCCGATCAGCTCACGCAGCTCGTCGATCGCGTCCACCACGGCGCCCGGGTCGCGCGCGTCGCGCCGGCCGCGCTGGCGCGGCACCTGCTGATCCAGTCGAGCCGGCTCCGGGGCGCGGGGGCCTCGGCGACCGTCGGCCGCCAACTGCTCGGCCGCGACCTGCGGCCACAGCGCGGCCAACTGGCCGCCGGTGCCGAGCACGTCGTCGCAGCGCAGGGCGAACTCGTGACTGCCGAACCGGCGACCTGACTCGACCGCCGCGACCGTCTCCCGGCTGAACCGCACCAGGTCCGCCAGGGCTCGTTGGGTCAGACCCCGTTGGACGCGGCAGTCGCGCAACTCCCGTCGGAACCGCTGACTGGCCGCAGAGTGGGCCGAGCTCGACGGGGACGTGTGCTCCATGCGCTCACCTTCGTGGAACGGACATTCAGCGGCGGACGCCAGATCGAGATTGGCCGATGAGCCGAACATTCACAGAGGGCAATTCTTAACCCAGGAAGCGATGGGTGTGAAGACGTTCACCGGCATGGATCGTCGGGAAAAGCCGGAAAGATTCTCGCCGGACCCGGTGCCGGCGCTGAGGCGCGCCGGGTGAAACGGGCCGACGCCGACCCACCCCACCCTCGACCCGTCCGCAGGTCAGCACCGCTGGAGCCGGTGCCCGCTCAGCCCGCGCGCACTTCGGCCGTCGCGCCGTTCCGTGCCGCCGGCACGTCGGTGGGCGCCGGGACGTCGATTATCGCGAGCAGCGTGCGGTGCGCACGAAACGCGACATTGGGTTTGTGCGACCGATGTTGCTCCGGTGACAACCTCAGCTCGGGAATGGCTTCGGCGAGCCGACTGAGGGCGATTACGGCTTCAAGTCGCGCCAGTCCCGCGCCGATGCAGAAATGTGGACCGTGGCCGAACGACAGGTGATTACCCACATCGGCCCGGTGTGGGTCGAACCGATCCGGATCATGGAACGCCGCCGGGTCCCGGTTCGCCGCGCCGATCAACAGCAGGCAACGCTCCCCGGCGGGGATCGTCACCGTCCCCACCGTGACATCGCGGGTGGTCACCCGCAGCCAGCCGTCGATGGCGGGCGCGAACCGGAGCGTCTCACCCACGAAGGCGGGGACGAGCCCCGGGTCCGCGGTGATCGCCGACCAGCGCTGGGGAGCGGAGAGGGCCTGGTCGAGGGCATGCGCGAGCAAGCCGGCGGTGGTCTCGTGGCCCGCGACCAGGAGGTTGAAGGCGAGGCTCGCCACCTCGGGCACCGTCAGCACACTGTCGTCGTCGTCCCGGTAGTCCAGCGCGCGGCTGATGAAGTCCTCGCCCCGGTGTCCACTGTCCACCCGCTGGCGGACCAGGTCCTCGCAGTAGTGCCAGAACTCCAGCAGGCCCTGGGCCAGGCGTACCTGCTCGGCCGGGTCCGGCTGCCCCCAGATGAGGGCGATCTGCCCGTCCGCCCAACTCCGGATCCGTCCGATGTCGGCGTCGGGGACCCCGAGGATGTCCAGGACCACCAGCAGGGGAAGCTCGGTCGCGAACTCCGGGATCAGGTCGACCTGGTCGCCCTGGCGGGCGGCGAGACGGGACACCAACTGGTCGACCCGGCGTCGGATGATCCCGCCGTACTCTGCCTCGACCCGCTCGGCGGTGTTCGCGAAGGTCGCCCGTAGGGCCCGCCGGGTACGCGGGTGTGTCGGTGGGTCCGCCGCGGCCGTCGTGGGTGGCGCGTCGATCTGCATGATGACGTTCAGCGCCGGTGGACACACCTCGTAGACCGGGGCGAGGGTGAGGGCGTTGGCGAATGTCGTGGCGTCGGCGAGGGCCCGTCGGACGTCCGCGTGCCGGCTGATCAGCCACAGGCCCAGATCCTCGGCGTAGTGCACCCCGGCGGGATCGTCGAGAATGCGCCGCCACGTGCTTGCCGGATCGGCGAGATAGACCCCGGTAAACGGATTCAACCGCATGGAAAGCCTCCTGGTTGCACGCGGCGCGAAACCGGCAGCGCCCCATTGGCGATCCACTTCAGCCGGGCCGATAATGGCGTGCATCTGCCTCTGACTCTTTACGGTGCGCTGGGCGACCGTGCAAGTCAAGATTGGTTATCGTCTATTTATTGGTCGGCATAATTGCGTGTTGCAACAGCCGAGTGAATCTGGCCGCATGCAAGTTGCGGCTCGGTCTTTGCCCTGAAGTCGACCCGGCCGGGGATGCAATCAACTCGCCGCTTTCGCTCATGATCGGGGAAACGACACCCGAGACGAGAAGTGACGCCGGGGCCCGGTCACCGACCGCTGCCGAAGACCCTGGCGCTGATGAAATCGGTCGGCGGAGTCGGCCCGCGACACCGCCCACGCCTCGCGGGGGTTCCGGTCCACGCCGGAACCCCCGCCCTTCTTTCATCGTGACGGCCCGGTCAGCGCCCAGCGGTCAGGGCGCCCACGGGGTGGCGATGTTCCATGTGCTGTCGGCGGTCCACGACGTCGGCGTGTTGTAAGCGTCGCCGCCGGCGCCGTTGCTCAGCCAGACCTCCGCGTTGTAGTGCCGCAGGTACCTACCCCGGAAGTTGTACGACTCCAGCGACACGCCGGTGCCGGTCAGCCCGGTGCGGGCGCACCAGGTGGCATCGGCGCGCAGCAGCGCGGAGCCGTCGTCCGGCGAGTTGCGGACCCGGGAGTTCTGGTGGCGCAGGTACTGCCCGGGAAAGTTGACCGACTCGAACGAGAAGCAACCGGAACCGGCCAGACCGGGCCTGATGGTGTACGTGGCGTCGGCCTTGAGCAGGCCGGAGCTTGCGGCGTCGACCACCTCTGTGTAGGCCAGGCTGTCCTGGTGGCGTAGGTAGCGGTTGGTGAAGCCGGGCGTGGTCACCTGCAACGACCGGCGGGTGTTGACGGGTAGGGCGACGGGTGCCGAACTGCCGATGGTCTTCGAGGCGTTGATCAGGGCGGTGTTGGCGGCGCGTACCCGCGCCTGGTCCATTTTGATCACCTGGCGGTCGTAGGTGATGAACCCGTTCAGCTCACCCTCCAGGTCGGTGATCTCGGTGTAGATCGAGGCGCTGAGCCCCTTGCCGAGCATCAGGTTCTGGGTGCCCTGCACCAGCCCCACGTACCGGTCGGTCAGGGCGGTCGAGCTGGACTGCCACTCGTAGGCGAAGAAGCTGCCGCTCGGGCTGTACTCGTGGCCCGACGTGTGCAGTCCCAGGCCGCCGAACTCGCCGAGCACCGCGATCCGGCTGCTCGACGGTACGGGCGAGTCCGGGCCGAGGTAGACGTGCCAGTCGTCGATGTCGCCGTTGCCGGGGTTGCCGAGGGACTGGCAGCAGTTGTGGCCGCTGTGCGGGTTGACCAGACGGGTCGGGTCCTGGTTCTTGATGTTCTGTGCGACCCGTCGGGTGTCGGCGAGGGACCGCTCGCCCCAGCCCTCGTTGTACGGCGTGTACGCGATCACGGCGGGTGAGCTGCGGTGCTCGTCGACGATCTCGCGTGCCTCGGCCTCGAACTGCGCCTGCTGGGCGTCGGTGGGGTTGACATCCTGTGCCGTCAGCGACGGGATGTCCTGCCAGACCAACAGTCCGAGCCGGTCGGCGTGGTAGAACCAGCGCTGCGGCTCGACCTTGATGTGCTTGCGCACCATGTTGAAGCCCAGGTCCTTGTGTTTCTGCAGGTCGAAGGCGAGGGCGGCGTCGGTGGGCGCGGTGTAGAGCCCGTCCGGCCAGAAGCCCTGGTCGAGGGTGCCGACCTGGAACACGAACTGGCCGTTGAGCTTGGGACGCAGCACCCCGTTGACCAGGCCGGTGGTGATCTCCCGCATGCCGAAGTAGTGCGTGGTTCGGTCCACTGTGGCCCCGGTGGTGCCGCGCACTGTCACCCGGAGGTTGTAGAGGAACGGGTCGTCGGGTGACCAGCGGCGGGCGTTGGGCACCGGCACGCTGAAGTCGGTGAAGCCGCCGGTAGCCGAGCCGACCGCTGTGGTGCCGTTCAGCGCCTCGGCGAGCACTGTGTGGCCGCTCACGTCGCCCCGGGTGAAGACCCGAACGCGCACTGTGTTGTTGCTCAGGTTCGGGTAGACGTCCACGCTGCTGATCGAGGCGGCGGGCACCGGCTCCATCCACACCGTCTGCCAGATGCCGGAGCTGGGGGTGTAGAAGATCCCGCTGGGTGTCTTGGTCTGCTTGCCGATGGCGGGCAGGCTCCCGTTCTGCCGGGTGTCGGTGGGGTCCCAGACCTTGACGACGATCTCGTTCGTTCCGGCGGTGAGCTGGGGCGTCACGTCGAAGGTGAAGGCGTCGTAGCCGCCGGTGTGCGCGCCGACGCGGACACCGTTGACCCAGACGGTGCTCTGCCAGTCGACGGCGCCGAAGTGCAGCAGGGTGCGCCGACCCGACCAGTTCGCCGGGATGGTGACGGTGCGTCGGTAGAACAGGTAGTTGCGGTTGTCGTTGGCGGCCCGCTGGATGCCGGACAGGGCGCTCTCCACCGGGAACGGCACGTTGACCCGCTCGGGCAGGTTGGTGCCGAACTGCGGCGCGTCGTCGGTCGTCGACTGGCGTAGCTGCCACTCGCCGTTGAGGTTGAGCCAGTCCGGCCGCGTCATCTGGGGTCGCGGGTACTCGGGCAGTGGGGTGCCGGTCAGGGCCTGGCTGGTCCAGGGGGTGGTCAGTGGTGGCGTCTTGGCCGGTGCGGCGTACGCCGGCGAGGCGGGCGCGGTGAGGACGCCGGCGACCAGGGTGAGGATGAGCAGCAGTGGCAGGGCGGGGCGGATGGGGACGTGACGTGTCATGCCGTCTCCGGGGGGCGAGTCGCCGCGGGCGGTGCAGCCAGGCCCGAAGCGCGTGGGTGGTGGGCATCGGGTGGTCATTGACGGGGGACGGGCGTCAGCGACGGATGTCGGTGGGATCTCCACGCGCCAGCGGCGGCAAAATATTGACATCCATCATCACCTGTATAACGTTATAGAGCCGCGCCGACCCTCCCGTCAATGCCTGTTCATCAATGTCCGGTCGGCCCGCCTGTCGACTGCGCGAAAGGTTGGGGATGGGCGTCAACCTGAAGGACATCGCCCAGCGCGCCGGTGTCTCGCTGGCCACGGTCTCCAATGTGGTGAACGGGTACCGGCCGGTGGGGGAGCGGACCCGACAACGGGTGCAGCAGGCGATCGATGAACTCGGCTACAGCCCCAACCTCGGCGCCCGGCACCTCCGTCGGGGCCGTACCGGCCTGATCGCCTTGGCTGTCCCGGAACTGACCAACCCGTACTTCGCCGAGCTCGCCGAGATCGCCATCTCCGAGGCCGCCGTGCTCGGCTACACGCTCGTCATGGAGAACACCGCAGCGGACCGGGAGGCGGAGTTGGCGCTCCTCGACGGCTCGCGACAGCGCATCATCGACGGCCTGATCCTCAGCCCGGTGCGCATCGGCCGGGAGGAGGTGCTGGCCCGGTCGGCCGGCAGCCCACTCGTGCTGATCGGCGAGGGCGTCTACGACGTGCCACACGACCACATCGCCATCGACAACGTCGCCGCCAGCCACGCGGCGATCCGGCACCTCGTGGCGATCGGCCGCCGCCGGATCGCGTTCATCGGCGCCACGCCAGGAGGTGACCGGCAGTCGGCCCACCTGCGGGTCCGGGGTTACCGGGAGGCCCTGGCGGCCGCCGGCCTGCCGTACCGACAACGGCTGGTGGCCCGCACCGACGCGTTCGGTCGGCTCGACGGCATGCGCGCCATGCGTGACTTGCTCGCCCTCGGTGATCCGCCGGACGCGGTGTTCGGTTACAACGACCTGGTCGCCATCGGCGCGCTGCGGGCGCTGGCCGAGGCCGGTCACCGGGTGCCCGAGGACGTCGCGGTGGTCGGGATCGACGACATCGAGGAGGGGCGGTTCACTGCCCCGACCCTCACCACGATCGCCCCGGACAAGAGGGAGATCGGCCGTCTCGCGGTGCGCCGCCTCGTCGCCCGCATCGAGGGCGCGGAGGTCGCGGGACCGCTGACCGTGCAGACACCGTTCCGGCTTCTCCGCCGAGAGAGCACGGGCACGCCGGACGCCTGACCACCGGTCGCCCGCGCGCCGTGCGAGATCCATACCGCCGGTGGTACGACCCAGAGAGGATGACCCACTAGATCCATAGACCTCAATATGATGACCGCTATCTCGACTGCGGTGCGCTCACGAGGCGTGCCATCCTGATGCGGAGGAATGCATGGTTCGCTGGCGTACCCTCACTGGCCTGCTGGCCACCGCGTTGGCCGCGGTGACCGCGGCCAGCCTCACCCTCACCGCGCCGGCCGCCGCGGCCGACAGCCCCATGACGCCGAACGTCGTCGGTGGCACCCGCGCCGCGCAGGGCGAGTTCCCGTTCATGGTCCGTCTCTCGATGGGCTGCGGCGGGGCGCTGTACAGCCCCCGGCTGGTGCTCACCGCGGCGCACTGCGTGGGCGCGACCGGCACCAACACCAGCATCACCGCGACGCTCGGGACGGTCGACCTCCAGTCGTCCAGCCGGATCACCGTCCGGTCCAACTACGTCTACCGTGCCCCCGGCTACAACGGCGCCGGTCGCGACTGGGCGCTGATCCGCCTGGCCAGCCCCGTCACCGGCCTGAGCACGCTGCCGATCGCCAGCACCACCGCGTACGACAGCGGCACCTTCACCGTGGCCGGCTGGGGCGCCGCACGCGAGGGCGGCGGCCAGCAGCGGTACCTGCTCAAGGCGACAGTGCCGTTCGTCAGCGACTCCACCTGCAACGCCAACTACGGCGGGGATCTCATCCCCGCCCAGGAGATCTGCGCCGGCTATGCCAGCGGCGGCACTGACACCTGCCAGGGTGACTCGGGTGGCCCGATGTTCCGCCGCGACGCCTCCAACGCCTGGATCCAGGTCGGCATCGTCAGCTGGGGCAACGGCTGCGCCCGGCCCAACTACCCGGGTGTCTACACCCAGGTGAGCTACTTCGCCTCGTCCATCGCCTCGGCCGCGGCGAGCCTCGGCGGCTGACCGTACGACGGGACGGCCACCCAGCGCGTTGGTCGGCCCGCCACCGCTCGGGCGGCCCGGACGACACGGTCCGGGTCGCCCGTTCGTGCCGTTCCGACGCTCAGGCGGCGAGTGGGCCACCCGACAGAAACGGCGGGCCGTCGGTGCGCCGTCGTCCGCAGCGGCGATGATGGGCCGGTGAAGATCCTGTCCATCCAGTCGTCTGTCGCCTACGGTCACGTCGGCAACTCGGCGGCGGTCTTTCCGCTGCAACGCCTCGGGCACGAGGTCTGGCCGGTCCTGACCGTGCACTTCTCCAACCACACCGGCTACGGCGCGTGGCGGGGCCCGATGCTCCCGGCGGCGGACGTGGCCGAGGTGATCGCGGGCATCGAGGACCGCGGAGTCCTCGGCAGCGCCGACGCGGTGCTCTCCGGCTACCAGGGCGACCCGGCCATGGGCGCGGTGATCCTCGACGCGGTGGCGACGGTCAAGGCGACCAACCCGGCCGCGGTGTACTGCTGTGACCCGGTGATGGGCGACGCCGGCCGGGGCATGTTCGTCCGGCCGGGGATTCCGGAGTACCTACGGGACACCGTCGTGCCCCGTGCGGACATCATCACGCCGAACCACTTCGAGCTGGACTTCCTCGCCGGTCGCACCACGAACTCGCTCGCCGAGGTGCTGGACGCGGTCGACGTGGTGCGGGCGACCGGGCCACGGCACGTCCTGGTGACCAGCGTGCTCCACGCCGACCTGCCCCCGGACTCGCTGGAGGTGGTGGCGGTCTCCGACGAGGGCGCCTGGGCGGTGACCACGCCGCTGCTGCCGATCAACCCGAACGGTGGGGGCGACGTCACCGCGGCGCTGTACCTCGCCCACCTGTGGACGACCGGCTCACCCGCGACCGCGCTGGAACGCACCATCGCCTCCGTCTACGCCGTGCTCGAGGCCACTCTCGCGGCGGGCACCCGGGAGATCCAGCTGATCGCGGCGCAGGACATGATCGCCGACCCGCCGGCCCGGTTCACCGCCCGCCGCCTGCGCTGACGGCGGGTCCCGGACCGGCTGCGTCGCCGACGGTCGCGGACCGCTGACCGGTGGCGGTCAGCGACCCTCGGGAACGGCCATCTCGCCGAGCAGCGACCAGTCGTCCTGCGGCACTGTGGCGTTCACGATCCGCGGGGTCTCGGCCAGGTACGGCGGCAGGGTCTGCTGGGCCGCGCGGAAATGCGCGGACTGCACGTGCGCCCCGCCGGCCTGGTCGTCGCGGAACGCCTCGACCAGCACGTACTCGGTGGGATCGTCCACGCTGCGGGACCAGTCGAACCACAGGCAGCCCGGCTCCGCCCGGGTCGCCTCGGTGAACTCGGCGGCGATCTGCGGCCACCGGTCGGCGTGCTCGGCAAGGACCCGGAACTTGGCGGTGATGAAGATCATGGCGTCAGGTTACCCAGCCGGACGGGTCACCCGTCGACGTCAGCCGGACAGCCGGCTGGAAGCGCTCGTAATCCTGGCGGAAATGTCAGGCGAGCGGACTACCGTGCGGGACATGCGAGCAATCGGAACCTTTGACGTGGCTGAGTTCACCGCGGTCCCCGTGCCGAGCCCCGAGGTCAAGACCGGCCTGCCGGTCGGCGTCGCCACCATGCGCAAGACGTTCACCGGAGAGGTCGACGGCCGATCCGAAACACTCTTCACGGCCGCCTTCGATCCCGCGACCGGCACCGGCACGTACGTCGCCATGGAGTCGTTCGAGGGCAGTGTCGCCGGCCACGCGGGCACCTTCAACTTCGTGCACTCCGCCACCACCACGGGTCAGGACCGGCAGGCCGAGTTCCTGACGATCGTCCCCACGAGCGGCACCGGCGGCCTGACCGGCATCCGTGGAACGGGAGGCCTGACAGTCGACGAAGACGGCACCCACAGCATCTGGTTCGACTACGACCTGTCCTGACGCCCGCCTTGCGGATGGTCGACGGATCGGCAGTGGCCGGGGGCAGCGCAGCAGCCGTCCCCCCGGCACACCCAACGCGGCAGCATCGTCGTTTGCCGCCTGCCCCCGCTGCCGTGCATCGCCGCTCACCGCAGGCGGCGGATGTCGCCGAACGCCCGGCAGAAGATCATGGCGTCAGGTTGACCAGACGGGGTGGGTCAACCGTCGACGCCGGCCGGGCGGGCACGGGCGACGACCTCCTCGGGTGTCAACGGCGCCTTCGGGTGGTGCGTCAGGCACAACGGGGTACGGACCTTCACGAACGAGAACCCCTCCCCGGCGGCGTAGAACTCGCCGCTGTTGAGCAGGCCGATGTCCGGCAGCCGCCCGCCCTTGGCCTCGGCGAGCTGGCGGGCCGCGTCGATCTGCGCTGGCGCGTTGAGCAGCCCGAAGAACTGCGTCGTCGCGTTGCCGGAGATCTGGTTGTGCAGACCCTTGGGCGCCTGGGTGGCGAAGACCAGCCCGAGGCCGTACTTGCGGGCCTGCGAGGCCAGCGCGATCGAGCTGGCGGTGCAGGCGGTGGTGCCGGTCGAGGGCGCGAGCGTCTGCGCCTCGTCCATCACGAACAGCCCGCCCAGCGGCCGGTCACCGGCGGGGTGCCGCTTGATCCACGCGAAGAGCGCCATCTGCAACTGGTTGACGAAGCTCTGCCGCTCCTGGTCGGAGGTGAGGCCGACGAAGCTGATCACCGAAACCCGGGCCCGCCGCCCCGCCGACGGCGTCAGCAGCAGCCCCGGGTCGGCCGGCGCGCCGACCCCGCCGAAGAGCGGATCGGTGACCATCGCCGCCTTGAGCGCCTCGGCCAACTCCTCGGCGAGCTTCCCGGCGCGGGCCAGCCGACTGACCCCCTCGGGCAGATCGGTGAGGAACTCGGTGAAGCCGGGCAGGCCGACCATCCCGCTCCGCGCGTACGCCTGGAGTGCCTCGGTGAGCACTGCCTTGCCCTGCTGGGCGAGCCGGCCGGAGCGGTCCACGCCCGCCCGTGGCGCGAGCGCCTCCACGGCGGAGCGGACGGCCTGGTCGAACTCGTCGGGCCAGTCCCGCAGGGAGGTGAAGTCGGGCAGCGGCTGGAAGCTCAGCGGCCGACCGGCGGTGACCCGGGGCGTCCACACCACCACCTCGGTGTGTGCGAGGTAGTCGGCGGCGCGTTCGGCGTCGCCGGGGCCCCAGCCGGCCGGCGGGTCGGGCCACGGGTCGCCGAGCCGGGCCAGGTCGTTGTTGGGGTCGAGCACGATCGCGGAGACCCCCTCGCGGGCGCACTCCTCGACCAGCCGGCGGATCAGCACCGTCTTGCCCGAGCCGGACCCGGCGAACACGACGGCGTGGCGACGCAGCGACTCCAGGGGAACCGTGAAGGGGTGAGCGCCGTCGACGGTCCGGCCCAGCCCGACCGCCCGACCGCCCTCGCCGACCACGAGGTCGGCCTGGTCAGCGGGCACGGGATCGGCCGCCGCACCGGTCGACACATCGGCGGGAGCGTCGGCTTCCGACACCTGCGACGGGTCGGATTCGGGACCACCGGACGGTGGCTCGTCGTCGGGCGTCGGCGGCTGGGCACCGCCGCGCGTCCCGTCGGGCCCGGGCAGGACCGCGCGGAACAGTTCGGTGCCGCTGGCCGGACGGCGGGCCACCAGCCACTCCTGCAGGGCCGTGGACGGTTCGGCCGCCATCACCCGCAGGGCCGCGAAGACCCGCAGGTCCGCCTCCGACACGGCGCACCGCAGGCCGCCGGCCGCGTCGAAGCCGGTCAACACCTCGGTCGTACGCTTCCCGGTCGGCCACGGACCGTTGCGCAGCAGGATCAGCCGCCGTTGTGGCAGGTCCCGGTCCAGCCCGGCGAGGGTGCAGGCGGCCTTGACCCGGGCGGTGACGGCGATGGCATTGGGGTGCGCGATGGCCCGGAAGCACCAGTGCGCCTCGTTCTCGGTGGCCTCGTCGAGCACCTCGATGAGCCGCCCGTGCAGCGCGGGCTTACGGCCGGGCGGCGGATCGTACTTGTAGGTGGCCCCGGTCGGCGCCTGCTCGGCGATCCAGGCGGCGAGGCCGGCGGCGAGCAGCGGCGGCATGTGTTCGTCCTCGCCCGTCGGGTCGACCGCGGCCGGCACGTCCGCGGCCTCGACCAGTTCGGCGAACCGCGCGTCCAACTCGTGCAGGCGGCGCTCGTCCGTCGTCGGATCGGCGGAGACGCCACGGGCGGTGCTGACGGTCGGCGTCGAGTCGGCGCCGTCGATGAGCCGATCCAGCTCGACCACGTCGTCGCGATCACGGCACCAGGCGATGTGGCGGTCCACCCGGCGGAGCAGGGCGCGTGGCGTCAGGGTGGGTGCGTCGGCGAAGGCGGCGGGGGCGATCGGCCAGGTGGGGTGCGGTGGCCCGAAGTACATTCCCGCGTAGGCGGCGGCGAGGCGTTTCGCCACGATGGCCTGCCCGATCTCCGGGGTGGGGATCCGGTCCGGCAGGTGCGCCGTACGGAAGCGGTCAGCGACCGGGGTGGGCGCGGTGCGGGTCATCAGCACCCAGGTGTCCGGCAGGCACGAGACGACGACCAGCGTGCGGCGGGTGATGTCGCGGAGCTTGAGCAGGCCGTCGGCGATCGGGCCGAGCACCTTGGCCTGGCCGTCCTCCAGACCCTGATGCTGGTTGAGCAGTGAGGTGCTGGTCTGGGCGAACAGCGTGTCGAGCTGGTCCACGGCGATGACAGTGGGGTCCAGGGTCAGGGCCATCAGTCGGGAGATGTCCTGCACGACCTGCTGGGGGGTGCGGATCGCGGCGCTCAGTCCCCACGCCGTGCGTGCGGCCGGGTCACCCGGTTCGGAGATCAGGTGGGCGTAACCGACGTCCTGTGCCTCGAAGTCGATGGCACCGTGCAGGACGAGCGCCCGAGCGGTGTCCTGCGCGTCCCGCCCGACCTCCCGATCGCGCTCGCGCAGCGCCCAGATGAAGGTGTCGAGGTGCGCACGGGTCACCGGTCGGGTGCCGGCGACCGCGTCCCGCACCTCCACCGGCAGGCCGAGCTGGGGGGTGAGTCGACGCAGGAAGGTCTTCAACTGGGTGCCCCAGCCGACGTGGGGGCGGCCCATCCCCTCCACCAGGGCCAGGGCCACGCTCTCCCAGAACGTCTTGCCACTGACCATGTCGACCAGGAAGAAGTAGCCGCCGTCGCCCTGGATCCGCTCGCGGACCGCCCCGAGCAGGTGCGTCTTGCCGGCACCCGCGCGGCCCTGCATGGCCACGCCGAGCGGCATGCTCGTGTCGTCGGTGCGGGCCCGCGCCACCCCGCGCAGGATCTCCGCGGCCACCTTCTCGTGCAGCTCCGGCACGTTGTGTGGGCTGGGTCGCCAGACGTCGTCCGGGGTGACCGCCGGGTTGAGACTGACCGCGTCCAGCGCGGCCCGATGGTCCTCCGAGATCATGCCGGGCCGATCGCCAGGGCGTGGTTGTCCTCGTTCCCGATGCGCACGGCCGCAGCCCTGTCCCGTGCGGTCAGTGACTTGGTGTTCGCCACCGGGATGATGCGGACGTCCTCCCGGCCCACCATCGCCCGCAACGCCGCGTCGAGGGCGGCCCGGTCGGTGTCGGCGAGTCGGTCGCGGACGTCGGCGAGGCCGACCCACGCGCCCGGCGCGGTGGCCAGGTCCCGGTACGCCGAGCGGACCAGTGCCTCCACCTGCGCCGCGGACACCGGTGCCGCCGGTGCTGTCGCCGCTGTCACGGTGGGTGCCGGTGCTTCGGGCCGCGGCTCGCTGAGGGCGGCCGTTGCCCCGGTCTGCTTGAAGAAGTCGCCGTGGCTGACCCGGAGCCGGTCCAGCGAACGGTGCAGGTTGGACAGGACTACGAACAGGGACCGGGTCGTCGAGCCACCCGCCTTCGGCGGCGCGGCGGTGTGCAGCTGACGTGCCACCCGCCAGCCCTGCTCGGTCAGCTCGTGGGCGAACGGCCGGTGCGTCCGATCGGTGTCGACCAGGCCCAGGTCGACGAGCTTCGTGTTGTCCTTGCCGGTCAGTGTGAAACCGGCCAGCTCCTTCAGCTCGACGTTGGTGAGTCGGCGTGCCTCGACCATCAGCACCACGAGGGCGTTGATCTGGTTCGGCGTCAGGTGCGGGACGTCCGCCGGGCTCGTCATGATGTCTCATCTCCGTGGGGGTGCGTGCCGCCCGCGCGTCGCCGGGCCAGCAGCCGACGGATTCCGTCGACCACCGCCGGCGCGTCGGTGAGCACCTGCTCGTTGGTGAAGCGGAGCACGTCCAGCCCGAGGAGTTGCAGCTGCACGTCTCTCCGCCGGTCGTTGGCGAAAGCGATTCGCCCACGATGCTCCGGGCCGTCCACCTCGACCGCAAGACCCTCCGTGGGCCAAAACAGATCCAGACGGTACGCCGCGGCCAGCACGTGCCACTCGAAGGTCTGGTTCCACCGGCGGCCCCGCGCCCAGTCGTGCGGCGCGAGCGCGCGTTCCAACGCCTGTTCGGCAGGGCTGTCACCACGGGGTACGCCGGCGATCGGGGGCCAGGCCAGCACCGTCGACGCCGGCTCGGCGGCGGTGGCCGGGAGCCGTTCGGTAGTGCCGGCGAGACCGGTGAACCGCGCCGGCACCGGCATCGGCACCGCGCGCACCCGGTCGGCGTGACGCAGCGGCCCGCCGGCCAACCACACGGTGAAGCCACCGTGCCGCACGAGCCACTCAGCGGCGGCCACCAGCGTCCGCTCGGCGTCGGCGTCCAGGTCGGGCAGGGCCACGACCAGCACACAGCTCTCCCGGTCGTACGCGTCGGAGATCACCCGGGCGAGCCCGGCGGCGCGTACCCCCGGGGCGAAGCGGGACCGGCCGGCGGGGCGGCGCGGCCCGCGCAGCCCTCGCTCGGCGAGGTCGGCCAGGAACGGGCCGAAGTGCCGGGAGCGGGCGGCGGTACGGGCCGCGAGTGCCCGCACCGCCGCCACACCGAGCGTGCCCTCGCTGTCGAGATGGTCGGCCCCCGTCAGCCAGCGGGGGAACATCGCGAGGGCTGCGGTGTCCAGTTGGTCGAGCAGAGTGTCCACGAGGTCACCGAGAGAACCCGTCACAGTGGGCCGGTAGTGCACCATCGCGGGGGCTGCCGGGGGTAACGGGTCGAGTGCCACCCGCAGCAGTTCCGGGTCGATGCCCGGCAGGTGACTGACCCGCCCCGTCGGCGGGGCAGCCCACCAGGCCCTGCTGGCGTCGCCGTCGGCCCGGACGGGGTGTGCCATGGCGGCACCCTACGACAGCGACGGGTGCGGCCGGGGACCCCTCGGTGGCGAGGGGCCCCGGCCGCGCCCGCCGCTCAGCGCAGCCGGCGGATGTCGCCGTACGCGCGGTAGTAGCCACCGCGGCTGGACTCGCGCACCTCGGTCACCAGATAGCGGGCGCCCGGCTCACGAATCCCCTTGGGGAACTGCACCGACCAGTCGCGCCGGTAGCCGTCGGAGAGCACCTGAACCCGCAGCCGCCCCCGATCGTCACGGCACTGCACGACCACGCCCGCGCCCGAGTCGCTGGTCACCTCGACGATGGTCGGTTGCACCGGCTGGGGCGCCTGGCGGGGGGCCTTGATGTCGCGTACCTCGGGCACGTTTCCGGCCTGCGCGGCGCGGATCGCCGGCTCGCTCGCGTCGATGCAGGCCAGATGGCCGCCGGTGGTGACGACGTAGAGCCGGTCGTCGTGATACTGCATGGAGTACGCCGAGCCGCAGCCGGTGCCGAGCTTCCACAGTCGGGTGCCCGCCGCGTCGAAGCAGTAGATCGAGGACTGGCTGTCACCGGCGAAGACGTACTCGCCGCCCTCGGCGGTGGCGCAGGAGAAGACCGGGGCGTCGCAGCGGTAGGTGCGTTCGAGCTTCCCCGACTTGGACAGCCGCACCACCTCGCGGGTGCCCGTCCCGGCGAACACGCTGCCGTGCTCCTGCCAGCCGAAGAGCACCGAACCGGTGGTGGTGTGCCACAGTTCGCTGCCGGTACGCCACTCGTAGCCGGTCACGCCCCGCGAGTGGCCGTGGTAGATGGCATCGTCGTCGCACCGCACCATCCACGCCGAACGCCCGCGACCGGGGCGACGCCACAGGAACTCGTCCTCGTGGTCGACGGCGGTGATCCCGCCGTCGGCGTCGGAGACGCCGAGGACGCCGTCGTGGATGTCCAACCAGTAGATGTCGATCTCCGGGGCGATCGCGTACGCCACGCGGGGCACCTTGCCGGACAGGTCGTAGACGTTGCCGTCGTCGCAGCCGGCGTAGATCCAGGCGTCGTCGGCGACGATGCACTTGACCCCGTCGGGGAGGCGGACCTGGCCGCGCACCTGGGCGTTGTGGTCGAGCGTGGTGATGACTCCGTGCTCGTTGCCGACCATGCAGTGCTGCCCGTCGACGAAGATGCCGAAGGCGGGGGCGCCGGAGTCGTAGCGCCAGAGCACCGGGGCGGTGTGGGCGGTGGAGCGGGTGCTGACGATCTGCCGCCGCGACACGGTGCGCTTCTGGCGGACGCCGGGGACCGCCGGCGCGTAGCCCTTGCGGACCTTCTCCCCGATCTTCTTCGCCGCGGCGGCCCGGGCCCGGGCGTTGTCCGGATAGGCGCTCGCCTTGACCTGCCCATGGTCGCCGATCCGGCCGTAGCGCACCGTCAGCGTGGCGTTGTCGACGATGACCTCGTAGAACTTGTGTGCACCGTCCACTTCGGACAGTTCGAGGTAGGTCGTCTCCTGGGACATGGGGGGCCTCCGAGGGTCAGCGAGCGGCGCGATCCGGCCGGCGCGGCGACAGTGACCACACGTTAACGACGCCCCCCGACAGAACCGGCGTCCGGCCAGCGCAGCGCGTCGTCGCGGAGCACCGCGTGCGCGCCGACGCTCTGGTTGACGATCTGCGTCACCCGCACGTCGACGGCGATGCTGGCCAGCGCCACCGCGTCCGGGCGGCTGAGGCCGTGCAGTCGCTGCATCAGGGTCAGCATCGAGTCCAGGGCGGTGAACGTGGCGTCGTCGAGGGTGGCGCCGACGCCCATGGTCAGCCACGCGTCGGGGGTACGGGCCACCGGGCCGGTGACCGGGAAGTCGTCGCGTACGTCGATGATCACCGTCACCTCGTCCATCGGACACTCGATCGCGGTGCCGCCGACCTCGCCGTCACCCTGTACGGCGTGCCCGTCCCCGACGGAGAAGAGCGCGTCGTCCACCGGGATCGGCAGCAGCAGGGTGGTGCCGGCAGTGAGGTCCCGGCAGTCCAGATTGCCGCCCCACGGGCGCGGTGGGGTCGTCGAGTGCAGCCCCGGCTCAGCGGGCGGCATGCCGAGCACTCCCATGAAGGGTCGCAGCGGAACCGTGTGCCCGTGCTGGTTGCGACCGGTCATCGTCACCGGGTCCAGCGTCCAGGCGTGCACCACCTGGTGATCCTGCACGCCGTAGTGCCTGTTGAACTCGCTCGGCCAGCCGCCGGCCACTGTGGTTCCCCAGTTGCCCGGGACGACCGCGTCGATGCGTACCGCGAGGGTCTGACCAGCGCGCGCACCGCGGACCGCGACCGGACCGATCAACGCGTGTCCGTAATCGGGGCGGTGCTGGGGCACCCGGGGCCGGTCCCGGTTCGGCCCGCCGGGGTACGGGCCGGCGGACCACCAGCAGTCCAGGGTGCGACAGGTGACGGTGTCGCCGGGATCGATGGTGAGCACGGGCGGGAGATCGGGGGAGAAATGGCCGTGCAGGCTCTCATTCCCCGGGGTGAGGGTGTGTCGCATCTGTGCAGGCTAGTGGCCACGTGCGGCGAGCAGGCAGGTGCGCGGTGGGTGCCGGGCGCACCCACCGCGCACGACTCAACCCGGGCGATGTCAACCCGAGGTGCAGGAGCGGATCTGTGGGCGGGCGCTGCTGTTGCCGTTGGTCATCGTGGTGAAGCCGAAGGTGTTGCCACTGCCGTTGGACCGCATGGTCATGACCGTCCCGCTGCTGTCCCAGGTGGCCGTGCCGTTCCAGACGGTGGAGATCCGCTGCGGCGAGGTGATGGCCACGACCACGGTCCACGTGCTGGCGCCGCTGACCGTCACCGACGTGTTGTACCTGTCGCCCCAGACGTTGGGGGTCGTGGCGGTCGCTGTGCAGGTGCCGCCGGAGGGCGGCGGGGTGGTCGGCGGCGGGGTGGTCGGCGGGGTCGTGCCGTCGGGCGCGACCGCGCGGCCGGTGGACGGCGAGATCATGCCGGGGCACAGGTTGCGGCTGGTCAGGTTGGCCATGATCTGGGGGATGGCGTCGCGGGTGTTCTGGATCCCGTCGTGCATCAGGATGACCTGACCGGCCTGGAGTCGACTCGCGTTGGACACGATCTGGCTGACGCTGGCGCCGTTCCAGTCCTGCGAGTCCACGTCCCAGATCACCTGGCGCATGCCCAGTGACGACGCCACCGACTGCAGGGTGGAGTTGGTCTCGCCGTACGGCGGCCGGAACAGCACCGGCCGGCTGCCGGTCGCCGACTGGATCGCCGAGCTGGTCTGGGACAGGTCCGACTGCATCTGGGACTGGCTCATCGACGTCATGTGGGCGTGGTTCCAGCTGTGGTTGGCGACCCACATGCCGGCGGCCACCTGTGCCTGTGCGGCCGACCTGTTGTTCTGGACGTTCTGCCCGACGTTGAACATCGTGGCCCGTACGCCGTTGTTGCGCAGCACGTTGAGCAGCGCGCTGGTGCTGCCGGTCGGGCCGTCGTCGAAGGTGAGGCCGACGTAGCCGTTGCAGGTGGCGGCGCTCGACGGGGTCGAGGTGGCGGCGAGGACGACGCCGCACATGGCGACCGCGGTGGCGAGGACGGCGAGCGCCGCGCGCAACCGCCTCGACCACAGGGCCGTGCGGGGGAGGAGTCTGCTCATCTGGTGCCCCTTCTCGCAGGCCCGGACGGCGGACGGCGCAGTCCGGACAGGTGTGGTGGTGGGTGGATCGCAGCCTGCTGTCGTATCGACCTCAGTGGATCGGAGTATTACAGCGAGAATTCGAACACGTCAACAAGTTCCGGAATCAATCCGGAACAGGTCAGGGCGGCTCGCGGGGCATGCACCTGGCGTGGCCAGTTGTGACTGCGCTGAGGTTGATCTGCCGGGGAGTCGATCGACGTCAACCGCAGCAGTGGAGAGATGCATGATCCGGAAATTCATCGGAAGTATCGGCGGCCGGCCACGGAGTTGCCGTCGTCCGAGGGCGATGAATTAGTAAAGACTGTGAACAGATGATGTTAGAGTCACTTGCGTCGATATCCGGCTCGGATCTCGGCCACTGGGGCCCGAGGAAGGAGCAACCACATGACAAGACTCCGCGCGCTGGTCGCGCTGGCGGCGCTGATCGTCGCCGGCGGACTGGTCGCGATCATCCCGGCCACCGCCGCGTCAGCGGCGGCCTGCTCAGCGTCGTGGCAGGCCTCGGCCGTCTACTGGGGAGACGCGCAGGTCTCCCACAACGGCCGCAACTACCGGGCGAAGTGGTGGACCCAGAACGAGGCCCCGCCGGGCACGACCGGCGTCTGGGAGGACCTCGGCGCGTGCGGAGGCGGCACCACGCCACCCACCGGGGGGACCTGCGCCTACCCGAACTGGGCCGCCGGGACGTGGTACGCCACCGGGGCGATAGTGCGGTACACCAACGGCCTCTACTACATCGCCGAGCACGACAATCCCGGGTACGACCCCGTTGTCAGCACCTGGTACTGGGAGCCGTACACCTGTGGTGGTCAACCACCGACCACCCCGCCGCCCACCAATCCGGGGGGCTTCGTGGTCACCGAGGCCCAGTTCAACCAGATGTTCCCGGGTCGCAACTCCTTCTACACCTACTCCGGTCTCATCGCCGCGCTCAGCGCCTACCCGGCGTTCGCGAAGAGCGGCAGTGCCAGCGTCCAGCGGCAGGAGGCAGCGGCCTTCCTGGCGAACGTCTACCACGAGACCGGCGGGCTCGTGCACATCGTCGAGCAGAACACCGCCAACTACCCGCACTACTGCGACCCCGGCCAGCCCTACGGGTGTCCCGCCGGGCAGGCCGCCTACTACGGGCGGGGGCCGATCCAGCTGAGTTGGAACTTCAACTACAACGCCGCCGGCAACGCGCTCAACCTGCCGCTGCTGACCAACCCGTGGCTGGTGCAGACCGACGCCGCGGTGGCCTGGAAGACCGGTATCTGGTACTGGATGACCCAGAACGGGCCGGGCACCATGACCGCCCACAATGCGATGGTCAACGGCGCCGGGTTCGGTCAGACCATCCGCAGCATCAACGGCTCGATCGAGTGCAACGGCGGAAACCCCGCCCAGGTGCAGAGCCGCGTCACCAGGTACCAGCAGTTCGTCGGCATCCTCGGCGTGTCCGCCGGAGCCAACCTCTACTGCTGATCCGTGCCCGGGCCTCGGCGTACGTCATCCGACGGCGTCGAGGCCCGGCACGTCGGCGGCCGGGCCCGGTGCGGGCAGCTGCCGTTTCGGCGCGGCCAACCCGTTGACACGGCCGTGTTGCGCCCGGAACTATCAGCGGCAGTCCACAGGCCCGACTCCCGTTGCTCACGCACTCTCATGACAACGATGTCAGGGCTCGGCCCACCACCCGCTCCACACTGCCCAGACGTTCGACGAACTCGACCCGGTTCGAGTCGAAAGGCTCCGTCCCTCATGTCGCACACCCCCCTTGCGCGTCCACTCTCGCGCCGCCTGATCGCGGCGACGACAACAGCCCTGCTACCCCTGGGTCTGCTCGTCGCCACGCCCCCGGCGAACGCCGCCCCCACCCCCGCCACCCCCGGCAACTTCACCTCCTCGTTCGAGTCCGCCGACCCGCAGCCCGCCACCAGCACCGTCGAGGTCGGCCCCAACGGAAGGCCCGTGCAGGCCAACCTCAGCGGCAAGGTCGCCACCCTGCCGGGCAGCCTGCTCGGCCAGGTCAGCGCCGTGACCGCGAGCGACGAGAACAAGCCGCGCGAGGTCGCCGCGAACCTCGCCGACGACGACCCGTCGACGAAGTGGCTCGTGTTCGCGTCCAGCGGCTGGGTGACCTACCAGCTCGCCAAGCCGGCGACAGTGCGGCGTTACTCGCTGACCGCTGCCAACGACGCGCCGACCCGCGACCCGAAGGACTTCGTCGTCCAGGGGTCGAACGACGGCAGCACCTGGACCGACCTGGACAAGCGCGCCGGCGAGAAGTTCAGCGGACGCTTCGCCACCAACACGTACAGCTTCACCAACCCGGACGCCTACGGCTTCTACCGGCTCAACGTCACCGCGAACTCCGGTGACTCGCTCGTGCAGCTCGCCGACTGGAACATCAGCGACGGCTCGGACGTCCGCCCGCCGGCCACCCCCATGGTCAGCGAGGCGACCGCCGGCCCGAACGGCGGCTACACCACGAAGCCGGACGTCGGGTTCACCGGACTGGCCGCGCTGCGCTACTCCGGCGGCGCCGAGGGCAACGGCCGGTCGTACGCGACCAACAAGCTCTTCGACGTCAGCATCCCGGTCGGGCCGAAGACCCGACTGTCGTACAAGATCTTCCCCGAGTTCACCGGCGGGGACGGCCGGTACCCGTCCACCTACACCGCCGTCGACCTGCACTTCACCGACGGCAGTTACCTGAGTGGTCGCTCGGCCGCCGACCAGCACGGCTACCCGCTCACGGGCGCAGGTCAGGGCGCCTCGAAGGTGCTCTTCGCCGACCAGTGGAACCTGGTGCAGGCCGACCTGGGCACCGTCGCACGCGGCAAGACGATCGACCGCATCCTGCTCGCGTACGACAACCCGCAGGCCACCGGCGAGACCCGGTTCCAGGGTTGGCTCGACGACATCGAGCTGACGGCCACGCCGGCGTCGATCGACGGCTCGAAGCTCACCAACTACGTCGACACCCGACGGGGCACCAACTCGACGGGTGGTTTCTCGCGCGGCAACAACCTGCCGATCACCGCCGTACCGAACGGGTTCAACTTCTTCACCCCGGTGACCGACGCGACCTCCGACTCGTGGGAGTACGAGTACCACCGGAAGAACAACGAGGCCAACCTGCCCATGCTCCAGGGCCTCGCGATCTCCCACGAGCCCAGCCCCTGGATGGGTGACCGCAACCAGATGTCGGTCATGCCGGTCGTCGGTGGCGGGTCGCTCACCGGTCAGCCGGCCAGTCGTGCGCTCGCCTTCACCCACGACAACGAGACGGCACAGCCGGACCTCTACCGGGTCACGCTCCAGAACGGCCTGATCGCGGAGATGTCGCCCACCGACCACGCCGGAATCATGCGGTTCACCTTCCCCACCGGGCAGCCGACCGGAAGCCTCGTCTTCCACAACGGCACGTTCACCATCGGCGCGGACGGCACGTTCACCGGTTGGGTCGACAACGGCAGCGGCCTGTCGGCCGGTCGGAGCCGGATGTTCGTCTCCGGCACCTTCGACCGGGCGCCGACGGCGTCCGCCGCGACCTCGGCCACCTTCGACATCTCCGGGTCGCGGGAGGTGACGATGCGCCTCGCCACGTCGTTCCTCTCCGTCGACCAGGCCCGCCGCAACCTCGACCTTGAGGTCACCGGCAAGAGCTTCGACCAGATCCACGCCGCCGCGACGGCCACCTGGAAGGACCGGCTCGGCCGGGTCGAGGTGCGGGGCGCCACCGAGGCGCAGCTCGTCACCATGTACTCGAACCTGTACCGGCTGAACCTCTACCCGAACTCCCAGTCGGAGAACACCGGCACCGCCGCCGCGCCGCGCTGGCAGTACGCGAGCCCGGTCTCGGCGCCGACCGGCGCGTCGACCCCCACCCGGACGGGCGCGAAGATCGTCGACGGGCAGATCTACGTCAACAACGGCTTCTGGGACACCTACCGCACCGTGTGGCCCGCCTACGCGCTGCTGTACCCGGACGTCGCCACCAGGATCTCCGACGGGTTCGTCCAGCACTACCGCGACGGCGGCTGGATCGCCCGCTGGTCGTCCCCCGGCTACGCCGACCTGATGACCGGCACCAGCGCGAACGTGGCACTGGCTCAGGCGTACCTCACCGGGGTCAAGCTGCCCGACCCGCTCGCCGCGTACGACGCGGCCGTCAAGGACGCGACCGTCGCGTCCGGGCGCAGCGCGGTCGGACGCAAGGGCATCGAGAGCTCCCTGTTCCTCGGCTACACGCCGACGTCCACCGGGGAGTCGGTGTCCTGGGCGCTGGAGGGCTACATCAACGACTTCGGCATCGGCAACATGGGCGCGGCGCTCGCCAAGGACCCGGCCACGCCGAAGTCGGAACGTGCCCGGCTCAAGGAGGAGTCGCGGTACTTCCTGGAGCGGGCCCGCAACTACGTCCACCTCTTCGACCCGAAGACGAAGCTCTTCCAGGGCCGCGACGCCGCCGGCAACTTCCTCGCCGGTGACCCGCTGGACTGGGGTGGCGTCTACACCGAGACCAACGGGTGGAACTTCGCGTTCACCGCCCAGCAGGACGGCCAGGGCCTGATCAACCTGTACGGCGGGCAGAAGGCGCTGCGGGACAAGCTCGACGCGTTCTTCGCGACTCCGGAGAACGCCGACCGCCCCGGTGGGTACGGCGGCGTCATCCACGAGATGCTCGAAGCGCGCGCGGTGCGGATGGGTCAGCTCGGCATGAGCAACCAGCCGTCGCACCACATCCCGTACATGTACAACGTCGCCGGCGCACCCGCCAGGACCCAGGAGACGGTGCGGGAGATCCTGCGGCGACTCTACGTCGGCAGTGAGATCGGCCAGGGCTACCTGGGCGACGAGGACAACGGCGAGATGTCGTCGTGGTACATCCTCAGCTCGCTGGGCATCTACCCGTTGCAGGCCGGGTCGTCCGAGTGGGCGATCGGCTCGCCGCAGTTCACCAGGATGACCGTGCGCCGCAGCAGCGGCGACATCGTCGTGAACGCGCCGAACAACAGCGCGGCGAACGTCTACGTGCAGGGCGTCTCGGTCAACGGCAGGAAGCAGCGCGGCCTGTCGGTGGATGTCGCGACGCTCGCCAAGGGCGGCACCATCGACTTCCAGATGGGATCCAAGCCGTCGTCGTGGGGCAGTGGCAAGAACGACGCCCCGCCGTCGCTCACCAAGGGTGACGAGGCGCCCAAGCCGTTGCAGGACGTCACCGGCCCCGGTCTCGGCACCGCGACCGCGACCGGCGGTCAGGACGCGTCGAAGCTGTTTGACGACTCGTCGACCACGCAGCTGACCTTCGCCTCGGCGACCCCGCAGATCACCTGGGCCTTCCGTGGTGCCAAGCAGAAGCCGAAGTACTACACGCTCACGTCCGGGGCCGCTGCCGGCGACCCGGCGGACTGGCGTCTGCAGGGCTCCAACGACGGCCTCACCTGGACCACAGTGGACTCCCGCAACGGTCAGGTGTTCCCGTGGCGCAACCAGACCCGCCCGTACTCGATCGACAAGCCGGGACGGTTCGCGCAGTTCCGCCTCGCCGTCACGAAGACCGTCGGTGCCGCGCAGACCACCCTCGCCGAGGTTGAGCTGCTCGCCGGCGGTGACCTCGACCTCGGGGGCGGCGACATCACCGTCACCGCGGCGGACGGCGTTCACGCGACCACCGGCGTACCCGTCTCGGTCCCGCTGGCCACCGTCACCGGCGGCGACGCCGGCGGCTACCAGGCCACCATCGACTGGGGTGACGGCACGCCGGCCACCGAGGGCACCGTGACGTTGAACTCGCGGGCCGTCTACCGCATCGGTGGGTCGCACACCTACACCACGCCCGGCTACCACCAGGCGAACGTGACGGTGACCGACGGCGAGACTCAGAGCTCCACGACGGTCGGCGTCGAGGTGGCGTACGCCCCGGCCTCCGGTCTCACCGCCGCCTTCGACAGCGTCTGCGTCGGCGACGAAGGGGCACTGGCCGCGGACTGTGACGCCAAGTCCTGGGCCTACTCCCGGGCCGCCCTGGCGGCGGGTGGTGCCACCCAGGGCCAGCCGCAGCAGGTTCCCGGAACCGCGCTGCGGTTCACCCTGCCGGTGATCCCGGCCGGGCAGCCGGACAACGCCACCGGCAACGGGGCGAGCGTCGTCCTCGACCTTCCGGAGGACGCGAAGAGCATCTCGTTCATCGGCGCCGGAACGCAGGGCAACCAGAGCACCACCGGCACGGCGACGTTCAGCGACGGCAGCACGGCCAGCATTCCGATCCAGTTGAGCGACTGGACGCTGGGCGGCAACGCCAACGGCACCCCGTCCTACGGCAACATCATCGTCACCCGGACGGCGTACCGGTTGCAGGGCACGAACCGCGACGGCGCCCAGCCGTTCCTCTTCGCCACCGCGCCGTACCAGATTCCGGCGGGCAGGACGCTGGTGTCGGTGACCCTGCCGACGCAGACCGGTGACCCTCGCTCGGCGGGTCGGATCCACGTGTTCGCCGTGGCCAACGACGGCACGCCCGCCCCGGCGCTGACGACCGCCGCCCCGAAGAGCCAGACGGCCACCGCCGGCCAGGCCCTCGCGGCGAACCTCGGTGCGGTGACCGGCGGCGTTCCCGGTACGACGGGATACCGCGCCCGCGTCCAGTGGGGTGACGGCACGGTTCCGGACGATGTGACGATCGGCGCGTCGGGTGCGATGAGCGGCCAGCACACCTACGCACGGGAGGGCACCTACACGGTGCGCGTCACCGCGTGGGACACGCTGTCGAGCAGCACCGGATCCTTCACCGTGACCGTGGCTCGGGGCGGATCGCAGCCGGCGATCACGCTGTCCGCGTCCGGCGCCGTCACCACCGGCGGCGCGATCACCGTCACCGGCAGCGGGTTCGCCGCCGGTGAGCAGGTGACCGTCAACGTCGGCACCGACCCGGGCCGGACGTTGAAGGTCGCGGCCTCCGCGACGGGAACGGTCCGCGCCTCGGTGCCGACCTCCGGTGACGCGCAACCCGGCCGGTACGCCGTCACCGCGACGGGCGCGTCCTCGCGTACGCCGGCCACGGCCACCGTCCAGGTGACCGGGGAGCCGCAGGCGCGGACCTACCAGCCGCGGGTTTCGCTGTTGACCACTTCGGGCCCGCGCGGCACGTCGATCATGGTCGACGGTTCCGGGTACGCGCCGAACGAGGTGGTCACGATCGCCTTCGGGACCGGACTGGCGGTCAGCACAGTGCGCGCGAACGGTGACGGCGTCATCTCCGGCGCGACAGTCAGCGTTCCTGGCGCGGCGAAGGCGGGCGCGACCAGCGTCACGCTGAACGGCGCCACGTCGGCCACCACGGTGTCCCGACCGTTCACCGTCACCGGCTAGCACCGAGCCGGGGACAACGCAGCGTGGGGCGGGCCGTGATCACGGCCCGCCCCACGCGCCTGTCGCGCAACACACTGTTAGCGTCGTCTGCCATGGACGATCACGCGCTGCTCGCCTCGGGCCGCGACGCCGACGTCTACGTGCTCGACGAGTCGCGGGTGCTGCGCCGCTACCGCCAGGGCGGGGACAGCGAGCCTGAGGCGGCGTTGATGGCGTACGTCGCTGCCGCCGGCTACCCGGTGCCCGTGGTGTACGACGCCCAGGGGCCCGACCTGGTGCTCGAACGACTCGACGGCGAGACTCTCCTGGCGTCGATGCTCGCCGGGCGCACCGGCATCGGCGCGGCCGCCGACCTACTGGTGGGCCTGCACGACCGCCTCCACAGCCTGCCGGCCCGCTTCAGCGCCGATCCGGCGGACCGCGTCCTGCACCTCGACCTGCATCCACAGAACGTCATGGTGACCTCGCGCGGGCCGGTGCTCATCGATTGGCGTAACGCGACCGAGGGCCCAGCCGACCTGGACGTGGCCATGACCGCTCTCATTCTCGCCGAGGTGGCGGTCAGCCCGGACCCGCAGCTCGCCGATCTTGCCCGGGACGGCCTCGACGCCTTTCAGCAACGCGCCGAAGCACCCCGGGTCAGCCAACTACGACATGCCGTGGGTCTGCGCCGGGTCGACCCCGCGCTCTCCGCGGTCGAGAAGTCCGCCCTGGGCCGCGCCGCCGCCCTGGTCCATACCCGCGTCGGCTGATCGTCCGTGCGCTGGCAGCCCGAACGGCGCGCGCCGGGTCCCGTGATCGGCCTCTCGGCCAGCGCTCAGTGCGGTGGCAGCAGCGCGTCGACCAGGTCGCGCAGCGGCCCGACCAGGTCATGCTCGGTGGCTGAACTCAGCGGTTCCAGCCGGATCGACGACCGCAGCACCGCGACTCCGATGCCGGCGGCGAGGGCCATCTGGGCGTGGAGCAGGAGCTGTTGGCTGTCCGGATCGCCGGGACGCCACCCGCGAGCCGCTGCCAGTTGTTCGCTGGAACGGACCAGCACGCCACGCCGGATCTCGTCGGCCTCCGCGTCCCCGGACGACCGCAACAGCAGTGCGAGCTGGCTCGACAGGCCGGCCGCGCCGAGGCCGGCGATGTGCCGGGCGATGGCTTCGGGCACCCGGCCGGCGGGCGTCTGACCGTAGGTTCGGCCCAGTTCGTCGCCAGCGGCACGCAGGCACGCCTCGAACAGGCCTCCTTTGGAAGTGAAGTAGCGGCTGATGAGCGCCACGTTGACGCCCGCGTCGTCGGCGATGTCCCGGACGGTGGTGGCCGCGTAGCCGTCCCGGGCGAAGCGTTGGCGGGCGGCGTCGAGCAGCAACTGCCGGGTCTCGGCCGCGTCCCGACGGCGACGCTGGGCCGGTTCGCCGGCGGTGTTGCTGGTCGCGGGGACAGGCGGTTCTGCTGTCACGACGCGTCCTTCCTGTCGCTCTGGCGCGGAGTCGGTGGGTTGCCGTCCGCCCATCCGCTGCTCGATTCGGGCCGGTAAGTAAACATATGTTGACTTTCTGTCGACTGCAAGGTCCGGTACGACCCGAAGGTGACGTAAACGACTGTTGACATGAGTCCCGGGCTGCGGATACTGGCTAAGTCAGCAAACGTTTACATCTAGTTCGGGGATCTCATGACCCACACCATCGAGGAGTCGACGAACCTCGACTCCGCGTCCGGCGCCGCCCCGCGCGCCAACAGCAGCCTCCTGGTGCTGTACCTGTCGCTGGGCGGCCTGGCGTTCGCGGTGCTCCAGTCGCTGGTCGCGCCCGCGCTGTCGACCATCGGAAGGGACCTGGGCGTCTCGACCGGAGACATCAGCTGGGTGCTCACTGCGTACCTGTTGGCCGCCTCGGTGTTGACGCCCATCCTCGGACGTCTCGGTGACATGGTCGGCAAGCGCCGGGTCCTCATCGGCGTCCTCGCGGCCCTCGCCGCGGGCACACTGCTCGCCGCTCTGGCCCCCAACCTGACCGTGCTGATCGTCGCGCGGGCGCTACAGGGAGCCGCCGGAGCGATCCTGCCGCTCTCGATCGGCATCGTCCGCGACCAACTGCCCCGGGAGAAGGTCGGCGTCACCGTCGGCCTGCTGTCGGCGATCTTCGGGGTCGGCGCCGGTGTCGGCATCGTGGCCGCGGGCCCGATCGTGGAGCACCTGTCGTGGCACTGGCTGTTCTGGCTGCCACTGGTCCTCGTCGTCGTCGCGCTGCTCGGAACCATCTTCGGGATGCCCGAGTCGCGGGTCCGCACGCCCGGACGGCTCGACATGCTCGGCGCGGCCATCCTCTCGGTGTCGCTGGTCTCGTTGCTGCTGGCCGTGAGCAAGGGGCAGGGCTGGGGCTGGACCGAGTCGAAGACCATCGGCCTGTTCCTGCTCGGCGTGGTCGCGATGGTGGTGTTCGTCCGGGTCGAGCTGCGGGTACGCGAGCCCCTCATCGACATGCGCCTGATGCGGATCCGCGGTGTCTGGGCCACCGACCTCGTCGCCCTGATCCTCGGTTTCGCGATGTTCGGGACGTTCGTGCTGGTACCGACCCTGCTGCAACTCCCCGCGGCCACCGGGTACGGGTTCGGCAAGACGGTGTCCCAGGCGGGCCTCTTCCTGCTGCCCACCGTCCTGATGATGGTGGTCTTCGGCCCCCTCGCGGGTCTGCTGGACCGTCGCTTCGGCCCCAAGGTGCCGATGTTCCTCGGCACGGTCGCGGTCGTCGTCGCGTTCGTGCTGCCGGCGCTCGGGCACGGCGCGACCTGGCAGGTTCTGCTCTCCGGGGTGCTCACCGGCGCCGGCATCGGCCTGGCGTTCGCGGCGATGTCCAACGCCATCATCGAGAGCGTCCCGGCCGGGCAGACCGGCGAGGCGAGCGGCGTCAACACCATCGCCCGCACCATCGGCAGCAGCATCGGCGCGGCGGTCGTGGCGGCCGTCATCACCTCGAACAGCACCCCACAGGGGCTACCCACCGACACGGCGTTCACCGCCGGCTTCTGGGTGTGCGCGGGCGTCGCGGTCCTGGCCGTCTTCGCGGCACTCGCCCTGCCCTCAGCGCGCCGCCGCCACGAGCAGGCCCTTGCCGCCGGTGTCGACGACCTCCCGCCCGAGCCGGTCGAGCTGCACCTGCCCATTCGGCAGCACTGAGCAAGCGGCGCACAGGCGCAGGCCGTGCCCACCAGGAGTGGGCACGGCCTACGCCGTTCGGTGTGACCTCGACCTGCTCGCTATCCGCCCAGTCGAAGGTGCCAGCGCGCACCCTGGCTGGTGAGCCGGACGACAGCCAACGGCTCGACGTCCACCTGCCGGTACGTCGCCATCGGAAGGCCGAGGGCGTGCACCACCGCGACCCGGATCACCAGTGGGTGGGTGACCGCGATGACTCGTCCACCGGCCCGGTGCTGCGCGTCCAGCCAGCTGCCGACCCGATCCCGCACCGCCGTGACGGACTCACCGCCGTGCGGCGCGCAGTCCGGGGCGGACAACCAGTCGTGCAGTGCCTGCGGCTGCGATTCAGCGACCTCCTCAAGCGATCGCCCGGACCAGTCCCCGTAGTCACAGTCGGCCAACGCGGTCTCGACCGTCGGCAGCAGGCCGAAGGCGTCGGCGGTCTGTCGGGCGGCCACCGCGGGGCTGGACAGGCAGGTGGCGTTCTCCCCGAGGGGCCAACGCCGGTCCGCACCCGCGTGGGCCTGGGCGAGCGTGGCACGCAGGCCACCCTCGTCCAGGCCGTCGCCGGCACCGCCGAAGCGGGCCCGGCGCAGCGCGGCGGTGTGAGCGTGGGCGACCAGCCGAAGGCTGGTGCCGGTCACGTGCTCGGCAGCGCGGTGCCGGCCCGGCGACGCCGCTCGTGGTGCATCAGGGCCGCGAACAGCAGGCCGATGCCGGTCCAGAGCACGACCTGGGTGCCGAGCGAGGCCAACCGGAAACTCCACAACAGGGTCGCCGGGAAGTCCGCCGGAACCTCCTGGAAGGAGGGCATCACCACGTACGACACTGCCGTGACCAGGAGAAAGCCGCCCACGGCCGCGGCGGCGCGAAGCCACGTCGGCGCGTGGGCACCGACCGACCGGTAGCCCAGCGAGCCGGCCCACACGGCCACCAGCCCGAGCACCACCATCAACAGGTAGGTGACGGTCCGTTGGTTGATGGTGGCCGGGTCGCCGACCGCCGGTGGGTTCGCCGGGTACTTGAGGAACGGCACGATCACCGCACCGACCAGCGCCGCGCCGGCCAGCAGCAGACCCCACCGCCCGTCGTCGTCGCCGCGCCGCCGCCGGGCCAGCAGGACGTACGCCGTGGCCAGCAGGCCACCCATCGCGGCCCCGAACAGGGCGGTGGCCAGGAAGAGGCCGCCCCGCTGACCCGTCCGGCTGACCAGGGCGTCCTCGTGATCGTGCGCACCAACGGCAGGCTCGGCGTGCGTCGCCGCCTCCTCGATGGCGATGGCCGCCTCGACGTGCGGTTCGCCGGCGACGTACGCGAACGCCCCGGCGAGCAGGCCGGCGATCAGGCCGGCCAGCAGCCCGCGGACGAGGACGGCGAGGAACGGGGGAGTGCTGGTGGTGGTCAGTGGCACGGGACGCCCAGCAGGTGCCGGCCGTCGTGCATCAGCTCGTGCAGGTACATCCCACTGCGCGACACCGCCCCCTGGTCGAAGGCGACGAGATACGTCAGCAGGGCGAGCGCGGCAACGGTCGCCAGAGCAGTCCACAAGAGACGGGCACTGCCAGCGGGGTGCACCACCGGCTGGCTGGTAGCGGAGCTAGACATGAATACACGAACCTCCCCAGGGATGACGCGTCCCCATCGCAAGGCTGCGGACGACCGAGCGTCCTGGCTCGCGGACCCCGATGGTGATTGGGGAACCGCTCACAGTGGCGCGACCGCGCCGGATTCACACCGGCTTCCCTCGCGTCGCCGCAGATAGTGCGTCGACGGTATCGGTGCCGCCTCAGGCGGTCAACCCGGACCCGTGCCCCGGACGCGTCAGTGCACCGGCGCGTCGACGAGGCGGACCAGCCGCAGGTGCCGGGTGGATTCGTCAGACCAAAAGGCGACACTGCCGGAGGCCGGTCGTGGTGCGCGTTCGGGACTCGACAACAGGCTGTTACCGCTAACATGGTCAATCTGCCAGATCGGCTCCGTGGCTCCGGGTTGACCCGGAGGGTTCGATCAGCGGCGGGGCGGGGTGTGCTGTGGACGAGAACGCGCCAGGGACGGGTCCGGTGACGACCGGCGAGGTCGCGCGACGAGCGGGCATCGTCGACGCGCACCATCACCTCTGGGTCCGGGCGCGGCACCCACAGCCCTGGATCGATCCGCACACCATGGCCGCGATCGACGACGACTTCACACCGGTCGAGCTCGCCCCGGCGACCCGGGCCGCCGGGGTCACCCAGACCGTGGTCGTCCAGTCCGTCGCCGTTCGGTCGGAGACGCCCGAGTTGCTCGGCATCGCGGCCGACGACCCGCTCGTCGCCGGGGTCGTCGGCTGGGTCGACCTCACCGCGGCCGATGTCGACCGTCGCCTCGCCCGACTACGCGGGGCGCGCGGCGGCGAACGGCTGGTCGGGATCCGGCACCTGGTCCAGTCCGAACCCGACCCGACCTATCTCGATCGCCCCGAGGTGCGGCGCGGCATCGCCGCGGTCGGTGCCGCGGGTCTCGCCTTCGACCTCCTGGTGCGCCACCGTCAGCTGCCGGCGGCCGTCCGGCTCGTCCGCGACCTGCCCCAGGTGCGGTTCGTCCTGGACCACCTCGGCAAGCCCCCGCTCGGACGCGCCGATCTCGGCGACTGGCAGCGCGACCTGCGGGCGCTCGCGGCCGAGTCCAACACCACGGCGAAGCTCTCCGGCCTGGTGACCGAAGTGGATGGTGGGTCCTGGACCGCGGCCGACCTGCGGCCCGCGGTCGAGCACGCCCTCGACGTGTTCGGGCCGGATCGGCTGATGTTCGGCTCGGACTGGCCGGTGTGCCTGCTCGCCACTTCGTACAACCGCTGGGTCGCCGTCCTCGGTGACCTGCTGGACCCGCTGTCCGACGACGAGCGGGCCGCGATCTGGCGCCGGACCGCCGGCCGTGTCTACCAGCTGGCCCCGTCCTGAGACTGCAGCGCCTTTCGGCCTGGGGACATAGCATGTTATCGATAACATGCTGGCGGTGGCAGTCGGTGTCGATTTGGTCAGACGTATGGCTTCGATGGCACAGGTAACGATGGCAAAACATGCCCGCAAGACCTTGGCAACATACGTGAATGCGTGGCAAGGTAACGCCTGATCGCGGGAAACATCCGACCTATCTCCAAGGTTGTGCGGGCACCTCGCCGCACCGCCGGCCGAGCGGGGTCGGTCGCTCACAGACGTTCGGCTCGTCGGCGGGTCCCCGTCGGACGCCGGCGCCACGCTTGAGGAGGTCAGGTCCGACGATGAGTAGCGCCGAGGCAACCGCCGGCACACAGCGCGGCGAACTCAGCGACTGGTTCCGGGAACGGATCTCCCACGCCGTCTCCGAGTTCACCGCCGCGACCGCGTTGGTCGTCCTGTTCATCGCCTTGACCTTCGCGAGTCCCTACTTCCTGACTGCGGACAACCTCTTCAACATCGGGGCCCAGACGGCGGTGATCGCCATCATCGCCACCGCCCAGACGATGGTCATCATCACGAAGGGCATCGACCTGTCCGTGGGGTCGGTCGCCGCGCTCGCCGGCGTGTTGGGCGCGATGGTCGTGCGCGACCTCGGCTTCTCGCTCTGGGCGGCGACGGCGGTCGCGATCGGCGTGGGCGCGCTGGCCGGGCTGCTGAACGGGCTGCTGGTAACGGTGGCCCGGATTCCGCCGTTCATCGCGACGTTGGGGACCATGTCCGTGGGCCGAGGCCTGGTCTTCATCATCACCGGTGCGGTCGGCGTCTACGGCCTTCCCCGGTCCTTCCAACTGCTCGGCAACGGGCAGATCCTCGGCATTCCGTTCGCCGTGGTGATCACCGTCCTGGTCGCCGTCGGGGTCGCCTTCCTGCTCTCCCAGACCCGCTTCGGTCAGTACACCTACGCCATGGGCTCCAATTTGGAGGCGGCCCGCCGCTCCGGTATCCGGGTCGGGCGGCACCTGACCGGGGTGTACGTGCTGGCCGGCGTGCTGGTCGGGCTGGGCGGCATGATCGCCGCCTCCCGGGTCAACTCCGGCCAGCCCAACTACGGGATCTCACTGGAACTCGACGTCATCGCCGCCGCCGTCATCGGCGGAGCCAGCCTGTTCGGCGGGCAGGGCCGGATCGTCGGGACCATCATCGGCGCGTTCCTCATCGCCCTGGTCCGCAACGGCGCCGTCCTGCTCGACATCAGCATCCACTACCAGCAGGTGATCGTCGGCGTGATCATCTGGGCCGCCGTCTACTTCGACCAGTACCGCCGCCGGCGGCTGGAATCACGGGGTTGACATGCCATTCCGAGAGTCCGAACGAGGAAGGACACACACCATGGCACACACCACCACCAGCCGGCGGACGCGAGGACGACTCCTGCGCGTGCAGGCGATCCTGGCCGCGGCCGCAGCGACCGCCCTGCTCAGCGCCTGCGGCGGCGTCGAGGTCCGTGACGGCGGCGGCGACAGCGCGACCAAGGACGCGAGCGGCCCGTTGAAGCTCGCCGTCGTACCCAAGGCGGTCGGCGCCGACTACTGGAACACCGTCAAGGCGGGCGCCGAGTGCGCCGCGCAGCGCGCGGGGGACGTCACCGTCCAGTGGGACGGGGTGACCGCCGAGACCGACGTCGAGGGCCAGGTCAACCTGATCCAGAACTTCGTCACCAAGAAGGTCGACGGCATCGTCTACGCAGCGACCGACTCCAGCGCGCTGGCACCGGCGACCGACAAGGCGCTCAGCGCCAACATCCCGGTCGCCATGATCGACTCTGGCACCAGCCCGCAGCCGTCGAACGTGCCCCTCTTCGCCACCGACAACCGTGCGTCGGCGACCGAGGCGGCCAAGCTGCTCGCCACCGAGCTCGGCCCCGGCAACCACGAGGTGGCGCTCGTCGAGTTCCAGCCCGGATCGCAGACCAACACCGAGCGGGTCGACGGCTTCAAGGCCGGCCTCGCCCAGTACCCCAACCTGAAGCTGGTCGGCCAACAGCCGAGCAAGAGCGACGTCAACGAGGCCCGACGGGTCACCGAGAACATCCTCACCGCCAACCCCAACCTGAAGGGTGTCTTCGCGGCCAACGAGCCGAGCGTGCTCGGTGCCGCGCAGGCCATCCAGGCCGCCGGCAAGTCCGGCAAGGTGGTCATCATCGGGTGGGACGCCGCCCCGGACGAGATCGCCGGGGTACGCAACGGCCAGATCTCGGCGCTGGTCGTGCAGAACCCGTTCAAGATGGGCTACTTCGGCGTCGACAAGATGGTCAAGCACCTTCGGGACAAGGCGCCGCTGGCGTCGGCCGACACCGGCGTCACCTTCGTCACCAAGGAGAACATCGACTCGGCGGAGATCAAGGCGGTGCTCGAGCCCAGCTGCGCCAACCCGCCGGTGCAGTGATGGGTGTGAACCCCACGGCCACCAAGACCAGCGACCAGCAACCCACCGACGCGGAGCCGCCGGTCCTCGAAGCCCGCGGCATCGTCAAGCGGTTCGGGCACGTCGAGGCGTTGCGCGGCGCCGACTTCACGGTCCGCCGCGGTGAGGTCGTCGCGCTGATCGGCGACAACGGCGCCGGCAAGAGCACCCTGATCAAGACCCTGTCCGGTGTGCACCCGCCGGACGAGGGCGAGATCCGGGTCGGCGGCCGTCCGGTCCAGTTCTCCACCCCCGTCGACGCCCGGCGGGCAGGGGTGGAGACCGTCTACCAGGACCTCGCCGTCGCCGACGACCTCAGCGTCGCCGCCAACCTGTATCTCGGCCGGGAGATCCTTCGCTCTGGACCACTCGGCCGGCTCGGGCTGCTGGACAAGCGCGCCATGCGCCACGGCGCCGCCGCCGCCCTGGACGAACTGGGCGTACGGATCCCCCGGGTCACCACCCCCATCGCGATGCTGTCCGGTGGGCAGCGGCAGTGCGTGGCGGTGGCCCGGGCCATCATCTGGGCGACCAACGTGGTCATCCTCGACGAGCCCACCGCGGCCCTGGGTGTGGTCCAGACCGGGCGGGTGCTCGACGTCGTCCGGCGGGCCCGCGACGCCGGCATGTCGGTGGTGCTGGTGAGCCACAACATGCCGCAGGTCCTCGAGATCGCCGACCGCGTCGAGGTGCTGCGCCTCGGCCGGCGCGCGGCCCAGCTCCGCGCCGACGAGGCCACCACCGACGATCTGGTCGCCGCGATGACCGGCAGCACCAGCGTGGGTCGGGACGAGCGGTGAGGGCCGCCGTCCAGGGAGGCGCCCGCGGTCCCGCGGGTCCGACGAGCCGCGGCGGCGCTGCACCGCCGCTGCGGCTGAGCCCACTGGGCTTCGGCGCCTCCCAGGGCGGCAATCTCTACCGGGCGACGTCCGACGAGCAGTTCGCCGCCGCCGTGGACACCGCGTGGGCAGGCGGCATCCGATACTTCGACACCGCACCGCACTACGGGCTGGGCCTGTCCGAACGACGCCTGGGCGCGGCCCTGCGCTCCCGCCCCCGCGGCGAGTACGTGGTGTCGACGAAGGTCGGCCGGCTGCTCGTGCCGTCACCGGAGACGGCGCACCAGCGGGATCCGGAGGGGTTCGACGTTCCCGCCGATCACCGCCGGATCTGGGACTTCAGCCGCGACGGCGTCCGCCGTTCGCTGGAGGCGAGCCTTCGGCGCACCGGCCTGGACCGGATCGACGTGGTGTATCTGCATGACCCCGACGAGCACTGGCAGCAGGCCGCCAACGAGGCGATCCCGGCCCTGGTGGAGCTGCGGGAGCAGGGCGTGATCGGTGCCGTCGGGGCGGGAATGAACCAGTCGGCGATGCTGGCCCGCTTCGTGGCGGAGACCGACGTGGACGTGGTGATGTGCGCCGGCCGGTACACCCTGTTGGAACAGGGCGCGCTGACCGACCTGCTGCCCGTCGCGCAGGCCCGCCACGTCGGTGTGGTGGTCGCCGGTGTCTACAACTCCGGGCTGCTGGCCCGGGACATGCCGCCGACCGACGCCGTCTACGACTACCAGCAGGCGCAGGCAGAGGTGATCGACCACGCCCGCCGGATAGCGCGGGTCTGTCAGACGTACGGCGTCACGTTGCCCCAGGCGGCGTTGGCGTTCGTCCGTCGTCACCCGGCCGTGGTCTCGACCGTTGTCGGCATGCGGGACGACGTCCAGGTGACCGAGACCCTCCGTCGGTCCGGTGTCGACGTCCCGGATCAACTCTGGACGGCGTTGTACGACGAGGGGCTGCTCGACGTACAGCCGTGAGGGTCGGTCACGACCGGGCCGTCTCGATGCTGGCGTCAGCGTCGTCGGGTAACCCCTGCAACGACTCCTCCACACCGATCAGGTGGTTGGCCATCCGGGTGCGTGCCCGTTCCGGGTCGCGTGCCACGAGGGCCTTCAGGATCGCCACGTGCTCGTCATGGGTGCGCAGGTCCGCGCCCTCCTCGTGCAGACTCCGCCAGAGCCGGCCACGGATGGTGCGCCCGGCGAAGGCTTCGATCAGACCGACGAGCACCGGATTCTCGGCGTGCACCGCGATGATCCGGTGAAAGGCGATGTCGATCTCCATGATCCGCTCGTGGTCCGGCGGTGCCTGGCCGACCAACCGGGCCGCCTCTTCGAGCAGGTCACCCGCCTGGGCCAGGGCCTCGTCGGTGATCCTGGTCGCCGCCAGGCAGGCGGCCTCGCACTCCAGCAGCCGGCGGACGGTGTGGATGTGCCGGGGGTCGCCCTGGCCCTGGAAGTCGACCACGAAATTCATCGGGGCCAGCAGCTGTGGCGCGTCGAGGTTGGTGACGTAGGTGCCGTCGCCCTGACGGATGTTGACGATCCCCAGGATCGACAGGGCCGACATCCCCTCGCGCAGGGAACCTCGCGAGACGCCGAGCTGCTCGGCGAGGTCCTTCTCGATGGGCAACCGGTCCCCGGGCCGGAACTGCCCTTCGAGGATCATCCGTTTGATGCCGTTGACCACTTCGTCGGTGCGAGACATGACCCCCCCTAACGGCCGGCGGGGGTGGCCTTCCCACCCGCGATCACGTACGCCGCCTCCGGAGATGACACGGTAGTCGGGTCTGTCGCCGCCCAGTAGTGGCCGTCGGGGAACCGGTAGAGCGCCACCGACTCCTGACGCATCCGGGTGGAGTAGCCGGGCTGGCTGGGCAGGACGTATCCGCTGCCGGAACCGGTGTCGCGGATGATGCAGGGATCGGTGAAGTGCTCGTGCAGGTGGTCGACGAACTCGGTGACCCGGTTGGTGAGGTCTCCCGAGATCGCGACGTAGTCGAGCACCGACACGTGTTGGACCATCTCGCACAGCCCGACACCACCGGCGTGCGGGCACACCGGGACGTTGAACTTCGCGGCGAGCAGCAGCACGGCGACGATCTCGTTGATGCTGGCCAACCTGCCGGTGTCGAGCTGGCAGAAGTCGATGGCCTCGGCCTGGAAGAGCTGCTTGAACATCACCCGGTTGTGGCAGTGTTCGCCGGTGGCGACGCCGATCGGAGCGACGGCGCGGCGGACGGCCGCGTGGCCCAGGATGTCGTCGGGGCTGGTCGGCTCCTCGATCCACAGTGGCGTGAAGCGGGCGAGGGCGGTGACCCACTCGATGGCCTGACCGACGTCCCACACCTGGTTGGCGTCGATCATCAGGTTGCGATCCGGGCCGAGGATCTCCCGCGCGATCGCGCATCGGCGGATGTCGTCGTCGAGGTTGGCGCCCACCTTGAGCTTGACGTAGCCGTAGCCGGTGTCGACCGCCTCCTGGCACAGTCGGCGCAGCTTGTCGTCGCCGTAGCCGAGCCAGCCCGCCGAGGTGGTGTAGGCGGGGTAGCCGGTCCGGTCGAGCTCGGCGAGGCGGGCGGCCTTCGTGCTCTCCTTGGCCCGCAGGATGGCCAGTGCCTCGTCGCGGGTCAGCGCGTCGGACAGGTAGCGCAGGTCAGCGATGTCGACGAGTTGCTCGGGGGTCATGTCGACGAGCAGCCGCCACAGCGGCTTGTCGGCGACCCGGGCGACCAGGTCCCATGACGCGTTCAACACGGCGGCGAGGGACAGGTGGACGACGCCCTTCTCGGGGCCGAGCCACCGCAGTTGCGAGTCGGAGGTGAGCAGGCGGTAGACCGCGCCCATGTCCGCTGCCATCGTTGCCACGTCCTGGCCCACGAGGAGCTGTGCCTGGTGGACTGCCGCCGCCGCGACGATGTCGTTGCCTCGGCCGATGGTGAAGGTCAGGCCGTGCCCCGCGAGTGGCGCGCCCACGCCGTCGACGCCGTCGGTGTGCAGGACGACGTAGGCCGCCGAGTAGTCGCCGTCCTTGTTCATGGCGTCTGACCCGTCAGCGGTCAGGGAGGTGGGGAAGCGGACGTCTTCGACGGTGACGGCAGTGATCTGCGGCATGCGCTCCTCGCCCGGCTAGGCTAAAGATCAGATGATCACTGGGAGTATACGGAGGGCTGCTCCAGCGCGTCAACGTTGTCGATCACCTCGGACGTGCAGACATATGATGTTTGCCCTCTCGGGTCGAGCCGCCTTGACTCCGATCATGCCGGTTGGCGGGCGAAGGTGCCGCGCGCGGCGGACCTGGAGATCGGATGTTCCGGCTCGCCGCGAGGTATCGACGGCCACGTATGGGCCTGGTCCTCAGTGCTGTGGCCTCGATACGTCAAATCTTTGTCGAATGTCGACACCGTGCGCAGAGCCTCGTCTCCGGTGCCCGGCGTCGGTCGGCCGCAGCGTGCTCCCGGGGGGTTGGTGACGGTGGTCACCGCATCGCCGTCGACACGCCCGAGACCGACATGTGGGGTGTGACAACGACTGCGTCCCTATATATGGTGTCGAGCGCAGCTGGTTCGGCCGCTCATCCAGTGCGGTCGAGGCAACAGGGAACCCGGTGGAAATCCGGGACTGTCCCGCAGCGGTGAGTGGGAACGACAGCCGTCATCAGCACTGGGCCACCATTCGGCCTGGGAAGCGACGGCCAGTAGGAGACCGGCGAGCCCGGTCGTGCCCGCGAGTCCGAAGACCTGCCAGCGCGCCGCGTACCCGCACCCGGGTGGGCGGCGGTCCGAGGCCGCGTGGGACGGCTGACGCCACCTGACCCATGCCGGTGCCGGCGTGGCGTCCGTCGGTGTCTGTCTCCTCGCGTCCGGGCCACCAGGTCTCGAACTCCGAGGAGCGAGTGGTGACAGTCACCGAGGTAGTCCCGGCCAGAGGCGACGCGACAGTGCGGCGGACGCCGATGCAGGTCCGCAAGCGCGACGGCGGCACCGAACCCGTGGACGTGAACAAGATCGTCCGGGCGGTCGAGCGGTGGGCCGACGACCTGACCGACGTCGACCCGTTGCGGGTGGCTACCCGCACCATCAGCGGCCTCTACGACGGCGCGACCACTGCCGAACTCGACCGGCTGTCCATCCAGACCGCCGCCGAGATGATCGGTGAGGAGCCGCAGTACTCGCGTCTGGCCGCGCGGCTGCTGGCCGGCTACGTCGACAAGGAGGTGCGGCGACAGGGCATCACCTCGTTCAGCGCGGCGATCCGGGTCGGCCACGCCGAGGGCCTGATCGGTGACGACACCGCCGCGTTCGTCGCCGCACACGCCGCGACGCTCGACCACGCCGTCGACCCGGACGGCGACCGCCGGTTCGAGTATTTCGGCCTGCGCACGGTGTACGACCGCTACCTGTTGCGCCACCCCACCAGGCGACTGGTGCTGGAGACCCCGCAGTACTGGCTGCTGCGGGTGGCCTGCGGCCTGTCCCGGACGGCGGACGAGGCGGTCGACTTCTACCGGCTGATGTCCAGCCTGGCCTACCTGCCCAGCTCGCCGACCTTGTTCAACTCCGGCACCCGGCACACCCAGATGTCCTCCTGCTACCTGGTCGACTCCCCGCTCGACGAGCTGGACTCGATCTACGCCCGGTACGCCCAGGTCGCCAACCTGTCCAAGTTCGCCGGGGGCATCGGCATCGCGTACTCCCGGGTCCGCTCCCGGGGCGCGCTGATCCGGGGCACGAACGGGCAGTCCAACGGGATCGTGCCGTGGCTGCGCACGCTGGACGCGAGCGTCGCCGCGGTCAACCAGGGTGGCCGACGCAAGGGCGCTGCCTGCGTCTACCTGGAGCCGTGGCACCCGGACATCGAGGAGTTCCTGCAACTGCGGGACAACACCGGCGAGGACGCCCGCCGCACCCACAACCTGAACCTGGCCAACTGGGTGCCGGACGAGTTCATGCGTCGGGTCGAGGCCGACGAGCTGTGGTCGCTGTTCGACCCGCACGAGGTGCCCGAGCTGCCCGACCTGTGGGGGGAGCGGTTCGACGCCGCGTACCGGCAGGCCGAGGCGCAGGGCCGCTACGTGCGGCAGGTCCCGGCCCGCGAGCTGTACGGGAAGATGATGCGGACCCTCGCCCAGACCGGCAACGGCTGGATGACCTTCAAGGACGCGTCGAACCGGCTCTGCAACCAGACCGCCGAACCGGGCAACGTGGTGCACCTGTCCAACCTCTGCACCGAGATCGTCGAGGTGTCCAGTGACGCCGAGACCGCCGTGTGCAACCTCGGCTCGGTGAACCTCGCCGCCCACCTCACCGCCGACGGCATCGACTGGGAGCGGCTGCGCGCCACGGTGCGGACCGCGGTGACCTTCCTCGACCGGGTCATCGACATCAACTACTACCCGACCGCGCAGGCGGCGGCGAGCAACCCCCGCTGGCGGCCCGTCGGGCTCGGGCTGATGGGCCTTCAGGACGCCTTCTTCGCGCTGCGGCTGCCGTTCGACTCGCCGGCCGCCCGCGAGCTGTCCACCCGGATCAGCGAGGAGCTGTACCTGACCGCGCTGGAAACCTCCGCCGACCTGGCGCGCGACTTCGGCAAGCATCCGGCGTACCCGCAGACCCGGGCCGCGCGGGGCCAGCTCCAGCCCGACCTGTGGGGTGTCGCGGGTACGCAGACCGCGCGGTGGGACGTGCTGCGCGAGCGGGTCGAGGCGTACGGGCTGCGCAACTCGCTGCTGGTGGCGGTCGCGCCGACCGCCACCATCGCCTCGATCGCCGGGTGCTACGAGTGCATCGAGCCGCAGGTGTCCAACCTGTTCAAGCGCGAGACCCTGTCGGGGGAGTTCCTCCAGGTCAACACCGCTCTGGTACGCGAGCTCAAGGCCCGCGGTCTGTGGACCGAGCGGATCCGTTCGGCGATCAAGCGGGCGGAGGGGTCGGTGCAGGACATCGCCGAGTTGCCGGCCGGCGTACGGGAACTGTTCCGCACCGCGTGGGAGCTGCCGCAGCGGGCGCTGATCGACCTGGCCGCCGCCCGCGCCCCGTTCATCGACCAGTCCCAGTCGCTGAACCTGTTCCTGGCCGCGCCGACCATCGGCAAGCTCTCCTCGATGTACCTCTACGCCTGGAAGGCCGGGCTGAAGACCACCTACTACCTGCGCTCGCGCCCCGCGACGCGGATCCAGCAGGCCACCGTCAGCGCCGTCGCACCCGTCGTCGTCGACGCCGACGCGCTGGCCTGCTCGCTGGAGAACCCCGAGTCGTGCGAGGCCTGCCAGTGACTCTTCCCGACGCCGCCACTACCGACGCCAGCACCACCGACACGAGGACCACGCACATGCTGCTCGACCCCGGGATGGACCTCACTCTCCGCCCGATGCGCTACCCGCACTTCTTCGACCGGTTCCGCGACGCGATCCGCAACACCTGGACCGTCGAGGAGGTCGACCTGCACGCCGACCTCGCCGACCTGGACAAGTTGTCGCCGGCCGAACGGCACCTGGTCAGCCGCCTGGTGGCGTTCTTCGCCACCGGTGACACGATCGTCGCCAACAACCTGGTGCTCAACCTCTACCAGCACGTCAACAGCCCGGAGGGTCGCCTCTACCTGTCCCGCCAACTGTTCGAGGAGGCCGTGCACGTCCAGTTCTATCTCAACCTGCTCGACACGTACGTGCCCGACGAGACGGAGCGCTTCGAGGCCTTCGCGGCCATCGAGAACATCCCCTCGATCCGGCGTAAGGCCGAGTTCTGCTTCCGGTGGATCGACTCTCTCAGCGACCTGCGGGAGCTGCGGTCCCGCGAGGACCGGCGCACGTTCCTGCTCAACCTCATCTGCTTCGCCGCCTGCATCGAGGGGTTGTTCTTCTACGGCGCGTTCGCCTACGTCTACTTCCTGCGTTCCCGTGGCCTGCTGCACGGCCTCGCCTCGGGCACCAACTGGGTGTTCCGCGACGAGTCCATGCACATGGCGTTCGCGTTCGACGTCGTCGACACCGTTCGCGCCGAGGAGCCGGACCTGTTCGACGACGACCTCGCCGACCAGGTTCGCCGGATGCTCACCGAGGCGGTCGAGTGTGAGGTGCAGTTCGCCGAGGACCTGGTGGGCCACGGCGTGCCCGGTCTGACATTGGCCGACATGCGGGAGTACCTCCAGCACGTCGCCGACCGCCGCCTCGCCCAGCTCGGCATCGCGCCGCACTACGGGTCGAGCAACCCGTTCGGCTTCATGGAGTTGCAGGACGTGCAGGAGCTGTCCAACTTCTTCGAGCGGCGGGTGTCGGCGTACCAGGTCGGGGTGACCGGCACCGTCGCCTTCGACGACGACTTCTAGGCCGCAACCTCGGCCACGGGTTGCCCATGAGGAACGCCCCGCCTCCGCCGATCTTGCATTTTCCGTTGCCGGTATAGGCGCAATGCTATTTATGTCGCGACAGGATGTGCAAGATCGCGGAGAAGGGGACAGTCCAGTCTCGTCGATCATGGAGTTGTGGTGCCTGATTTGGTATTGCGCAGGCACTTTGTCACCCACCACAACTCCATGATCGACGGGGCGGTGCGGGTTTGGCGAACAGCCACTCCGTCTAAACGCGACGGTGCCTTGCTACTTCTTATCAATCGATCGAAGGAAGCGGGGCGCTCAGCTCTGGGCTTCTGCGACGTAGACACCTTTGCCCGGCTGGCCCTCGACCAACTCGCGGTCTTTGAGGATCGTCATGACCCGGTTGATGGTGGAGATGTGCACGCCGTACTGCTCGGCCAGCTCACGGGTGGACGAGAGTTTCTCGCCCGGAGCAAGCTCACCCGACTTGATTTTTCCCGCGATCTCGTTGGCGATCCGCCGGTAGTCCACTCGCTCGGTCGGCATGGGTCGATCTCCGTAAGGTTCCCTGGTTTCGGCAGCCCAATCTGATCACGAGGAGACCTGATCCAACAAGTTCCACGAAGCACCTTGACCTGCTCCTACAAGTTGGAATAGGTTGCAGCTTGGTCGGGTTCCCTGGTTTCGGCAAACTCCTGGGTTCTCGGCCGCACACCCACCTGGGGGAGCACGGCAGATGGTCGCTGCCCCCAGGTGGGGCCAACGTCGTGAACGCGGGAGGGTGCCGCCGTGCCGATCGATGAACCGGTAAGTCGGGCAGACGAACTGTTCGCCGCGATGCGGACGCTTGATGCTCATTGGACTCGGGCACTTGACCAGCCGTGGCGTTCAGGCGGCTGCCTTGAGTGCACAAGTCAGGGCGAATGCCGTCAGCTCGATTGGTCGTTGGGTGTCGTGGCGGATGCCGCATCGATCATGTTGCAGAAGTAACGATGGACGCTGAGCAGTGCGGCGAGGTCGACCACGACTTCTAGGCGGCGACCGATCCGGGGGCCTGGCGTCGCTTGGTGAGCCACCGCATCACGTGCAGTGGGTGCGACGCCGGGTCCGGGATCGGGTGGAAGACGTGTTCGACCTCGCTGTCGGCGACGATCAGGGTCAGCCGCTCGTAGAGCGTCATGTCGCCCGCGGTGCGGGTCGGCAGCCGCAGCGCGTCGGCCAGGGTCAGCCTCGGGTCGGGGATCAGCGGGTAGGGCAGCCGCAGTCGGTGCGCGAGTTCTCGCTGGTACCCGGTCGATTGGGCGGACAGGCCGTACACCCGGGCGGCGCCGGCCGCGCGGAGCTCGGCGTGGTGGTCGCGGAACCAGGCGGCCTGCTCGGTGCTGCCCCGCGCGCGCCGTGGATCTCCAGCAGCCCGTTGGGCAGGTCACGCCCGGCCGGCCGGTCAGTGGGTAGACGAAGATGACGCTGCGCCCGGCGCCGAGCGCGCCGAGATCGACCGGACGGCCGTCGGTGCCGTAGAAGGACAGGGATGGCAACCTGACGCCGACCAGCGCGGCGGGGTCGGCACCTTCGGCGGGACTGCCGGGTACGACCTGGGTCGCGGCCGCGTCCAGCGCGTCCCGCTGGGCGGTCAACTTGCCGATCCGTTCCTGGAGGTTGGTGATGGTGCTGCGGGACGTGGGCACCTTCCTCGGCCGGAAGCAGCCGGCGCAATGGCGGTGCGAGTTGCCAAATTTGCGCACGCTCGTCGACAAAACGAAGTGGTTGCCAAGGGGGGTGCCGGCAGGGATTCCCACGTACAGGTTTGAGCGTGTCCCCGCGGCATAACAAAATTCCGCCGATACCGCTCTGAGCGGTAGCTGTTCCCTAGCACAGCCATTCGTCTTGGGCGAGTCGCACTGCGGGCGGCCTTTGATGGCGGCGCAGCAGCCACAGCCGATGATACTCGCTGCAAGAGAGCAAGCATCTTCGTCTAAACGTGAGCACCCGCGCGAGTTATACGGAGGCCTTCCACCGGAAGCGTCACACCTCGGCTGATTTGGTTCTGTACGCGTCGAAGACACCGTCGATGCTGCGCACTGCGGCGAGTAAGTGCCCAAGGTGCTGCGGGTCGGCCATCTCGAAGCTGAACCGGCTCACGGCCACCCGATCCCAACTTGTGGAGTGTGTAGCGGAGAGGATGTTGACCCGTTCGTCGGAGAGCACCCTGGTGACGTCGGCCAGCAGCTTGTGTCGGTCCAGGGCCTCGACCTGGATGGCGACCAGGAACGTCGACGCGGAGGTGAGCTTCCAACTCACCTCGACGACCCGCTCGCTCTGCGCGCGCAG
>NZ_JBEXHV010000032.1:0-43757 GCF_040608275.1 Micromonospora sp. NPDC005205
AGTCCGGGGTATAAATCATAATTGGCACTGGCTTTACAAGCACCCTGTTGAGTTCTCAAAGAACAACCACACACCGATCAAAGCACCACACTCAGTGGCACCCATCACGGGGCTTTTCCACACCCCGCGCCCCGCGCTTTCAGCGCCAGGCACTTTTACTACGTTACCCGCTCGTTTCCGCCCTGTCAAACCGATATTTCGCGGTTCGTCATGCTTCATCCGGTGATGCGGATAGTCTTGCTTGCTCGAGTCCACGATGACGCACGTCGTTGCCAACGTTCGTTTCTGTCGTGGGAAGCCGCAGACCGGCCGATCGCCGCTTCGCGGCTCTCCGCCCGGCTCCTGCCGGCTTCGAAACTCTACCCGGTCGGCTTCGCGTTCGCAACCCCGTTTCCGGAGTGTTCCGCACCGCCCGATCCTCAGTCCCGCTCGGCGTTCCCGCCACGAGCCTGGCGCCCGTTCTCGGCCGGTTTGTCCGGCCTCCCCCGTGCAGAGAGAAAGTTACGCGGACGGCCCGGAGAAGGCAAATCAGGGTTCATCACTGGTTCGGACGAAGAGCGCCCGCCGGTTCCCGGCGCCGCCGAACTGCCAGCAACCTCGACTCCCCGAGACAGCCGAGGACGCGGGCCACCTCGACGTGCCAGAGTGTCAATCATGGATGAGTCCGGGCACGGCACCAGGGTGTTCGCCGAGCAGGCGCTGCTCGGCCTCATCGGGCCGTTCTGGCAGGTGGTGATCGGCGCGGTCGTGCTGGTCGTGCTTGTGCTCTCGGTGGGACGGCTGGCCCGACGTGGCAGGTCCCGGATGACCACGGCGCTGCTGGTCACCGCCGCCGTCATCGCCGGGTTCGCGGTGATCGGCGTCCTGCTGGAGGGTTGAGGTTCCGAGCCGGCGGTTGGCCAGGCTGGGCAGCTCGGCGCGGATCGTGTCGAGCCGCTCCAGGTCCAGGTCGACGACGGAGACCCCCGGGCCGTCCGGCACCTGGCCGATGACCGTCCCCCACGGGTCGACCACCATGCTGCGCCCGAAGCAGGTGCGACCTGGCTCGTGGTCGCCGGTCTGACCGGCCGCCGCCACGAAACACTGGTTCTCGATCGCCCTGGCCCGCAGCAGGACCTCCCAATGGTCCCGGCCGGTGTGCATCATGAACGCTGCCGGAACCACGAGCAGCTGCGCGCCGCCATCGGACGCGAGCAGCCGGTAGAGCTCCGGGAAGCGCAGGTCGTAGCAGATCGACAGGCCGACCCGTAGCCCCTCGACGTCGACCACCACGGGTTGGGCCCCGGGCGCGACACTCGTCGACTCCCGATAGGAGACCCGACCGGGGATCTCCACGTCGTACAGGTGGATCTTGCGATAGCTCGCGGCCAGACTGCCGGAACGGTCGAAGACCAGCGAGGTGTTCCACGTGTGGTCCGGGTCCGGACCCGCCTCATGGAACGAACCGGCCACCACCCAGATCCCGAGCCGCCTGGCCACCCCGGCGAAGAAGCTGCCGACCTCCCCGTCGACCGGCTCCGGTTCGGGCAGCCCACCGGCAGGACCCAGGTAGTCGACGTACTCCGGAAGGACGGCAAGATCCGCGCCGCCGGCGGCGGCGCGCTCCAGCAGGGCCTCAGCGGCCGCCAGATTCGCCTTACGGTCGTCCCGGGCGTTCAGCTGGCAGACGGCGACACGCATGAGCCCAGGGTACGGCTGGAGACCCGTTCACGGACAGCGCGACGGCCTGACCGACTCGGGCGGGCGGTCGTCACTGGCGAACGGCGCCGAACACGATCACGCCGGCCGCTCAGGATCGAACGGCCGGCGGGACGCGGAAAGGATCAGGCGGACTTGTCTTCGCGGTCGCGCCGAGCCCGGCGCCCGGTGAACTCACGCGGCACGATGGTCGGGTTGACGTTCTCCAGGACAACCTCGCGGGTGATCAGCACGCGGGCGGCGTCGGGGTTGCTCGGCACCTCGTACATCGCGGAGAGCAGAACCTCCTCGATGATGGCCCGTAGACCACGTGCACCGGTGCCCCGGAGCATCGCCTGATCGGCGATGGCTTCCAGCGCCGGCTCGTCGAACTCGAGCTCGACACCGTCCAGCTCGAACAGACGCTGGTATTGCCGGACCAGGGCGTTGCGCGGCTCGGTGAGGATCCGAACGAGGGCGCTGCGGTCCAGGCTGCGAACGTTGGTGATGACCGGTAGCCGGCCGACGAACTCGGGGATCAACCCGAACTTGAGCATGTCTTCCGGCATGACCTGGCTGAAGATGTCGTCCGTCGACCGCTCGGAGACCGACCGGAGCCGGGCGCCGAAACCGGTGCCGCCCTGCCCGGTGCGGGACTCGATGATCTGGTCGAGGCCGGCGAACGCCCCACCACAGATGAACAGCACGTTCGTGGTGTCGATTTGGATGAACTCCTGGTGTGGGTGCTTACGGCCACCCTGCGGCGGCACGTTGGCCACCGTGCCCTCGAGCATCTTGAGCAGCGCCTGCTGCACGCCCTCACCGGAGACGTCCCGGGTGATCGACGGATTCTCCGACTTGCGGGCGATCTTGTCGACCTCGTCGATGTAGATGATGCCGGTCTCGGCGCGCTTGATGTCGTAGTCGGCGGCCTGGATCAGCTTGAGGAGGATGTTCTCCACGTCCTCGCCCACGTAGCCCGCCTCGGTCAGCGCGGTGGCGTCGGCGATGGCGAACGGGACGTTCAACATCCGGGCGAGGGTCTGCGCCAGGTGGGTCTTGCCGCACCCCGTCGGGCCGAGCAGCAGGATGTTGGACTTGGCCAGCTCGACGGCGTCACTGCCGGAGCCCGGCGCGCCAGCCGCCTCGGCCTGGATCCGCTTGTAGTGGTTGTAGACCGCTACGGCGAGCGCCTTCTTGGCCTGATCCTGACCCACGACGTAGGTGTCGAGGAACTGGCAGATCTCCATCGGCTTGGGAAGCTCTTCCCACTTCACCTCGCCGGACTCGGCCAGCTCCTCTTCGATGATCTCGTTGCAGAGATCGATGCACTCGTCGCAGATGTAGACCCCTGGGCCCGCGATGAGCTTCTTGACCTGCTTCTGCGACTTGCCGCAGAAGGAGCATTTCAGTAGGTCGCCGCCGTCACCGATCCGTGCCACCTACGTTCTCCCTGCACTCATCGGCCGGAGACCCGGCCCTGACCTGCGGACGTTGCACGCCGCCCGGTTTGGTTCGCGCCGCCAGCCCAGCCGGCGAAGCGGTACGGACCCGACGTTACCCGCTGGCGGGGCATTCTCCGACCCCCAAAACGGGTGTGTCAGAGGTCGGCCGGGAACGAAAGCCCCGGCCAACCTCTGACCCGGTACGGCTCAGCGGGCGGCGTTGGCCGCCAGCAAACCCTTCTTGCGGCTGGTCAGGATCGTGTCGACCAGCCCGTACTCCTTGGACTCCTCGGCCGTCATGATCTTGTCACGGTCGATGTCCTTGCGAACCTGCTCGATCGGGCGGTTGCAGTGGCGGGACAGCATGTCCTCCAGCTGCGTACGCATCCGCAGGATCTCCCGGGCCTGGATCTCGATGTCCGAGCCCTGCCCGTAGCCGCCCTCGGTGGCCGGCTGGTGGATGATGATCCGCGAATTCGGCAGGGCCATCCGCTTACCCGGAGTGCCCGCCGAGAGCAGCACCGCCGCCGCGCTCGCCGCCTGCCCGAGGCAGACCGTCGAGATGTCCGGACGGACGTACTGCATGGTGTCGTAGATCGCCGTCATGGCGGTGAACGAACCACCCGGCGAGTTGATGTACATGATGATGTCGCGGTCCGGGTCGGTGCCCTCGAGCGTCAGCAGCTGGGCCATCACGTCGTTGGCCGACGCGTCGTCCACCTGGACGCCGAGGAAGATGATCCGGTCCTCGAAGAGCTTGTTGTACGGGTTCGACTCCTTGACCCCGTACGACGTGCGCTCGACGAACGACGGCAGCACGTAGCGGTTGTGCACGGCCGCGAACTGGGGCGGCAGGCTCAGATCGGTCATCGTCAGCTCCTCAGCTCAGGGTCCCGGCGCCATCCGGAACCTGTGCGGCCCCGATGATCACCTTGTCGATGAAGCCGTAGTCCATGGCCTCCTGGGCGGTGAACCAACGGTCCCGGTCCGAGTCGGCCTCGATCTGCGACTGGCTCTGGCCGGTGTGGTGCGCGACCCGCTCCTGGAACATCCGCTTCGTGTAGAGCATCTGCTCCGCCTGGATGGCGATGTCGGACGCCGTGCCGCCCAGACCACCGGACGGCTGGTGCATCATGATCCGTGCGTGGGGCAGGGCGTACCGCTTGCCCTTGGTGCCCGCGCAGAGCAGCAGCTGACCCATCGAGGCAGCCATGCCCATCGCCACGGTCGACACGTCGTTGTCGATGAACTGCATGGTGTCGTAGATCGCCATGCCGGAGTAGACCGAGCCACCCGGCGAGTTGATCCACAGGTTGATGTCGCGGTCCGGGTCCTCCGCGGCGAGCAGCAGCAGCTGCGCGCAGATGCGGTTGGCGACCTGGTCGGTCACCTCACTGCCCAGGAAGATGATGCGTTCCTTGAGCAACCGGTTGTAGACCGAGTCGTCGAGGTTGCCAATGGAGTCGCCACCGCGCGCGTCAATCGCCCGGAGCGACTTCTTGGGGATGTGCATGTCGGTCATGGCAGCCCTTCGCTCTCCGTACCGTCTTTCCCGACACTAACCGCTGTGCGGGGCGGCAGAGTCCCGGTCGGGGCAGTGTTCGCTCTCAGCGCAGCTGTGTCGGGCGTACCCGCGGCGCGGGCTTCCGGGCGTACCCGGCAGTGCCTTGCATGCCCGGGCGGACCCGGCAGTGCCTGCTGCCCGGGCGGACCCGGGAGGGAAACGGCCGCCGTCCGCCGCTGAGCGGTGGACGGCGGCCGCACCCGACGATCAGTGGTCGTGGTTGTGCTCCGCCTCGTTGGCGGCGCGCAGCGCGTCGAGGGTGATCCCGTTGCCGGCCGAGTCCTTGATCGTGATCTTCTCCATGACGGCCGCGAGCGCCTTGCCCCGCCGCACGTCGCCGAAGACCGCGGCGGCCGCGCCGGAGCGCACCAGCTGGTCGTAGTACTGCTGCGGGGCCATCCCGGCGCGCTGCGCCCGGTGCACGATCTCGTGCCCGAACTCGTCGTCGGAGACCTGCACGTCCTCGGCGTCGGCCAGCGTGTCCAGCAGGAGCTGGACCTTGACGCCCTCGGTCGCCGCCTCGGTCAGCTCGGCGTCGATCTGCTCCTCGGTCTTGTCCTCGGCCGCGAGGTACTCCTCCATCGAGGCGCCGATCCGCTCGAGCTGGTCGACCATCGCCTGCTTGCGGCTGTCGACCTCCTCGCGGACGACACCCTCCGGGGCCGGGATGTCGGCGGCCTCGACGAGCTGGGCCAGGGCCTTGTCCCGAGCGGCGTAGATCTGCTCGACCTGCTTGCCCTGGGTGACCCGGTTGCGCAGGTCGCCGCGCAGCTCCTCGATCGTGTCGAACTCGCTCGCCATCTGGGCGAACTCGTCGTTCAGCTCCGGCAGCTCCTTCTCCTTGACCGTGCGCACGGTCACCGCCACGTCGGCGTCGCGACCGGCGAAGTCGCCGCCGACCAGCTGGGTGGTGAAGGTGGTGTCGTCACCGGCGGCGAGGCCGACCACGGCCTCGTCCAGGCCCGGCAGGAGCTGCTTGCTGCCCACCTCGTGGGAGATGTTGCTCGCCTGGCCGCCCGGCACGTCCTCGCCGTCGACGGTGGCGTTCAGGTCGATCTGGACGTAGTCGCCCTCGGCGGCGGCCCGCTCGACGGTCTTGAGGGTCGCGAAACGCTCGCGCAGGTTCTTCACCTGCTCGTCGATCTCGCTCTCGTCGATCTGCAGCTCGTCGACGGTCACCTCGATGGTGCTCGCGTCCGGGATGGTGATCTCCGGGCGGACGTCGACCTCGGCCGTGAAGTTGAGCGAGTCACCGTCGTTGAACTCGGTGATCTCGACCTCCGGGCGCCCCAGCGTCTTCAGGTCGTGCTCGCGCACCGCGGCGAGGATGTTCTCCGGGATGGCCTCCTGGACCGCCTCGTTGAGGACGGTGCCCCGGCCCACCCGCTGGTCGATGACCGCGGTCGGCACCTTGCCCTTGCGGAAGCCCGGAACCTGGACCTGCGAACCGATCTCCCGGTACGCCTTCTTGAGGCTCGGCTCGAGCTCGACGAACGGCACCTCGATGGCGAGCCGCACGCGCGTCGGGCTCAGAGTCTCGACGGTGCTCTTCACAGGCGTACTCCTTGACGGATCTCAGTTGAGTCTGGGCGTGATTCAGCCCATCGAGTGTAGGCGAGCCGGCCTGACGCTCCGGCATCGCCCGGGAGCCGCACTGGGCGGCACCCGGGGCGGCCCGGCCGCGGACGACAGTCGGGGTGGCGGGATTTGAACCCACGGCCCCTCGCTCCCAAAGCGAGTGCGCTACCAAGCTGCGCCACACCCCGTGGCGACGTGCAGTCTATGCCGTCGCCACGCCTCAGTCGGTGCCGGGGCATCCCCCACCCGGACACATCACCCGAAAACTACCATTAGCCCCCACTCCCGCACCGCCAAGATCCGCACAACTTCACGGATCTGGTGGTCTCCGCGCGCGGCGAGGCCGCTACATCCCGGATGTTGCGCGGATCTTGGGTCGCGGTGCCGCCGGGTCGCGGTGCCGCCGGGTCGCGGTGCCGCCGGGTCGCGGTGCCGCCGGGTCGCGGACGACGCGACGCCGCGGGGCGGTGACGCGGTTACGCGTCGGGCAACAGCATTGGGTACGCTAGGGGCGCGTCCCGTTTCGGCGGGATGCACGCGGGCGTAGCTCAATGGTAGAGCTTCAGTCTTCCAAACTGACTACGCGAGTTCGATTCTCGTCGCCCGCTCCACACACGAAGGCCCAGGTGGACCGCACGCGGCACCTGGGCCTTTCGCTTCTCCCTCAGTCCAGCCTTCCCCACCCGCACGACCGACGCCGGTGCGGCGCCTTGCCGACCGATGGGGACTGCTAGAAAACGCGATGCAGGCTGGCGGAGCTGGTGTCAGACGGCGGGCCACTGTTGTGCTCGATGAAGTGGCGAACAAGCTCGGGTGCAAGGTCAGGCTGGCAGTAGGAGATGGTGTCGAGGCCGGCGGGACCCACGAATCGGAAGTCCACCTGATGATCTACGACCCGGACTGCGTCCTGCCACCACCTTGCCAGTGGATCGGCGAGCTCGACGAGTGACGACAGTTGCGGCCCGGTGAACCACAGGACGTTGCCCGACCGATGCACCTCGATGCCGCGGCTCTGCACCAACGGCGCCACCGCGAACAGGAGATCCGTGGGGTCGATCGTCTCCCCCTGCGAAGAGACGCTCACACCGAAACCGACACGCATGTCGCGCAGCGTAACCGTTCGCCGGGTCCACAGTACGGCCCCTGTCGGCGGTGAGCTTCGTCCTCGCGAACTGACTACGCGAGTTCGATTCTCGTCGTCCACTCCACGCACGAAGGCCCAGGTGGCCCACACGGTGGCGGCACCTGGGCCCACTCGGCGAGGCCGAGTCGCCGTGTCACTTCAGGTGGAACCGTTCGTCTGCCGCGAGGGCAGCCAACTGCGGCACGGAGAACGGCAGCTTCGTCAACCCCGGCCGGCTCTCGTCCAGCCGCGCGGCCTGCGCCACGAAGACCACCACGCCGTCCGGGTGCCGGTACGCCGACCACTGGTCGAGCCGGTCGTCGCTGCTCGGTCGGACCACGACGCCGACCCGCACGGCTCCGACGGTCTCGACCTGGCACTCGCCCTTCATGCCCCAGAACTTCTGGGCCAGGTCGCACGGCTCGGTCGGCAGCGGGTTGCCGGCAGCGTGCACCTCGACGATCACGCGCCCGGTGCCCTCACCCTGGGCCACTGCAACCGAGGACGAATAGCTCCACACGTCGACGCCGTCCACCTTGTCCTCGAACTGCGCCTGGTGGGTCCGCAGCGTCCGCTCCTCGGCGGACTGGCCCGGCGGGTCATCTGGCGTGCTGTAGCCGGAGGGTATGACCGAGACAGCCTCGGTGAGCAGGTGAACCCCCTGGTCGTACTTGGACCCGGCCCGCGCGGTCCGGTCCTCCTGCGGTTGCCCGTCCGGCCCGGTCGGCCACGGTTCCTTGGTGTCCTGAGAAGCCAGTGGCCCCTGGCCCGCCGGCTGGTAGATGTGCCCGTCCGGGGTGGCGACGGCCGCGAAGCCGGTGACGGCCAGCACGACAGCCGCCGAACCGAGGGACGCCAACAGCGCCCGTCGGCGGAAGTGCGTCCGCCGTGCCGCGCCGAGCGCGGCTGTCGTACTCAATGGTGGTGGCGGGGTTGTCTCCGCCATCTCGCTGCGCAGCCCCTCGCGCAACTCCTGCTCGTTCATCGCTCCCCCATCTCGATCCCGCTGTAGGTGGGTGCCAGGAGGCCGCGCAACGTGTCGAGCCCGCGTGCCGCCTGGCTCTTCACCGTCCCTGGAGAACACTCCAGCAACGCCGCGACGTCCTCGACCGACAGGTCCTCCCAGTACCGCAGAACCAGCACGGCCCGCTGACGCGGCGCCACCCGGGCCAGCGCCTGCAGCAGCACCAGTCGGCTCTCCGGCAAGTCGGACGGGGCCACCTGCTCGGCGTCCTCGCCACCCACCCGTTCACGCCGCCACCAGCCGCGGCGGCGCTCGTCGAGGAAGGTCCGGATCAGGATCCGGCGCACGTAGCTGTCGAGCACCTCGTGCCGGGAGATCCGGTTCCAGACGCGGTAGAGCTTGACGAATGTGGTCTGGACCAGGTCTTCGGCACGGTGCCAGTCGCCGCACAGCAGGTACGCGGTGCCGCGCATGGCACCGGACCTTGCCGTGAAGTACTCGGCGAACGCCTCGTCGCGATCGCTCATTCAGGCCTCCGATCCCCGTTTCGAGATAGTCACGCGGGGTCCGGCCCGGAGGGTTGCTCCGGAACTCGCGCAGATGTCACGGGGATCAACGCCGAACGACGTCCGGAGGCTACAAACGTGGCCATCGGCGTCGATGAGGCTGATTACGACGTTTCGGCGTAACTCCGGCTGGCACGGGTGATCGACGCCGCGACATCATCGGCCCGAGTATGCCTACCAGTCCATTTGGCAAGGTTGGACTTCTGGACCGCCCAGGCGACCACACGCTCGTTCGTCGAGGTCGTAATGGTCAGGCCCCCGTAACCCGCGTCGACGATCCTGACGTCGCGAAGCGCGATGTGCTGGGAGGCGTTGGGATTCCGCAAGATCACCTCAGTGTCCGTGAGGATCACGGCCGGACGCCAGGCGAACCTCCACCAACTCAGCAGCGCACCGACGATGGCGAGAGCGCTCGCGAGCACGGAGCCAAGAGCCAGCCACGACAACAGGCCGGCCAGAGGGACCAGAGCGAGTACGCCGAACCGACCGAGCGATGAGACCCTCCAGATCTGCGGCGCGAGTGGGTTGCCGACGTGCTGTGTCATCGTCGTGCTGTCCTTCCTGCCATGTCTCTGCCGGCCAAAGATGGCCCTGGTGCGGGACGTCACCGCGAGCCTTCGGCACTGGATCTGCTGTTCGCATAGGTCCAGATGTTCTGGATCATCGCCGACTTGTGCGTGTGGGCGGGCCGCTCGGTGAACAGCAGGTGTTCAAGCTCCGGTGACGGCCCCTGCTCCGCCAGCAACCAGGCCCGTACCCGCCAGCCGCCGGCCCCGAGGAACTCCCGGCTGTCGGCGACCGCGAGGAACGCCTCACGGTCCAGCAGCGGCAGCAACTCCGCCAGCGTCTCGTCAAGCCGCCGGCGCACCTGCGCCGACACCTCAGCGGCGGTGGCCTCGTCGGCGATCCGCCACTGGTCCCCGCCGGAGAGGGTGGTGAATCCGACGCGGTGCTTCCAGATGGCGTACAGCGGCCGAGGTTGCTCGGACGCGGGCAGGCGGTAGCGCTGCCGGGCAGCCTCCCACGCCGGCGCCAACACCAGACCCACGTTGATGTAGAAGATCTTCTCGGTCGCGGTGGAGTGGTCCGACATCTGCAGTTCGATGACGAGGGCGTCGCCCGCCGCCGAGTACCGACGGAAGACGCAGCCCATCCCCTGTTTGAAGCCGTACCCGGCCCGTTGCTCCGCCACGCCCCTGACGAAGTCATTGAACAACGTTTGCAGAGACATCGACATGGTCCTTCCAACCGGCCGGGACGGCAACGAACAGATCAGCTGCCTAGTCCTGATCGCGCTGGCGATTCATAACATCGGACCGACCTCGACGCCGCACAGGTCCGCCGCACTGCCGTCGCCCGCGCCATCCCGCCGGGGCGGTCACCGCGCCCGGCGGGATGGCCAACAGGTCGATTCTCAGGAGATGGCGGTGAGGCTCTGAGCCGCGAGCACGCTGAACTGCTTGGTCACCCGCTCAGCGGTGGCAGTGTCCAGAGCGAGCGTCCGGATCCGTGAAACGAGCGCACCCCGGGCCAACAGCAAGGTACAGATATGGGTCGGCACCGAGCGGTCCGCTCCATCGATCACCTCGCAGTACATCAGCTGCCCATCCAGACCAGGCAGGCGAGGAAGCTGCGTCTCACCGAGAACGCGATAACGATCCTCGCGATCACGGTAGGTGCCACAACCAAGCTTGCCGCGAACCTGCTCGACGGCCTGCGCACCCGACGTCACACCCCAGGCGCCGGCGAGCTGCATGACCCGCAGATCCGGCGCCTCCCACTCACGCTGCTGCCCGAAAGCAGTGCCGTAGACGCCGTTGCCTCTACGCATCCCACAGACGGACGAGAGGACGCCATCGGCATAGGGCGACTGCTGAGGCACGACCTTCAGACCATCGATGTCCGGCGTCGACCCGATCAGCACCCTGCCGACCTGGTCCGCAAGCTCAGGGTCCATGTCGAAGACCGGCTGCAACCCATCAGCGAACGGATCGATGGTGTATCCACCGGCCGGCGGCCCACTCCGGCCGGCTGCCGGCGGCGTGCCGGAGCCGCCCCCGCAGGCCGCGGTGAGGACGAGCCCCACCGCGGCCACCAGGGTGAGCAACAGCCGGCCGAACCTGGTCACCAACGCTGCCGGTACGGCTCGGTCACGACTGCGCTCCTTGGCGAACCGGCTTTCCACACTACGTCCTTCACCATCGACCCTGATGAGTTGAAGCCCTGCGCCCTGCCCAACTCGGCGAAGCGCCCGTTTTCGTTATCGGAAATATCGGTACCAAGATCATTTGCATCTTTGTTGAAGTTCCACCGGTCCTCGGCATGAATGGTGATCCGCATAGCCACTGTGTCACCGGTGACGGTCACCTCGGCACTAGCCCAGATGTCGTACGAGCCGAGCGTCTTTTGCCAGCGCTCAGTGGTCGGATTGTCCCTGATGTTGCGGCCGATACTGGTCATGTCAAAGGTAGTACTGCCGGACTTACCCATTAGGTTTTCAGCGGCGGACTGCGCAGCCAAGATCTCGTCGTTGACCTCCTGCCGAATATACGGGTCCCCGTCGTAGCCCGGAGCGAAGTCGAATACATAGGGCTCCCCGCTATTCTCCATGTATCGGTCGTACAAGTACGGCGCCTCGCCCCAACTGGCACACTGGCCCACCCCTGACTTCTGCGAGGCGATGCACGCATAGCGTCTGGCCTGCCACTTGGCCCAGCTCGCAACATCGGCGGGAGTGATGACGGCCTCCGGGTTGTACACGAATTCATCGTCCCACGGGCCGTGTCTCGTGGGGTTCCTGGGTTTGCCGATGCAGTAGCGATCGAAGCAGGACTTCGTGATCCTGGTCTTCTTTCCGCCCGGCTCGTGGACAATCTCGCCGTCCGGTGTGGGTGTTGTGTACATCGTGCAACTGTCGTTGCCGCACTGCTTCAGGCCGGTGGGATCGCTGGTGCTTACCGGGCTGTTGTTGCTGTAGTTGTAGCCGTTCATCTGCTGCGGGTCCGACAGGTCCAGCACAGGGTCGACGCTGATGAAACGACCGATCAGTGGGTCGTACTCCCGCGCCCCGAGGTGGGTGAGGCCGGTGTTGTCCTTGGTGCCACCGACGAAGCCCTTGTCGTTGGGCCAGACCGGGGTGGCACCTCGGGGCAGGCCGTATGGCGTCTCCCGGCGGATCGCCGCCTGCTGGGTGGCGGCGTTCACTGAGACTCCGGCGGTGCCATGGTGATCACCGGTCAGCCACGTCAGGCCAGCGGCCGTCCGGGAGGCGACGCTGGCTCCGTTGTGCGAGTAGAAGCGGGTGCAGGTGGTCGTCTGAGTGCTGGAGTTGTATCGGATCTCCTGCCCGGGCAGATACGCCGTCTTGCCCGCCGGGTCCCGGCGGATCAGCCGGTTGCCGTCCGCGTCGTAGATGAAACTGGTCTGCCCGGTCGAGTCGGTCGCCGTGTTTAGGTGTCCCTCGAAGTCCCAGGTCAGCGTCTGAGTGCCAGCGGAACCGCTGGGTCGGGTGAGCGTGTTGCCCGTCTCGTCGTAGGTGTAGTTGCCCACCTGACCACCGGTCGTCGAGGTAAGGCTGTGCGCCTTCGGCGAGCCGTCGGCCGGGTAGTTGTAGGTGGTCGTCGTGTCCCCGCCGGCGGCGTGGACCACCTCCGAACGCCTGTTGCCCACGCTGTCGAAAGTCCACGACCGCCAGTATGGCGCGGGACCGCCCAGCGAGGTGGCCGACCGCGCCGCAGCACAGTCACCCGACGACGGCGTCCACGCATGGGAGAGCCGGCGTAAATGGTCGTAGGTAAAGCACTGGGTGTCGTCGACCGGATCGGGTGCGACGTCCGTGACCTTGGTGACGTTGCCGGTCTGGTCGAAGCTGTATCGGACGTCAGAAAGGATGTTCGGCGCCACCGAATCGCGGTCCGTCCGGATGCCGGTCAGGCGGCCGGTCTCAAGCTCCCGCGTGAACTTCTGGAAAACCCGTCCACCGGTACCGGTGTACAGCTCCACCTGGTCGATCTCGCCGAGCGCGTTGTAATCGGTGTCGGCGACGTACGACGAGTTGACGCTCCCGTACAACGTCCGGAGGCCGCTCGGTAGCCCGAAGCTGTTGTAGTCGAACAGCAGCGTCTCCGCCGGCAGGCCCGAGTTCGTCGACGGCATGCTCTGCGACGCCACCGAGTTGTCCACGTTGTAGGTGGTGTCGAAGGTATAGGTCCCGGCCAGTCCGGTCTCCGCGCTGGGGATGACTACCGAACTGCCGGTTGGCAGGTACGTGTCCGTGTAGCCGTTGACCTTCACCTGATAAGCCGCGCTGCCGACGAAGCGGGTCGACTGGGTGAGCTGACCCTTTGCCAGGGTGTCGTAGACCCACTGGGCCCGCATGGTGCCACCGACCTGGTTCTCGTAGACCGCCCGCTTGCGGTTGAGCGAGTCGTAGAGGTAGGCCAGCTTCTTACCTCGGGCGTCGCTCAGGCTGGCGACCCGACCGCCATTGTCGTACGTGGAGACCGCCTTGCCCTTGTCGGGGTCGACGACCTCGGTCTGCCGGCCCCGTAGGTCGAAGGTGTACGTCCACTTGTTGCCGCGGGAGTCGGTGACGGCCGTCTTTTGTCCCTTGCGGTTGAAGGTGTACTTGGTGGCATCCCAGCTGCCCGCCGCGCCGGGGGTGGGGGTGGCGCCGTGGTAGTACCGCAGCTCCACGAGCTGCCCCCGTGCGTCCGCGATGCTCGAGGTGGCCGTGCCGCCGGCCGCCGGCGTGGCGTCGGTGCGGTCGCCCGCGTAGTAGGTCGAGGTGCGCCACCGCTCGGCGTTGTAGGGCTGGAAGACCTGAGCTGTCGTCCGTCCGGCACCGTCGTACACGGTCCGCGTCTGGTTCGGTACCAACGCTCGTTCGGTGGTGGTCACCAGGGTCGCACCGGCCGTCCCCACCGCGTGGTACGTCCCGAAGCTCCTGGCCTTGCGCCCCACCGTGTCGTAGAACGTCTCGGTGATCAGGCGTCCACCCGATATCGAAGGCGACTGGGTCTGTCTTTCCCGCATCATCCCGTCGTAGTGCGCGTACGAGGTGGAGTAGCCGCCCGCGGAGTTGAGCTTCGACGCGGACACGACGGTCGCCGCGTCCGTCCGGACCGTGTAGGCGAAGGTCATGTTCGCGCTCTGGGTGGCCTTGTTTCGGTTGGGAAGCCAGACCGAGGTGAGGCGGCCGAGACCGTCATATGCCAGGTCGGTGCGCTTGCCGTTGGCGTCCACCACCGCGGTTTCCGTGCCGTAGCCCGGCGAGAGGGTCGTGGTGGAGACGTGTAGCGCCGGGTTGGTGACAGTCTTGCTGGTCACCGGGCCACCGGTCGCGGGGGTATAGGCGGTCTTGGTTTCGTAGTTGTTCGCGTCCCAGACCGAGGTCACGCGGCCCTGGCTGTCGTAGGCCGACCGTGCGACGGTGGTGAACGTCGGCGCGCCGGCGTTCCACGTCGCCATCTCCTCAAGCCGCGTGGTCAAACCCCGCGTCGGCTCGGCTTTGAAGGCGTGATCGTCGTACGAGGTCCGAGTCTCGCCGATCACGTCGTCTTCGCTGAGCGAGGCGGGAGTGGCCGTGTCTGAGCACTTCACTGCGTACGTCTGCACCCGATGTACCCGGTCCATCAACCAACTGGTTGTATTCCTCGGGGTGTAGTCGGTCTTCGTGCAGCGTTCGTCACCCGCGACGCCGTCCTGGCCCAGGTCGTCCACGGCGACCGCCATGCCGAAGCTGTCGTACGTAGTAACGGTCTTGTTGACCCGCTCGGCGCGCCCAGCGTCGAGCGTGGTGTGCGTGGTGGTCGTGCCGATCCCGTTGAACCTCGAGGTGACGGTGTCGCCGTTGATCGTTCGGGTAGCGGTCGCCGCTGAGGCCCATGGGACGTTGCGCACACGGGAAACGACCGGCCCACCTGGGCCGTTGTAGACGGTGGTCTCCCGCTCGACTCCGGAGTACCAGTCCTCATCCGGTATCCCGTCGATCGTGACCGACTTGGTTCCACCCGTGGGGGTGGCCCGGTCTCCGTTCATGCCGCGGAAGTAACGGCTCTCGGTATAGGTCTGCTCACCCGGATCACCAACGGTGACGCCCACCCGGCCATACCCACGGAAGTCGGACCAGGTCTTGCGCTTCTTGTCAATCAGCCCGTCGTCGTCGTTGTAGTGCCAGGCGGCTCCGTCGAGGTAGTTGTACGAATAGACCGTACGAGGGCTGCCCTGCGGCGGCACGCCACCGGTGTTGTCGTTCTCGTAGATGGTGGTCACAACGTACTTATGGAACCAGTCGGTCACGGGGTCGCTGTAGCCCTCCGGTTCCCAGATCACCGGGTAGCACCGCCGGCCGTTGGCTTGCGGCGTCGGCATGGTTTGCCCGGCCTTACAATCCTGGGCGGAGTAGTTGACGCTGATCGTTCCCCCCGCCTCGTTACGGATCTTCGTGATCCGCATCCAGTTCATCGCAGCTGCGAAGTCCTCGGTGTCGACCCGGTTGGAAAGCTGTACCGGCGTGAACTCGATGTCCGGGACGCTGGTGCTGCCGCCGCTCAGACCGGCGTGCGAGATCTTGGATAGCCAGAGGCCCGCGCGCGTGCCATCACCGGGATCGGGGAACGTATGGGTGAGGGTCCACCGCTCGACGTCGCTGTAGGCACTACCGGTGCGGACCTGGGTGGTAACCGTGGACAGCCGCTTGGTGGTCCAGAAGGTCGGTGCGTAGTCGTCCGCGCAGGACGTCCCGGTGCATTCGGAGTCCCATGGAGTGTCCGGCCAGTGCGCCTCGTCGTGCGTGGTGCAGCTGCTCAGACAGCGGTCGGCCTCGGTGAGCTCCACGCGAAGCGGCGCCGGGGTGCTGAGCACCGAGTCGACGCCGTTCACCCGTCGAGTGCCGTAGTCGATCCGGTCCAGCCAGCCACCACGGACATAGCTAACGTCATCGTTCGTATCGAGGTTGCGAGCGTACTTGTTCGTTTCCTTGCCGTACCAGTACGACGCCGAGTTGCCGTGCAGGTCGACGACGTAGTCCAAGTTCCACCGCCACGCCTGGGTGCAGTCGGAAGCGGCGAAGGTCGTGGCATTGCACGGCTCGCCCGGCTCGTTGCCGAAAACAGGCGTCGTCCAGGTCGAATTGGTCTCGCCGTTGCCGGAGGCCCATCCGGGCAATCGGTTGAGGCCGAACCAGTACTGCGTTCCAGCCGTGGTGGTTAGCACCCAGTACTCGCCGTTGTTGTCCCCGTTGGCCGCGCCGGTTTTGCGCTCGATCCGCGAACCGTCGTCGTTACGCAGATGCCAACGATCCTCGCTGGAGTTGTAGATCAGCTCACCGGAATGCCCGGCCAGGGACATCGTGGCATTGTCCGTCTCCCAGCACATGTCGGTGGCCTTCTCGGTATTGTTGGCCGAGCCACCCATGTCGTCCGAGCAGTTTCGGTAGGTGCGCTCGATGTAGCCCCCTGGCCATCCCTCGAACCCCTCACCGATCCACGAGGGCTGGTTGTTGGAGGCGGCGTGCCGGCCGTCGACCGACTGCGATGAGTAGCTCAGTTCGACCTTCGGCTCGGGGCCGCCGGCACCCGGCGGCACTCGCATTGGGTACGACCAGGTGAAGGCCCCCGCGCTGCCGCCGGCGCTCCAGGTGGAGGAGGGCTGGAGAGACGTGGCCTTGTAGTCACCGGCTGGGCCGGAAGCCCCTGCCGCGAGCGCCAGCAAGCTCTCCGACGCGCCGACCGTGACACTGGCGGTGACTGTGCCCGATCGGAGATCGTTGCGGGATTTCAGTGAAGTAGTACCCAGGCACTGCTTCTTCTGCGGAGTGGTCAGTGCGCAGGCCGGCATGGAGACCAAGCGCAGTCGGCTGGCCCAGTCAGCACCATAGGCGGTGGCGAACGACCGGTAGTCGACTGTGACATCGGCATTCCCGCTGGCGGCGGTGCCCGCCCCGCCAACCCGAAGTAGCAGGCCCTGTACTCCCGCCCGGCTCGAAGCAGTCTGGTCGAGCACCTCGACCCGCACCCGGCCGGCGGAAGCGCCCCGCGAGGTCGCAGCCGGGCGAGCGATCCGTACCGGCAAGGTGCCGGCGCGGACTGGCCCGCCAGTCTCGGAAGCGGTGAGGTCGGCCACCGCTGTCCCGGCTGCAGGCCAGATCGGGGCCGGTTTCGCGGACGCCGCCGATGGTAGTTTCGCCGCTGGCGTCGCAGCCGGTGTGACCGCCTTCACCGGAATGGTGGGTATCGGCTTGGACGACGGTCGCTGGTAGCCAACCGGCGCCGCTTGAGCCGAAGGCCCCTGAAGGACGCCCGCCACGAGGGTCGCCGCGAGGGCCGCCGCGACCGTCGCCCGCCGACGAAGGCGTGCACCCCGTCGCTGGCTAGTTACTTTCATTGATTGCAGTGGGCGGGCTAACGACACCAGATTCCTCCGGAAGGTCGAATGATCAAAAACAGTGAGGGCCGTAGGAGGTGCCGTCCCCTGCGAGACGACACCTCCGTCGTTACCGCGAACGCTTACGAGGTTGGCGGGTTGAAGCGCAGCCCCAGACCCGGCCGGAGGACCGGCTGGCGGTAGGCGTACTGGATCGCGCTGGTGCCACTGGCGTTCTCGATGCCGATGGTGGCGGCGCCACCGCGTTCGAGGAACGTGCCGTCGTTGTCGGTGTAGGCGAAGCTGTAGCCGCCGGCCTCGTCGAGGATCACCTGGAAGGTCACCCGGGTGAGCGGGTCCTCGAACGAGTGCACGTTGCGCCACTCGATGACGAACTGTCGGCTTCCGGTGCTGCCCCGCACCCCCGTGCGGACGCTGGCGTTGCTGTCGACCACCCAGTCGTGCCAGAACGGGTAGAGGGCCGCGTTGGGTTCCTCGGGGCTGTCCGGCGACGGGATGGGCCAGGCGTCCGGTGAGGTCTCGCCGGGGTCGACGAAGCTGACCAGACCGTTGCTGTCCACCCAGCCGGTGTTGTACGTCTGCCCGTAGAGGTTCACCGGGAAGGGCAGGGCCACCGACGCGTACGCGTCGTCCCCGGTCACCGGCAGCACCGTGGTGTTGACGGGGGTGTACGGGACCGGCTGCTCGACCAGCGTGTAACCGCCGCCGGTCGGAGTGGCGGCCAGCGCGTAGTCGGCGCTCACCTGCGTGTTCGTGCCGACCACCACCTGCCGAACGTCGGAGCCCTTGCACGTGCCGCTCGGCACGGTGCTGATCACCGCCCAGGAGCCGGCGGGTACGGCGTCGACACGGTAGGTGCCGTCGGCGGCGGTGGTGGCCGTCTTGTCGGCGACCGCGATGCTCGCCCCGGCCACCGGCGTGCCCTGGCAGGTGACGGTGCCGGCGACGCTGCCCTGGCCGGGCGGGTTGGGCTTGAACGTCACGCCCTGACCGCTGGCCAGCCAGTTCTCCCGGTGCAGGTACTGGAAGCCCATCGAACCGTCGGCGTTCTCGATACCCACTGTGGCCTCGCCACCGCGCTCGACCGGCTTCGTCGGGTCGATGTCGGCGTACGCGAGGGTGATGTCACCGCCCTCGGCGAAGATGACTTCGAAGGTCGCCCGGGTGTTGGTGTCGCCATAGGCGTGGACGTTGCGCCACTCCACCACCCACTGCCGGTTGGGCGCGCTGCCACTGATCTTCGTCGCGATCCGAGCCTGCGAGTCCACCACCCAGTCGTCCCAGTGGACGTAGACGGTCGCGTTGGGCGAGCCCTCGGCGGCCGGCGAGGGAAGGGTGCCGGGGATGGACCCGATCCAGCCGAAGTACGCCGGGTCCTTGAAGCTGATCAGGCCGTTGGCGCTGATCCACGCCGACGTGTACGACTCGCCGTAGAGCTTCACCGGGAACGGCGGGTTCTTCTGCCACACCGTCTCGTCGCCGCTCCATCCCTCGGTCACGTCACCGGGCACGAACGTCTGTGCGCCGGTGGTGCACTTGTAGCCGAACTCGTCGCCGTCGACCATGACCGACAGGTCGACGTCCGAGGTCCCACCGGGGTGGTTGACGACCTCCTTGGCGTACTGCCCCGCGCACCGGTTGTCACCGGTCGAGGCGGCCAGGGCGTACTCGCCCACCGGCACGGTGTTGAACTGGTAGCTGCCGTCCGCGCCGGTCGTGGCGCTCCGGTTGCCCGGGTTCAGGGTGACGGTGGCGCCGGCGACCGGGTTACCGGTAACGGCCGTGGTCAACACACCCGTGACCGTGCCCGCGGGCGCCGGGGTGTAGGTGATCGAGCTGTTGGCGGTCAGCACCGCCTCCTGGAAGGAGTACAGCGCGGCCACCGACCCGGAGGCGTTCTCCAAGCCGACGGTGGCGCCGGCACCCTGCTGCACCGGTGTCGTCATCGCGCCGTAGTGGAACGCGATCCGCCCGTCCTCGTGGAAGATCACCTCGAAGGTCAGCCGCTCGGCGTTCGTCGGGCGGAACCCGACGTTGCGCCACTCGATGACGTAGGACCGGTTCGGGGCCGTGCCGAGCGTCTGCGTGCGGACGCTGGCCGACGCGTCCACCTCGAAGTCGTCCCAGAACGGGGCCACCACCGCGTTCGGGGCCGTCGCCGTCGGCATCGTCGGGTTCGCCCACGTGTCCGGTTCACCCGACGCGCTGCCGAAGCTGACCAGACCGTTGGTGTGTACCCGCCCGGTGGAGTAGGTCTGCCCGTGGAACTGCACCGGGAACGGCAGCGCCACCGACGTGGTGGCGTCGTCGCCGGTCAGGGCGAGCACCGTGGACGCCGCGACGTAGCCGGACGTACCGGTGGCGCAGGCGTACCCGAGACCGCCGTAGTCCGGACCGAGCTGCAGGTTGCGCACAGTGTTGGCGGAGAGTTCCACCTGGCTGCGCACCGCGACACCGCACCGGCCGGCGAGCTTGGCCGAGACGCTGTAACTGTCGGCGACCAGAGCGGTGAAGCTGTACGCCCCGCCGGTGCCGGTGGTGGCGGTCAGCCCGCTCGGATCAAGGGTGACAGTGGCACCGACGACCGGGGTGCCGGCCGCGTTGGTCAGCACGCCGGAGAGGTTGTAGGTCTCCAACCCGCCGGCGACATCCGGGCGGACGAAGGTGATCGCCTGAGTGTTCGCCAGTACCGGATCGCCGATGGAGTAGGACAGGCCATCCTCGCCGGCCGCGGCCTCGATGCCGACGATCGCGTTGTCACCCTTCTCGGCGGCGTTGTCCAACCCGTCGTAGTTGGTGGTCACCGTGCCGTCCGGCGCGAGGATCGCCTCGAACGACAACCGCTGCGTCGTGTCGCCCTTGCGGTGCACGTTGCGCCACTCGACGACGAACCGCTGCGCGGTGCCGGTGCCGGTGGTCGCCGTCCGCACGCTGGCGGAGCTGTCCACCACGAGGTCGTCCCAGAAGGGCGCGACCAGGGCGTTCGGGTCCGCCGGTGCGGGCAACTGCCCATTACCGGTGTACGGGTGTGAGCCACCCGGGTCGGTGAACGACAGCACACCGTTGGTGTCCACCCAGGCGCTGCGGTACGCACCGCCGTAGAACGGGAAGGCGAACGGCAGCTGCACCGTCGCGACAGCGTCGTCACCGGTCAGCGGCAGCACTGTCGACGCCGCGGTGAAGGCACTGGTCTGCTCGCTGCAGGTGTGACCCAGGTCGTCACTGAGCGCGATGAGGAAGAGATCCAGGTTGAGGCCCTGGCCGTCGATGTCGATCGCCTGGCTGAAGGCTGAGCCACATCGGCCGCCGAAGGTGACCGTGACCGTGTAGGAACCGGGTGGGAAGTTGCTCAGCGCATAGCTGCCGTCCGCACCCGAGGTGGCCTGGTACCCGCCGGGTTGCAGCCGAACGACCGCCCCGGCCTGGGGAAGCCAGTTCGGGTCGTACACGGTGCCGGCCAGGCTCGACGAGGGCGCGACGGCGAACTCGCCCTGGTTCATCCCGCTGGTCCGGTTACCGTCGTCCACCGCGACCGCGTACACCGGCCGCTTGCCGGTGGTGCTGCCCACCGCGACGGTGACCGTCGCGGTGCCACCCACCGACGTGGCATTCACAGTGGTGCCCAGACCGGTGCCGTCGACGCTGTACTTGAACTTCGTGACGTTCGTGTCGCCACCAGCGTCGAACCGCACGGTGAGTTGGCCGCCGGCGGTCACCTGGGACCCGTTCGGGAAGGTGATCTTCGGCTGCAACGGAACGGCAAGCTTCGCCAGGTTCGTCGACGTCTCCACGAAGTTGTAGAACCTCACATCGTCGACAGTGCCCGAGAAGAAGCCGTCGATGGCACCGTCCCACCTGCGCTTGCCGACGGAGAAGTCGCCGGTCGCATTGAACCCACCGGTCAGCGTCGCCGTCGCCGTCTGCGCCACACCGTTGACGTACAGGGTCAGCTTCTTGGTCGCCGCGTCATAGGTCGCCGCCAGATGCGTCCACTTGCCCGCGACCGGCACAGCGTTGGATTCCACGCTGTACATCGTGGAGTTGTCGGCGTCGGCGGAGACCATGGCAAAACGCCATCGCTGATTGCCGAGGACGTACCCGAGTTGGAAGGCGGCCCTACGGGACCCGTTCGCGCTCACGACGGTCTGCGCGCCGGCGCCGCTGGTCAACGAGTCCAGCTTCACCCAGGCGGCGACGCTCAGGTCGGCGTCCGTTCGCACCGGGGTGGAGACGAGCGTGTCCGGGTGCGGGAAGTTGAGAGTGCCCGACTTGGCTGCGGCACCGCTGCCCGTCAGCCTCATTGCCGTGCCGACCCCGGCCCGGCCGGCGACACGGGTGACCCCCGAGCTGAGGCTCAGCGTGTTGCCGTGGCCGGAGGCGTCGACAGCGCTGGTGCCGCTGGCCTCCTCGAACTTCCACTCGCCTGCCGGCCCGGAGCCGGCACGGACGCTGAAGGTGTAGGTCACCGGCGACGAGAATCGACCCGCGTGGTCCTTCGACCAGACGTAGAGCACGTTGACCCCGTCGTGCAGGGGGGTGACCGTGATGGAGGCGCCGTAGTCCGTCGTCGTCCGGGCCGGCACCGTCGCCGCAGCGGTCAGCACGCCGGAGTCCAGGCTGTACGCGTACTCCTTGACCTCGTAGGGACGGGTGGTCGGCGCGGTGATGGTGAAGGCACCGGCCAGGCCGACGCCGCCCTTCGGGACGCCGTTGTTGGTGTAGGTGGTCGAGGCAACGCTCGCCGGCGGCGGTGGCGGCGTCGCGTCCACGGTGAACTCGCAGGTGCCGGACCAGGCGCTGTAGTGGCTGCCGTCCCAGGTCCGGGACTGCCACACGTAACTCACGCCGTCGGTCAACCTGCCGGAGGGGATGGTCTGCGACACGGCCGACGGGTTACCCGAGGCCTGGTTCACCTTGTTGGTCTCGTTGCGCGCGCCACCGACCGGCCACCAGTAGAAGGCGGTGGTGAGCGACTGCTGGGCGCTGTCCGGGTCGGAGTGTTTCGCGGAGAGCACCGGCGTGGTGGTCAACACGTACGGCCGGGCCGTGCCCGTGGCACATGCCTTGCCGTCCGACTTCCGGTCCGAGGGCGCGTTCGGGTCGGTGTTGTAGGTGATCGCCAACTTCGGTGAGGAGTGGTTGAACCGCTTCCACTGGTTCTTGGTGCCCTCGTCGATCGCGCGCAGGCCGAGGGTCACGTTGGACCACTTGCTCGCGGCCGCCTTCTCCACGATCGATTTGACGTTGAACTCGATCGTTCCCGTGCCGAGGCAGCCGTGCGCGGAGCCGTACTTGCGGTTGCCGACGGCCTGCGCGGTGTAGGCGCTGTACCAGGTGGGCTGGTTGTTCCAGGTCGTGCCGGACGAAATGGCGCCGGTCATCCACAACTTCGCGTTGGATTTCGGGCTGCACGTCCACGACCACCGCTGCTCCACCCGGAACTGCGCGCTGAGGATGTGCTTACCGGCAACCCCGGAGGTGTTCATCCGGAACAGCGACCGGATGATGTGATCGGCACAGCCCGAGCAGTCCTCCGTGCGCCCTGCGCCCGCCGACCCCACCGTCTTGCCGTTACTCAACGCGGACGAGTTCTGCCAGAACGAGCTCGACTTGTACTTGCTCCACACCGAGGTCCACGCGTTGCTCGCGATACCGCCGGTCCACGACGGATCAATGTAGATGGGTAGCTTCGTCCGCTGGTCGGCCAGCATCGCCTTGTCGGGGATGAGTGTCAGTGCGTCGGCGTCGACCCGGACCGGCATCACGGCCCGGCGGGCCGCCTCCGGCACCGAATCCCGGTCGGGCGCCACCTCGGCGGCCCGAGCTGACCCGGACGCGGCCTCGGCCTCGGCCTTGGTAGCCGGCTTGCGCTGCGGCTCCGCGGAGCGCTCGCCCTTCTTGTCCTTCTCGGCTGCCCCGCCCGCCATGTCCTCCGGCGCCGAGGAGTCCCACATCAGCGGCGCCGGCGCGGCGAAGACAGTGCCGCCCTTGCTGTCCCGAGCGGCGAGCCCACCGCCGGAGGCGGCACCGACCGAGACGCCCTTGGCCTGCAAGCCGAATCGCAGGGAGGCCAGCTTCGGGTTCGCCGCCGCCGCCCGGGACCGAACCACCAGGACCTCCGAGAAGCCGAGAGGCTGCGCGGTGACCTGAAGGTCCACGTCCGGAAGGACGTCGCGGTACGTCGCCGTGGATCCCTCGATCACGGGCGCGGGAAGCTTCCCGGGCCAGGAGACGGCGAGTTCGCGCGACCCGTCACGCAGCCGCGCGAAGGCACCATCGCCGCCCTTGCTGTTGAAGACCATCGGCAGGATGGTCGCCTTCGGCACCACGCCCTCGGGAGTCACCTTCAGCGTCGTGTCCACCGGGACCCAGGATTGGCCCTTGCGCACGCGCGTCGGCTCGATGGTCTGCTCCAACGTCTCGGAGCCGTCGACGTTGAGGAACGTCTGCGACCACTCCGTACGCTTCGAGAGGTTCTCCACACGCCGCCCGCAGACCGTCAGCATCCGCCGTGCGGCGTTCGCGTCGGGCTGTTCATCGGCGCAGGAGCCGATCGGTGGCTGCGCCGCCGAGGCGGCGGTGGCCGGCGCCACGAGCAGCGAGCCGACAACAGCCGCGGCCAGGGCGACTGCGATCGAACGTCGGGGAGTCGCCGAACGACTCCGCGTAGAGCGCGCAGGCAAAAGCCAACCAGGCATCAGCAACCCCCGTGATCAAGCCCGGATAGTGGGCCGAACACTAGGGATCGAGAGACAGCACTGTAAAGAGCGGTCACAACTTGCGAGAACAAGCAGGACATCTGACCTAATTGGCTGACCGCGCTCACGTTCGGTCACCCCCGCCGCAGGGCGAGGCACCACGCCATCTTGACAGGTGTCGATCTGTGCACTGGTGTAAGGACCAGACACATCGACGTCCGTCACAGGAGGGCACATGATCGTCCGACGACGGTGGACAGCTGCCGCCACCACAGTGATCCTGTTCAGCGCAGTGTTGTCCCATCCGGCTTCCGGCGCGGCGGCACCCGCCACCCCGGCCGCCCCGATCTCCCTGAGCGCCACCGAAACCGCGGTGGTCCGAGTTCAGCTCCGCGATCAGGCCCAGCTGGACCGGCTCGTCGCCACCGGCGCGGACCTGGCCAACCGGCCCCGGACGCGGGACGGCCGGATCATCGCCGACCTGGTGCTCAGCGGCACGCAGCTCGGCGAACTGACCGCGCAGGGCGCGACGGCCGTGCAGGTCGTGCAGCGCGCCGGGGACGGCAACCGGCACTACACCGACAGCGTCCGCGCGGCCCAGGCCCGCACCGCCGCCGGGCTGCGCGCTCCGGCTGCGGGTCAGCGGTCCACCGCCAGCGCCACTGCCGTGGACACCCTCCAGGTGCAGCAGGCGTACTGGTGGACCACGACCGGACAGACCTTCCTGCAGGCCCAGGTGGCCACCACCGCCACCGACGACCCGGACGTGGAGATCACCGTCAGTTGGCGTACGGCGGACGGCGCCACCGGCTCGTTCCCGCTGTACCGGTTCGAGGACTCCGGCGAGTACCAGTACCACTACGCGCTTCCCCAGCCGGTGCCGAGCCGGCCGGTTCAGCTGAGCGCCACCTCCAGCCTCGGTGGGGTCAGCAGGGCGATCACCCCGACGCTCTGGCCGAATGCCTCTCCGCCGCCGCTGCCGGCCGGTTACCAGAAGGACTTCATCGACGCGTACCTGACGCCGGTGGACATCCAGGCGCGGATCAAGCGGCTGGCCCGCCAGTACCGGGACCTGGTGGACGTGGTCGAACTCCCGAACAAGACCCAGGGATACCGACGCAACGCGGCCGGCTACCTGGGCGACCCGGCGGTGGCCGCCCTGGTCGTCGAGTCGGTCCGCTTCGGCGACCAGAACATGAACGGCGTACAGGTGCGGACTGTCGACCCGGGCCGGGCGAACCGCCCACTGACCGTCGGCTACCGCGACCGCGTCCTCACCGTGTCGCTGGCCACCGACACCGCCGGCAAGACGGTGAGCACCACCGACGAGGTCGCGGCGGCGATCAACGCCCGTCAACCGGACCGGTTCCGGGCCACCGTCGAGGACGGCTCGGCGGGGCTGCCGATGCCCGTCGCCGGCCCCACCCGACTCGACGACGGCCTCCAGGGCACCGAGGTGCCGGCACGGCCGTGGACGGTGCAGGCGCTGCGCCTCGGCGTACATCGGGACGGCTCCCGGGTCGGGGTGCTCGCGTACTCCCAGGAACACGCCCGGGAGTGGGCCACCCCGCTGGTGACGCTGGAGTTCGCCGAGCGGATGCTGGCCAACGCCCGGACCGACCCGGCCACCCGTGAGCTGCTGGAGCAGGTCGACATCTTCGTCATCCCGGTGGTCAACCCGGACGGGGCGAACTACTCGTTCAACGACTACAACTTCCAGCGCAAGAACCTGGTCAACCACTGCGAGGGATCGGCACGGGACCCGAAGTACCGCACCTCGTGGGGCGTCGACGTCAACCGCAACTACACCGTCGGGTCGTACTTCGACGGCTACGTGGGGGCCAGCGCGAACTGCCTCTCCGGCAACTACGCCGGCACGTCGGAGCTGTCCGAGGCGGAGAGCGGCAACGTCATCGCGCTCGCCCAGGACCACCCGAACATCAAGTTCGCGATGAACGTGCACTCCTACGGCGGGTACTTCATGTGGCCGCCGGGGGCGTACCGGGCCGACGGCAGGGTCACCCTGCCCCGACCGTCGATCGACGAGTCGACGTTGTTCCTCAACAGCGCCCGGCGGATCGTCGGCGCCATCGCCCAGGAGCGCGGCACCGTCACCTGGCCGTCGCAGACCGGACCGGTCGCCGACGTGCTCTACTCCGCCGCCGGCAACTCGGCCGACCAGCTCTACTACGAGCTGGGCATCTTCGCCTGGGACTTCGAGGTCGGCAACGACCTGTGGAACCCGGCGACCAACCAGTGGGAGGGCGTCGGCTTCCAGCCGCCGTTCGACGAGGCGCACGGCGAATCCCAGGAGTACGCCCACGGGCTGGTGGAGATGGTCCGGGTGGCCCGCGACTACGCCGCTGCCGAGGCGGCCGCCGGCTGACCCGCGGGTCCCGTACCGCCGCCGGCATCGGCCGGCGGCGGTACGGCCCATGACGCGACCCGCGGTGACGGACGGTAAGCCGATGGTGATCACAGACGTTGACGTGTTTTCATGTCAGCACGCCTGCGCCGACCCGGGACATCGATGACTGAGCAACCCGCACCTGATCACCTCGTTGTGGTCGACGTGTTGACGCAGGGTCTGAGCCACCTGCTACGCGACGAGGATCCGGAACTGGCCCGATGGATCGAGGAACTGGTCGCGACACTGAAGAGTCCCCGGCAGGCGACGCTGACCGGCTGGAACAGCTTCCTCGACCCCGGCGCCGACTCCAGCTGACCCGCTCGGAGTTCACCCGCCTGGCCGACGGTGGGGCTGGCCCGGCTGCCGTCCGCGCTCTGCGGCGCGCGCAACGCAACCGAACGATGCTCGTTCTCAAGAGCCTCGCCGACACCGACGACGCCTTGGCGGCGTCGGCGCACCTGCTCGGCCACGCCCACCGCCTAGACCCCGCCGCCGCGAACGTGTTGCTCGACCATCCGTGGCTGGCCGTCTGGGCGATCGATCGGGTCCGGCACGGTGCCACCGGCCGACCCGACTACCTTCCGTTCGCGGCGCTCGCGGCAGCCGCCCTCAGCGGACTGTCGGACGCGGCGGTGCAGGTCACGCCGCGTGCGGGCCTGGTGCCGGTGCCGGGCCTCGGGGTGCTGCGTCGACACGGTGGCAGCACGACGGTGACGCCGGCCCACCTGAACGGGCGCCGGTGGACGCCCACCCGCTGGTGGCGCTTCACCGACCATTCGGTCACCCTCGACCTCCGCGTCGACGACCTGGACCCCTACCGCGACTGCTTCGGGCTGCCGGTCGCCGCCCGGCTCTCCGCGGCGCAGGCCGCGGAGCTGGAACGGTCCGTCGGGCACGCCTGGCACCTGCTCGTCGGGTACGCCCCGACGCACGCCGCCGAGGTGGCCGCCGGGATCAGCACCTTCGTACCGTTGGCCGACGGCACCGAGCGTGGGCACAGTGTCACGCACGCCGACGCCTTCGGGGCGTTGGCCGCCGACGCCAACCTCGACCCGGTGGATCTGGCCGTGACGATGGTGCACGAGCTGCAACACAGCAAACTCAACGCTGTCCTCGGTCTGGTCCGGCTGCACGAACCCGCCGACCCGGAGCGGTACTTCGCGCCCTGGCGTCCTGACCCGCGTCCGATCGGCGGGCTGCTGCACGGCACCTACGCGTTCACCGCCGTCGCCGAGGTGTGGGCCGCGCTGCGCGCCCATCCGGAGCTGGCGGCCCAGGCCACCGCGCGGTTCGCTCTGGTACGCGCGCAGTTGGAGCGCGCCCTGGTCGAACTCGCCCGGGCGGGAAGTCTCACCTCGGCCGGGCGGCTCTGGGCAGATCGCCTGGCCGAACGGATCGGCCGGCTGGCCGCCGTGCCGGTCCCGGCGTCCGCGGACGCCGCCGGGCGGCGGGAGGTGGCGCAGGCCGAGCGCGCCCGCCGACCGACGATCCCCACCGGATGAACGGCCGCCACCGGTGGGTGAGGCGTCAGGTCAGCCCAACGGTCTCGATGTCGCACTCGATGCGCCGTTGACCGCGCGCGGCGTCCACCTCCGGGTGGTCGGGCCCGAACAACGCCTCCAGCGCCGCGACAGCCTCGTCGAGCAGCTCGCGGCCCCGAGCCTCCTCGCCCACCTCGATCAGGTCGACCGACGCGTTGACCGCACAGTAGAGCGTGTACGGATGCCCCGGACCACGCAGGCGACGTGAATCCTCGAGGATCGCCTCGGAGAGCACCTGCGCCTGCTCCAGCCGGTGTGACCGGACCAGGTTGATCGCCTGCGCGGAGCGCGCGCTCAGCAGGTACGGATGGGTGGGCGGCAACGATTCGCCCATCGCCTGCAAGGTGGCCGCACCCAACTCCCGCGCCTCCCGGTCGAAGTTGCGAGCCCGCAGGATCACCCCGAGATTGACAGCAGCGCAGAGCGTGACCGGGTGGCGCTCCCCGAAGACGGCTCGGAAGGTGGCGTGCCCCTGGGCGGCCAGGGCGTACGCCTGGGTCGCGTCGCCCGCCGCGCGCATGGCGTTGGCACAGGTCATGCCCGCTTCCGCGGCCAGCACGTGATCGGTCCCGAAGCGGCGGGTCACCAGCCGGTAGTTGGCCGCGCCCTCGGCCACGGCGGCGTCGAGCCGCCCGGTCTTGCGCAGGCAGGCGATGTGGATGCAGGTGGCGCGCAGCACGGTGAGGTGCTCCGCGCCCAGCAGCGATCGTTGCACCGGCAGGGAGGTGTCCAGCAGTGCCAGCGCGTCGGCGTACCGGCCCAGGAGGTATAGGTCGCGCGCCTGAGCCTCCTGCGCCAGCACCAGTGAATAGGTGCCGTCCTCCGCGGCCGCACCGGCGTGCCGCGCCACTTCGAGGTTGAGTTCGTACGCCCCTTCGAAGTCACCGCTCAGGCGAAGGTTGATCGCCATCGAGTTCATCACCCGCAGCGTGCTCGGATGCCCGTCGCCGAGCACCCGGCGGTGCACGTCGAGGTTGCGCCCGTCCAGGTCGGCCGCCGCCGCGAAGTCGCCGAGGCGCCGCAGGTCCGCGCCGACGCTGTTCGCCGCGCCCAGTGTGTACTCGTGTTCCTCACCAAGGCTCGTCCGCATCCGTTCCAGCGCTTCGAGGCCGAACGTGGCCGCGCGCGGGTCGGCGAGCAGCCGCAGGGCGTCCGCGTACCGTCGCATCGCCAGCAGGGTCAGCGGATCGCCGCTGCGCTGGCCGTCCGGACCGGGCTGGTCCCAGGCGGCCAGGATCTCCTCCGCGAAGTCCCGACAGCCTTCGAAGTCACCCAGGTTGTAGATGTAGCGCAGCTGGTCCATCGCCGTCCGGCGGGCGTCGATGTCACCGTGGATCAGACCGGCGACACGGACGTGTGGCGCGATGTCGGCATGGCGGGGCCAGGTGCTCCGGTCGTCGGGGAAGCCCGGGTTGGCGGCGGCGAGCAGCCGGCGGGCGTTCGTCAGCGGGCTGTCGTCGCCCTGCTCGGCGAGCCCCTCCCGGATGACCGCCTGCACCAGTCGGTGCACCTGTACGTGCCGGCTGGCATTGTCCGCCTTGGCGAGCCCGAGCGACGCCAGTTGCCGGATGGCCCGGGCTATGTCGTTGCGCTCCTGGAGGCTCGTGCGCAGCGGTTCGTCCAACCCGGCGCGGCGCCCCTCCCAGAGCAGGCGCATCGGAACCGGGTCGGGGCTGAGGAAGGCGAGCAGCTGGATCAGCTGCGCGGCGGCCGGGTTCTGCTCGCGTACCGCGGCGAGCGCCATCGACACCACGGTCAGCACGGTGCCCCGGTACTGCCGGGGTTGCCCCTCGCCCAGCAGCTCCCGAGCGTGTTCCTTGAGGTCGACGAGGTATTCGTCGACCGACGACAGCATGGTGAGCAGCCAACTGACGGCTTGTTCCAGGGCGAGTGGCAGGTCGCCGAGCTCGGCGGCGAGCCGGCGGGCGTCGTCGGGGCTGGTCGCGGGACGCCGCTTGAGCAGCAGTTCCACGCTCTCGGCTCGGGTGAACACGTCGATGTCCAGGGTCAGGGCGCTCGCCGACCAGGCCATGTTCCGTGACGTGACGAGGACGTGGCCGCGTTCGCCGACGAGGTTCGACGAGGGCATGAGCGGAGCCAGTTCGTGCGGGTCGTCGGCGTTGTCGTAGACCAGCAGCCAACTGAGCGAACTCGTCGACAGCGAGTCGAGGACCGTCCGCACGGTCTGCTCCAGGCTGGCGCTCGCGGCCAGGCCGAGCCGCTCGCCGAGGGCCGCGATCGAGGTACGCAGCGCAGTGAGATCCTCCGCGGCCATCCACCAGATCAGCTGGTAACGGTCCGCGTACCGGTAGGCGAACTCGACAGCCAGCTGGGTCTTGCCGACCCCACCGACACCGCGCAGCGCCGCTTCCGGCAGCACCGAGGCCCGGTGCTGTGACGACAGCAGCTCGTCGAGCGCGACGAGCTGCTTCTCCCGGCCGGTGAAGTACAGGTTGCGCGGTGGGACGCCGCCCCGGATGAGAGTTCGGGATCGCTGGGGCGTCGTCTCCTCGATGATGATCGTCCTGCGCATGTCGGATTCAGGTTCCTCTCCACCGGCCTCGGCCGGTGCCGCCTGGTGCGGGGATCGTAGCGACGTCCAGTGCGTCTTCGCAGCCACGCGCAGATCGTCGAGGTCGGTGGTGCTGAGCCGAAGTACCGCCGCCGCCTCCCGCAACCACTGCTCGAGCGGCTTGCTGTCCGACTCGATGCCGGCGAGGACCAGGCCCGCCAGCGCCACGACGGCCGGGACCTGCCAGTCACCCACCGGTTGCCAGCCGACGGCCTCCACCAGGTCGGGCAGGTCCTCCGCTGACAGCGGATGATCCGCGACTGCCGTGACTGCCGCGACGGCCCCGGTCAGCACCTCGGGCGGGACGTCCGCGAGCAACTGCGCGAGGAGCCAGGAGAGGTAGATCTGCTGGGCAGAGGTGACAGCGCTGGCGCCCGGATGGAAGTTGGCGATGACCTGCAACAGCATCGACACGCCTCGGGGCTCCTGGGCGCAGGCGCGCACGATGCGGTAGACGTCGTACCGGACCTCGGAGTGCCGGGGCACCGACAGTCGCTTGCGCAGCTCCCCCTCGACCTCGTCGAGGTAGAGCGAACGGGTGTTCCCGTCATTGATCGAACTCATCGAGAGCAGTGCGTCGCAGATGGCCTGCACCTGGGCGCTCGGCATCCGGGGCGTCGTCACCGATTGTCCTCCGTACCCGTCAGCAGACCGAGGCTCTCGGCAAGGTCGCGGAAGGCCCGCAGTGGCGTACTCGCCGGCCCTTCCGTCAACAGCAGGACGCGATAGAGAGCCGCGATCCCGTCCTCGTATTCTAAGCCCGTCCGAATCAGGCCGAACATGTCGAGACCCAACGGCCCGAATGGTCTCACCATCCGACCGATGTGCGGCGGCAGCGACTGAATGACCAATTGACGGCTGTCGGGGTGCCGGAGTATTGGGATTTCCTCCAGCAGTCGGGCCAGCGCCATCTTCTGCGCGAATGAGAGCGACGCGGGCGCCGGTCGGGGCGTCGCACGGGCGTCGGCTGCCAGCGGGCCGGGCGGTAACAGGGCAGGCGGCAACAGGCCGGGCGGCAGCAGGGCGCGCCACTGCCCGACGGGCGACATCCAGCCGACCAGCTGCTGGCCGACGCTCGCGCGGGCCAGCACCATGCCCACCACGGCGCCATCCGGCGCGTACACCCCGGAACCGCTGAACCCCCTGTCGATTCCGGCCGTGGCAGGGGAAAGTCGGTCGAGTTGACGCCATCCGGTGCCGACGTCGACCGGACCGACGGCCCGCGCCAGCACCATGACGGACGCCGGGGTGTTGGCCGGAAAGCCCACGATCCGCACGTCGAACTCGTCGTCGCCACGATCGGCCAGGGTGGCGGGGGCGGACGGCAGCGGTGTGGTGCAGCGCAGGACCGCCAGGTCGCCGTCGCCGGCCGGGCCGACGCCCCGGGACCAGGTCACCTCGGCGGCGACCCGGGTGCCGGGGTGGCTCGGTGTGTCGACGAGCACCCCGGGCGGGCCGGTCCCGGTGCCGTCATCGATGACATGCCAGCAGGTCAGCACCAGGTCAGTGGTCAACTGGATGCCCGCGCCGACGACCGACGAGGAGTGGCCACCGAGTATCCGCACCCGGCCGGCGAGCGACCGGGTGCCGGTCATCCGTGCTCCGCCAACCGCTCGGCCGGGGCGGCCGGCGGGCGGAGGCCGACGTTGTGCTCAGTCATGGGCGGCGTTCTCCTGCGCGTCGGCCCCGTCCTCATCCGGCGACGGCAGTGCGGGGACGGGCGAGGTCCAGATCAGCTTGACCTTGAGGTGGCCCTGTGCGCTGGTGCGAGCGACGACGGCACCAGCCTCCGCGGTGAGGGTGACGCCGATCTCGACCTCCACCTGATCGGGGCGCACCGCCACCCCGCGGACCACGCCCAGCGCCGCGTCGAGCGCGGGTTTGATGTGGGCCAGTGCCGTTTCCAGCGTCTCCCGGGCGGGGCGGATCCGGTCGAGCAGACCGACCCGTTCCAGATCGGTGCCAGCGTGTTCCTCGACGAGGAGAACGCCCTGATCAGTTTCGAAACGAAGGAGATCCGCCACGTGACAAATTCTCACCGAAAGATCGTTCGGAATTGGTGTCAGATCACTGACAGGAGTCATTGCATGCACCCTGCGCCGACACGGGACACATCCGCTTGCCATCACCACTGCCGCCTGTCAGCCTGACGCAATGCAGGACACGGCGACCTTCCAGGATCTGCTCCGAGAAGGCGTCGACGCGTCCGTGGACGGTTGGGACTTCTCCTGGTTCGACGGCCGCGCGACAGAACAGCGGCCGTCCTGGGGATATCTGAAACTCATGACAGCCCAGATGAGGGTTGCCCGCGCCGCGCTGGACATCCAGACCGGCGGCGGCGAGGTGCTCTCCGAGGTGCCGGCATTCCCCCCGTTGACAGTGGCCACCGAACACTGGCCGCCCAACCTCCGGCTGGCTCGACGCGCGCTCGAACCGCGCGGCGTACGGGTGGTCGACGTTGCCGAGAATGCTCCGTTCCCGTTTCCCGACGAGACGTTCGACCTGGTGGTGAGCCGGCATCCCAACGTCGTGCTCTGGGACGAGATCGCACGGGTGCTCACCCCCGGCGGGCGGTACCTGGCCCAGCAGATCGGCCCCGGGTCCAACCGGGAACTGGCCCAGTTCCTCACCGGTCCCCGCGAGATCAGTGACGAACGCAGCCCGGCCCGCGCCGCCGCCGACGCGCGAGCCGCCGGCCTGGTCATCGACGAGCTGCGGCACGAGGCGCTGCCGACCACCTTCAACGACGTGGCAGCGGTGGTGCACTTCCTCCGCAAAGTCATCTGGACGGTGCCGGACTTCACCGTGGACCGCTACCGGGCCCGGCTCGCCGATCTGCACGACCACATCCGTCGCCACGGGCCGTTCGTGGCCCACGCCCAGCGCATCCTGGTCCGGGCGCACAAGCCCCAGCGCTGAGACGAACGGCTCCACGACATCGGGATCACGCAAGCCCACGAAGGAGTACCGGTCGGAGCGGCCGGCCACGGATGAACAGCGGCCGGCCGGGTAAGCAGCGACCTTGCCTGGTGGGGAGACGACCGGGTGCACGGGTGGGCGGTCCTGGACCGGCCCACCCGTGCACGCCCGGTCAGTTCGAGGAAATCCAGTTCCAGGCCGAGACGACCCACTCGGTCTGCTGGAGCCATGCCACCCCGAGGCCGACGAGGAACACCGCCGTCGCCAGGTGCGCACCTCTGGCGCTGCGCCGGACCCGGCCCAGCTGCCGCTCCAGCACCACCCGGCCGACCAGCCGGAACAGGGCGAACAGGCCGGCCGCCACCAGCAGGCTCAGCACCAGCACCAACAGCGGGCCGCTCAGGTCACCCTGGCCGGACAGCGCCCAGATCCCCCAACACACGAACGCGAAGAGGCCTGCCCCAGAGCTCCACTCACCGCCGCGCCGCAGCTGCGCCATCCGCGAGCTGAGCGAGCGGCGGGGCACCGGTCCACCGGGCCAACCGGTGCCGGTCGGCTCCTGCTCGACCACCGGGAACGGCTCCGTACGCGGGGTGCGTCGCTCGCCCACCGGAGCGACACCCCGGCGGAACCCGTCACGCTGCGGCGGCACCCCGACGCCGGCCTGCGGTGGCACCTCCACGGTCCGCTCCGCCCACGGCTGCGTCTGGTCTGCCATCTCGTCCTCCCCCTGACCGACGGCAACAGCACCGCCTTGATTCGAGGGTAGCCAGCCGGTAAATCGGTCGCCGACCCCGGCCGGGGCGCACGGCCCCACGACAGTGCCGGATCCAACCGGGCCAGGGTACGGTCGGCTGATGGGTGACCCCGACCGACGACGGCGACGGCTGCGCCACCACGCCGACTCCGAAACGGCCAGACCGGGTGCGGACGGCCCGACGGTCAGCACGCCGGGCGTGCACGACGGTGACGAGCCGCCGCCGCGACGCAGGAGCACGGGCGGCGACGAGCGCGACGGCGAGCGAGGGCTGCGCGGGTTGGTCGGTTCCGGCTCGTCCCAGGTGGGACTCAGCGCCGCGCTACGGGCCCGGGACGCGGCCCGCCCCACCGACGACGACCTGGCCGAGGCGGAAGCCCGGGTGGTGGTCGTCCGGCGAAACTGGGTGCCCCGCGAGGAGCTGCCCCGCTCGCCGCGCTGAGCGCCGCACGGTCAGGGCAGGTCGGGCAGCTTCCGGGTCCGCTCGTACTCGGCCACCTGGGTGATCCGACGAGCGTGCCGCTCGTTGCCGGAGAACGGCGTGTTCAGGAACGCCTCGACGATGGCGGTCGCCTCGTCCAGCGTGTGCTGGCGGGCACCGATGGCGACCACGTTGGCGTCGTTGTGCTGGCGGGCCAGCTGAGCCGTCTCGACGCTCCAGGCCAGCGCGGCGCGGACGCCGGCGACCTTGTTCGCGGCGATCTGCTCACCGTTGCCGGAGCCACCGATGACCACTCCGAGGCCCGTCTCGTCGGCCACCACCTGGTCGCCCGTGTGCAGGCAGAACGTGGGGTAGTCGTCGTCGGGGTCGTAGCTGTGCGGACCGACGTCGATCACGTCGTAGCCCTGCATGGCCAGGTGGCTGGCCAGGTGCACCTTCAACTCGAAACCGGCGTGATCGGATCCCAGGTAGACGCGCATACCGGGCAGTCTGTCAGGCCGCGCTCGGGGACGTCACACGGGCGGCGTCCCCGAGCCGGGTTCGTCACACGGTCGTGGGGATGACGCTCAACGCGGCAGCTCGGCGACGACCAGGCCGCCGCGCGCCTTCGGGGTGAACCAGGTGCTCTTGCGGGGCATCTTCTCCCTGGCCAGGTTGACAGCGACGAAATCCGCCACTGTCACCGGCGCGATCAGGATGGCCAACTCGGCCCGGCCGGCGTCGACCTCACCGGTGAGCCAGCTCGCCGGGTAGTCGCCCCCGACGTAGGTGATTCGCTTGTCGCCCGGGTCCAGACCGAGCGCGTCGCGCAGCACCAGCCGCTCGACCAGAGCGTGGTCCAGGTTTTCCAGGCTCGCGGAGGCGGTGGCGGGCAGGCGTACCGCGTACCCCTGGCCGTCGAGGCGGAGGTGCACGGTGCCGCCGGCCGCCGGGACCTCGACCGGGCCGTCGATCGGCTCGACAGCGGCGCCCGCGGCCCGCAGCCGGTCGAGCAGCTCGGCCGGGGTGGTGGTCAGCTCGCTGACCAGCCGGTTGTACGGCTGGATGGCCACCGACGCGGGGGTGGTGACCACGGCCAGGAAGCGCGGCAGCCCACCGGTCTGGGCGGCCAGGCTGCGGTGGTTGCCGTCCGCGACGACCAGGTCCCCGCCACCGGCGAGAGCCGTGAGCGTGGCCTGCTCCGGGCCGGGGCCGAGCAGCCAGATAGCGTGCGTGCGCCCCGCCTGGTCGGTGTCCGTCGCGGCGGGCGCGCCGGCCGCGTCGGTCGCCGCCGCGAGCGCGGCGTGCAGTTCGTCGCCACGACCGGTCTGGAGCAGGAGTACGGGTGAGAGCAGGTGCCCCAGCGCGTCGGCCAGCGCCACCCGCTCGCGCACCTTGGCGATGAAGACGTCCTCGTTGCGGATGACCAGGCCCGGCTCGTCTGCCCGGGTGGAGATCTGGTCGGTGTCCACCATCGCGAACAGCCCGTACGCCGGCTCCTCGCCGGGCGCGCTGATCCGGTAGAGCACCACCACCTGCTCGGCGGGGGTGTAACTGCCGTCGGCCTTGGCCTCGGCGAGGCGGGCCACCGCGTCCGGCAGCGCGTCGAGGAACGACTTGCCCAGGCTCTGCGGGGCGCGATGCGGCATTTCGATGCCGAGAGCGCTGTGCGGGTTCGACCCGATGATCGCGGTGATCTCCGCGTCGTCGGCGAACTCGTCGTAGTTTTGCGCGCCGGTGCCGCCAGTGGTGACCCAGGCCCGGGTGATCGGATGCACGACCGTCATGCCCACTGACGCTACCGGCGACGGTGTCGCCGCCGACGGGGACCCGCGGAGCGTCCACCAGATGAAAGCGCCCGGACGGGCCCGGCTGGTCAGCCGGCGCGGTCGGAGGTGCCCCGGCGGTGCCTACCCGCGCTCACCGGCCCGCCGTTGCCACGCCGACCCGTCCCGATCGGCCCGCTGTTCAGGGCGCGGCGGGGCGACGCGGGCGGCCCCGGCACGGGACGGTCGGGAGGAGGCGTGGGAACGGGCCGAGGGTTCAGCGGCGGCGTCGGCACCGGGCGCGGAGGAGCCGGTGCCGGCGGCGGAGGAGCCGGTTCGGCCGGTGCCGCCCCCGACGGCACCAGCGCCGGCGCACTGGTCGGCACCGCGTCGACGGACGACGGCAGTGGGTCTACCGCCCTGGGCGGGGTGAGCCGGGAGGTCACCGGGACCCGCGCCACGCCCACCACGATGGGCGGCGCGAGGAGATCCACCAGGTGGGCGGGCAGGTCCGGGCGGACCGCCGGCCAGCGGGAGTCGTCAACGGACCAGTAATCCGCGCCGGGAGTCTCGATCACCCCCTGCCGGGTCAGCTGATCGTCACCGGACGCACGGTGCTTGGCCATCGGGATTTGCCTCCACGAGCTGCGGCGTGCGGCCCTTCGGGTCGCTGCGGCGGACACCGAGGGAAACGACGCCCCCCGCCTCCCGGTGACGCCACGACCCACCGCCGACCTCGGCGGCGGACGAGAAAGCCCCCGTCCGCGCGACTGACGAAGCACGGACGGGGGCGCGGTGGTCGTCGCTCAGTCGAAGATCGGGCTCTGCTCGCGGGTGCGCTTGAGCTCGTAGAAGCCCGGGGTGCCGGCGACCAGCAGCACGCCGTCCCACAGCCGGCCGGCGGCCTCCCCCTTCGGAGCCGGGGTGATCACCGGGCCGAAGAACGCGACCGGGGAGCCGTCCGGGCCGGGCGCGTGCACGACCGGAGTGCCCACGTCCTGCCCGACCGGGCGCATGCCCGCCTCGTGGCTGGCCCGCAGCGCCTCGTCGTAGTCGGTGCTGTCGGCGGCCGCGGCCAGCGCCGGGTCGAGGCCGGCCTCGGTGAGCGCGGCCACGTACAGCTCCGGACCCCGCTCCTGCTTCTGCAGGTGGATCCGGGTGCCGAGCGCGGTGTAGAGCGGGCGCAGCACGTCGTTGCCGTGCAGCTGCTCGGCGGCGATGCAGACCCGCACCGGGCCCCACGCGGTCTTCAGGAACTCCTTGTACTCCTCGGGCAGCTCGTCCCGGCCGTCGTTGAGCACGGCCAGACTCATCACGTGGAAGCGGATGTCCACATCCCGGATCTGCTCGACCTCGAGCAGCCAGCGAGAGGTGATCCAGGCCCACGGGCAGGCCGGGTCGAACCACATGTCGGCGGTGACACGTTCGGTCACTGTGAGATCCCTTCGCGACGGGTGGCGCCGACAGGTCGGCGTCTCAGGAGAATCTTCACCCCGCAGCGCATCGACCGGCACCCGAATGAGAGCGTGACCTCGGCCACCGCGGGCTGCCCGTACATGGAAGACTCGAATCGGGCCAGCCGTCACGAGCGGTAGGCGAACGGGCGCCGCCGGGCGTACGGCGACATGTGGGATGGAGACGAACAGTGCCGGGAGTGCGCAACCTGACGCAGGTCGAGGCGACCGAGCGGGCACGCCTGCTCAACGTGACGGGGTATGACATCAGTCTGGACCTGTCCAGCGCCGTGCTGGCGGCCGACGGCCGCACGTTCTCCTCGACGACCGAGGTCCGGTTCCGCTGCTCCGAACCGGGCGCGAGCACCTTCATCGAGCTGGCCGCCGAGTCGGTGCGGTCCGCGACGCTGAACGGCACGCCCGTCGACCTCTCCGACTGGTCCGCCGAGAAGGGCCTGACCCTGTCCGGGTTGGACAGCGACAACGTCCTGGTGGTCGACGCCGACTTCGGTTACTCGAACAGCGGTCAGGGTCTGCACCGGACTGTCGACCCGGTGGACGGCGAGACGTACCTCTACAGCCAGTTCGAGACGGCCGACGCGCAGCGGGTGTACGCCTGCTTCGACCAGCCCGACCTGAAGAGCGTCTACACCTGGCACGTCACAGTGCCGGCGCACTGGCGGGCGGTCTCCAACATGCCGGTGCAGCGGGAGGAGCCGGCGGGTGAGGCGCTCAAGACGCTGCACTTCACCGAGTCGCCCCGGATGAGCACCTACATCACCGCGATGTGCGCCGGGCCGTACCACGAGGTGCGCGACACGCACGACGGCATCGACCTGGGGGTTTTCTGCCGGGCGTCGATGGCCCAGTACCTGGACTCCGACGACCTGTTCCTGATCACCAAGCAGGGCTTCGACTTCTTCCACGAGAAGTTCGACGTGCGCTACCCGCTGCCGAAGTACGACCAGCTCTGGGTGCCCGACTTCAACGCCGGCGCGATGGAGAATTTCGGCTGCGTGACGCACGCCGAGTCGCACTACCTGTTCCGCTCGCAGGTCACCGACTTCGAGTACGAGCAGCGGGCCAACACGATCCTGCACGAACTGGCCCACATGTGGTTCGGTGACCTGGTCACCATGCGCTGGTGGAACGACCTGTGGCTGAACGAGTCGTTCGCCGAGTGGGCCAGCCACTGGTGCAACACGAACGCGACCCGGTTCAGCGAGGCGTGGACGACCTTCCTGTCCATCCGGAAGAACTGGGGCTACCGGCAGGACCAGCTCTCCTCCACCCACCCGGTCTACACCGAGATGCCGGACATGGAGGCCGTCGAGGTCAACTTCGACGGCATCACCTACGCCAAGGGCGCGAGCGTGCTCAAGCAGCTCGTCGCGTACGTGGGTGAGGAGCCGTTCGTGGCCGGGCTGCGGGCCTACTTCGGCAAGCACGCCTGGGGCAACGCCACCTTCGACGACCTGCTCACCGAGCTGGAGACCGCATCCGGGCGGGAGCTGCGCAAGTTCGCCGCGCAGTGGTTGGAGACCGCGCAGGTCAACACGCTGCGTCCGGAGGTGACCATCGGGGCCGACGGCACATACGAGCAGGTGCTGGTGCGGCAGGAGGCCCCGGCGGCGTACCCGACGCTGCGGACCCACCGGATCGGTGTGGGCCTGTACGACCTGGCCGACGGGCGGTTGGTCCGTCGAGAGCGGTACGAGGTGGACGTGAGCGGCGAGCACACGGATCTCGCCGCGCTGCGTGGCGTCCGGGCCGCCGACGTGTTGCTGCTCAACGACGACGACCTCAGCTACACCAAGCTGCGCCTCGACGAGCGCTCGATGGCGACAGTGGTGCAGCACATCGGTGGCTTCGACTCGTCGCTGGCCCGCGCGCTCTGCTGGACCGCCGCGTGGGACATGATCCGCGACGCCGAGCTGTCCGCCCGCGACTACGTGGCGCTGACGCTGAGCGGGCTGCCCGCGGAGACCGACATCAACCTGGTCACCGCCACCCTGCGGCAGGCGACCACCGCGCTCACCCTGTACGCCGACCCGGCCTGGGCGCCGACCGGCTGGGCCGACCTGGCCCGTACCGCCCGCGACGCACTCGCTGCCGCCGAGCCCGGCAGCGGGTTCCAGTTGGCCTGGGCCCGTGCGTTCACCTCGGCGGTCCGCTCCGAGGAAGACCTGGCCACGCTGCGCGGTTGGCTGGACGGCACCGGCATGCCGGCCGGGCTGACCGTCGACACCGAGCTGCGCTGGTCGGTCCTCGCCGCGCTGGTGGCCAACGGTGCCGCCGGCACCGCCGAGATCGAGGCGGAGCTGAGCAGCGACCGCACGGCCAGCGGCGAGCGGGAAGCCGCGTACGCGCACGCGTTGATGCCGACGGCCGAGAACAAGGCCGCCGTGTGGGCCCTGCTCACCGGCCCGGACGCGCTGCCCAACTGGCGGCACCGGGCGCTGTTGCAGGGGTTCGCTCACCCGGCACAGGTGGAGCTGGTTGCCCCGTACCGGGAGCGGTACTTCGCGGCGGTCGGGCAGGTGTGGGCCACCCGGGACAGCGAGCCGGCGCAGGAGTTCGCCCAGCTGGCGTACCCGACCTATCTGGTGGAGGACGACACGGTCGCGGCCACCGACGCGTGGCTGGCCGGTGACGGGCACCCCTCCCCGCTGCGTCGGCTGGTGGCCGAGGGCCGCGACGGTGTGGTGCGGGCGCTGAAGGCCCGCGCGAAGGACGCCGCGCAGAGCTGATCAGGGAGTACGCGGCCCGTGCCGGCGTGGACGTCAGTCCTCGCCGGCACGGGCCGTTATGGTTGCGAGAGGAGGTGAACGTGATGGCGCAGCCGACCTACCAATGGCAGCCCCCGGAGCGGGGCTGGCGCGAGCAGGACCTGTCCGACCTGCCTGAGGACGGGAACCGCTACGAGATCATCGACGGGAGCCTGCACGCGACGCCACCCCCGGGTTATGGGCATCAGGAGCTGGCCGACGAGCTACGGGCGGCCCTTCGATCGACGGCGCCGGCGGGATGGCGGGTTATCCGGGAAGCGGGGCTCCGGGCGGTCGAAGGCAATCTGATCCCTGATGTCACGGTGCTGAAACCGACAGCCCCACGAGACGGCACCTGGATCGAAGCCGCGGACGTGGCACTCGTTGTCGAGGTGGAGTCACCGGGCAGCCGTCGGCATGACCGGTTCACCAAACCGTCGCTCTACGCGGAGGCCGGCATCCCTGCCTACTGGCGGGTCGAGCGTGGCGACTTCGGCCCCGTCGTGTACCGCTACGAGCTGGTGAAGGGCGTTCACTACAACCTGCTCGGTACGGTCGGTCCGGACGATCCGGTGCAGGTCGACGAGCCGTGGCCGATGCGCCTCGATCCCTCGGCCTGGCCCCGCTGAGACAACCCGGACACACCGAAGCCCGGCCCGCGTTCAGCGGGCCGGGCTTTGTCGTGGGTGTGGGTCAGCCCTTGCCGGCGTGGCTGGCGAGCTGGTCGAGGCCGTTGATGATGCCCCCGGCCAGGTCACCCCCGCTGAACGCGCCGACCATGGAGAGCGCGGCCAGCTTGGCGTACGTGTCGGGGATGCGCTTGCGGGCGTACCGCCCGGTGATGATCTCCAGCTGGCGCTGGTTGGGCGACACGGCGATCAGCACCGACTTGTCGGGCTCGGCGAGCTGACGGTGCAGCCGCTGGGCGTGCTCACGGATCGGCTCGTCGAGACCACCGACGAAGACCGAGAAGACCAGACCGGTGCCCCTGTCGGCCAGGCGCAACGCCTCGTCGATGCGCAGCAGCTGGCGGGTCGAAAACGGCCCGTCGAGCACCTCGGGCGGATTTTCCGACCCGGCCTGCTTTTCACCAACGGTCACTTGCGCCTCCGGTTCCACCGGCCGGCGCCTCGACGCTGGCCTGCTCAAGCTTGTGGCTGGTCAGCGCGGGCGCCTGCGCCCCCGCCGTCAGCGCGGTGCCGGCCGAATCGGCCAGCTGCTCCGGACGGCCCAGGAACCAGACCGGAGTGAAGTCGAAGGGCCGGCCCGGGCGGTAGCGCTTGGCACCACCGCCACCGCCGGTGGCACCACCGTGGCTACCGGCGTACGACAGGCCGGCGATGACCAGCACCGCGGCCAACGGGATGCCGACGAAGACCAGCAACGTCTCGGTAACAGACAATCCCAACGCCCCCAGGCGGAAGAAGGACGACAGTGAAAAACCGGGTCGGATGGACGATCACTCTGCCGACCGCCCGACTCCGTCACCATTCACGTTAGCGGAGTCGACGGCCCGCCAGATTGCGGGGTGCCGATCCCATCCGTCACTGCAGTTCTCCAGTTGCGCAGCGGTAGCAATGAGCCGCGCGTCGTCGCCGTACCGGCCGGTGAGCAGCACCCCGACGGGCAGTCCGTCGGTCGTGGTACCCAGTGGCAGGGAGACGGAGGGATCGCCGGTGACGTTGAAGATGGCGCAGTAGGGCGAGAACCGGCGTTGCCGGTCGAAGTCGGCGGCCGGGTCAGCGTCGGCGGTGAACCAGCCGACGGGTGCCTGCGGGGTGGCCAGGGTGGGACACAGGAGCAGGTCACAACCGGCGGTGCGGCGGGCACCGAGGCGCACCTGCGCCTGCAACTCGCCGAGGGTGGCGGTCAGGGTGCCGGCGGAGAGTTCAGCGCCCCGGGCCCGGAGCAGCCGGGTCAACGGCAGCAGCTCCGCCTCCCGCTGCGGTGGCACCGGGGCGAGCGCCAGCACGTACCAGAGAGTCTCGAACAGCGGCCACACCGCCGGCCCGAGCGGCGGCGGCACCTCGACCACCTCGTGGCCGGCCGCCGTGAGCAGCGCGGCGGCCCGGTCCACGGCGGCCACGCAGTCGGGATGCACAGGTTCTTCGGCGAGCATCGGCGTGGTGAACCGGCCGATCCGCAGCGGGCCGGGCTCGGCCCGGCGCGCGACGGCCAGGTAGCCGCCGGGCGGCGCGGGCGGCGGCAGGTAGGGCTCGCCGGGGACGGGAACGGCCATGACGTCGAGCAGTGCGGCGACGTCGGTGACCGTCCGCCCGAGCGGGCCGGCGATGGGCAGGCCGAACGCGCCGGAGCCGATCGGCCCGCCGGAGACGAGGCCCCGACTGGGCTTGTAGCCGACCAGGCCGCAGAGCGACGCCGGGATGCGCAGCGACCCACCGCCGTCGGATCCCTGTGCGACCGGGACCAGCCCGGCCGCGACCGCCGCCGCCGAGCCGCCGCTGGAACCGCCCGCCGTGTACGCCAGCTGCCACGGGTTGCGGGCCGGCGGCGCGACCCGGCCCTCGGAGTAGAGCGAACAGCCCAGCTCGGAGGTGGTCGTCTTGCCCAGGCTGACCAGACCGGCGGCCTTGATGAAGCGGACCACGTCGGCGTCGACAGGCGGGACGAAGTCGACGAAGGCGGCCGAACCGAAGGTGGTGCGGACCCCGGCGGTGAGCGTCAGGTCCTTGATCGCGGTCGGCACGCCGTGCAGTGGGCCGCGCTCCTCGTGAGGCGCCGCGTCGGCGGCGCGCGCGGCCTGCCGGGCGAGGTCCGGTGTGACGGTGACGAACGCGCCCACGGTGTCGCCGAGCGCCGCGACCCGGCGCAGGGAATGCTCGACCAGGTCGACGCTGGACAGCTCGCCGCGGGTGATCGCGGCGGCCTGTTCCAAGGCGGTCAGGTCGTGCGGCTCGGCCATTACGCCATCCTGCCGGCAGTCGGCCCTTCGCGCAGCCGACACGCGCCGGAGACCGGAAACGGACCAACCGGATGCCCACCGCACGCTTGACGTGTCGAGCCGCAGATCTTGGACAGTTTCCGTCACGCTCGAACTGTCGTGTCCCGAGACATGTGTCAAGGGGAAGTCCCGATAGATGTGTCATGTGTTGTTGATCAGGCTGCTCGGGTGAGGGTGGTGTAGGTCC
>NZ_JBEXHV010000033.1:0-40409 GCF_040608275.1 Micromonospora sp. NPDC005205
CAGGAAGAAGCCAAGAACCTGGTAGACCAAGCCCTGACCCAGTCCTGACCCCACCCTCTCCCGCCCCGTCGCCGTTGATCATGAAGTTATTGCCCTCCGGCGCGGCGTGTCATGGCAATAACTTCATGATCAACGAGGGTTGCGCAGGAGGAGGGGGCGGAGGGCGGCCACGATGGGGGCGTCGGCGGGGAGCCAGGTGACCGAGTCCAGTTCGTCGGCCGTGAGCCAGCGGAGCGCCTCGTGCTCCAGCGCCTGTGGCTGGTCGCCGCCGAGCAGGCGGGCCGCGTACACCTTGAGCACCGAGCGGCCGTGCGCCATCCGTACGTTGCGGCCGACCCGTGCGCCGATCTCGACGCGTACGGCCAACTCCTCGGCGCACTCCCGGATCAACGCGTCGGTCTCGGCCTCCCCCGGCTCGACCTTTCCGCCCGGAAACTCCCACATGCCCGCTACTTCGGGTGGGGCGGAACGCGCACAGGCGAGCACCCGCCCATCCCGGATGATCGCCGCACCGACGATCACCTTCAGGTCCCGTCGTTCGGCCTGCCCGCCATCATTCGCCCGTTCGGTCCGCACGGGCGTCCAGGGTGCCAGATCAATCGGCGGTTTGGGTACCGTAGCCGTCCGCTAGGCCAGCAAGACACGGAAGTGTGGGCGTGGACACCCCCTCCGAGCAGCGGGAGACTAGGGGGCACCGACAAGACACGGGATGGCGACGATTTGGCCACAAGCCGGCAACGGCGCTTGGGGGGTGCGGTGATGCGCGTGCTGTTCAACAGCAGGGCCAAGCACGACTACCTTTCCGACGCGTTGACCTTGCTATCTGGTTGGACGCGCGAGGGCGAGCAGATCCGACGGACGCTCGTGATCGACGATACCCAACACGCCGCACTAACTGAACGGGTCAAGGTCGTCGCGGATGCGCTGCATCTGCGACCCGAGATCAGCCGCCGGGCCGACAGCACCCAGATCCGGGTCGGGCACGGCAGCGGCGAGCCGCTGACCGAGGGCGAGGTGCTGTTGGCCGCGCGCATCGAGGACGCCTACCGGGCGGTCACCGAGGCCTGACGACCGTCTCCGCATCCGACCCGGCGTCCTGGGGGTACCAGCGCAGCTCCACCGAGTTGCCGTCCGGGTCCCGTACGTAGATCGAGGTCGCCGAACCGCGGGCGCCGAACCGGCTGACCGGCCCGGTCAGCACCGTGAAGACCCCCGACTCGATCACCTGCGCCCATTCCAGTGGAGCCACCACGAGGCAGAAGTGGTCGACGTTCGCGCCCTGCGGCTCACCGCGGACGAGGTCGATGATGCTGTCGGGGCTGATCCGCACCGACGGGAACGGGACGGTGCCCGCACGCCACTCGTCGACCCGTACCGGTGCCAGCCCGAGCCGGTCGCAGTAGAAGCTCAGGGAGCGTTCCACGTCGGCGACGGTCAGCACCAGGTGGTCGAAACCGGTTACCCGCACCGCGCTCACGCCGGCCAGGTAGTCGTCAATGCTCATGTCGGAGCCTTTCGCTCGGTCTTCCCTGCCGCGTTCACGATCCCCGGACGAGGTGCGCCGACCAAGACCTGATGCCGCTACGATCGTTGCCCACAGGTCAACGATGGGATTGGTGTGCTGGAGCGGTACGAGGTCGAGACGTTCCTGACCCTCGCGGACGAACTGCACTTCGGCCGGACCGCCGAGCGTTTGACTCTCAGCACCGGCCGGGTGAGCCACATCGTGAAGAAGCTGGAGCGCCAGATCGGCGCACCGCTGTTCGCCCGCACCAGTCGGGTCGTCCGGCTCACCCCGATCGGCCGAAGGCTCGCCGACGAGTTGGCCCCGCTGGTGGCAGGCATGGACGAGGCCGTCCGCCGCGCGACCGACGCCGCCCGGGGCGTGACCGGGACGCTGCGGGTGGCGTTCCTCGGCGAGTGGACCGCGCCGGTGCTGCTCCGGGCGGTGGCCCTGTTCGGTGAACGGCACCCCGACTGTCGGGTGGAGGTGCACGAGGCGCAGTTGTCCACCACCCGGTCCGGGCTGCTCGACGGCTCGACCGACGTGTTGATCGCCTCGTACCCGTTCGACGGCATGGCCACCGGCCCGGCGCTGCTCTGCGAGGACCGCGTGCTGGCGGTGGCGGCGGGTCACCCGCTCACCCGGGAACGGTCGGTGTCGTTGGAGGTGCTCGCCGACCACCCCGTGGTGCAGTACCCGACAGTGACCTCGGTGGAGTTCAAGCGGGACCGCACCCCGGAGCGCACCCCGTCCGGCCGGACGGTGCCGAGGGGGCCCGCCGGGAACACCTTCTCCGAGATGCTGTCCCTGGTCGCGCTGGGCCGGGGAGTCCTGCCGGTGGGCGAGCACACGCGGCGCTACTACCCGCGCCCCGACGTGGCGTACGTGCCCATCCACGACGCGCCACCGATCGAACGAGGGCCGGTCTGGCTGCCCAGCAACACCACCACCCGGGTACGCGAGTTCGTCCGCGCCGCGACCGACGCGAACCCCCGGTGAGGCACGCCGAGTTCCGCCACCACCGGCTGGTCCCGGTGTACGACGCGGAGTGCCGGTGGGGGCCGGACGACGACTTCTTCCAGGCGGTGGTCGACGAGACCCCGGCCGCCCGGGTGCTCGACCTCGGCTGCGGCACCGGCCGGCTGACCGTTGCCCTCGCCATTGCCGGCCACACCGTCACCGGGGTGGACCCGGCCGGCGCGTCAGTGGCCGCCGCCCGCGCCAGACCGGGTGGTGATCAGGTGACCTGGATCGAGGGCACCTCGGCGCTACTGCCGGAGCGGGCGTTCGACGTGGCGGTGCTGACCAGCCACGTCGCGCAGTTCTTCGTGAACGATGCGGAGTGGGCGCGTACCCTCGCCGACCTGGCCCGGGCGCTCGTGCCCGGCGGCCGGCTGGTGTTCGACGCCCGCGACCCGGCGGACCGTCGCTGGGAGCGGTGGAACCCGGTGGATTCGCACCGTGTGGTCACGCTGCCCGACGGCGGCGAGGTCCGCGCGTGGACCACTGTCACCGGGGTACGCGGCGGAGTGGTCGACTTCACGCACCACTACCACTTCGATGACGGGGAAGAACTGCTCAGCTCGGCGAGCCTGCGCTTCCGCACCGAGGCCGAGCTGCGCACCTCGCTGACCAGGGCGGGCTTTGTCGTGGACCGTATTCACGGGGGCTGGCACGGCGAGCCCGTCGGCCTCGGTGACGGCGAGTTCGTGGTCGTCGCCCGGGTGGGCGCGTTGGCGCCGGTTTCCTAACCTGGGGCACATGGCGAACATCGCGTACGACCGCAAAGAGCAGGTCCAGCAGATCGAGAGTGGCCTCCTCGAAGGCGAGCAGATCATCGCCGTCTACGACGCCGTCGGCACCGGTACCGGGTTCATCGGGCTGACCGACCGGCGCGTGATCATCCAGGACCGCTCGTTCGTCGGCAAGCGGTTCGCGATCACGAGCATCCCGTACTCGAAGATCACCAGCGTGAGCGTGGTCAGCAACAAGTCGTGGGGTGGTTCGTTCTTCTCCACCGGCGCCATCGCCATCCACGTCGGCACCCACACCTACGAGGTGGAGTTCCGTGGGGCGCAGAAGAGCCACCACGTGCACAACGTGATCCTTCACCACATCTCCTGACCGCACGTCCCGTCGTGGGCCCGGCTGGCGTAATTGCCTTGCCGGGCCCACGACGTGTCTGGTGTCCTCGGTCGACAGTCACGCGAAGGGAGCAGCCACCATGCCCAACACGACGAAGTCCCCCGAACCAACCGTCATCCGACCCGACGAATCGAGACTTCGTGAGCAGGACTGTTTCCCCGGCGCTGCTGAGCGCCGCTGACTTCAACCCCGGAGGCCGCTGATGTCGGTCTTCGACGATCCCGGCCTCTTCGGCCGTCTCTGGGCTGCCGACTACGACGGCCCGGGCAACCCCGACCCCGCGCCAGCGGTGGACTTCCTGGCCGACCTGGCCGACGGGGGTCCGGTTCTCGAAATGGCGATCGGCACCGGCCGGGTCGCGCTGCCGCTGGCCGAACGCGGCCTCGCCGTGCAGGGCGTCGAGGCGTCCGAGGAGATGGTCGCGCAGCTGCGGGCGAAACCCGGGGGCGACCAGATCCCGGTGGTCGTCGCCGACATGGCGGACGTGCCGGTGGCCGGTGAGTTCCGGCTCGCGTACCTGGTGTTCAACACCCTGTTCAACCTGGTGGACGCCGAGCGGCAGGCGGACTGCTTCCGCAACGTCGCCCGGGTGCTGTCGCCCGGCGGCGCGTTCGTCATCGAGACGTTCGTGCCCGACCCGCGCGACTTCGACCAGGACGAGCAGGTGCAGGTACGTGCCGTGACCGAGGACTCCGCGACGATCCGACTGCACAAGTACGACCGGCCGGCGCAGCGGTTCATCCGGCAGACGATCACGTTCGACGCGGACGGTGTGCACCTGAAGCCGTTCGCCATGCGGTACGCGTGGCCGCACCAGATCGACGAGATGGCGCAGCGGGCCGGGCTCCGGCTCACCGAGCGGTACGCCGACTGGCACAGGCGACCGTTCCAGGCCGACAGCCCGTCGCACATCTCGGTCTACCGCACGGAGTAGCGGTTTGATCGGCTCGGGTTCCGGATAGTCGAGCAGTCATCGCCCCGACGTCACGGAACCCGAGCCGATCTCCCGCCGACCGAGAGTGAGATGCCGTCATGAGCAGACGAGCCATCCAGGTGGTCCTGGCCCTGTCGGTCGTCCTCATGGTCTCCGGCATCGTCCTCAGGGTGACCGGGGACGGCGCGGCCGACACGGCCGGCACTGTGGCGGTGTCGCTCGCCTCGGTGGGTTCGATCGTGGCGAGCATCGGCTCGTCCTTCCGCGCTGCCCGCCGAAACGACGGCCCGAAGCGGTGACCCGGCCTTTCACCCTCGGCTGATTCTGCTGCCAGCAGCCAGGTATTGATCCGCAGGTCGTTCGCCGGGTGTGCTGACTGCATGCCGGACGCCTCCCGATTCCCGCGCTCCTCTCCGTACTGGCCGGTGGTCAGTCACCCTCAACTCCGACGCGTTCTACCCGGGCTGGCCGTCTCCGCGTTGGGCGACGGCCTGGCGGTGGTCGCGGTGACCTGGCTCGCCATCCAACTCGCCCCGCACGGTCAGCGGGGCACCTGGATCGCGCTGGCCATGGCGGCGTACACACTGCCCAGCGCGGCCGGGACCGTCGTCTTCGGTCGGCTGCTGCGCGGGCGAAGCGGCGCGCAACTCGCCGGGTGGGACGCCATCCTGCGGGCCAGCGCGCTCGCGGCGATCTTCCTCGCCCACCTCGCCGGCGTGCTCACCATCGGGCTGTACGTGGTTCTGCTGGCCGCGTCGGCGCTGCTGCACTCGTGGGGTTCCGCTGGCCGATTCACCCTGATCGCCGAACTGCTGCCGCAGCGACACCATTTGCCGGCCAATGCCGTGCTCAGCACCATCGGAGGGTTCGCCATAATCGTCGGCCCGCCACTGGCGGGCATCCTGATCGGCTGGGTGGGGCCGGTCTGGGTCATCGCCATCGACGCCGCAACCTTCGCCGCGCTGGCCCTCACGTACCGTCTCGCCCTTCCCACCAACGACGGACCCGCACGCTCCGAGAGCGGCGCTTCGCGAGCGGCCGGCTTCGCGGTCATCCGCCAGAACCCGGCCCTGCTGGGCCTGCTGGTGCTGAGCCTCGGGTTCTTCTTCCTCTTCGGACCGGTGTACGTGGCGATGCCCATTCACATCACCGACGACCTGCACGCCTCCGCGACGCTGCTCGGCGCCTACTACACCGCGTTCGGCGTCGGCGGTCTCGCCGGGGGTCTGGTCGCCGGTTACCTCCGCCGCTGGCCACTGCGAGCCACCACCATCGGCATCGTCGTCGCGTTCGGCGTTGCCATGCTGCCGCTCGGCCTGGGCGTACCGGTCGGCGTGTCGTTGCCGGCGTTCGCCCTGGCGGGCTTCATCTGGGCGCCGTACATGTCCACGTCGATGGCGCTGTTCCAGCGCAGCACGTCGACCGCCCGACTGCCCGCGGTGCTCGCCGCGAACGGTGCCATCCTCGTGCTGGCGGTGCCGCTGGGCACCATGCTGGGCGGGCCGCTGGTGGGTGCCATCGGCCCCCGCCCGACGCTGCTGCTCTGCGCAGTGGCGATCGTGGCCCTCGGCCTGGTCGCCGGAGCAATCGCGATCTCCAGGCGGGGTTCGCGATTGCCCGGCGATGCAGCCGTCACCGAGGTCAGTGCCAGTCGCTGATCCGCACGTCGTCCGGGGCCGGTCGGCCGTGGCCGGTCTCCACCTGCTCCTTGAGGCTGATCAGGAACAGCGCCCACTTGGTGCTGCAGTGGTGCATGAACTCGACCGGCTCGCGCCAGCCCCGATGTGCGAACTGGACGATCGTGTACTCGCCGCGCTGGTCGAGACGCCAGTCGACCTCGGTGCCGACCCACTCCTCTGGGCCGTCGACGACGCGCCACCGCACCCGCCCTGCGGGGTTCAACTCCAGGACCTCCATGTCGAAGCCGCCGGCATCGCCGAACCGGAACGCCAACTGTCCACCGACCTCGCTCTTGCCCACCGTGTCGGTGGTCCACCAGGCGGCGAGGCCCTCCGGCGTGGCCACCGCTCGGTAGACGTCGTCGAGCGGAGCGACGACGCCGACCCGGTGCAGGATGTCGACCATTCTCATACTCCTTCGTCGTTGGTGCGGGTGCGTTCGATCGCCTCGGCGATCCGCTTGATCCGGCGGAGTCGGGCGTCCCAGGTGGAGCCGACCGCCGACAGCTGGGCGACCGCGCGGGAGAGTTGCGCCTCGTCCACCTGGTAATGGCGCTCGCGACCGGCCGGTTCGGCGTGGATCAGCCCAACCCGGTCGAGGACCGCAAGGTGCTTCGAGACGGCCTGACGGGTGACGGGTAGCCGCCTGCTCAACGAGGTGGCCGTGCCGGGCCCGTCGGCGAGAAGAAGATCGATCATCGTACGACGGATCGGGTCGCCGATCGCCGACCACAGCTCGTCGTCGACCACCGCGCTCATGGGGTCGCGACCAGCCGCGCGACGTACTCCCCCAGCCGGGGCATGTAGTGATTCCATCCGTTCTCGTGGTCGCGGTACTGCTCTTCCAGGACAGCGATCTCCCAACCCAGCTCGCGGAATCCGGTCTCGGTCATCCGGATCAGCGTCCCGGTGCCGCTGGGCACCAGGTCGAAGGTGACGAACAGCGCCTGCCCGCTCCGGTCCGGCTCGGTGAAGCACCACCGGAAGGAGAACCGCTTCGGCGGGTCGACCTCGACGACGGCGAGCGCGACGGTCTTCGTCTCGCCGGTGTCGGCGTCGCGCCAGATCAGCTCGCCGGGCGCACCGGCGACGGATTCGAACCGCGCATCGTCGGGCCACCACTCCCGCATGTGCTGGGGTTGGCTGACCACCTCGAAGACGACCTCGGGGGACGCGTCGACGTGGATGTCGCGTTCGATCGTTCCCTGTTCCATGCCCACAACCTTTCGCAACCTTTGGTTGCACTTAACCTACGACAGCCGGCACCCATCACGCAACCTTTCGTTGCGCTTCGGGGTTTCGTCGTACCCGGGGTGCACGATCGGCGCATGTCTGAGCCATCGCCACACCGACACCACGCCATCGACTACGTCGAGCTCACGGTGACCGACCTCGCCGCGGCCAAGCGCTTCTACGCCGACGCGTTCGGTTGGCAGTTCAACGACTACGGGCCGGAGTACGCCGGCATCCGCAGCCCACATGGCGACGCCGCGCCCGAGGTCGGCGGTCTCCGTCTGGACCGGGAAGTTCGGGCGGGCGGCCCGCTCGTGCTGCTCTACTCAAGCGACCTGGACCGGTCGGTGCAGGCCGTCAAGGAGGCCGGCGGCCAGGTGGTGAACGGGCCGTACGAGTTCCCCGGTGGCCGGCGGTTCCACTTCACCGACCCCAGCGGCAACGAGCTGGGTGCCTGGGCCGAGCAGTAGGGCGAGATCCGGCGAGGGCGACGACCTGGCCGATCGCCTCCCGGCTTATGTGCCCACTCTGGACAAGCGACCTCACCGTCCGTCCGAGGGACACAGGAGATCCGCGCGGACCCGTGGCGCGCCGTGACGGGCGGTTTTTGCCCCGGCCCTTGGAGCGCCGCAACCACCCGCAGGTCAGCGCTCGCGCAGGTCGTAGGTGTGCTGATTGCGCTCGATGTCCGGGTTGTGTTCGACAGCCCACTCGGCGAGGGTCACTGCGGGCCCGATCAGCGTGCGGCCGGTGTCGGTGAGCTGGTACTCGACGCGCGGAGGCACCTCGGCGAAGACGTGCCGGGAGACGAGGCCGTCGCGTTCCAGGTGCCGAAGGGTCCGGGTCAGCATGCGCTGAGAAACCTCCGGGATGCGCTGCTGCAGCTCGCTGAAGCGCATGCGTTCGCCGTCGAGGGTAGCCACGACCAGCAGGCTCCACTTGTCGCCGATCCGGTTGAGGATGCCGCGAATGGCACGGCCGCCGTCGCCACGGATCAGACACGACTTCCCGTACTTCGACATGACCCCTCGATGTGGGTAGGGCACAGCGATGTGCCTTTTGTAGAGCCCTCGATCATGCCCCAGGATCTGGTTACTTACTACTCGCGACCACGGGGGACTGATGGAGATCGCGTACTGGATCGTCGGCGGGCTGCTCGCGCTGTTCTACCTGTACTCAGGCGGTATGAAGGTGGTCCGGAGCCGGGCGCAGCTCGCACCGATGATGGCGTGGGCAGGCACCGCGGTCCCGATGGCCGGCGTACGCGCCATCGGCCTGTTGGAGGTGCTCGGAGGCGTCGGCCTCATCCTGCCGCCGCTCACGGGAATCGCACCCGTCCTCGCCGTCGCGGCAGCCGCCGGGCTGACGATCCTGCAGGTCCTCGCGGCCGGGTTCCACCTCTTCCGAGGCGAACGGAAGGACGTCTGGCTGAACCTGGTTCTGGTCGTCGTCGGCGCGATCGTCACCTGGATCGCGGCCGCCCTCTGAGCGCCCACCGAGTTTGCTGTCGAACTCCTTGTCCTTCGCCGATAACAGACCCACCAGAGCCACCTCGGCGCCTGCCAGCACAGCTTCCAATGCCCCGCCCGGCCGTCAGCTCCGGCGGGCGCGCAGCACGCCGGTCAGCATCGGCAGCGTGAACTCGCCGTGGGCGGTTTCGGGTCGGCTCCCGAGGAAGCGACGGATCCGGCCGAGGGTGGCCTCTCGCTCGTCTTCCGGCATGACCAGCATCCCGGCCCGCGTCGCGAGCGTTGCGACGAGCGAGTCGGCGGTACGCCGCTGACCGTGCGGGAACTCGACCTGCTCCGCCGACCCGAACCGGGCGACCTGGCCAGCACTCGGAACGAGCATGCCCGCCGTCGCGGCGCGCCAACTGCTCAACGTGTCACGCGGGCCGATCGCCGCACTCCCGCTGACCCGTTCGAGCCCGGCAACCCAGTCGACCCGGTCGTCCATGATGTTCCACAGACCGGCCAGGACACCGCCGGGCGCGAGGACCCGGGCGATCTCCGCCCCCGCGACGGTCATGTCGAACCAGTGCAGGGCGTTTCCGGCGAGCACGGCATCGACGGATGCGTCCGGCAGCGGGATGGCCTCGGCGCTTCCCGGCAGGGCACGGACGGTCGGCACCGCACGGCGCAGCTCGGCGAGCATCGCCGGGTCGGGTTCGACAGCCACGACGTCCGCGCCCACCGCCGCCAGCGTCGCGGACAGCTTGCCGGTGCCAGCGCCCAGGTCGAGCACGCGTAGGCCGGGGGCGGGCTCCACCGCCCACCGCAGCGCGGCCTGCGCGTAATCCGGGCGGTGTTCCGCGTACGCGGTCGCCGCCGCACCGAACGACGACCGGAGCATCTGTTCCGTCATCCGATCAACATACCGCCGCTCGTCGACATCGACTGCCACCATGGCCACCGTGCAGATCCTGCGAAGCTGGTGGCGCGTCCGCTACCCCTTCTACGCGCTCGGCCTCGTGATCGGGATGGTCATGATGTGGCTGCCCTTCAAGACCTTTCAGGACAACGACGCCTGGGAGAGCCGACTGCGGGTCCATGGTGTGCCAGCCCAGGCAGTCGTCGATGAACTAGTGCACAAGCGGCGAGAGACGATGCACCTGAGCTACGAATTCGCCGGTGCTCAGCGTCAGGCCGAGGTTGGCTGCTGGGAGGTCTGCCTGGCGGCCGGCAGCGCGGTGCGGATCTGGGTCAACCCCAACGACCCGGATGACTTCGTGACCGACTTCGGCATCCTCAGCGGGCATCGAGGCCGGCTGCAAGGGGTGGTCGGGGCGGCAGGCCTGGTTCTGTCCGGGTGGATGGCGCTGGCCGTGATCGCCCACCTCTATCAGCAACGACGCGGCCACCGGCGACAGGACTGGCAGCGGCAGCAACGAGACCAGCGCCAACGACAGTTCGCGAACGTCAGGGCCGGGAGAAAACGCAAGCCGAGTGGGCCACGAACGCCGTTCAAGTGATCGACATCGCCGGTCGGCAGCTGTCGCTGATCGTCCTGGGCACCAGCCGTTGGCTCACATTGGGCAGCATGTGCTGATTGGTTGCGTCCAGAGACATGAGGCCACGATCGGCGCGCATCAGTTCGACGGTCTTTCTGGCAACAACCTTGTAGCTGTCGTGAAGCCTGACAGGCACGTCGAGTCCATCCGCTCCTTCCGAGATGGGAAGTACGGCGTCCACTTCGGAGACGAACCTCGACATGAGGTCGCAGCATTCACGGGCAGAGTCTCGGACCGGCGCGGAGGCCGAAAGCTCCAGTTCCGCCATGATGCCCACGGCTTTGACGCTGGCATCGTAGATTTCCTGGGTGTCGATAATGAACAGATGACCCATTCGGTCTTCGATCATCTGCCTGATGTCGGCCGCCCTTCGACCCCAGTTCCAGATGGTCTGCATGAACTGTTTGTAGGTCTCTTCGCGGGACTCGCGATGCCGAAGCTCATCCTCTCGCTGCCACTGCGCCGCTCGGTCCTGGCGCTCCCGCTCCCAGCGTTCCTGCTCTCGTTCGCGCTCCAGGTTCCACCGGCGGTCCTCGCGGCGAGTGGTAAGGAACTGGGTCGAAATAGCGGCCCCAAGGGTCCCGGTAACACCAAGCGCGGCGACGAGAAGAACCGGCCAGATCTGGTTCATGCCGAGAGTATCCAGCCTCGATGCAGCCGTAACAGCGCGCCCCGCCGTTGACAGGCCGGATTCAGACGTTGACGCGGAACTTGGAGGGGCATCTCCGAGACCTCCGGCAACGCTGACCGGGTGCTGCTGGGGGCATCGTTCGGGTCCTCGTCGTGGCGCGCTGGTTGACGACGTTCCACGCTGTCCTGTGCCCCAGCACTGCGCGCCCGCCTCCTAAACCGACGACGGGCGCGCGAGGGCGCAAAGGTCAGCAGCAGCTTGAAGCGGCCCCGTTGCTGGCCGGCTCCGTCTCGGCGGCTGGGGTGCAGCACGTGCTGTCGGTGGCCTTGTCCAACTGCGGGGAGTCGGCCTTGACTGTGTAGACCTCCCACGGCTCATTGCCGGGGCCGTGCACCCACACCTTGTCCTGGAGGGCGTAGCAGCACTCGGTGTTGTTCTCTTCCAGCGTGATCAGGCCGGAGTCGGTGAGGCGCTTGGTGGCGGCGTTGACATCGTCGGTGCTGGCGACCTCAACGCCGAGGTGGTCCATGACGGTGGGCTGGTCGGCCTCGCCCTTCAGGAGGACGAGCTTGAGCGGCGGGTTCTCGACTGCGAAGTTCGCGTAGCCGGGGCAACGCTTGGCTGGCTCGACGCCGAACAGTTTCGAGTAGAAGGCCACGGAGCCTTCGAGGTCGGACACGCGCAGGGCGAGCTGGACACGGGACACGGCCATCTCCTTGTCTAGATGTTTATCGAAGCAAGACCTACGTTGCACCCTGTTTCGAAGTCTGTCAAGGTAGAAGCATGTCGAAACAAGAGCTGCCGGTGGTGGACCTCAACGCCGTGGCCTGCTGCCCCCCGCTCGCGGTCCGCCCCATGGACGCCGAGCAGGCCGCGATGGTCGCACCGCTGTTCAAGGCCCTGGGGGATCCGATCCGGCTGCGGCTGATGTCGATGATCGCCTCGGTGCCGGAGATGTGCGTCTGCGACCTGACCCCGGCGTTCGACCTGTCCGGGCCGACCATCTCCCACCACCTCAAGGTGCTGCGTGAGGCGGGCCTGGTCGACTCGGAGCGGCGCGGCACCTGGGTCTGGTACCGGGTGAAACCGGAGGCGTTCCGGCAACTTGAGGCGCTCCTGGACATCTCGGCCGCCCCGGCCGCCAGCAGCACCGCGTGAGCCTTGCCCTGCCACGGCGAGCCTCGGCGGAGTTCGCCGGCACCGCGCTGCTGGTCGCCGCCGTGGTCGGCTCCGGGATCGCCGCCGCCCGGCTCTCCCCCACCGACGTCGGTCTCCAACTCCTGGAAAACGCGATCGCCACCGCCCTGGCCCTGGGCGCGCTGATCCTGACCTTCGGCCCGGTGTCCGGCGCACACTTCAACCCGGTCGTCTCAGCCGTCGACTGGTGGCTCGGCCGCCGCTCCGGCACCGGCCTGACCGGGCGGGACCTCGCCGCCTACGCCGCCGCCCAGTCCGGCGGCGCGATCACCGGCGCGGTCCTGGCTGACGTGATGTTCGGCCTGCCGGCGGTGGCCTGGTCCCGCACCGAACGGACCGGGGGGAACCTGTGGCTGGCCGAGGTGGTCGCCACCGCCGGACTGGTCGTCCTGGTCTTCGCCCTCGCCCGCTCCGGCCGCACCACAGCCGCTCCGGCCGCTGTGGGCGCCTATATCGGCGCGGCCTACTGGTTCACCTCGTCGACGTCGTTCGCGAATCCCGCCGTCACCATCGGCCGGGCCTTCACCGACACCTTCGCCGGTATCGCTCCAACCTCGCTACCCGGTTTCATCGCCGCCCAGCTCGTCGGCGGCCTGGTCGCCGTCGCAGCCCTCGCCGCCTGGTACCCCCACGCCGCCGACACGGCCGACGCCGTCGTCGTGCCCCACCTCACCCGGGAGACCGAAGCTCGATGAGCAGCAAGCCCACCGTCCTGTTCGTCTGCGTCCACAACGCCGGCCGGTCCCAGATGGCCGCCGGCTGGTTGCGCCACCTCGCCGGCGACACCGTTGAGGTCCGCTCCGCAGGCAGTGAACCCGCCAACGAGATCAACCCCGTCGCAGTCGAAGCCATGCGCGAGGTCGGCATCGACATCACCGGCCAGATCCCTGCCAAGCTCACCTGGGACACGGCCGAAGCCAGCGACGTCATCATCACCATGGGCTGCGGCGACGCCTGTCCCATCTTTCCCGGCAAACGCTACGAAGACTGGAAGCTCACCGACCCGGCCGGCCGGCCTCTCGCCGTCGTCCGCCAGGTACGCGACGACATCCGCGCCCGGGTTCAGAAGCTCGTCGACACGCTCCGCACCTAGCGCTGGAACGTCTCGGACTCAGACGTTGAAGCGGAACTCCACCACGTCGCCGTCCTGCATGACGTACTCCTTGCCCTCGATGCGGACCTTGCCCGCCGCCTTGGCCGACGCCATCGAACCGTGCTCGACCAGGTCGTGGTAGGAGACCACCTCGGCCTTGATGAAGCCGCGCTGGAAGTCGCTGTGGATCACACCCGCGGCCTCCGGGGCGGTGGCGCCGACCGGGACGGTCCAGGCGCGCGCTTCCTTGGGGCCGGCCGTGAGGTACGTCTGGAGGCCGAGGGTGCGGAAGCCGACCCGGACGAGCTGGTTGAGGCCGGGCTCGTTCTGCCCGATCGACTCCAGCAGCTCGCGGGCCTCGTCCTCGGGCAGGTCCACCAGCTCAGATTCGATCTTGGCGTCCATGAAGATGGCCTCGGCGGGGGCGACCAGGGCGCGCAGCTCGTCGAGGAACGTCTCGTTGGCCAGCTCGGCCTCGTCGACGTTGAAGACGTACAGGAAGGGCTTGGTGGTGAGCAGGTGCAGCTCGCGCAGGTGCTCCAGCTCGATCTTGGCGGCGGCGGCCCCGGAGTAGAGCGTGGTGCCACCGTCGAGCACCTCGATCGCGGCCTTCGCGGCGGCGACAGCGGCGGCCCGGTCCTTGCGGAGCTTGGCCTCCTTCTCCAACCGGGGCAGCGCCTTGTCCAGGGTCTGCAGGTCGGCGAGGATCAGCTCGGTGTTGATCGTCTCGATGTCGTCGGCCGGGGAGACCTTGCCGTCGACGTGCACCACGTTCGGGTCGGAGAAGGCCCGGACGACCTGGCAGATCGCCGATGCGTCCCGGATGTTGGCCAGGAAGGCGTTGCCCCGGCCCTGCCCCTTCGACGCGCCGCGGACCAGGCCGGCGATGTCGACGAACGACACCGGCGCCGGCAGCACCTTCTGCGAGGAGAAGATCTCGGCCAGCTTGCCCAGCCGCTCGTCGGGAAGCCCGACCACGCCGACGTTGGGCTCGATGGTGGCGAACGGGTAGTTCGCCGCCAGCACGTCGTTCTTGGTCAACGCGTTGAACAGCGTGCTCTTGCCGACGTTGGGCAGGCCGACGATGCCGATGGTGAGACTCACGACGGGCCAGCTTACGCCGGTCCCGGCCGGGCCGGTCCACGCGGCTCCGATTCGTCGCCGCGCCGCTGGTCGATCGTCGCTCCCACCGCGCCCCGTCAGGCGTTGCTAATCTGCCGGTTCGACGTTCCGCTGCTGGAGGTGGGATGACCTCGACGTTGCCCGAGCTTTTCATCGCCGTCGATGTGGAGGCGGACGGGCCGATCCCCGGGCCGTACAGCATGATCTCGCTGGGCATGGCAGTGGCCGGCCGCCCGGACCTCACCTTCTACACCGAGCTGCGTCCCATCTCCGACGAGTTCGTCCCGGCGGCGTTGGCCGTCTCCGGCCTGGACCGGGACCGGCTGCTGCGGGAGGCACCCACCGCGCAGGAGGCGATGTCCGCCGCGGCGGCCTGGGTCGACGGGCTGCGCCGGGTCGGCCGTCCGGTCTTCCTCGCCGCCCCGGCCGTCTGGGACGGCATGTTCGTGCACTGGTACTTCGTCCGCTTCGTCGGGCACAACCCGTTCGGTGCGACCGGCTCCGGTGTTGATCTCCGCAGCTACTGGATGGGGCTGACCGGCAGCGACTGGGCCAAGACCCATCAGGACACGATAAGGCAAGAGTTGGGCCTGCACGACATGCCGCACACGCACCACGCCGGGGAGGACGCCGCCGAGCTGGCCCAGGTCTTCGACGCGGTGTTGCGCAGCCGACAGCCGGCCGAGGAGGCGTGACGCTCAGCCGAGCCGGCGGGGGGCGATGACCGCCTCCCGGACGCTGCCGTCCGCGCCGCGGCTGACCTCGTACGCCGAAACGCCCTCGCGGTCCGCGATTGCCTCGACCAGCCGGGTGCCCTGGTAGACCAGGCCGACGCCGTCGTCGGTGCAGTGGCTGGTGGGAAGCGTGCCGTCACCGACCAGCTCGTGCATCAGCGGGCGGCGCTGGCCCTCGCTGTCGTAGTGCACCCCGTTGCCGTACGGCAGCCAGGCCAGGCCCTCGGTGAAGCCGCGCAGCTTGGGGCCGAAGCTGTCGGTGGCACCGCCGACATGCCAGCAGATCGAGCCGGCGGAGACGCCGGCCAGCACCACGCCGGCCTGCCAGCACTCGTGCAGGATCTCGTCGAGCCCGTGCACCCGCCACACGGCGACCAGGTTGGCGACGCTGCCTCCGCCGACCCAGATCACGTCCTGGGCGAGCAGGTGGGCGCGGATGTCCTCGACGTTCGGCATCGGGAACAGGGCGAGGTGTGACAGCCGGAACCGGGTGTCGGCGAACGCGCCGTAGACGGCGGTCAGCGAGGGGGGCTGGTCGCCGACGGCCTGCCCGAGGTAGCAGACCCGCGGTTGCGGACCGGCTTCGGCCAACTCGGCCGCCAGCTCGAAGACCGGGCTGGGGCGCAGGTCGTACGGCCCGCGGTCGCCCCGGAAGAAGCCCATGCTGGTGGCGATGATGGTCGGTTCGCTGGCGGGCATCGGAGCGTCCTTCCGTCGAGGGCGGTGCGGCGTCCATCCTGCCGTAGCCGGTCTCCGGCGCGCTGGGTGTGGGGCCGACCGCCAGCCGCGGGTGGCGGTCGGACCTCGCCATGATCAACTAGACTGGTCGGGCCGCCGCTGGCGGGGCACCTCGGCCTCGGGCCAGTGACCCAGGGCCCGACGGTCGGCCAGGGACAGTTGCCCGGCGGCGGCGCGGGGCAGTGTGAACCGGTCGGCGGCGGCCGGCCCGGCCGAGACCGACTCCCGCAACATCCAACGCACCTCGTCGGCCATCCAGCCCAGCCCAGGCCGCGCGGCGATCTCGCGGATCAACCGCCGGCCAACGCTCGTGTCGTCGTCGTAGAAGCGCATGCACCAGTGGTGCGTCCACATCCCGAGGGCCCGCAGGCCCGCGTCGTCGAGTGAGCCGGCCAACCGGCCGCAGGCCGTGTCGGGGAAGCTCTGCTCGCGGTCGCCCGCCCGGTCCCGTTCGATGGCGCCCACGGCGGCCGGCGCGACGGCCCGCATCCGGCGGTAGAAGGACTGCGCCACCGCGCGGGGCAGCGGCGGAAACGCACCCGGTGTCGACGCCGCCGCCCAACCCGCCACGCTCGTCATCCGCCGCACCCCTTCTTCAGTTGGTGGCCGGACGCTACCCGGCACGACCGACACTTTCGGGCCGAAAAACCCCACCGATCGTGGATAGCGACGATGACCTGGGACGTCTGTATCTGTGACAACGAAACGGGGGTGGTGGGTGGACGAGGACGAGCGCGCGCGGCTGGCCGAGTTCGTCGGCAGCCGGACTCCGGCGCTGATGCGGGTCGCGTACCTGCTGACCGGGGACCGCAACGCCGCCGAGGACCTGTTCCAGTCGGCGTTGGCGCGGACCATCCCGAAGTGGGGAACCATTCGGCACGCCGACCCCGAGGGCTACCTGCGCGTGGTGATGTACCGCGAGCAGATCAGCTGGTGGCGGCGACTTCGCCGGTGGCGGGAGACACCGCTCAACCCGGCGGACGAACCGGTCGGCGGCGACCCGAGCGGCGGCTCCGACGTGCGGTTGGCGATGCGGGCCGCGCTGCGCCACCTGCCACCGACGCAGCGGGCGGTGGTGGTCCTGCGCTACTACGAGGACCTCCCCGAAGCCCGGGTGGCCGAGTTGCTGGGCTGCTCGGTGGGCACCGTGCGCAGCCGTACCCATCGAGCGGTGAAACGACTGCGCGACCTGCTGCCGGACGTCGACATGCTGGAGGTACGGCGATGACCGAACCCTTCGAGCACCTCATCCGCTCCACCCTCACCGACCTGGCCGAGGAGGCACCGATCGTGCATGACCAGTTGAGCCGAGCGGAACGGCGGGTGCGCCACAGACGTCGCGCCACTGTGGCAGTGGGGGCGGTGAGCACCCTGGCGGCGATCCTGATCGCGACTCCGCTCGCCCTCGCCGCGACCGGCTCGGACGGGCCTCCCCCGGCCGTGCCCAGTCCGGCCGGTCCGGCAGCCGTGCCCAGCCCACCCGTGCCAACCCCGTCCGCGCCCACCGCTGTGCCGACGGTCGAGCCGAGCCCCGGTGGGGCGGTCGCGAATCCGTCTGGCCCGCCCGGCGTACCGGAACAGCCGACGGTCTCGCCGACCCCGTCGGCTCCGCCGGGCGTGCCAGGCAAGCCGGGGGCACCGGGTGCGCCGGCCGGACCGACCGCCTCACCAAGCCCGTCGAATCCGCCGGGCCCGCCCGGTGTGCCGGGCCGACCGACGGTGTCGCCGACCCCGTTGCGCTGACCAGGACCGGTCCGGCCGGTGGTTTCCTCGCGCCGGCCGGACCGGCAGTCCCACTGTCATCGCCGGTCACGGTGGTGCCGGGCACGCCACTGGCCTCCCGAGCCGGGGGCGGGGAACCGGTCCGAGATTCCGGTCACCCTCTCGCGCCACTCCCCGGTCCCGGCGAGCGTCACGCCCCGCGGTGACCAGCGGGCACCGGTCCACCGAATTTGTCGAGGCCGGCAGGCCCGCTCATCCTTGGGCCATGACCGATCCCGGACACCCGAGGCGCCAACTGCGGCGGCGACGATGAGCACCGCCATGGCCCGGGTGCCCGACTCCCTCCGGGGGCAGATCGTCACGCCCGGCGACCGTCGGTACGCGCAACTGCGCTCGACGTACACCCGGTCGGCGTCACCGGCTGCGGTCCTGCTGCCGAAGACCACAGCGCAGGTCGTCGACGCGCTGCGCTACGCCCGGGAGCAACGGCTGCCCATCGCAGTCCGCAGCGGCGGGCACGGCCTCTCCGGAGCCTCGTCCAACAACGGTGGGGTCGTCATCGACCTGTCCATGCTCAACCGGGTTCAGGTGATCGACGAGCGGGCTGGGCTGGTCCGGGTCGAGGCCGGTGCCCGCTGGGCGAACGTGGCGAAGGCGCTGGCCCCGTACGGACTGGTGATCAGCTCGGGTGACTACGGCGGCGTCGGCGTCGGCGGCCTGGCCACCGGCGGTGGTGTCGGCTGGCTGGTCCGCGCCCACGGTCTCACCATCGACCGGGTCCGCGCCGTGGAGGTGGTGCTGGCGGACGGGACGCTGGTACGCGCGGACGCCGACCACGAGCCGGAGCTGTTCTGGTTGGTCCGCGGCGCCGGGGCCGGCGCGGGCATCGTGGTGGCCTTCGAGATCGAGGCGGTCGAGCAGCGCAACGTCGGCGTCGCGCAGCTGGTCGTCGAGGCGCATCCGGACGGCCGCACCGTCCGCGAGTGGACGAGCTACCTCGCCCAGGCGCCACGGGAGCTGTCGGCGGCCGCCGTGGTGTTCGCCGAGGGTCGATCGGTCCTCATGTCCATCACCGCGGTGGTCGCCGCCGAGAGCCTGCGCCGGGCCCGGCCGGCGGTGGAACCGCTGCTGGCCATCGGCAAGGTGCTCGAACACCGGACCGACCTGCTGCCCTACCCGACGCTGGTACCGACCGCGCACCTCAACCCCAACGTCGGGCAGCAGCGTGGCACGACCACGAACGGTCTGTTCACCTCGCTGGACGACGCCGGGGCGCGGGCCGTGACTCGGGCGGTGACCGGGCCGGGGCGGGCGGTGATCCAGCTCCGCTCGTTGGGCGGCGCGGTCAACGACGTCGCCTCCGACGCGACCGCGTACCCGCATCGCCACCAGGACACGCTGATCGTGGCCTCGGTGTTTCCGCCGCAGGCCGACGCCGCGTTGAACGCCGCCTGGCGGGCCGCCGGGGCCCGCGCCGACGGCGCGTACGTCAACTTCGAGAGCCGGCCGGACCCGGCCGCGTTCGCCCGGATCTACCCGGGCGAGACCGGGGCCCGGGTCCGACGGCTGTGGAAGCGGTACGACCCGGACGGCGTGTTCCGATCGGCCCTGCTGACCGGCCAGCCGCACCGCGCCACCCAGCCGAGCCGAGCCGCACAGCCGAGCCAGCCCAGCCGAGCCGCACAGCCGAGCCCATCCGGCCAGGCGAGCCGAGCCGGCCAGCCGCACCGGCGGCGTCGACGCCCCCGTTGACCGGCTCTCCGCGCACCGGCACGCCCAGGTCCGATTCCCGCCAGCCGACGACCGGCCGAGCGGGGCATCATCGGTGACATGGAGATGGACTTCGAGCGGTGTTACCGGGCCGTCGACAGCCGTGACCAGCGGTTCGACGGCTGGTTCTACACCGGTGTGACGTCCACCGGGATCTACTGCCGGCCGTCCTGCCCGGCGATCACGCCCAAGCGGCAGAACGTCCGGTTCTTCCCGTCCGCCGCCGCCGCGCAGGGCGCCGGGCTGCGCGCCTGCCGCCGCTGCCGGCCGGACGCCGCGCCCGGCTCACCGCTCTGGGACGTCCGCGCGGACGTGGTCGGTCGGGCGATGCGGCTGATCGCCGACGGGGTTGTCGACCGCGACGGCGTACCGGGGTTGGCCTCCCGGCTGGGCTACACCGAGCGGCACCTGCACCGGATGCTGCGCGCCGAGATGGGTGCCGGGCCGCTCGCGCTGGCCCGGGCCCAACGCGCCCAGACCGCCCGGATCCTGATCGAGACGACCGACCTGGCGATGGCCGAGATCGCGTTCGCCGCCGGCTTCGGCAGCGTGCGGCAGTTCAACGACACGCTTCGCGAGGTGTACGCGAGCGCACCGTCGGACCTGCGCACTGCCCGTGGTCGCCAACAGGCGCCGGCCGGGGCGGGGACCATCTCGCTCCGGCTGGCGTACCGCCCGCCGCTGCACGCCCGGGCGCTGCTGGACTTCCTCGCGGTGCGGGCGTTGCCCGGCGTGGAGGCGGTCCGCGACGGGACGTACCACCGGGGTCTGCGGTTGCCGCACGGCACCGGCCAGGTGGCGCTGACCCCGACGGACGGGCACGTGGCGGCGACGTTGCGGCTGGCCGACCTGCGCGACCTGGCGCCGGCGGTGGCCCGCTGCCGCCGGTTGCTCGACCTGGACGCGGACCCGGCGGCCATCGACGGCACGCTGGCCGCCGACCCGGCGCTGGCCCCGGCGATCACCGCCGAACCCGGCATCCGCGTCCCCCGTGCCGTCGACGGCTTCGAGCAGGCCGTCCGCGCCATCATCGGCCAGCAGGTCTCGGTGACGTCGGCAAGAACAACCCTCACCCGCCTCCTCGCCGCCCACGCTCGCGTTGATCATGAGGTTGACGAGGTCGAAGAAGATCGAACCCCAGGTCAACCTCATGATCAACGAGGTGAGCTGCGGGGGTTCTTGGGCGCGGAGGAGCTGTTGGCCCTGCCGGACCCGGGGTTCGGGATGCCGGTCGGGCGGCGGGAGGCTCTGCGGGGGTTGGCTCGGGCCGTGCTGGACGGATCCGTCGACCTCGCCGCGGGGGTGGATCGGGAGGAGGCCGTTCGGCGGCTGCTCGCGCTGCCCGGCATCGGCCCGTGGACCGCCAACTACCTGGCCATGCGCGCCTTCGGCGACCCGGACGTCCTGCTCAGCTCCGACCTCGCGGTCCGGCGCGGCGCCGCGGCGCTCGGCCTGCCCGACACCCCACAAACCCTCGACAGGTACGCCGAGCGTTGGCGTCCCTGGCGGTCCTACGCCACGATCAGACTCTGGAGAGCGGCATGAACATCGACAGCACCGTTCTGAGCACACCGGCCGGCCCACTGAGCATCCTCGCCGGCCCCGACGGTGACGTACGTGCGGCCGGCTTCACCCCGGATCCGGCGGTGCTGCTGCCCCTGGTCCATCCGGCCCTGCGGGCACCGCTACGGGAGCGGGCCGACCTCGGCCCGGTCAGTGCGGCGGTCCACTCCTACCTGGACGGTGACCTCGCCGCCATCGACACGGTGCCGGTGCGTCAACGCACCGGTGGCGAGTTCATGGCGCACGCCTGGCAGGTGCTGCGCGAGGTCCCGCCGGGCACCCCGGTCACCTACACCGGGTACGCCGCGCTGGCCGGTCGACCACCGGCGGTCCGAGCCGCTGCGGCTGCCTGCGCCCGGAACGCGGCAGCCCTCTTCGTGCCCTGCCACCGGGTTCTTCGCACCGACGGCACGCTCGGCGGCTACCGCTGGGGGCTGGACGTGAAGAAGTGGCTTCTCGGTCATGAGCGACGCTTGACAACAAGCTGACAGGAGCACCGACACTCATTGACGCTACCGTCTGGTAGTGCCTGTGGAGAGCGACGGCGACCCGGCCGCCCGGGCTGCCGCGGGCACCCACCCCGTGCACAACCTCTGGCGGCTTCGCCCCTACCTGCGCCCGTACGCCGCCGAGTTCGCCTGGCTGCTCGTCGCGGGCCTCGCCGGCACCGCGGCCGGGATCGCCGTACCGCTGGTCGTGCAGCGGGTCGTGGACGGGCCGGTGGCCCGACACGAACCGGCCGGGCTGCTCCAGCTCGGCGGCTTGGCGCTGCTGCTCGGCGTGGTCGAGGCGGTGCTCACCTTCATCCGCCGGTGGGTCCAGTCGTCCTCGGCGGTGGGCATGGAGGCGGCGCTGCGCGCCGACGTCTACGCCCACCTGCAACGGCTGCCGACCAGCTTCCACGACCGCTGGCAGTCCGGCCAGTTGCTCTCCCGGATCACCAGCGACCTGTCGGTGATCCGCCGGTTCCTCTCCTTCGGCGTCTTCTTCCTGGTGCTCAACCTGACCACGTACGTGGTCGTGGTGGTGCTGCTGATCAACCTGCACGCGGCGCTCGGGGTGCTGGTCGCGGCCAGCGCGGTGCCGCTGCTGCTGATCAGCCGCCGATTCGGCCGGCACTACCACGCCGCGTCCCGCCGGATGCAGGATCAGCAGGGCGACGTGGCGACGCTGGTCGAGGAGACCGCGCAGGGCCTGCGCACCATGAAGGCGTACGGGCGGGGGCCCGAGCTGGCCGCTCGCTTCGCCGGTGTTGCCCGGCGGCTGCACGACACGGGCGTCGGCAAGGGGCGGCTGCTGGCGAACACCTCGGCGCTGCTCGACCTGGTACCCAACGTGACCCTGGGGGTGGTGCTGGCGGCCGGGGCGGCCGCCGCCGCGCACGGCGCGCTCACCATCGGCGAGCTGGTCGCGTTCGTCAGCCTCCAACTGATGCTCATCTGGCCGGTGCAGTCACTGGGTTGGATCATCGCCAACGGCCAGGAGGCGGCCACCGCCGCCGACCGCATCCAGGAGGTGCTGGACACTCCACCGGAGATAGTGGATTCCGCCGGCGCTGTCGCGTTGCCGCGCAGCGCGGTGCACGGTCGGCTGCGCTTCGAGCGGGTCGCGTTCAGCTATCCGGGTGCCACCACCGGGGTGCTCCGCGAGATCGACCTGACCATCGAGCCGGGCGAGACGCTGGCGCTGGTCGGCGCCACCGGCTCCGGCAAGAGCACGCTGCTCTCCCTGGTGCCCCGGCTGCACGACGTGACCACCGGCCGGATCACCCTGGACGGGCACGACCTGCGCGAGCTGCGGCTGGCCTCGCTGCGTCGGCTGGTCGGGGTGGCGTTCGAGGAGCCGACGCTCTTCTCCATGTCGGTGCGGGAGAACCTCACCCTGGGTCGTCCGGACGCCGGCGACGACGAGATCCGGGCGGCCCTCGCGCTGGCCCAGGCCGACTTCGCGTACGACCTGCCCTGGGGGTTGGCGACCCGGGTTGGCGAGCAGGGGTTGTCCCTCTCCGGCGGGCAACGGCAACGGCTCGCGTTGGCACGGGCCGTGCTCGGACGACCGGCGGTGCTGGTGCTGGACGATCCGCTCTCCGCTCTCGACGTGCACACCGAGGCCCTGGTCGAAGCGGCGCTGCGGCGGGTCCTGCGCGACAGCACCGCGCTGCTGGTGGTGCACCGGCCGTCGACGATCGCGCTGGCCGACCGGGTCGCCCTGCTGGAGGACGGACGGATCACGGCGACCGGCCGGCACTCCGACCTGCTGGCCACCGTCCCGGCGTACCGGGCGCTGCTCGCCGCCGAGCCGCCCGCCGGGCAGCCACCTCCGGCCGGGGCCAGCGGCCCGAGTTCGTCGCCTTCGGACGGGTGGGGGCTGGTGCGCTCGTGAGGGTGCCGGAGCAGGCCGACCCCCCTCCCGAGGAGGAGCCCGAGCTCAACCGCTGGCGCGGAACCGCCACCGACCCGGAGGCCGACCGCAGTCGAGCTGAGGACACCAGCCCCGAGGCGGTGGCCCGGCTACGCCGGCTCAGCCGAACCCTGCTGGGCGACCTGCTCCGCCCGCATCGGCGGCGTCTCGCCACGGCGGTCGCCCTGCTGCTGGCCCAGAACGCCGCCGCGATGGCCGGCCCGTACCTGGTCATGATCGGCATCGACCGGGCCATCCCGCCGTTGCGCGCCGGCGACGCCAGCCCGCTGGTCACCGTCGCCGGGGCGTTCGCGGTGGCCGCGGTGACCGAGTACGCGGCCCGCCGCGGCTTCCTCACCCTCTCCGCCCGGATCGGCCAGGCCGTTCTGCTCGACCTGCGGCAGCGGGTGTTCGGGCACTTCCTGCGGCTGTCGGTGGGCTTCCACGAGCGGTACACGTCCGGCCGGATGGTCTCCCGGCTCACCAGTGATCTGGACTCGATCGCCGAGCTGGTCGACGGTGGGATCGACAGCCTGGTGCTGGCCGGGCTCTCCATCCTGTCGGTGGCCGCCATCCTGCTCTGGCTGGACCTGCCGCTGGCGGCCGTGACGCTGCTCGCCTTCCCTTTCCTGTTCTGGCTCTCCCGCTGGTTCGCCCGGTCGTCGGCCAGCGCGTACCGACGGACCCGGGACGCGGTCGCGCTGGTCATCGTGCACTTCGTCGAGTCGATGCGGGGCATCCGGGCGGTGCAGGCGTTCCGCCGAGAGCCTCGCAACCAACGGATCTTCGTGGCGCTCGGCGACGACTACCGGCGGAGCAGCCTGCACGCGTTCCGGCTGATCGCCACATACTCGCCAGCGATCAAGCTGATCGGCAACGTCACAGTGGCGGCGGTGCTCTGCTACGGCGGTTGGCGGGTGCTCGGCGGGCAGACCGAGATCGGAGTGCTCGCCGCGTTCCTGCTCTACCTACGCCGCTTCTTCGAGCCGATGCAGGAGCTGAGCCAGTTCTACAACTCGTTGCAGTCGGCCACCGCCGCACTGGAGAAGCTGGCCGGGGTGCTCGACGAACGACCGGCCGTCGCCGAACCGGCCCGGCCCACACCGCTGCCGACCGGTCCCGGCCGCGGTGAGTTGATCTTCTGCTCGGTCGGCTTCGGCTACCGGGCCGACACCCCGATTCTCTGCCGGCTGGAGCTGACAGTGCCGGCCGGGCAGACCGTGGCGCTGATCGGCCCCACCGGGGCGGGCAAGTCGACGATCGCCAAGCTGGTCGCCCGGTTCCACGACCCCGACACCGGCACGGTCCGGCTGGACGGGGTCGACCTGCGTGACGTACACGACGCCGACCTGCGCCGCGCGGTGGTGCTGGTGACGCAGGAGAACCACCTGTTCAGCGGGACCGTCGCGGAGAACATCAGGTTCGGTCGCCCGGGGGCCGACGACGCCGCCGTCCAGGCCGCCGCGCGGGCGATCGGCGCGCACGACTTCATCGCCGCACTACCCGAGGGGTACGCCACTCAGGTGCACCGGCGCGGCGGCCGGCTCTCCGCCGGCCAGCGGCAGCTGGTCGCGTTCGCCCGCGCATTCCTGGCCGACCCGACAGTGCTGATCCTGGACGAGGCGACGTCGTCGCTGGACGTGCCGACGGAACGTCTGGTGCAGCGGGCACTCGGCACCATCCTGCGCGACCGCACCGCGCTGGTGATCGCACATCGTCTGTCCACTGTGGAAACCGCCGACCGGGTGCTCGTCCTCGACGGCGGAACTGTCGTCGAGGACGGCCCGCCGGCAGTGCTCGCCGAGGCCGACGGCCGGTACGCCGCCCTGCACCGCCAGTGGCGTGACTCGCTGATCTGACCGGGCCGCCCCAGCGAGGCCACGACCGCCGGCCGGTGTGTTCGGTCGCAACTCCGTCGCTCCGCAGCCGGTAGGTGCCTACGATCGCAGGATGACCGATACGGCGAGGACGGCCCGCGCCGGCGTTCCCGAGCGTCCGACCCTGGACGGGCTCGAGGAGAGCTGGGCACGCCGCTGGCAGGAGGAAGGCACGTACGCGTTCGACCGCTCGAAGCAGCGGAGCGACGTGTTCTCGATCGACACCCCACCGCCGACCGTATCGGGCGAGTTGCACATGGGGCACGTCTTCTCGTACACGCACACCGACACCACGGCGCGGTACCAGCGGATGCGCGGCAAGGCCGTCTTCTACCCGATGGGCTGGGACGACAACGGCCTGCCCACCGAGCGTCGGGCGCAGAACGTCTACGGGGTGCGCTGCGATCCGGCGCTGCCGTACGACCCGGTGTGGCGGCCACCGGCGGCTCCGGTCGACGACGCGGCCCGCCGCGACCCCACCCCGATCTCCCGGCGCAACTTCATCGAGCTGTGCGAACGGTTGACGGTCACCGACGAGCAGGCCTTCGAGGCGCTGTGGCGACGGCTCGGGCTGTCGGTGGACTGGTCCCTGACGTACACGACCATCGGCCGGATCGCCCGGACCACCAGCCAACGGGCGTTCGTTCGCAACCTGCGCCGCGGCGAGGCGTACCAGTCGGAGGCGCCGACCCTGTGGGATGTCGGCTTCGCCACCGCTGTCGCCCAGGCGGAGTTGGAGGACCGGGAGCGCCCCGGCGCCTACCACCGGCTGCGGTTCACCGCGGCCGACGGGCGGGAGGTGCTCATCGACACCACCCGGCCGGAGCTGCTACCGGCCTGCGTGGCGCTGGTCTGCCACCCCGACGACGAGCGGTACGCCGACCTGGTGGGCACCACCGTGCGCAGTCCGCTGTTCGACGTCGACGTGCCGGTGTACGCCCATCCCCTCGCCGAACCCGGCAAGGGCACCGGTGTCGCGATGGTCTGCACGTTCGGTGACCTGACCGACGTGACCTGGTGGCGTGAGCTGGGGCTGGACACCCGGGTGGTCATCGGCCGGGACGGTCGGTTGCTCCCCGAGCCGCCGCACGGGGTGCCGGCCCAGCCGTACGCGGCGCTGGCCGGGCAGACCGTCAACGCCGCCCGTCGGGAGATCGTCGGGATGCTTGCCGACGCCGGTGACCTGATCGGCGAGCCGCGTCCGATCACCCACCCGGTCAAGTTCTACGAACGCGGCGACCGGCCACTGGAGATCGTGTCGACTCGACAGTGGTATCTGCGCAACGGCGGCCGGGACGCGGCGCTGCGAGCCACGCTGCTGGGCAGGGGCGAGCAGCTGCACTGGGTGCCGACGCACATGAAACACCGCTACGACAACTGGGTGGGCGGCCTCAACGGGGACTGGCTGGTCAGCCGTCAACGCTTCTTCGGCGTGCCGGTGCCGGTGTGGTACCGGCTCGACGACACTGGCGAGCCGGACTGGACCCACCCTCTCACGCCGGACGAGTCCGCGCTGCCAGTCGACCCGTCGAGCGATCCGGCGCCCGGTTACGACGAGTCGCAACGCGGCCGACCGGGCGGCTTCATCGGCGACCCGGACGTTCTGGACACCTGGGCCACGTCCTCGGTGACGCCACAGATCATCGGTGGCTGGGAGACCGACCCGGACCTGTTCGCCCGGGTCTTCCCGATGGACCTCCGCCCGCAGGGACAGGAGATCATCCGGACCTGGCTCTTCGACACGGTGGTCCGCTCGCACTTCGAGCACGGGGTGCTGCCCTGGCGGGACACCGTGCTCTCGGGCTGGATCCTCGACCCGGACCACAAGAAGATGGCCAAGTCCAAGGGCAACGTGGTCACCCCGCTGGCGCTGCTGGAGCAGCACGGCTCCGACGCGGTGCGTTACTGGGCGGCCAGCGGCAAGCCCGGCATGGACCTGGCCTTCGACCCGGCGCAGATCAAGGTCGGCCGGCGACTGGCTACCAAACTGCTCAACGCGTCCAAGTTCGCGCTCGGGCTGGGCGCCGCTGACGCGTTGCGCGCCCCGACGACCGCACCACTGGACCGGGCCATGCTCGCCGAACTGGCCACCGTGGTCACCGCTGCCGGCACCGCCTTCGACTCGTACGACCACACGGCGGCCCTGCAGGTCACCGAGGCGTTCTTCTGGCGGTTCTGCGACGACTACATCGAGCTGGTCAAGGAGCGGGCCTACGGCACCGGCCCGGCGGCGGACTCCGCACGGGCGGCGCTGGCCTCGGCGCTGTCGGTGCAGTTGCGGTTGTTCGCCCCGGTGCTGCCGTACGTGACCGAGGAGGTCTGGTCGTGGTGGCGGTACGGCTCGGTGCACCAGGCGCCGTGGCCCACCACCTACGAGGTGGCCCGGACGATCGAGGGCTCGGGTGACCCGGCGCTGCTGCGGCTCGCCGGTGACGCGTTGAGCCAGGTGCGACGGGCCAAATCCGAGCGGAAGCTGTCGATGAAGGCGGAGGTGCCGTTGGCGGAGGCGCTCGGCCCGGCGGCGCTGCTGGAGCAGCTCACGCTGGTCGCCGACGACCTACGGGCGGCGGGCCGGATCGGCAAACTCGACCTGCTCCCGGACCGTACCCCGGAGTTGGTCATCGCCTGCGCCTTCTGACCTGCCGGTCCGCCGCCGCCCGCTCGGGCAGCGGCGGACCGGTGCGTCACCAGCCGCGCAGGAAGCGCAGCCCGAGCAGGAACGCGATCACGGCGGGCCCCACCAGCAGGGTGATCGCCTGGAGGCGGTACGGCATCCGGTGCCGGGTCAGCTCCCCCGCGTTGCCCAGCACGATGGCCCCGGCCAACATCAGGAAAGCGCCCCACCAACCGGTCTTCAGGTGGATCAGATCCACCCGGATCAGTTGCAGGGTCAGGCCGAGCAGCGCGCCGGTCAGCGCGAGCAGGGCCACCGCCCGGTGCAGGCCGCGGGCGAGCGGGTGGGCCGCCCGCCACCAGTAGGTGCCGGCCACCGCCAGGCAGGGCAGCACCACCAGGAGCGGCCAGCCTCGCCCCATCACGCCGAACATCAGCAGCGCGCCGACCGCGAAGACGATCGTGCCGACGCAGGCGAGCATGTACCCGGCGAAGGCCCGGCCGCCGCCGCGAACCAGCAACGGCCCACCGCTGGCCGCGATCAACGCGGCCGGGATCAGGATGAAGACCGCCCACCAGTGGAACTGGCCGCTGCCCTGAGCCGCCGTGGCGACTGTGGCACAGGCCAGCCCGGCGACGGCCAGGCTGGTCAGCCACGGGCGGCTGCTCCGGGAGTACGGCTCAGCCAACGACGTCCGCTCCGCTTCGACGCTCACGCCCACCAGCCTGGCCCGAGGTGGCCCGACCGGTCCATCCGGCCAGCCCTACCGCCGCGCGGGGGCTGGCCGGAACAGCGGCTCCCACCGTTGTCAGCTCGTCTCGCCGGCCACGCTGAACGAGCGCAGGCGGTCGATGGCGAGCACTGTGAAGCCGACGCTGACCAGCGCGGTCATCACCGACGCCACCGGCACCGACACGCTGGTCTCCAGCAGCCCGGTGGGAGCGATGCGATCAGCGAGGGCGATCACGTACTGCTGGATGGAGAGCACCTTGGTGCCGCTGACGAAGTTGCCCAGCAGCCCCTCCCAGATCAGCACGTAGACCAGCCCGAGCAGCACCGGCCGCCTGGTGACCAGGCTGAGCGCGAGGAACAACGCCGAGTACGCCAGCGCGCCGAGCGCCGCCGAGACCGCCAGCGCCAGTCCGAGGCGTACCGAGTCGGCGAGCACGCCTGCGACGTAGAGCGGCACCGCCACGGTGACCGCGGTGACCCCGGCGGCCACCGCGAGCTTCGGCAGCACGATCTGCCAGCGCGGCAGCGGCTTGGTCAGGATGTGCACCACAGTGCCGTCGTCGATCTCGGCGCCCAGCACGCCCGTGCCGATGATCAGCGCAACCACCGGCAGCACCACGGCCAGCCCGAGGCCGACCAGCACCGGCGGCCCCCACTGGCCCGGGTCCACCCCCAGCGACCGGCAGAGCACGGCCAGCCCGAGCAGCACCAACGGCAGCGGCAGCAGCAGCAGGAACCGCCGTCGGCCGAACAACCCGCGCGCGGTGATCCAGGTAACTGTCGACATGTCAGGCCTCCACCAGGTAGGAGAAGACGCTCTCCAGGGACTCGTCGGACGGCACCAGCTGACGTACCCGGATGCCCTTGTTCAGCGCGATCCGGGGCAGCGCCCGGGTGAACGCGCCGTAGTCACCGGCCCGCACGGTCAACCCGGTCGGGTCCAACTCGACCCCACTCACCGACGCCTCGGCGATCAGCGCGACGGCCAGCGCCCGGTCGTCGGTGGAGCGCACCGCGAAGACGTGCGGGCGGTTGGTCATCAACCGGCGGATGGTCCGGAAGTCGCCGGAGGCGGCCAACCGGCCGGCCACCATCACCTGCACCGTCCCGGAGACCTGTTCGACCTCCTCCAGGATGTGCGAGCTGAACAGGATCGTCCGGCCAGCGTCACCAAGGGTGTGCAGCAGCTGCATCATGTGCAGCCGCTGGCGCGGGTCCATGCCGTTGAACGGCTCGTCGAGCAGCAGCACCTGCGGGTCGTGCACCAACGCGGCGGCCACCCGGGCGCGCTGGCGCATGCCCTTGGAGTACGTGCCGATCCGGCGGTCCTGCGCCGACTCCAGCTCCACCAGATCGATCGCCCGTCGGGCCGCGGCCGCCGGATCGGGCAGCCGGTGCAGCTTCGCGCTGGCCAGCACGAACTCGTAGGCGGTGAGAAAACCCTGCACCGCCTCCCGCTCGCTGACCAACCCCAGCCGCCGGTAGACGTCGGGGTTGCGCCAGGTCGGCTCGTCGTCGAGGGTGACGGTGCCGCGCGACGGGGAGAGGAACCCGGCCATCATGTGCAGCAGCGTGGTCTTGCCAGCGCCGTTCGGGCCGAGCAGCCCGGTCACGCCCGGGCCGAGGGCCATGCTGATGTCGTTGACAGCGACCACGTTGCCGTACCACCGGGACACCCCGGTCAGGCTCAGCGTGCTCATCAGGAGGCGACCTTCCGGTAGCGGGCCAGCAGGAGGGCGGTCGCGCCGGCGACCAGCAGCACCGCGGCCAGGGCGTAGACCGGGCCGAACCCGCCGATCATCATCTCGCCCGGATCGCCCTCGACCAGCAGGTCACCCAGGGACCAGATGCCCACCCCCTGGACCAGGGTCGAGGGGGAGGCGAGCCCAGCCAGCTCGTTGGCGGCACGCGACGGCAGGATGCTCAGCACGCCCACGATCGGGGTGGTCATCAGGAAGACCGCGACCACACCGCCGGCGGCGAAGGCGCGCTTACCGGTCAGCGACGCGACCAGCAGGCCGACCGAGGCGAAGACCACCGCCCACAGCCCGGCGTAGAGCAGCCCGGGGAGCAGGTCGAGCAGCTCGTTCCACACCCCGCGCATGCCCTGCTTGGTGGTGAACGCGGCACCCAGGAACATCAGCAGCTGCGGCCCGCCGAGCAGCAGCCAGAGGGCGGTGACCAGCGCCAGCAACTTGGCCAACGCGTAGTCGGTGCGCGGCAGCGGCCGGGAGAAGTACAGCGGCAGCACGCCGCTGCGCAGATCCCGGGAGACCAGCTCCGGAGCGACGACAGCGACGAAGAAGATGACCAGCCAGCTCATCGCGTCGGCGAACTGGGCGTACGTGGCCACCGGCTCGCCGATCTGGCTGCGTATTGCGGCCAGGGCCACCGCCACCAGGGAGACGATGCCGACCACCAGCCAGGGGAAGATCTTGGCCTTGGCGCTGCGGCCGAGACCGAACGCGGTGCGCAGACCGTGCCCGTAGAGCGCGCCGAAGACCTGCCGGCGGCCGAGCCTCGGGCCCTCGTAGCGTTGGTAACCGATGTCGTGGATGACGCCGGTCGGCGTGGAGCGCACGGCGGCGGTGGACGGCTCAGGCATGTGTGAGCTCCCTCGTGGCGAAGAGTTCGGCCACCCGGTGCCGGCGTTGGTCCAGTCGGTGCAGTGGCAGGTCCAGTTCGGCGACCGCACCGAGGATCAGGTCGTAGGTGCCGTCGTCGGCGAGCGGCACGAGGAGCAGTCGCCCGTCCCGGGCGACCGGCAGTTTCAGCTCGGCGAGTCGGGCGGCGAGTTCCTCGGTGCCCTCGCTGACCTCCACGGCGAGCACGTCGGTGGCCGTGGTCATCGCGGAAATGTTGTCGGCGCGCAGCAGCCGGCCGCCGTCGATGGCGATCAGCGTGTCGCAGATCCGCTCCACCTCCCCGAGCAGGTGCGAACAGACCAGCACGGAGATGCCGAACTCGGTGCCGATCCGATGCACCAGGGCCAGCATGGCGTCGCGGCCGGCCGGGTCCAGGCCGTTGGTCGGTTCGTCCAGCAACAGCAGGTCGGGGTCGTGAACCAGCGCCTGGGCCAGCTTGACGCGCTGCTTCATGCCGGTCGAGTAGCCACCGACCGGGCGGTAGCGCTCCTCGTAGAGCCCGACGTGCCGCAGCGCCTCCGAGGCCCGCTCGCGAGCCGCGGTGCGGGGAAGGCCGCTCATCCGACCGAGGTGGGTGACCAGCTCGGCGGCGGACAGGTCCGGTGGGAGGCAGTCGTGTTCCGGCATGTAGCCGACGCGGCTGCGGACAGCCGCCGGATCTGCGGTCGGGTCGATGCCGAGCACCGAGACCTGACCGCTGGTTGGTGCGATCAGGCCGAGCAGAATCTTGATCAACGTGGATTTGCCGGCGCCGTTCGCGCCCACCAGGCCGATGATCCCGGGCTCGACGGCGACGGTGAGGTCGGCCAACGCGGTGACCCGACCTCCGTACGTCTTGGTGAGCGACTGGGTCGCGATCAGTGTCACGGGCCCAGCGTAGGGAGTCGATGCCCAGCTGGGACACCGGCACGCCCCCGGCACTCCCCTGATCCTTTTCCCGCCGGACCCCTAAGGTCCCCCGCCGCGGCTCCCGCGACGTTTGCGCCGGTCCCGCGTTCGACGCGACCCCGCCTTGGGAAAGACCCGTCCCGGGTGACACCATTCACCTCCCGTTCACCAGGCATCGACCCGCCCGGTGATCGACCGACGACGCGGGAGGAATCCTGATGGCCGAGGTGGGCGTCCCCAAGGTGAGCGTCGTGGTGCCGGCGTACAACAGCGGCCGACACATCGAGAAGCTCGCTGCCTCGCTGCTGCGCCAGTCACTGCCCGCCGACGAGTTCGAAGCCGTCTTCGTCGACGACGGCTCGACCGACGACACCGCGGAGCGCCTGGACCAGCTGGCCGCCGAGCACCCACACGTCAGGGTTTTGCACATCGAGAACTCCGGTTGGCCGTCGCGTCCGCGCAACCTCGGGGTCGAACACGCCCGCGGCGAGTACGTCTTCTTCGCCGACGACGACGACTGGTTCGCCGACGAGGCACTGGAGCGGCTCTACGCCTGCGCGAAGGCCAACGACGCCGACATCGTGGTGGGGAAGATGGCCGGGTACGGACGCCCGGTGCCGCGGGAGCTGTTCCGCAAGAACCGCTTCGACGCCACCCTGGCGAACGCGCCCCTGATCGACAGCCTGACCTGTCACAAGCTGTTCCGGCGCGCCTTCCTCAACGAGCACGACCTGCGGTTTCCGGAGGGTGGAAAGCGTCGGCTGGAGGACCACGCGATGGTCGTGCGGGCCTACTTCCTGAGCCGGCACACCTCGGTGCTGTCCGACTACGTCTGCTACCACCACGTCCACCGGACCGACGCGCGCAACGTCACCGCGGGCCGGCTGGAGCCGTCGAGCTACTACCGGGCCGTGCGGGAGGCGCTGGACATCGTCGACGCGCACACCGAGCCCGGTCCGCTACGGGACCGGTTGCACCGGCGCTGGCTGCGCAACGAGATGATCAGCCGACTGCGCGGCAAGCGGCTGCTGGAGGCCGACGAGGCGTGGCTGGAGCAGGTCGCGCTGGAGACCCAGAAGATCATCCAGGACCGCTTCGCCCCTGGTGTCGCCGCCGGGTTGCCACCCCTGCTGCGGGCCGTGGCATACCTGGCGGAGCGGGGCCGCGTCGCGGACCTGCGCAAGCTGGCCCGCTGGGAGGCGGGCATCGCCGCGCACGGCACGATCGACGAACTCCAGCGCGCGGACCACGCCGTCACGGTGACCCTCGCCGCCGAGCTGCGCTCGGAGAACCAGCCGGTCGGCTTCCGCACCGACGATGGCCGCGACGTGCTGGTGCTCCCGATGGACGAGATCGCCCCCGAGGTGCTCGACGCCACCGCGCAGGTGCGCAAGGCCCGACTGGACCTGGTGGCCCGTCACCGGGAGACCGGCGCCGAGATCTTTCTTCCGAACACCTTCCAGACCGAGCGGATCACCGGTACGACCGGAGCGGACACCGTCCACCTGGTGCACCGGGCCACCGCCACGATCGACTTCGCCGCCCTCAACGGGGGCCGGACCAGAGGCAGCTGGCAGCTCAAGGCCCGGATCACGAACGTGGGCTGGACCGAGGACGCACGACTGCCGCTGGTGTTCATCTGCCGGGCCGACGGCTCGCGACCCCGGATCCGCGACCAGCGGAAGATGTGGAACCGGCTGCGGTCGGCGGTAGGCCGGCGGATCAAGCGCTGATCCGCCCGCGTGGGTCTTGGAGTGGCGCCCTCGACCGATGGGCGGTCGGCTGCGAAACTGTGTGCCGGTCAGCGAGTGGGGGGTGTGGATGAGCAACGGCTGGGTGCTGCCCGACGAGGTGCTGCGTGACGCACCGGCGTACACGCCACGTCCCGGTGAGCTCGCGGATCTGGAGCTGCTGCTGACCGGCGCGTACGCCCCGCTGACCGGCTTCATGACCCGCGCCGACCTGGTCTCGGTCAGCCGACGCTCCCGGCTGGCGGACGGCACACCGTGGCAGGTCGCGGTCGTTCTCCAGGTGCCGGCCGCCCTGGCGCAGAGCTTCGATCCGCGCGACCCGGCCCGCCGGGCGCTCGTGCTGACCGACGGGGAGGGCGCCCCGGCGGCCGCCCTGGACGTGGCCGACGTCTGGCCGGTCCGCGACGGCGTGGCGGGAGTGGGCGGCCAGGTCCGGCGGCTGGGCGACGGCGGGCACGGCCCGTTCCAGCGACTGCGGCGCAACCCCGAGGAGGTCCGTGCGCTGCTGCCCCCGGGCCGGGTGCTCGGTGTGATCGCCGATCGGCCGCTGCATCGTCCACAGCTCGCCCAGATCGCTCACGCCGCCCGCACCCTGGCCGCTCATCTGCTCGTGATGATCCCGGTCGGCGAGGGCGGCGCAGACGGGCTCCCACCGGAGGCGCTGGTCCGTTCGATCTTCGCCGCGCGGGACCGGATGCCGCCCGCCACCCTGATCGCGGTGCCGCTGTCGCACCGACGCGAGGAGATCAGCGACGCGTTGCTGCGCGCCCGGGTCTCGGCCGCGTACGGGGTCACCCACCTGCTCTCCACCGGGGAGATGCTCTCCGGCGCCGGGCTGCGGGTGCTGGTGCCGCGCGAACTCGCCTACGACAACCGCGACGGGCAGTGGCGTTGGCGGGAGGACATCCCGCCGCGCAACCGCCGGCTCGCGCTGACCCAGCCGGAGATCGACGACCTGCTCGACCGGGGTTTCCCGCTACCGGAGTGGCACACGCCGCCCGCCGTGGCACGGGAGTTGGCCCGGGCCCGGCCGCCGCGTCGGCAGCGAGGGCTGGTGGTCTTCCTGACCGGTCTCTCCGGCTCCGGCAAGTCGACGATCGCCCGAGGGCTGGCGGACGCGTTACGGGAGAGCGGCGACCGCACGGTGACCCTGCTCGACGGGGACGTGGTGCGTCGGGAACTCTCCGCCGGGCTGGGCTTCAGCAAGACCGACCGGGATCTCAACGTCCGGCGGATCGGCTGGGTGGCCGCCGAGATCGCCCGGCACCGTGGGGTGGGCATCTGCTGTCCGATCGCCCCGTACGCGGCGGCCCGGGCCACCGCCCGGGAGATGGCTCTCGCCGCCGGATCGGGTTTCGTGCTGGTGCACGTGGCCACTCCGCTGGAGGTGTGCGAGCGGCGGGACCGCAAGGGCCTGTACGCGCGGGCGCGAGCTGGCCTGCTCACCGGGATGACGGGCATCGACGACCCGTACGAGGAGCCGACCGACGCCGATCTGGTGCTCGACACCACCGACCTGAGCGTGGCGGACGCGGTGCAGGCCGTGCTGCACCATCTGACCGAGACCGGCTGGGTGGAGCTGAAGATCGCCACCGCCTGAGGCGTCGCCGTACCCGTTTCTTTCACCGCTGAGCGGCACGCGCTAGTGTTCATCTTTGTTGGAACACGTTTGACCGCGTGAGGGTACGTGGACGCTCGGGGAGGCACGGCTGATGCTCGCTCAGCAGCGGCAGGCGGCCATCCTGGAGCGGGTCCGCACGATCGGCGGCGTCCGGGTCAGCGAGTTGGCAGGCGAGTTCGGCGTCTCCGACATGACCATCCGGCGTGACCTCGATGCGCTGCACGAGCGCGGCCTGCTGGCCAAGGTGCACGGCGGCGCCACCACGACCGGGCCAAGCTCGACCGACGAGCCGGGCTTCCGCGCCAAGTCGGTCCGCCAACTGCCGGAGAAGGCCGCCATCGCCGACCGGGCGGCTCAACTGGTCCGGCCGGGAGCAGCGGTCGCGCTCTCCGCCGGCACCACCACCGCCGAACTGGCCCGCCGGCTGCTGGACGTGCCCGAGCTGACAGTGGTGACCAACTCGCTGCCGGTGGCCGAGATCATGCACGCCGGTGGCCGCCCGGACCAGACGGTGGTGCTCACCGGCGGCGTACGCACACCGTCGGACGCGCTGGTCGGTCCGCTCGCGGTCGGGGCCGTCCGCTCACTGCACCTGGATCTGCTCTTCCTGGGCGTCCACGGCATCACCGAGCGGGCCGGCTTCACCACGCCGAACCTGATGGAGGCGGAGACCGATCGGGCGCTCGTGGCGGCGGCGGACCAGCTGGTGGTGCTCGCCGACCACACCAAGTGGGGCACCGTCGGCATCTCCTCGATCGTCGGGTTGACGGCGGCCCACGTACTGGTCAGCGACGACCGGTTGCCTCCACCCGCACGACGGGTACTCGGCGAACAGGTGGGCGAACTGATCATGGTCAAGGCGAGAGGGGCGGGTCGCGTGACGCGCACGCCGACAACTGAGGGGACGGCGCCGTGAAGCGCACCGCGATCGACCTGGCCGACGGCCGGGAGCTGATCTACTTCGACGAGCGCGACGACGCGGTCCGCGACCAGCCGGACCGCCGGGACCTGCCGCCGCCTCCCCCCGCGTCGCAGCTGCGCTACGACCCGTTGACCGACGAGTGGGTGGCGGTCGCCGTGCACCGGCAGACCCGCACCTTCCTCCCGCCGGCGAACGAGTGCCCTCTCGACCCGTCGGTGGGCGACCGGCTGACCGAGATCCCCGCACCCGACTACGACGTGGTGGTCTTCGAGAACCGGTTCCCGTCGCTGAGCGGTCGGGTGGCCGAGGAGCCCGGCGAGATCACCCCGTTCACACCGGTCCGGCCGGGCCTCGGCAGGTGCGAGGTGGTCTGCTTCACGTCGGACCACAACGCCTCCTTCGCCAGCCTGCCCCCGCGCCGGGTCCGCACCGTGCTGGACGCCCTCGCCGACCGCACCGAGGTGCTCGGCGCGCTGCCCGGCGTCGAGCAGATCTTCTGCTTCGAGAACCGGGGCGTTGAAATCGGTGTCACGCTGCACCATCCGCACGGCCAGATCTACGCGTACCCCTTCGTGACGCCACGCACCCGCGCGCTGCTGGCCGCGGCACGCCGGCACGCCGAGCGAACCGGCGGGGGCAACCTGTACGCGGACGTGCTGGCCGCCGAGCGAGCCACCGGTGACCGGGTGGTCACCGAGAACGAACACTGGACGGCGTTCGTCCCGGCGGCCGCCCGCTGGCCGTTCGAGGTGCACGTCGCGCCGCACCGCGTGGTGCCGGACATCCCGGCGCTCAGCGACAGCGAGCGGGAAGCCTTCGGGCCGCTCTACCTGGATCTACTGCGCCGCTTCGACGGCCTGTTCGACATGCCAATGCCGTACATCTCGGCCTGGCACCAGGCTCCCGTACGGGTCGACCGCGAGCTGGGCCACCTGCACCTGCAGCTGTTCAGCATCCGGCGGGCCACTGACAAGCTGAAATACCTGGCGGGCTCCGAATCCGGGATGGGCGTCTTCATCAACGACATCGCTCCGGAACGCGCCGCCGACCTGCTACGCGCCGCCTGAGCAGCCCTGCTGTGCGCGGCGCCTGAGCACGGCACGGCTCGGTACGGCACGGCACGGCACGGCGCTGTGCGGCATTGGCTTGGCGGGAAACAGGGCGCGGGGGGCCCGGGACAGGGCCCCCCGCAGGGAAGGGACGGCTGGCTGTGCACGGCACAGCCGGGAAGGCTGGCTGATCGGCGCACGGGTGCCGCGGGTCGACCGTGGTCAACCTTCCTGGACGCGACTGGCATCTCGTCCATCCTGGTCAACGAGGCGCGCCGGGGGCAGTGACGCCGACCGGCGCGGCGGCGCCGAACACGCCGAAGCCCGCCGGCTGAGACGCCGGCGGGCTCCGATGACGCGGTACGCCTGGATCAGGCAGCGATCTTGCGAGCCAGGTTCTCGTCGAGCGCGTTCATGAACTCGTCGGTGGTCAGCCACGGGGCGTCCCGCGAGATGAGCAGCGAGAGGTCCTTGGTCATCTGGCCGCCTTCGACGGTGTCGACGATGACCTGCTCCAGGGTGTTGGCGAACTCGGTGACCGCCGGGGTGCCGTCCAGCTTGCCCCGGTGGGCCAGGCCCCGGGTCCAGGCGTAGATCGACGCGATCGGGTTGGTCGACGTCTTCTCACCCTTCTGGTACTGCCGGTAGTGCCGGGTGACAGTGCCGTGGGCGGCCTCGGCCTCGACGGTACGACCGTCCGGGGAGAGCAGGACGGAGGTCATCAGACCCAGCGAGCCGAAGCCCTGCGCGACGGTGTCGGACTGCACGTCACCGTCGTAGTTCTTGCAGGCCCAGACGTAGCCGCCCTCCCACTTGAGCGCGGCGGCGACCATGTCGTCGATCAGCCGGTGCTCGTAGGTGATGCCGGCGGCGGCGAACTCGTCCTTGAACTCGGCCTCGAACACCTCGGCGAAGAGGTCCTTGAACCGACCGTCGTACGCCTTGAGAATGGTGTTCTTGGTGGACAGGTAGACCGGGTAGTTGCGGTCCAGTCCGTACCGGAACGACGCCCGGGCGAAGTCCCGGATCGACTCGTCGTAGTTGTACATGCCCATGGCGATGCCGCCGCCGGGGAAGTTGGCGACCTCCATCTCCATCGGCGCGCCGCCGTCGGCCGGGGTGTAGGTGATGGTCACCGTGCCCGGGCCGGGGACGACGAAGTCGGTGGCCTTGTACTGGTCACCGTGGGCGTGCCGGCCGATGATGATCGGCTTGGTCCAGCCGGGGACCAGCCGCGGCACGTTGGACATGATGATCGGCTCACGGAAGACGACGCCGCCGAGGATGTTGCGGATGGTGCCGTTGGGCGACCGCCACATCTTCTTCAGGCCGAACTCCTCGACCCGGGCCTCGTCCGGGGTGATGGTCGCGCACTTGACGCCGACGCCGTGCTCCTTGATGGCGTTGGCGGCGTCGATCGTGACCTGGTCGTCGGTCTCGTCGCGGTGCTGGATCGACAGGTCGTAGTAGTGCAGGTCGACGTCGAGGTAGGGCAGGATCAGCTGCTCCCGGATCTGCTTCCAGATGATCCGGGTCATCTCGTCGCCGTCGAGTTCTACGACCGGGTTGTTTACCTTGATCTTCGCCATCGGCCGGCGCTCCTCTCGGGGGACACGTGCTCAAGCAGTACGAGCGTACTGCAATTGGGCGGGCAGCCCCCAGCCGGCCTCGACCGGCCGGCGAAACCGGGCTGCGCGGAACAGGAATGCCCTGGAATCATCGTCCGATGCCACTGAGCCGCACCCTCGGGTCTATCACGGTCACCGCACTCACCGACGGTGAGGGTGACTTCTTCCAGCCCCGCGCGGAGGCATTTCCGCAGGCCACGGCGGCGCACTGGGCGGAGGCCGACCGGCGCGACCCCGGCTCGGTGACCGCCGACGGGCAATGGTGGCTGCCGTTCCGCAGCTTCGCGATCCGCACCGGAGACGGGCCGGTCACGCTTGTCGACGCCGGGATCGGCCCAGCCGACGCACCCGCCGCGAGCTGGGCGCCAGTGCCGGGGCGGATGCCCGCCGAGTTGGCTGCGGCAGGCATCGACCCCGCCGATGTCGACACTGTCGTCCTGACCCACCTACACAGCGACCACATCGGCTGGGCGGTCACCGGCACGCCGGGGCGGCCGTACTTCCCGAACGCGAGCTACCTGCTCCAGCGCGCCGAGATCGACGCGGCGGAGACGCTCAACCCGGGGCTGCCGGCCGGGCTCATCGCGCCCCTGCGCGCCGCCGGCCAGCTCCGGGTGGTCGACGGCGAGACCGCCCTCACCCCAGCGGTACGTCTGCTGCCCACCCCCGGTCACACGCCCGGTCACCAGTCGGTGCTCCTGACCTCGGCGGACGAACGGATGCTGCTCACCGGGGACCTGCTGGTGCACATGGTGCAACTCGTCGACCCCAAGCTGGCGTACGCCCACGAGGAAGACCCGGAACTCGCCCGCACCTCCCGGCTGACCGCCCTGCGCACCCACTCCCCCACCGTCCTCGCCACCCCCCACCTCGGAACCCCCTTCACCAGCCCTCTCCCCACACCCCGTTGATCATGAAGTTATTGCCACGACACGCCGATCCGGATGGCAATAACTTCATGATCGAAGGGGTGTGGGGGCGGGATCACCCATCGGAGCGGTCGAGCGAGCCCCTCGATCCTGGATAGAGGGGTAACGCGAGCTCGGGAGACCACTACAACCAGGATCGAGCACGATCTCGATGGAAGATCCGCGCAACATCACCGAAACTTCTTGATCAACTGGGGGCCAGGGCCGGGGGTGGGGGCGGGCGCTGGCCGCCCGCCCGGCCACTGTCTGCCGGGCCCTGCTCTCGCAGCTTCCGGCGA
>NZ_JBEXHV010000034.1:0-32008 GCF_040608275.1 Micromonospora sp. NPDC005205
ACCCCCGCCCGCGCCCCCGGCCCCCGAAAACCCCCCCCCCCCCCGCCCCCCCCCCCGCGCCCCCCCCCGCCCCCCAGCTCAGCCACCAGACCACCGAGTCGGGATCTCCAAAGGCGGCTCACCCTCACCGGCCCAGAAGATGGTGCCGGTGGCGTCCACCACGACCACCCGGGGCGTCCGGGCCAGGCCCCAGGTGATCGCCTCGGCCGGGTCGTCCCAGCTCGGCGCCTCCTCCAGCACCCCGGTCTCGGCGCCGGCGTCGTCGCCTGCCGACCGCTCCCAGTACGCCGTCCAGACCTGCTGACCGGCGGACATGTCCGGGTGCACGAAGACGGTGCCGCGCCCGCGCCAGGCGGCGAGCCGCTCCGGGACCACCGGCACCGGCGTCTCCCCGGTGACGGCCTCCAGGTCCTCCACGCCGAAGGCGTGCGGCAGCAGCTCGGCCATCCGCAGCGGCCGGGTCTTGCTCTCGATCAGGCACTCCGGCCCGCCGTGCTCCCAGAGCAGTTGCCGACACCGGCCGCACGGCATCAACGGCTCGCCTGTCGCGTCGACGCAGGAGAGCGCGACGAGCCGGCCGCCACCGGTGGCGTGCAGGCTGGACACGACCCCGCACTCGGCGCACAGCGTCACCCCGTACGCGGCATTTTCCACGTTGCAGCCGACCACCACCCGGCCGTCGTCGACAAGTGCGGCCGCGCCAACCGGGAACGTCGAGTACGGCGCGTACGCGTGCCGCATCGCCTCGATGGCGGCAGCGCGCAACCGTGCCCAGTCAATGTCGGTCATGCCGCCATTCTGCCCAAGCTGCCCAGGTCAGAAGCGAGCAGGGGCGGCGGCCCGACGTGATCAGGTGATGAGAAGTAGGCCGGGAACGGTTCCGGCACCTACTTTTCATCACTGATCACGTGGGATCGGGCCGGCCCTCGGGTGTCAGCCCTTGATGTACGGCTTGCCGTCGGCGGCCGGTGCCCGGACCCGACCGACCAGCCCGGCGACCGCCAGGATCGTCGCCAGGTAGGGCAGCATGGCCAGGAACTGGCTGGGGATCGAGCTGCTGATCGCGCCCAGGTACGTGGCGAGCTGGTCGGCGAATCCGAAGAACAGCGCGGCGAGCAGCGCGCCGGTCGGGTTCCAGCGACCGAAGATCAGCGCAGCCAGGGCGATGAAGCCCTTACCACCGATCATGTTCTTGGTGAACGAGTAGAGCGCCAGGGTGTAGGACGCGCCGCCGATGCCGGCGACCACACCGGCCAGCAGCACGTTGCGGTAGCGCACCCGCAGCACCTTGACGCCGAGCGTGTCGGCGGCGATCGGGTGCTCGCCGACCGAGCGGGTCCGCAGCCCCCACCGGGTGCGGAACAGCCCGATGTGGATCACCAGCACCAGGAGCAGCCCGAGGTAGAGGAAGATGTTGCCGCGGAACAACGCCGGACCGAGCACCGGGATGTCCTTCAGCAGCGGGATCTCCCAGTTGCTGAAGCGGGGCGCGCTGTTGTACTTCGCGGCGTCGGTCTGCATCAGCCGCTCGTAGAGGAAGCCGGTGACGCCGACGGCCAGCAGGTTCAGCACGATGCCCATGACAACCTGGTCGACCAGGTAGCGGATGGCGAAGACGGCCAGCAGCAGCGAGATGAACGCGCCGCCGATGGCTGCGGCGACCAGGCCCACCCACACGCTGCCGGAGATGCTGCCGAACAGGGCCCCGCTGAACGCGCCCATCAGCAGTTGGCCCTCGATGGCCACGTTGACCACGCCGGACCGCTCACAGAGCACCCCGGCGAGCGCGCCGAAGATCAGCGGCAGAGCCAGGAGGAACGTACCGCGGATGATGTTGACCAGCGGCATGAAGTTCTGCCCGGCCGGCGCGGCGCTGACCTGCCAGCAGAGGAACGACAGCACGAAGGCGACCAGCCCGACGCCGAGCACGGGGAGGAACCACCGCTTCGGCACCCCGGCGAGCAGCGCCGCGCCGGCGGCGATCGTGATGATCCCGAACAGGATCGCCCCGATCGTGCCGTTGATCTCCAGTGCGGCACCGGCCGCGTCGTCGCTGAGGGTGAACCGGGCCTGTTGGTCGGTGGCGAGCGCGCCGAAGAGCACCGCGGCCAGCAGGCCGAGCGCCAGCAGCGTGAGACCGACCTTCCGGCTGCGGGTCCAGAAGCCCTCGTCGACCGGGGCGACCGCGATGTCGGGGACAGCCATGGTGGACATGAGTTACCAGCCCTTCGCCAGGCTCGTCTGCAACCGGGCGGCGCGCGCGGCCCGGAGCTGGAAGATCGCCTTCACCAGGGCCGGTGCGGCGATGAAGATGACGATCAGCGCCTGGAGCACTGTCACCAGCTCCAGCGAGATCCCGGAGTACGACTGCATCCGGTTACCACCGGCCTGAAGCGCGCCGAACAGCAGCGCGGCCAGCAGCACCCCCCAGGGCTTCACCCGCCCGAGCAGTGCCACCAGGATGCCGTCGAACCCGATCTGCGCGACCACCAGCGGGGTCAACGCGCTGGCGGTCGAGCCGAGCACCATGTTCGAGCCGCCGAGGCCGGCCAGGATTCCGGCGAAGACCATGATCAGGATGTACGTCCGGGTGACGCTGATGCCCGCGGTCCGGGCGGCGTCCGGGTTGGCGCCGACCGCGCGCAGCTCGAAACCGAGCGTCGAGCGGTTGAGCAGCCAGGCGACCGCCCAGGTGGCGAGCACGGCGAGCAGGATGCCGGCGTGCACGCGCAGGTTGTCGCCGAGCAGTCGGGGCAGCTGGGCGGAGGTGTCCACCGCCTTGCTGATCGCGTCGGTGCGGTTCGGGTCCTGCACGCCGTTCTGCACGATCAACCAGGTGAGGAAGTACGTGGCGACGTAGTTCAGCATGATCGTGTTGATCACCTCGTGCGCGCCGGCACGGGCCTTGAGGATGCCGGGGATGAAGCCCCAGATCGCTCCACCCAGCGCGCCGGCCAGCACCGCCACCAGCAGGTGCAGGCCGGGCGGCAGCGGCAGCAGGAAGCCGGCCAGCGCCGCCATGATCACACCGATGGTGGCCTGGCCCTGGGCGCCGATGTTGAACAGGCCGCCCCGGAAGGCCAGCGCCACCGACAGGCCGGTGAAGACCAGCGGCGCCGCGTAGGTCAGCGTCTCCGAGATCGGCGCGAGCACCGCCTGCCAGCCGTTGGCGCCGTCCAACCAGCCGGAGAACGCCTCGGGGTCGAAGATCGAGCCCTTGAACAGGTTCGCGTACGCCTCGCTGACGAGCGTCCAGCTGGAGTTGATCGCGTCGGACGGGCGGGAGGTGATGTACGAGTAGGTGGCGAGCACGTCGGGATCAGAGATGATCATCAGCACCGCGCCGACCACGATCGCCAGCACCAACGACAACAGCGTCACCGTGAAGGTGTTCGCCGCCCAGAGGTTGTCCAGGAACAACCGGCCCAGGCTCGGCTTCGGCTCCGGGCCTGGCTTCACCGAGCGGTCCGGCTCGGTGGCCACCTCGGCGCGTTCGGTGTTGCCGAGCGCGTTCTGCGCGGCCTGCGCCTCGCTCGCCGGCTCCTTGTCCGGCGAGCCGGACTGCGGATTGGGGTCGCTCATGCCGTCACTCCGCTTCGCTGCGTGACGCCATGAGGCACCAAACCCCAGTGTCGACTGTTCGCTCGCTGGCGCTCGCTCATGCCTCGTCCTCGCTCGCGGAGCCCGCGTCGCGCGCCGGGCTCCCGTCTGCCGCGCCGGGCTTGTCGGTGGCGGGTGCCGCGCCGGGCTCGTCGGCGGCGATTGCCGCGTCGGGCTTCTCGGCGGCGGCGTCGTGGGCCTCGTCCTGGCTGATGCCGGCCATCAGCAGACCGATCTCCTCACGCGGGGTGTCCGGGCCGACGATGCCGATGATCCGGCCGCGGTACATCACCGCGATCCGGTCGGCCAACCCGATCACCTCGTCGAGTTCGCTGGAGACCACCAGAACGGCGGTGCCGATGTCTCGCTCGCGGATGACCTGGCTGTGGATGAACTCGATCGACCCGACGTCGACGCCACGGGTCGGCTGGGCGGCGATGAGGAGCTTCAGTGGCCGGGACAGCTCCCGGGCCACGATCACCTTCTGCTGGTTGCCCCCGGACAGGGTGCCCACCGCCGCGTCGGCCGATGAGGTACGCACGTCGAACTGCTCGATCCGCTCCTTCGCGGAGGCGGCGATCGCGTCCGGCTTCAGCGCGAGCCCGGCACCGAACGGCGGCCGGTCGTAGATGTCCAGCACCAGGTTCTCCGCAACGCTGAACTCCTTGACCAGGCCGTCCACGCTGCGGTCCTCGGGCACGTAACCGACGCCCGCCCGGAGCACCCTCTTCGGCTTCCAGCCGTTGATCTGGTCGCCGGCCAGGCTGATCGTGCCGGCCAGCACCGGGCGCAGGCCCATGATCGCTTCGATCAGCTCGGTCTGACCGTTGCCCTGTACGCCCGCCACGCCGAGGACCTCGCCCGCGCGCACGGTCAGGTCGACGCCGTCGACGGCGCGGATCTGCCGGTCGTCGTCGACGACCAGCCCGGCCACCTCCAGCACCGGGTCGCCCGGCGTGGCCGGGGTCTTGTCCACGGTGAGCCGGACGTTGCGCCCGACCATCAACGCGGCCAGCTCGTCCCGGCTGGCCTCCGGTGAGGCGGTGCCGACGGTCTTTCCGCGTCGGATCACTGTGATCCGGTCGGCGATGGCCTTGACCTCGCCAAGCTTGTGGGTGATGAAGACGATCGACTTGCCGGCCGCCTTGAGCGACCGCATGACCGTCAGCAACTCCTCGGTCTCCTGAGGGGTGAGCACAGCTGTCGGCTCGTCCAGGATGAGCAGGTCGACGTCGCGGGTGAGCGCCTTGACGATCTCGACGCGCTGCTGGATGCCGACCGGCAGGTCCTCGATCACCGCGTCCGGGTCGACCCGCAGGTTGTAGCGCTCGGACACCTCGGTGACCTCGCGCCGGGCCCGACGCCGGTCCAGGAAGCCGGCGATGCCGCCCCGGACCTGCTCGGCGCCGAGCATGACGTTCTCGGCGACGGTGAAGACCGGCACCAGCATGAAGTGCTGGTGCACCATGCCGATCCCGGCGGCGATCGCGTCGGACGGGCCCTTCAGCTTCAGCGGCTTGCCGTCGACCAGGATCTCGCCCTCGTCGGGCTGGTAGAGCCCGTAGAGCACGTTCATCAGGGTCGACTTGCCCGCGCCGTTCTCGCCGAGGAGGGCGTGAATCTCTCCAGGCTCCACCGTCAAGTCGATGTGATCGTTGGCGACCAGATCACCGAACCGCTTGGTGATGCCGCGCAGTTCGAGTCTCAGCGCAACCTCCTGGAGTGCGAGCGATGGTGCAGCCTAGCTGCCGTCGTACCGGCCGGACCGGGCCGGCCGCCGTGGTGCGCGATCGGCCGCTCCGACCCCGCGGGGGTGTCCCGCAGAGCCGGAGCGGCCGATCGGTCGTACCTGTCTGCGCCGGCCCTACCGATGATCTCACCGGAGGGGCCGGCCGGTCGTCACTTGGTCGGCTGGGCCTTCGAGGTGACGGTGATGGTGCCGGCGGCGATGTCCGCCTTGATCTTGTCGACCTCGGCCTTCAGCTCGGCCGGGACCTTGCTGTCGAAGTCGTGGTACGGGGCGATCGAGACGCCGGTGTTGGCCAGGGTGCCGACGAAGCCCGGCTTGGCCTCCAGCTTCTCGCCACTGGCGGCCTTCACCACGGCCTCCTTGACGGCCTCCGGGATGTTCTTGACCACGGTGGTGACGATCGCCGAGCAGTCCGGGGTGCTCTCGCAGCCGTCGACGTCCACCCAGATAGTGCTGTACTTGCCGCCCGAGGCCTTGGCCGCGGCGGTGGTGCCGAGGCCGGAGCCGCCGGCGACCGGCATGATGATGTCCGCGCCCTGGGCGACCAGCGCGTCGGAGACCTTCTTGCCCTCGTCCTGCTTGGCGAAGTCGTTGGTGAAGGAACCCTTCTGGGTGTCCTTGTTCCAACCCAGCGCCTGGACGTTCTTGCCCTTGGTGGTGTTGAAGTACTTCACACCGTCGACGAAGCCGTCCATGAAGATGGTCACCGGCGGGATCGGCAGACCACCGTAGGTGCCCACCTTGCCGCTCTTGCTCATCCCGGCGGCCAGGTAACCGGCCTGGAACGCGGCCTGGGCGGTGTCGAACTGCATCGGGTAGACGTTGGCGTCACCCGGGTTGGCGTCGACGATGCCGAACTGCTGGTTCGGGTTCGCCTTGGCGATCTTCGAGGTGGCGTCACCCATCAGGCCACCGACCGCCAGGATGAAGTCGCACTTCTGGTTGACGTACTGCGTCAGGTTCGGCTCGTAGTCGGCCTCGGCCTTCGACGCGACGAACTTGATGTCGATGTTGTCGTTGGCGGCCTTGGCCTCCTGCAGACCCTTCCAGGCCGAGGTGTTGAACGACTTGTCGTCGATGCCGCCGACGTCGGTCACCATGCAGGCGCTGAACTTCTTGCCGCCACTGCCGGCGTTGTTGTCATCCTTGGGCGCCTCGCCACAAGCAGCGGCGGTGAGCGCGAGCCCACCCACCGCGAAGATCGAAGCGATCCGCATCCCACGCACCGAGCGCAAGACGTCTCCTTCCCATTGCTCACCGCGCCTTGTGCGGTGGCAGCCCATCAGCCGACCTGCGGGTGTGCCGCCGGCTGTCCCACGTTACGGACGGGAGCGTACGCCCGCGTCCACCCACCGGCCGACAATCGTGCACGACTGTTGAGCGCCTGTTACCCGGGTGTAACCCTTGCGTGGGGCACATCACTCTTCGTGCTGGTAACCGTGCGCCGCGGCGTCCGCAACGTCCGTTTTCTGGAGGCGTTTCCCTCCTCGGACGTTACCGCCAAAAGACCGCGACCGCCGCGTTGACCAGGGTCAGACCGACGATCGCGAGGAAATGACCGCGGTTGACCACGTCCCGCTTCCGGGAGAAGAAGACCATGACGAAGATCAGCAGCGCGATCACCAACTTCGTCACAAGTTTTGCCGGGTTCGGCTCGTCGTCGCCGCCGCCGCGCAGCGGCGCGGAGAGGCCGAGCCCGGTCAGCAACTGGATCACCGCGCCCCACAGCATGGCCTGGTTGATCCGCAGCCGACCGCTGGCGTACTGGGCGATCGAGCCACCGAGCAGCAGGGCGAACCCGATCAGATGGACATAGAGAAGGATGAGTCGGAGTGCTTCCACGCCTCCCATCCTCCCCTATCAACGACACTTTGTAGTAGTGGGGTGACCGGTCGGCGCGTCCAGGCCGCCCGGCCACGGCCGACGACCTATCCCTTCACCGCACCGGAGGTGAGGCCGGAGACGATGTACCGCTGGAGGAACTGGAAGACCAGCACCGTCGGGATCGCGGTCAGCAGGGTGCCGGCCGCGAAGATCCCGAAGTTGGTGTTCCGCTCGCCGCCCTGCAACATGCCCCGCATGCCGACCGCGAGGGTCTTGGCATCCGTGTCGGTGAGGAAGACGCTCGCCATCAGGAACTCGTTGATGGTGTTGATGAAGGCGAGCAGCCCGGTCACCGCGAGGATCGGCGCCACCAACGGCAGCATGATCCGGAAGAAGACCTGGGCGTGTGAGGCGCCGTCCACGGTGGCCGACTCGTCCAGCTCGCGGGGCAGGGTGTCGAAGAAGCCCTTCATCAGCCAGGTGTTCACGCCCAGCGCGCCACCCAGGTAGAGCAGCAACAGACCCCACGGGGTGTTGAAGCCGATGGCCGGCCACAGGTCGGTGATCGTGCCGAAGATCAGGAAGATCGCAACGATCGCGAGGAACTGCGGGAACATCTGGATCAACAGCAGTGACAGCAACCCCACCCGTCGCCCCTGAAACCGCATCCGGGAGAAGGCGTACGCCGCGAGCGCGGAGAGAAAGACCGAGGCGAACGCGGCCCCACCGGCGATGAGCAGCGAGTTCAGGAACCAGTCAGCGAACTCGGTGCGCGCGAACAGGTTCCCGAAGTTCTCCAACGACACCCCGCCGGTCGGCACCAACTCGGTGGACGACAGGGTGCCGAGCGGATTGAGCGCCGCCGAGACGACGAACACGAGCGGAAAGAGACTGAACAGCACGCCGAGCAGGCCGACCAGGTGCCGCCAGCCGACCTCGGCGAACCATCGCTTCTTACGCCTGCCCGCGTTGCGGTCGACCGTCGCCGAGCCGTTCGCGCCGCCCGTGACGGCGGCGCCGGTGAGCATGGTCATGAATACACCTCCTCCTGTTGGCGGGTCCGCCGGAAGCTGACCGCCGACACCACCGCGACGATGGCGAAGATGAACAGCGAGATGGCCGCGGCGAAGCCGAACTGTGCGGCCTGCCCACCGAACGCCAGCCGGTAGGTGTAGGTGATCAGCAGGTCGGTGGCGCCGTTGCTGGGGTTGTCCGCCGGGAATGGCGCGCCCTCGGTGGTCAGGTAGATCGCGTTGAAGTTGTTGAAGTTGAACGCGAACGACGAGATCAGCAGCGGCGAGAGCGCGACCAGCAGCAGCGGCAGGGTGACGGCCCGGAACGACTGCCAGCGCGACGCCCCGTCGACCGAGGTGGCCTCTGTCAACTCCCGTGGGATGGCCTGTAGAGCGCCGGTCGCCACCAGGAACATGTACGGGTAGCCGAGCCAGAGCTGCACCAGGATCACCGCGGCGCGGGCCGACCAGCCCTGCCCGAACCAGTCGACGCTGAGCCCGAACAGATTGTTGATCAGCCCGAAGTCGGTGTTGAACATGTCCCGCCAGACCAGGAGCATCGCGAAGGACGGCATGGCGTACGGCAGGATCAGCAACATCCGGTAGAGGTTGGTGCCCCGCATTCGGGGCGAGTGCAGCGCCAGGGCGATCGCCATGCCGAGGATGAACGTGCCGCCGGTGGAGCCGATGGCGAAGGCGAAGTTCCAGATCAGCGTGCGGAGGAACGGCCCGGAAATCCGCTCGTCGGTGAGCACCCGGGTGAAGTTGGACAGCCCGACGTTCACCTTCCAACCCTGGGCCAGCCGCTCGCCGTCGGCGGCGACGAACGCGCCGACCTCGCCGTCCGCGGTCCAGGTCCTGCCGCTGTCGCTGTCCTTGACGCAGTCGCAGCCCGCGTCGTACGCCCGGACGGCCTTGCCCTCGTACGCCCGGGACAGGCCGGACGAGCGCAGCGCGCCTCCGGCCGTCGGCACCACCAGGTCCGTGATGTCCTTGCTGCGGGCGCTGGCCTGGCTGAAGTTCAGCACGGTGTAGCCGTCGGCCGCGGTGACCTTCCCGCCGGGGCCGACGGTCGCCGCGCCGGGATCGAGCGGGCGAAGGCCCTCGGCGTCGCCGACGGAGACCGTGTCGGTTCCTGGCTTGGTGATCAGGAAGACCAGGGCACCGGTGGCCGGGTCGCCCTTGGTGGCGACCGACAACGGGTACTGGGTGGACCCCGGGACCTGCTTGACCGAGGAGCTCTGGATCGCGACGATCGCGTCGTCCTTGCTGCCTCGGTGGCCGTCGCCGAAGTTGGTGAAGGCCGTGCTCGCGGTGTAAAGCACCGGCACGATCTGGAAGGCGATCAGGAAGAGCGTGCCGGGGATGAGGTACTTCGCCGGGACGTGCCGGCGGCCCAGGTACAGATAGAACAGTGCGGCGGTGGTCAGCACCAGCACCGCCAGCCCAACCCACTTCTCGGCCGCCACGAGCGGGAAGGCCGCCCAGATCGCGATCCCGGCCACCAGGCCGAGCAGGATCACCTTCGCGGCGAGGCCGGTCGCGGTGATCGGCGCGTGGTTCCGCGCGGTACGGGTGGTGCGCGGGGACCCGGTGCGGACGGGCCCCCGGCCCGGGGCCTGCTGGGCAGGCCCCGGGCCGGACAGCGGTGTGCTCATTACTTGATCGAACCGGCGATCGTCTTGCCGGCCGCGGTAACCGTGCTGGTCGGGTCGGCGCCGCCGATGACGGCGGCCTCGGCCTTGCCGAACGGGTCCCAGATCGCGGCCATGGCCGGGATGGCCGGGAGCACCTGCCCGTTCTTGCCGGCCTCGATGAACTTGGCCAGGTCCGGGTCGCTGCTCTTGACCTGGTCAAGCGCGGCGGTCAGCGCCGGCGGGCGCGGGTCGGCCTGGTAGAGCGCCACGGCCAGCTCCGGCGTGGTGACGTAGTTGGCGACGAACTCCTGGGCGAGAGCCTTGTTCTTGCCCTTGGCCGCCACGTAGAAGGACTGGACGCCTACGAACGGCGCGGCCGCCTTGCCGCCGGCGAAGCCGGGAACGGCGGAGACGTCGTACTTGATGCCGGCCTTCTTCACGTCGGCGGTGGCCCACGGCCCGGAGACCAGGAAGGCGCACTTCTTGCCGGTGAAGGTTGCGGTCGAGTTGGTGTCGGCGATCGAGCGCTTCAGCACGCCCTCGCCCTTCTCGCCGAGCGCGGCGATCTTCTTGAACGCGGCGATCGACTCCGGCTTGCCCACGCCCAGGTCCTTCGGGTCGTAGTCGCCGTTCGCGGTGGTGCCGAAGAGGTAACCGCCGGCCGAGGTGTACAGCGGATAGATGTGGTACGCGTCGCCCTTCTGGCCGACCTGGAGGCAGAGCGTCTCGGTGACCTTCTTCTGCGCCTTGAGCTGCTTGCCGGTGGCGACCAGGTCCTCGATCGTCTTCGGTGCCTCGGGGGCCAGTTCGGTGTTGCGGATCAGCGCCAGGTTCTCCTGGGCATAGGGCACGCCGTAGAGCTGGCCGTTGAACGTGACGGCCTTGACGGCGGTCTCGTTGAAGGCGGCCTTCTGCTGGTCGGACAGCTGCACCGGGTCGATGGCACCGTTCTGGACCAGGTTGCCGATCCAGTCGTGCGCGCCGATCACCACGTCCGGGCCGCCGCCCTGGCTCGACACTGTCACGAAGTTGTTCTGAAGGTCCTCGTTCGGGACGGCCTGGACCTCGACGCTGACGCCGTTCTCCTGGCCGAACTTCTCGGCGAACGGCTTGAGGGCGGCGGTCCGCTTGTCGTCCGCCCAGATCACCAGTTTGCCGCCGGCGGCCTTGGGGGTTTCCTTCGCGGCCGGCTCGTCGCTGTCGCCACCGCAGCCTGAGGCGGCGAGCGCCAGGGCGAAGAGGGCGACCACACCCGCGGTACGGATGCGCATCGGTACTCCTGTCGTCATGGCGGCTCGCCGGGGACGGGCGGCTCGCCAGTGGAAAGTCTGGAAGTTCTTGCCGATCGGCGCATGGATGCTGCGCCGCTGCTCTCGCGTGTTGCGGGGACGTTAGCAAGACGTTGCAAGTAATGGAAGGGCTTGCAGAGGACCCCGCAAGAACTTGCCGGTGGGCTAAAGTGCCGCCATGCGCGCTCGACTGTCCGACATCGCCCAGCAGGCCGAAGTCAGCGAGGCCACGGTGTCGCGGGTGCTCAACGACCGCCCCGGCGTGGCCCCGGAGACCCGGCAGGCCGTCCTCACCGCCCTCGACGTGCTCGGGTACGAGCGGCCAGCCCGGCTGCGTAAGCGCAGCGCCGGTCTCGTCGGCCTGGTGGTGCCGGAGCTGGACAACCCGATCTTCCCCGCCTTCGCCCAGGTCATCGAGTCCACTCTGGCGCAGAGTGGATTCACGCCGGTGCTCTGCACCCAGACCGCCGGCGGCGTGACCGAGGACGAGTACGTGGAGATGCTGCTGGACAGGCAGGTCTCCGGGATCGTCTTCGTCTCCGGCCTGCACGCCGACACGGCCGCCAACCACGACCGCTACCGGGCGCTGCTCGCCCGGCCGTTGCCGGTCGTGATGATCAACGGGTACGTGCCCGGCATCGGCGCGCCCTTCGTCTCCTGCGACGACCGGGAGGCGGCCGAACTGGCAGTTGCCCACCTGGTCGCGCTCGGGCACCGACGGATCGGCCTGATCACCGGCCCGGACCGGTTCGTCCCGGTGCAGCGCAAGGTGGCTGCCTGGCGTTCCGCGATGACCCGGCTGGCCGGCGTCGCCGAAGCCGACCTGGGCCCCCTCGCTGAGCTGTCACTGTTCGGAGTGGAGGGTGGCGAGGCGGCGGCCGGCCGCCTGTTGGACCGTGGCGTCACCGGCGTGGTCTGCGGCTCCGACCTGATGGCGCTCGGCGCGATCCGGGCCGCCCGTCAACGCGGCCTCGACGTGCCCGGCGGCCTCTCCGTGGTCGGCTACGACGACTCCCCGCTGATGGCCTTCACCGACCCGCCGCTGACCACCATGCGGCAACCGGTCACCGCGATGGCGGTGGCCGCCGTCCGCGCCCTGGTGGACGAGATCAACGGGCACGGCGCCCCGCACTCGGAGTACCTGTTCCGCCCGGAGCTGGTGGTGCGCGGCTCCACGGCTGTCGCGCCGAGTTCCGCACGCTTGTCTTACGCAAGATCTGCTTGACTCTTGCAACGGCGGGCCGGCATATTGCTCGAATGATCAGCACCGCCACCCCACCGCAGACCACCACCACCGACGACGACTGGTGGCGCTCTGCGGTCGTCTACCAGGTGTACGTCCGCAGCTTCGCCGACAGCGACGGCGACGGCACCGGCGACCTCCAGGGCATCCGGCAGCGCCTGCCGTACCTGCGTGACCTCGGGGTGGACGCGCTCTGGCTGACCCCCTTCTACACCTCGCCGATGATCGACGGCGGGTACGACGTGGCCGACTACCGGGACGTCGACCCGATGTTCGGCACACTCGCCGACTTCGACGCGATGATCACTGACGCGCACGCCCACGGCCTTCGGATCATCGTCGACCTGGTGCCCAACCACACCTCCAGCGCGCACCACTGGTTCACCGCGGCGCTCGCCGCCGGCCCCGGCTCACCGGAGCGGGCCCGCTACCTCTTCGCCGACGGTCAGGGCACGCACGGCGAGTTGCCCCCGAACGACTGGGAGAGCATCTTCGGCGGCCCCGCCTGGACCCGGACCGCTGACGGCCAGTGGTATCTGCACCTGTTCGACAGCTCGCAGCCGGACCTGAACTGGCGTCACCCGGAGGTTCGCTCCGAGTTCGAGGACGTGCTGCGGTTCTGGCTGGATCGGGGCGTCGACGGATTCCGCGTCGACGTGGCGCACGGCATGATCAAGGCGGAAGGGCTGCCGGACGTCGGCTTCAGCACTATGACCACCGGCCAGCGTCAGGTCGAACTGCTCGGCAAGGGCCGGCTGCCGTACTTCGACCAGGACGAGGTGCACGAGATCTACCGGGCCTGGCGGCCCATCCTGGACAGCTACCCCGGCGGTCGGATGGCGGTCGCCGAGGCGTGGGCCGAGACGCCACAGCGCCTGGCCCGCTACATCGGCCCGGACGAGTTGCACCAGGCGTTCAGCTTCGACTTCCTCGACGCCACCTGGTCGGCCGACTCGTTCCGCAAGGTGATCGACACCGCCTTGGCCGAGGCGACAGTCGTCGGAGCGCCCACCACCTGGGTGCTGTCCAACCACGACAAGCAGCGGCACGTCACCCGGTACGGCGACGGCGTCGAAGGGCTGCGCCGAGCCCGGGCCGCCAGCCTGCTGATGCTCGCCCTGCCCGGCTGCGCCTACCTCTACCAGGGCGAGGAACTGGGCCTGCCGGAGGTCCTCGACCTCCCCGACGAGCTCCGCCAGGATCCGGCGTTCCTGCGCACCGGCGAGAGCCGCGACGGCTGCCGGGTGCCCATCCCGTGGGACGGCGAGCTGGCTCCGTACGGCTTCGGGCCGGCCGGCAGTGAGCTGAGCTGGCTACCCGCCCCGGCGCTCTGGCGGGCGCTGTCCGTCACGGCGCAGACCGGCGTGCCCGGCTCGACCCTGGAGCTGTACCGGACCGCGCTGCGGATCCGCCACGTTCATCCCGCGCTCGCCCTCGACGCCGACGGGGTCACCTGGCAGGAGAGCGAGCCGGGCGTGCTGGCCTTCTCCCGCTCCGCCGGAGCGACAGTGCTGACCTGCGTCGTCAACATGAGCGGCGCGCCGGTCCTGATCGACGGGTACGGTCAGCCGCTCGTCGCCAGCGACGAGCTCACCGAACAGGGCTCCGGCCGGCTGCTGCCAATTGACGCGGCGGTCTGGTTGGAACGGCGCTGAACGGGTAACTCGTTCTCGACCTGGTCGTTCGTCGTGCCCCGCGCCGACGGGCGACTGGGCTACCGACCCCTTGTGGTGGGGGGTGAGGTGCCACCGGCGCCGCGCGGAGTCCGCTCCGCGTGGCGCCGGTGTCCGTGCACGCCAACCCAGGTCGTCGTCACTTCGCGGTGAGCAACGCGGCGATCCGGGTGAAGCCGGCACGTACCTCGGCCTCGTCCGGCGCTTCGACGGGCTCACCGTGGCCGGCCTCGTCGGCTGCCGCGTCCAACTCCTCGTCGATCACGTCCTCGAAGTCGCCGTACAGGTCGGCCCCCTCCACCTGCCGGGCCTCGTCCTCGGCGGCGACCTGCGCGGCGGCGATCTCGCTGCGGATCTCGTCGGCGGACAGCGCCGGCAGCAGCGGCTCCACCACTGCCATCAACTGCTCCTCGGCCACCACCGCCTCGGCCAGGGCCAACGCGTGCGGTCGCTCGTACGGCCCGCAGACCACCGGCTCCCACTCGTCGATATCACCGAGCGGACCGAAGGTGATGATCCACGGCAGGCCGAGGAGCGGCGAGTCCGGCGGCAGGTCCAGTGTCATGAGTGCGCCCACCGGCTCATCATGGTCCGCGAACGCGAGCGGCGGCGTAGTTCTGCTCAGTTATCGCCCGTCCGACGGTCGATCGGCAGCCGGTCAGCCGGGGCGGACCGCGTCCAGGGCGGCGCGGACCAGGGCGAGCGCGGTGGCCGGTGGCACGCCGAGCCGGGCCGCCTCCGCCGCGTAGCCGGCCGCCGCCCGCTGCAACCGGTCGACGGCGTCGTCCCGACCGGGGGCGACGAAGGTGCCGTTGCGCCCCCGGGTCTCCAGTAGCCCGGCCGCCTCCAGCTCCCGGTAGGCGCGGGCCACCGTGTTCGCGGCCAACCGCAGGTCGGCCGCGAGCTGCCGGACGGTGGGCAGGCGGCTGCCCACCGGCAACCTGCCGTCGCCGATCAGCTCGGCGAGCTGCACACGCACCTGCTCGTACGGGGGCACCGACGAGTCCGCGTCGACCGAGATCAGCACCTGCACGCCTTCCGTCATCAGCCCGCACCGCCCGGCGTACCGGGGTCGACGCCCTCGTCGACATCCTTCGGCGGGGCGGGGGTCTCCGCCAGGTCCACCACTCGGCCGGTGGTGCTGGTCGCCAGGAGCGCCGCGCCGAACAGCACCAACTGGTTGAGCAGGTAGAGGTACAGCAGCAGACCGACGGCGCCGGCCACCACGGTGTACGCCGGGTTCCGCTCGGTCCGCACCACGTAGTACCGGCCGACGGTGTTCAGCAGCGTGATGCCGACAGCGACGAGCAACACCACCGGGCGCAGCCGGGACCGGCTCATCCGCAGCCGGGGCACGGCGAGCAGCAACGCGGTGGCGAGCACTGTGTTGACCAGCACGCTGAGCACCGCGCTGATGGTGGTCAGACCCACCGAGCCGGTGCTGCGCAGCAGGAAACGCAGCAGCGACTCCAACGCGTCCACCGCCGCGACCGAGACGCCGAGCAGCACGAAGACGCCGATCATCACGCCCAGGTCGACGAGCCGCCGCACCACCAGATTGCCCGGCTGCTGGTTGAGCTGGTACATCAGCCGCTGCGAGGACCGGATGGCCTCGACCCAACCGATCCCGGTGAAGACCAGGATGACCAGGCCGACCACACCGACGGTGCCGCTGGAGTTGGCGATCTGCCCGGCGTCCAGGAACGGCAGATTCTCCTTGAGGAAGTCGGCCGCCGCCGCGCTGACCTCGTCGTTGTCCTCCAGGATCGCGCCGAAGACGGAGAACGCGACCAGGGCGAGGGCGAACACGGCGAAGAAGCCGTAGTAGGCGATCGCGGCGGCCAACCGGCCGGCCAGCACCTCGCCGTACAGCACCCCGGCCCGCCACACGTGATCGAAGAGCCCCGACCGGTGGCGCGCGGCGCTCACCCAGCGGTCGATGCCCGTCTCGATCCGGCCGATCACGTTCACGCGGTCATCCTCGCCGATCTCCCACCGCTGTAGTGGCAACCGGCTCCCGATGCTCGCCGGCCGGCGCGTCGCTGCTTCAGGTGCTGACGGCTCGAATGCCGGCGTTTCAGGTGCCGAGGCAGAAGTCCCGACGCGGCTGCCACCTGGCCTGCCCGCTGTGCGAGAAGAGGGTGAACCCGTCGACCTCGAACATCGCGGAGAAGTCGGCCAGATCCTCGTACACCCGGTCCAGGGCCTCCGGTGCCACGTCCTGAGCCACTGTGACGTGCGGATGGTACGGGAAGCGGAGTTCGCGGTGCAGGCCCGGCGCAGCGGCGATGGCCGCGGCCAGCAGCTCGCACTCGCTGATCCCGGCGGCCACCGCGACGAACACCACCTGGGTGACCGGACGGAACGTGCCGGTGCCCCGCAGGTGCAGGGTGAACGGCAGGTGTGCGGCGGCGACGGCGGCCAGGTGCCGCTCGACCGCCGGCAGGTTGGCCGTCCGGATCTCGGTGGGCCCGAGCAACGTCACGTGCGCGGGCACCGCCAGCGGATCACCGGCCTCGACCCGCCGCCGGGTGAGCAGGGCACCCCACGGCTCGGGGATGTCCACGGCGATGCCGATCTGGATGGTGTCGCCGGTCGGCGGCACCCCGCCACTGCGATCCACGCTTCGCGCCGCCCCTCCGAGCACCGAGCCGTCCACCTGTACCGCGGAGCTACTCGCCGCGCACGGGCGGGAAGAACCCGACCCGCTCGTACGCGGACCGCAGGGTCGTCGCGGCCACCGCGCGGGCCTTCTCCGCGCCGGCCGCGAGCAGCTTGTCCAACTGCGCCGGGTCGTCGAGGTAGGCGCGGGTGCGCTCCTGGATCGGCCGGACGAAGTCCGTCACCACCTCGGCCAGCTCCTTCTTCAGATCGCCGTAGCCACGGCCCTCGTAGGCGGCCACCAGCTCGTCGATGCTGCGGCCGCTGAGCGCCGAGTAGATGGTCAACAGGTTGGACACGCCCGGCTTGGTCTCGGTGTCGAAGACGATTTCCCGACCGGTGTCGGTCACCGCCGAACGGATCTTCTTCGCGGACCGAGCCGGATCGTCGAGCAGGTCGATGATGCCGGCTGGCGAGGACGAGGACTTCGACATCTTCGCGGTCGGGTCCTGCAGATCGGTGATCTTGGCAGTGTCCTTGACGATGTGCGGCGCGGGCACCGTGAACGTCGCGCCGAACAGCGAGTTGAAGCGCTGGGCCAGATCCCGGGAGAGCTCCAGGTGCTGGCGCTGGTCCTCGCCGACCGGGACAGCGTTGGCCTGGTAGAGCAGGATGTCGGCGGCCTGGAGGACCGGATAGGTGAACAGCCCGACGCTGGCCCGCTCGTTGCCCTGCTTCTGCGACTTGTCCTTGAACTGGGTCATCCGGCTGGCCTCGCCGAAGCCGGTGATGCAACCGAGCACCCAGGCCAGCTGCGGGTGCTCGGGCACCTGCGACTGGACGAACAGCGTGCTGCGTTCCGGGTCGAGCCCGACCGCGAAGAGCTGGGCCGCGGCCACCCGGGTCCGCTGGCGCAGCAGCGCCGGATCGTGCCCGGCGGTGATGGCGTGCAGGTCCACCACGCAGTAGAACGCGTCGTGGGTGTCCTGTAGCGCCACCCAGTGCCGCACCGCGCCGAGATAGTTGCCGAGATGGAACGAGTCGGCTGTCGGCTGGATGCCGGAGAAGACGCGGGGCCGGGCGGGAACGTCGGACATGGCGATAATTCTGTCAGCAAGCAACCCGGTCCGTCATGACGGGCCGGCGGGTCGGCTCCGGCCCGCCGGTGCCGGGGTGCTGACCTCGCGTGGTTCGCCAGCGCCGACCCGGCGCGTCGGCCCGACCGATACCCGGCGGTGCTGCCCCGTCACCGCCTCCCGAGCCGGCTCGGGGCCGCCCGCCGAGGCCGACGCTGCGTCGTACTCGCGGCGCTTGCCGGCGCTCTGCTCTCGGCGCTGGTCGGCGCTGCGGGCGGCGGAGACGGCGAGTTGGGCCACCCGGCGGCCGTCCAACGTGAGCACCCGCAACAGCCAGCCGGCCGGCAGCTCGGCCGGATCGGGTGCGCCGACCTCGGCGGGCTCACCCGGCACCGGCACCTCGTCACCGGTCACCGGGAGCCGGCCCAGCGCGGCCATGACGAACCCGCCCACCGTCTCGTACGGTCCGGCGGGGAGGGCCACCCCGGTCCGCTCGGCGAAGTCAGCGAGGTTGAGGCGGCCGTCCACCACGGCGGGCAGTCCGACACGCTCCGGGTCCGGGGTGGCGTCGTACTCGTCGTGGATCTCGCCGAAGAACTCCTCGACGAGGTCCTCCAGCGTGACGATCCCGGCCGTGCCGCCGTACTCGTCGACCACCACAGCGAGGTGCTGGCCCTCCCGGCGCATCTCGGTCAGCGCGGCGAGCACCCGTTTGCTGTCCGGGAGCCGCTTCACCTCCCGGGCCAACTCGCCGACGGTGGCGCACGGGTCGGCGTCCGGGCGCAGCAGTACGTCACGGAGGTGCACGAAGCCGACCACGTCGTCGTGCGTGCCGTCGGTGACCGGGTAACGGGTGTGGGTTTCGGCGCGGACCAGTCGGGCGGCTTCGACGATTGTCATCCGTGCCGGGAGGAAGACCACCTCGGTGCGCGGCATCATCACCTCGCGGATCAGACTGGCACCGGCCACCAGGACCTCGTCGATGATCCGTCGCTCGTCCGGGTCGAGCACCGTGTTCGCCGCGACAAGGTCCCGCAGATCGGCCTCGGAGATGTGTTCCCGACCGGCCGTCGGACCGGTCCCGAGCAGGTCGGTGACGAGTCGGGTGGCGCCATCCGCGGCGCGAACCAGCACCCGGGCGACGCCCCGGGCGAGCGGGCCACTGTCGCGGCGGGGGTGTGCCCGCGCGTTTCGCCGGAGCCCGGTACGGGCCGCTTCCCGCATGACAGAGATGGTAGACACCGGGGGCCCACCGCACGGGGGATCACGCGGAGCGGCGGAGAGATGTTCGGCTCTGTTTAATCATGAGAGATTATGATGGAATGGGGTTGGCGGTGCCGACGGCGAGAGCGCCGGCCACCGCCCTAGTGTGATCACCGAAGGGCCACGTCCCGGGCGGGCCAGGCAGGAGGCAACGACGTGAAACTGCTCGTCACCGGGGGCGCCGGCTTCATCGGGAGCGTGGTGACCCGGATGCTGCTCGACGCGGGTCACCAGGTGGTCATCCTGGACGACCTGCGTACCGGCCACCGCGAGGCCCTCGCCCCGGACGCCACCCACGTGGAGGCGTCCATCCACGACGCTGCACAGGTCATCACCGCGGACGCCGGCTTCGACGGGGTGCTGCACTTCGCCGCCCTGATCGCCGCCGGCGAGTCGATGGTCAAGCCGGAGCTGTACTGGCAGAACAACACCATCGGCACGCTCGCTCTGATCGACGCGGTCCGGGCCGCCGGGGTGGCCCGGATGGTCTTCTCCTCCACCGCCGCCGTCTACGGCAACCCCACCGAGCTGCCCATCACCGAAAACGCGGTCAAGGCACCCACCAACACGTACGGCGCCACCAAACTCGCCGCCGACATGGCACTCACCTCCGAGGCGATCGCGCATGGGCTCGCCGCCGTGTCGCTGCGCTACTTCAACGTGGCCGGTGCCCACCTCGACGGCGACATCACCCTCGGCGAGCGGCACGACCCGGAGACGCACCTGATCCCGATCGCACTGGACGTCGCCGCCGGCCGGCGGGACAAGCTCCAGCTCTTCGGTGACGACTACCCCACAGTGGACGGCACCTGCGTCCGCGACTACATCCACGTCGCCGACCTGGCCCGCGCGCATCTGCTGGCGCTGGACGCGGCCACCGGCGGTCAGCACCGGATCTACAACCTGGGCAACGGCAACGGCTTCACCAACCGCCAGGTCGTCGACGTGGTGCGTGAGATCACCGGGCACCAACTGCCCGTCGAGGTCGCGCCGCGCCGCGAGGGCGACCCGGCCGAGTTGGTCGCATCCTCCGCACTGGCCCGCGACGAGCTGGGCTGGGTGCCGCAGAAGCCGACCCTGCACGACATGGTCGGGGATGCCTGGGCGTTCTACCGCACGCACATCCTGGGCCAGTCATGACCCACCCGAGCAGTGATGTCGCCGAGCGGGCGACGGCCGGCTTCTCCGCACAGTTCGGTGCCGAGGCCACCGGCCGCTGGGCCGCCCCTGGGCGAGTCAACCTGATCGGTGAGCACACCGACTACAACGAAGGCTTCGTGCTGCCCTTCGCCCTGCCGATGCGCACCGTCGTCGCTGCCGACCGGCAGGACGGCGAGCACTGGACGGTCTGGTCCGAACTCTCCGGCGAGTCGATCACCTTCGGCGCGGAGGACGTCGCCGAGCCGGGTCGCGTCTCCGGCTGGGGCGCGTACGTCGCGGGTGTGGTCTGGGCGCTACGCGAGGCCGGTCACCCGGTGCCCGGCGCCCGGCTGGCGATCGCCTCCGACGTGCCGCTGGGTGCCGGGCTCTCCTCCTCGGCCGCGCTGGAGTCGGCAGTGCTGGCCGCCCTGCTCGACCTCGGCGAGCTGGAGCTCGCCCCGGAACTGCAACCCCGGCTGGCGCAACGGGCGGAGAACGTCTACGTGGGCGCGCCGACCGGCATCATGGACCAGTCCGCATCGATCCGCTGCCGCGCCGGGCACGCCCTCTTCCTCGACTGTCGGGACGAGTCGGTCGAGCACATCCCGTTCGACCTCGACGCCGACGGGCTGGCTGTGCTGGTCATCGACAGCCGCGCGCCGCACCGCCACGCCGACGGGGAGTACGCGGCCCGCCGTCGCTCCTGCGAGGCCGGGGCCAACGCGCTCGGTGTCACAGCGCTGCGGGACGTGAGCATCGACCAGCTCGACGCCGCACTGGCACGGCTCGACGACGAGGAGACCCGGCGACGGGTCCGGCACGTGGTGACCGAGGACCAGCGCGTACTGGACACGGTCGCGTTGCTCCGCGCCGCCCGGGTCCGCGACATCGGCCCGCTGCTGACCGCCTCCCACGTCTCGATGCGCGACGACTTCGAGATCACCGTCCCCGAGATCGACACCGCGGTCGAGGCAGCGTTGGCAGCCGGCGCGCTGGGCGCCCGGATGACCGGCGGCGGCTTCGGCGGCTGCGTGCTCGCGCTGATCGAGGCCGACAGTGCCGACGTGGTAGCCGCTGCCGTGTCCGACGCGTACGCGCAACGAGGTTTCACCGCCCCCGGCACCGTGACGGTCCTCCCCTCCCCCGGCGCCACCCGCCTGCCCTAAACCCACCCCCACCCACCCCACCCGGGCCGGCGGTGATCAAGAGGTTTGCGTCAATTCGAGCCCGGATCCTGACGCGAACCTCTTGATCACCCGCCTCAGGCGGGGCGCGGGGCGGGGGCGCGGCGCGGGTTGGGGTTAGCTCGCTTCGACGATCATCGCGGCGCCTACCGTGCGGTTGGTGGCCTCGTCGATGATGACGAAGCCGCCGGTGGTGCGGTTACGGCGGTACTCGTCGGCCAGCAGCGGCACCGTCGTGCGCAGTCGCACCCGACCGATTTCGTTGAGCCGCAGTTCGTCGGCGGACTCGTCGCGGTGCAGGGAGTTGATGTCCAGCCGGTAGTGCAGCCCGCGCACGATCGCCCGTGCCGACCGGGTGGTGTGCTTGATCGCGTACCGGCCGCCGACCCGTAGCGGGGCTGTCTCGTCCATCCAGCAGACCATCGCCTCGATGTCCTGGGCCACCGCCGGCGCGTTGTTCGGCCGGCAGATCAGGTCACCCCTCGAGATGTCGATCTCGTCGGCCAGTCGTACCGTCACCGACATCGGCGGGAACGCCTCCGCGACCGGCCCGTCGGCGGTCTCCACGGCGGCGATCCGGCTGGTGAAGCCGGAGGGCAGCACCATCACCTCGTCGCCCGGCTTCAGCACGCCGGAGGCGACCTGGCCGGCGTAGCCGCGGTAGTCGGTGACAGTGGTGGACTGCGGACGGATCACGTACTGCACCGGGAACCGGACGTCGACCAGGTTGCGGTCGCTGGCGATGTGCACCCGCTCCAGGTGGTGCAGCAGCGACGGGCCCTCGTACCAGGGCATGTTGTCCGACCGGGTGACGATGTTGTCGCCGCGCAACGCGGAGACCGGCACCACTGTCAGGTCCGGTACGTCGAGCTTCGCCGCGAACGCGGTGAACTCGTCGGCGATCCGCTCGTAGACCTCCTGCGACCAGTCGACGAGGTCCATCTTGTTGACACAGAGGACCAGGTGCGGCACCCGCAGCAGCGAGCAGAGGAACGCGTGCCGGCGGGACTGCTCGACGAGGCCCTTACGCGCGTCCACCAGGATCAACGCCAGGTCCGCCGTCGAAGCGCCGGTGACCATGTTGCGGGTGTACTGGATGTGGCCCGGGGTGTCGGCGATGATGAACTTGCGCCGGGGGGTGGCGAAGTACCGGTACGCCACGTCGATGGTGATGCCCTGCTCCCGCTCGGCACGCAGGCCGTCGGTGAGCAACGCCAGGTTGGTGTATTCGTCACCGCGGGCCGCGCTGACCGCCTCCACGGCGGCCAGCTGGTCGGTGAAGAGCGACTTGGTGTCGTAGAGCAGCCGCCCGATCAGGGTCGACTTCCCGTCGTCCACGCTGCCGGCGGTGGCGAACCGCAGCAGGTCCATCGGCCGGGCCTCCGGCCCGGCGCCGGCAACAGCCCGTGCGTCCGCGCTCGCGGCGGCCACGATCTCGGTACTCATCAGAAGTAGCCCTCCCGCTTGCGGTCCTCCATGGCGGCCTCGCTGACCCGGTCGTCACCACGGGTGGCGCCGCGCTCGGTGATCCGGGTGGCCGCCACCTCCTCGATGACCTTCTCCACGGTGTCCGCGTCGGAGCGGACCGCGGCGGTGCAGGAGGCGTCGCCGACGGTGCGGTAGCGCACCTGTGCCTTGAACCGCTCCTCACCCGCACGGGGGCGGAAGAACTCGTTGACGGCGTAGAACATGCCGTCCCGCTCGATCACCTCGCGCTCGTGCGCGTAGTAGATCGACGGCAGCGGGATGCGTTCCCGGGCGATGTAGTGCCACACGTCCAGCTCGGTCCAGTTGGACAGCGGGAAGACCCGGATCGACTCGCCCGGGTGGTGCCGGCCGTTGTACAGCGACCACAGCTCCGGCCGTTGGTTCTTCGGGTCCCACTGACCGAACTCGTCGCGGAAGCTGAACACCCGCTCCTTTGCCCGGGCCTTCTCCTCGTCCCGGCGGGCGCCACCGAACAGCGCGTCGAAGCGGTGCTTCTCCACAGCGTCCAGCAGCACCGGTGTCTGGATCCGGTTGCGCATGCCGTCACCGGACTCCCGGACCATGCCGCTGGCCAGGGCCTCCGGCACGCTCGCCACCACGAGTTGCAACCCCAGCTCGGCGACCCGTTGGTCGCGGTATTCCAGGACCTCGGGGAAGTTGTGCCCGGTGTCGACGTGCATCACCGGGAAGGGGATGTTGGCGGGGGCGAACGCCTTCTGCGCGAGCCGCAGCATGACGATCGAGTCCTTGCCACCGGAGAAGAGCATCACCGGGCGTTCCATCTCGGCGACCACCTCGCGCATCACGAAGATGCTCTCCGCTTCCAAGGCGTCCAGGTGGGAGACCTGGTACGCCGCGGGGGTGGTCATGACACCGGCTCGATTCGCTCGCTCATCCGATTTCCAGACCTTTCCGGTCGGACATGTCAAGAAAGTGCGCTCAGGCTACCCGGAATGTTTCTGCAGCGCTGCAAGCAACCGGGTGGCGAGATCCTTGCGGCAGACCAGGAGGTCGGGCAGCCGCGGATCCGCCTCGTTGTATTTCAGCGCAGAACCGTCGATCCGGGAAGCGTGCAGTCCGGTGGCCGTCGCCACAGCGATCGGGGCCGCCGAGTCCCACTCGTACTGCCCACCTGCGTGGATGTACGCGTCCACCTCGCCGGTGACCACTGCGGCGATTTTCGCGCCGGCCGAGCCCATCGGCACCAGGTGCGCCCCGACGTCCTCGGCCAGATCGGTCAGGAAGACCGGCGGACGGCTCCGGCTCGCGGCCAGGCGGATCTTCCGCTCGCCGGCCGTCGCCGCCTCCACTGTCATCGGCGGGTACGCCGGCGGGTAGTCGGTGCCCAGCACCCGGTGCTGCGCCGGCAACCCCACCGCACCGGCGACGAGACCGTGCGGGCTCGGCGCGTTGCGCGCCCAGAGCGCCACGTGCACCGCCCAGTCCGAGCGGCCCTCCTCGGAGAACTCCCTGGTGCCGTCCAACGGGTCGATGATCCACACCCGGTCCGCGTTCAGCCGGGACACCGCTCCGGTGTTGACCTCGGCGGCCCAGGCCAACCGCGACCCCTCGTCCTCCTCGGAGAGCACCGCGTCATCCGGACGCCACTTCGCCAACTCCGTGCGGATCAGGTCGTGCGACACCTTGTCCCCGGCCGACTTCAGCGCACCGGCGTCGGCGAAACCCATCTCCGTGCGCAGGTCGAGCAGCGCCTGCCCGGCCCGGGACGCCAACCATCGGGCGAACGCGCCATCGATCATCGGAGGACTGCTCATCTGTCCGCTCCCGTCGCCTCGCCGCGCTGCCCGCACGGGCCGATCCGCCGCGACTCGCGTCGCCGGTCGCGGCACGCTGAAAGGCGCAGACTACCGGCCCGCCGTTTCCGATTCGGGTACGCCCCGCCCGGCTCAGCCGCCGTGGTAGAGGTTCTGGGTCGGCTCCACGCCCTTGACGATCACCGACTCCACCACGTCGGCGGCCCGGTCCACCAGGAAATCCAACTCCTTGCGCTCGGCCGCGCCAAAATCCGACAGCACGTAATCCGCCGGATCCTGCCGCCCCGGCGGTCGGCCGACGCCGAACCGCACCCGGGCGTAGTCCTTGGTCCCCAACGACTTCGACATCGAGCGCAGGCCGTTGTGCCCACCCTCGCCGCCGCCGAACTTCACCCGCACCTGGCCGAAGCCGATGTCCAGCTCGTCATGCACCGCGATCACCTGCGCGGCCGGCACCTTGTAGAACTGTGCCAGGGCAGCGACCGGCCCGCCGGACAGGTTCATGTACGTCAGTGGCTTGACCAGCACCAGCTTCGGCCCACCGAACCCCAGCCGCGCCTCGGCCACCTCGGCCACCGCCCGCTTGTGCCGGCCGAAACGCGCACTCACCCGCCCGGCCAGCAGTTCCGCCACCATGAACCCGACGTTGTGCCGGTTGCCGGCGTACTCCCGGCCCGGGTTGCCCAGGCCGACCACCAGCCACGGCCCCGCCTCGTCCGTCACGACCCGTCCCCTCCGATGCCCAACGCAGCGACTCCCGATATGCCGACAGGCGCCCCCGAACATTCGGGGACGCCTGTCGCACAATACGAACCGATCAGGCCTCGGTGCGCGCCTCGGCACCCTCGGCCGGAGCCTCGTCCGCGCCCTCGGAGCCCTCGGTGGTCTCGCCGACCTCGGCCTCGGCCTCGTCGGTGGCAACCTCGACGTCGGGCAGCGTCGCCTCGAGCTGCTCGGCGGTCGGGGCGGCGGTCACCGACGCGACGGTCAGCTCCGAGTCGACGGCCAGCTCGACGCCGGCCGGCAGCGTGACATCGCCGGCGGTCACCAGAGTGCCCGCCTCCAGGCCCTCGATCGACGCCTCGAGGTGGTCCGGGACCTTGGTGGCGTCCGCGGTCACCGAGAGGGTGTCGTGGTCGTGCACGATCAGGGTGTCCCGGGCGGCCTCGCCGGTCAGCTGGACCGGGACCTCGACGGTGACCTTCTCGCCCCGGCGGACCAGGATCAGGTCGACGTGCTCGAAGGTGTCGCGGATCGGGTCACGCTGGATCGCCTTCGGCAGCGCCAGCACCTGGGTGCCGTCGGCGATGTCGATCGCGAAGAGCTGGTTGGCACCGCCCTTGCGGATCGCGGCGGCGAACTCCCGCGACGGCAGCGCGATGTGCTTGGGCTTCTCGCCGTGGCCGTACAGCACGGCGGGCACCTTGCCGGCCCGGCGGGTACGGCGGGCACCACCCTTGCCGAACTCGGTACGGGGCTCGGCGCTGATCTTTACCTCGGACACGGGGAAACTCCTGATGCTTTTCGCTGCGGCGGCTTGTCGTCTAACGGTGCTGGGCGAGGGGCTCGCTGGGGCTCATGCGTCATGAACGACTGCCCGGAGCACCGCGTCGATGACGGTGCCTCCGTGCGGCGCTTTTCAGCGGCCCGCCGGGCACCCTCGCCGTGGCAACCGCACCAGTCTACCCGAGTTGTTTCCAGGGTTTCCGGCAGTCCCCGATCACGGCTCAGGACCGGCGCGTCGGTGGCGCTCCCACCAGCGTGCCGGCCCCGTTTCCACCAGTTTGACAGCCCCGCCCCCACCGGCACGCCGAGTGGGAAACGGGGCTCAGGCTCAGCTCAGGCCACCGAAGAGGGTGGTCACCGAACCGTCGTCGAAGACCTCGCGGATCGCCCGCGCCAGCAGCGGCGCGATCGACAGCACGGTGAGCTTGTCCAGTTGCTTCTCCGGCGGGAGCGGCAGGGTGTTCGTCACCACGATCTCGCTGATCGAGCTGTTCTTCAGCCGCTCGGTGGCCGGGTCGGACAGCAGCGCGTGGGTGGACGCGACAACGATCTCCGCCGCGCCCGACTCCTTGAGGATGTCCGCGGCCTTGGCGATGGTGCCACCGGTGTCGATCATGTCGTCGACGATCAGGCAGACCCGGCCCTCCACCTCGCCGACGACCCGGTTCGCCACGACCTGGTTCGGCTTCATCGGGTCACGGGTCTTGTGGATGAACGCCAGCGGGCACCCGCCCAACCGGTCGGTCCACCGCTCGGCAACCCGCACCCGCCCCGAATCCGGTGCCACCACCGTCATCGGCCGGCCGGCGTACTTGTGCTCCACGTACTCGGCGAGGATGTCCATCGCGAAGAGGTGGTCCACCGGGCCGTCGAAGAAGCCCTGGATCTGCGCGGTGTGCAGGTCGACGGTGAGGATGCGGTTCGCGCCGGCGGTCTTCAGCAGGTCCGCCACCAGGCGGGCCGAGATCGGCTCCCGACCACGGTGCTTCTTGTCCTGGCGGGCGTACGGGTAGAACGGCAGCACCACGGTGATCCGCTTGGCCGACCCCCGCTTCAGCGCGTCCACCATGATCAGGGTCTCCATGACCCAGGTGTTCACCCCGTGCGTGACGGACTGGACCACGAAGGCGTCCGAACCACGTACCGAGTCCTTGAACCGTACGAAGATCTCGCCGTTGGCGAACTCGTACGCGTCGGCGGGCGTCGGCGCGATGCCGAGCACCTCGCCGATCTCCTTGGCCAACTCCGGAAAGCCACGTCCGGAAAAGAGCATCAGGCTTTTGCGGTTTTCGGCGACGATGCTGCCCATGGGCCCGTCTGCTCCCGTTATGTCGGCGGTACCCGACCCGGTGGTGGTGGATCGGGGACTATTCGGTTGCAGTATCTCCCGCGCCGGATGCGCCGCCCACCGTCTCGGTCGCCCCGTGGATTGCCTCACTGTGGCTTGCGGCACCAGTCGTACCGGCCACACCCTTCGCGTCGCGGGCCCGCTGCGCCGCCTCCGCCGCGGCAGTGCCGGCGCGTCGCTTGACGACCCAGCCCTCGATGTTGCGCTGGCGCGCCCGGGCGACGCCCATCGCCCCTGCCGGCACGTCGTCGACGATCACCGAACCAGCCGCCGTGTACGCCCCGTCGCCCACCTCGACCGGTGCCACGAACATGTTGTCCGCGCCGGTCCGCGCGTGGCTGCCGATCACCGTACGGTGCTTGTTGACCCCGTCGTAGTTCACGAAGACGGACGCGGCGCCGATGTTGGTCTGCTCACCGATCGTCGCGTCGCCGACGTACGTCAGGTGCGGCACCTTCGCGCCGGCGCCGATCTGCGAGTTCTTCACCTCGACGAACGTGCCGATCTTCGCCTTTTCGGCCAGCTGGGCGGCCGGCCGCAGGTACGCGTACGGCCCGACGGTCGCGCCCGCGCCCACCTCGGCGCCGACGGCGTGGCTGCGGATCAACGACGCGGCGGGGCCGACGATCGTGTCGATCAGGGTGACGTCCGGCCCGATCAGCGCGCCCGCGCCGATCACCGTGCCGCCGCGCAGCTGGGTGTTCTGGTCGATCACCGCGTCCCGGTCCAGCGCGACCGTCACGTCGATCCAGGTGGTGGCCGGGTCGAGCAGGCTCACCCCGGTGCGCATCCACGCCTCGTTGATCCGGTCGCGCAGCAGCCGACGCAGCGTGGCCAGCTCCACCCGGTCGTTGCAGCCCAACGTCTCGACGTGATCCAGGGCGACGTGCACCGCCACCGGCTCGCCGGCGGAACGAAGCAGACCGAAGACGTCGGTCAGGTACTCCTCGCCCTGGTCGTTGTCGGTGGAGAGCTTGCCCAGCGCCTCGCGCAGCCGCACCGCGTCGAACGCGTAGATGCCTGCGTTGATCTCCCGGATCGCGCGCTGCGTCGTGTCGGCGTCGCGCTCCTCGACGATCTGTTCCAGGCGCCCGTCGGCGTCCCTGACGATCCGCCCGAGGCCGGTCGGGTCGGGCACCTCGGCGGCCAGCACCGTGGCCGCCGCGGCGGCCTCCTCGTGCGCGGTCACCAGCGCGCCCACCGTCTCCGGCCGCAGCAGGGGTACGTCACCGTTGATCACCACGACGGTGCCGGCACCTTCCGGTACGGCCTCCAGCGCGATCCGTACGGCATGCCCGGTGCCGAGCTGCTCGGCCTGGAGCACCGGAGTGGCGTCCGGGGCGATCTCGGACAGGTGTGCCCGCACCTGGTCGGCGCCGTGCCCCACCACGACGACGGTGCGGTCCGCGCCCAACGGGGCGGCGGCGCTCAGCACGTGACCGAGGAGCGTCCGGCCGAGCAGGGGGTGCAGCACCTTGGGCAGTGTCGACTTCATCCGCTTGCCCTCACCGGCGGCAAGCACGACGACGGTACGGAGGTGGGGCTGGGGCACGACGTGGCTCCCGTCGGGACGGCGGACACTCTCGCGGCCATGCTAGCCGCGAGGCCCGGCACGTTCCCCTCTTACCCCCACCGGGCCCTAAAACGGACGCAGATGGGCAGCTCGGCCGCCAGGGTTCGAACCTGAAATACGGGTACCAAAGACCCGGGTGTTGCCAATTACACCACGGCCGATCACCGACGCGAGCACGTCGCACGAGGGATGGACCACCCCGCCGCTACACCTTAGCGCCCCGGCCGTCGGGCGCCAGCGCTCATCCCACCGCACGGCGAGCGGTCGATGCCGTGAACGGTCCAGGGGGTGGTCGGCCCGCACCTCGGCCACCTCGGACCAGGTCGGTCGGGTCTCCGCCACCGGACCGTTTGACCTGCGACTTCATACAGTTACGCGAAGGCGATTCCAAAGTTCCAGATGCGATCTACGGTGCCGTAAGTTACGGTGACGTAGGCGTAACTTAGTGATCGTTACCATCCCCCTGCGAGGTCCCATTGTCCACTGCTGTACTGGATCCCAACACCGCCGGATCCGGCCCCAAACCGCTCACCGACGGCAGCCAGTCCCCCGGCATCCTGGCCGCCCTCTGGGCTTTCGTGGTGATCCCCTTCGTCGCTCTGCTGGTCGCCGTTCCGGTGGCGTGGGGCGGCTGGCTCGGCTGGACCGACGTGATCATCGGCCTCGTCTGGTACGTCGTCTCCGGGCTCGGCATCACCGTCGGCTTCCACCGCTACTTCACGCACGGCTCGTTCAAGGCCAAGCGGTGGCTGCGGGTGACTCTGGCGGTCGCGGGTTCGCTGGCGGTACAGGGCGAGATCATTCAGTGGGTCGCCGACCACCGGCGCCACCACGCGTTCTCCGACCTGGAGGGTGACCCGCACTCGCCGTGGCGCTTCGGCACCAGCTTCTGGGCGTTGACCCGGGGCCTGTTCCACGCACACGTGGGCTGGCTCTTCCGCCGGGAGCTGTCCAACCGCGCGCGTTTCGCACCGGACCTCATCGCCGACCGGGACATCAGCCGGGTCGACCGACTCTTCCCCGCGCTGGTGGCCATCTCGCTGCTCGGCCCGGCGCTGATCGGCGGCCTGGTGACCTGGTCCTGGCAGGGCGCGCTGACCGCGTTCTTCTGGGCCGGGCTGGTCCGGATCGGCCTCCTGCACCACGTCACCTGGGCGATCAACTCGGTGTGCCACGTCTACGGTGAGCGTCCGTTCGCGATGCGCCAGGGCGACCGCGCGTCGAACTTCTGGCCACTGGCGATCCTGTCGTTCGGCGAGAGCTGGCACAACCTGCACCACGCCGACCCGACCAGCGCCCGCCACGGCGTGTTGCGCGGTCAGGTGGACATCTCCGCCCGGGTGATCTGGTTGTTCGAGAAGACCGGCGCGGCAACACAGGTGCGCTGGCCAAAGCCCGAGCGCCTCGCCGCCAAGCTGGTGAAGCCGGTCGCACCCCGCTGAAACCGGGCGGTACACGAGGATGCCGCCTGGCAGGATGGCCGGATGACCGAGCCATGCGGGGGCACCAGGCGGCTCGGCCGGCGGGAGCCGAGCCCGATCCGGGTACGGTCGAACGGCGCGTCAGGGCGGTCGAACCGCCCGACAGTTAGGCGACGACGTGAACGGGCACAGCGGAGGAACCATTCCACGACAGGGCGTCACCGAGCGCCAGCGAGGCGGCGACATGCCTGAGGTCAGCGACGAGCCGGCGACAGCTGTCGGCGGCCGACGGGCGACGCCGACCGCGGCACCGAAAGCCAAACCTCCCTCCCGGGTCCGCATGTCGGCGGCCCAACGCCGGGAGCAGTTGATCGCGACCGGCCGGCAACTCTTCGCGGAACGCGGTTTCGACGCCACCTCCATCGAGGAGGTGGCGGCCCGCGCCAAGGTCTCCAAGCCGGTGGTGTACGAGCACTTCGGTGGCAAGGAAGGGCTCTACGCGGTGGTGGTGGACCGGGAGGTCCGGGCCCTGCTCGACCGGATCACCACGGCGTTGACCGCCGGGCATCCGCGGGAGCTCCTGGAACAGGCGGCGCTCGCCCTGCTGACCTACATCGAGGAGGAGACCAGCGGTTTCCGGGTGCTGGTCCGCGAGTCGCCGCTGATGTCCGGCACTGCCACCTTCAGCAGCGTCATGAACGACGTGGCGCACCAGGTCGAGCACATCCTGGGCGCCGAGTACAAGAGCCGCGGGTACGACCCGAAGCTCGCCGAGCTGTACTCGCAGGCGCTTGTCGGCATGGTGGCGTTGACCGGTCGCTGGTGGTTGGAGGTGCGTAAGCCGCGCAAGGAGACGGTGGCGGCGCACCTCGTCAACCTGGCCTGGAACGGGTTGTCGCACCTGGAGGCCAAGCCGACGCTGATCACCGCGCGGCGCAACTGACCCCGATCAGCGGCGGTGCACGTCGGCCACCGGGTGCTTACGGTGCTCCAACTCCGCCTCGGCGGATTCCGGTGGGCCGACCTTGTCGTAGAGGCCGGTGCCGAGCAGGATCAGGCCGAACAGCATCGACACGATCACTGTCGACATCGAGAAGTTGAGGAAGTTCCCTCCGGTCTGCAGCACCGACATCATCAGGATGCTGGTCACCAGGAACACCACGCCCGCGGTGAGGTTCATGTAGTGGCCGAGGTTGGTACGCCGCGAGGCCCCGATGATCAGAACGACCCCGAATACCAACGAGGCCAGCGAGAAGGCCAGGTTGGTCCGGAGCCCGAGGGCCCAGGTGCTGTTACGGGCGAAGAGCGGATCCCCGATCGTCTCGGCGACGCCCCACACGCCGAAGACCAGGATGTAGACGCCGATCAGCCCGGAGAGGACCCGGTAGAGCGGCCGTGCCGGATGGTTGACCGGAAAATGCGGCATACCCAGACCCCCTGAAGTGACCGTTTCAGGGGAATTGTCGCCCAGGGCAGACCCAACTGTCCGAAGAACCCCAATGCCGGAAGGGGCCCGCCGAGAGGCTGGACCAGGTCAGGTTTTCCGCCGGAGCCCGAGCTGCGCAGGGATCAAGCCTGACCGCCCGGAGCAGCTCGGGCGCCGG
>NZ_JBEXHV010000035.1:0-27966 GCF_040608275.1 Micromonospora sp. NPDC005205
ACGGCCGAAACCGCATGATCCACTCGGGTTCCCTGAAAACGCGGTGTCCCGAAGCCGGAGACCCCCCGACATCACGGAACCCGAGTCGATCATGCTCGCCTGCACCGTTCGTCCGTTGCGCCCCGGACCGGACCGGACCGGGGCGAGGCGAGGCGGGGCGGGGCGGGGTGGGGCGGGTGCGGGGCGGACCGGGGAGTCAGCGCAACGAGGCCACTAAACACCGTGGCGTTAGCGCTGTGGCCGGCGGGTCGAACCGTGCTGGAGAAGGGGCTCCTAGTCGATCACCGTAGGTGGAGCGAGAAGATCGCACCGATCTTGCGCTTTCGGTTGTCGACATGGGTGGAATGTGGCTCGTGTCGGGACAGGAAGTGCAAGATCGCGGAGCAGGAGCAGGAGCAGGAGCAGGAGCAGGAGCAGGAGCGGCGCGGCGCGGCGCGGGCGATCATGGAGTTGTGGTGCCCGGCTTGGCAGTTTGTGGGCGTTTTGTTGCCCACCACAACTGCATGATCGGCGAGGTGGCGCCGGTTGACGAGCAGTCGCTCCGCCTAACGCAATGGCGTTGACATCCAGGAACGAGCACGATCATGGGGGCTGCCGCCCATCACCGGAGCGAGCGAGGACAGCCAGCGCGCCCTGGGTGGCCGCCTCAGGCCCGGCAGCGAGCGAGCGACGGCGCTCAGGTGCTGGGCTTCGCGCCGTCGCCGGCCTTGGTGTCCTTGTCCAGGGCGGCCAGGATCGCCTCGGCGGTGCGCCGCCCCACCCCAGGCACCTCGGTGATCTCGTCGACCGTTGCTGCCGAGAGTCGCTTGAGCGAGCCGAAGTGCCGCAGCAGCGCCTTGCGACGCACCTCGCCCAGGCCGGGTACGTGGTCCAGCGCTGACTCGGTCATCCGCTTGGACCGGCGCTGCCGGTGGAAGGTGATGGCGAACCGGTGGGCCTCGTCACGCACCCGTTGCAGCAGGTAGAGCCCTTCCGAGGTGCGCGGGAGGATGACCGGGAACTCGTCGTCCGGGAGCCACACCTCTTCCAGCCGCTTGGCCAGCCCGCACAGGGCCACGTCGTCGATCCCGAGGTCGGCGAGGGCCTGCGCGGCGGCGGCGACCTGTGGGGCGCCACCGTCGACGACCACCAACTGTGGCGGGTACGCGAATTTCCGTGGCCGGCCGGTGGTCGGATCGATCAGGACACCGACCTGGGGCTCGACCGCGTCCTGGGGGGCGGCCGAGTCGTCGGCCGACTCCACGCCCACCTCACCCGTCTCGGCCTTGGCGTCCAGGTAGCGGGCGAAGCGGCGACGGAGCACCTCGGACATCGCGGAGAGGTCGTCGGTGGCGCCCCGGACGATGAACCGCCGGTACTCGCTCTTGCGGGGCAACCCGTCCTCGAAGACCACCATGCTGGCGACCACGTCGGTGCCCTGGATCTGGGAGATGTCGAAGCACTCGATGCGCAGCGGCGAGGTGCTCATGCCCAGCGCCTCGCTGATCTCGTCCAGTGCCTTGCCCCGGGTGGTCAGGTCACCGGAGCGCTTGAGCTTGTGCCGGGCCAGCGCGTCCTTGGCGTTGCGCTCCACCGTCTCCATCAGTGAGCGTTTGTCGCCACGCTGCGGCACCCGCAGCGACACCCGACTGCCCCGGTGGTTGGAGAGCCACTCGGCCAGCGCGTCGGCGTCCGCGGGCAGCTCGGGGACCAGTAGTTCCCGAGGCACGTCGGCCTCGCCGTGCTCGCCGCCGTACACCTGGGTGCAGAAGTGGTGCACCAGGTCCCCGGTGGTCAGCTCCTCGGTCTTTTCCACCACCCAACCGCGCTGGCCGCGGACCCGGCCGTCGCGGACGTGGAAGACCTGCACAGCCGCCTCGAGCGGGTCGTCGGCGAACGCGACGACGTCCGCGTCGGTGCCGTCGCCGAGCACAACGGTCTGCTTCTCCATGGCCCGGCGCAGCGCGGCCACGTCGTCGCGCAGGCGGGCGGCCCGCTCGAACTCCAGCTGCTCGCTCGCCTCGGTCATCTCACGTTCGATCTTGCGGACCATGGTGTCGGTGCGCCCGGCCATGAAGTCGCAGAACCCGTCGACGATGGCCCGGTGTTCGTCGGCGGAGACGGTGCCCACGCACGGCGCCGAGCACTTGCCGATGTAGCCCAGCAGGCAGGGGCGACCGACCTGGCCGGCCCGTTTGAACACCCCGGCGGAACATGTGCGCGCGGGGAACACGCGCAGCAGCAGGTCGAGGGTCTCCCGGATGGCCCAGGCATGCGAATAGGGACCGAAGTAACGCACGCCCTTGCGCTTGGCGCCGCGCATCACCTGCAGCCGGGGGTACTCCTCGTCGAGGGTGACAGCGAGATAGGGGTACGACTTGTCGTCGCGGTAGCGGACGTTGAACCGCGGGTCGTACTGCTTGATCCAGGTGAACTCCTGCTGGAGAGCCTCGACCTCGGTGCCGACGGTGATCCAGTCCACCGACTCGGCGGTGGTGACCATCTGCCGGGTGCGCTCGTGCAGGTTCCAGACGTCGCCGAAGTAGGAGTTGAGTCGGCTGCGCAGATTTCGCGCCTTGCCGACGTAGATCACCCGGCCGGTGCCGTCGCGAAAGCGGTAGACCCCTGGTAGCTCCGGGATGGTGCCGGGTGCGGGGCGGTAGGTCGAGGGGTCAGCCACGCCAACAAGCCTAGTCCGCAGCACCGACAGCCCACCGCAGGCGTGATCCACTCGGCGCCCCGGAAGTCGGGGTGTCGGCACACCGCTGACACCCCGACTTTCCGAACGCGGATCGATCCTTGCGACGCGGGGCCGACCGGCCGGTCAACGTGCGGACGGGTCAGCCCACCGGCCCCGTGTCGGGTCAGGCCAGCGAGATCTGGTCGCCGGTGACCTTGATCTCCTTGGGCGGCAGCGGCTTGGTGGCCGGGCCGGCCTTCACCGAGCCGTCCTCGATCGAGAACTTGCTGTTGTGGCAGGTGCAGTTGATGGTGCCGCCGTCGACGTTCGTCACCGGGCAGTTCTGGTGCGTACAGATCGGGCTGAAGCCTTTGAACTGGCCGGCCGTGGGCTGGGTGATGACCACGCCCTGGGCGGCGAGGACCTTGCCGCCGCCGACCGGGATGTCGGCGGTGGTGGCCAGCGACTGGGCATCCTGCCGGTCACCGCCGCCAGCGTCGCCGGTGCTGGGTACGGCAGGGCCACCGCTTGTGGGCGCACCGCTGCTGCTGCCGCCGTCGTCACTGCCGCAGGCAGCCAGGACGACGGCCGCGCCGACCGCCCCGACGCCGGTGAGCAGGTTACGACGTGTCTGCGTACCTGGTCCGGTCAGCGCCTGATCGTCACTCATGCCTCGCCTCTCTCTAGCCCGCTGCCGGTCGAAGGCCGGCCACACTTCTCCACACGGGCAACTGTGCCGGATGGTTCACCACGGCATCCGCTCGACCCGACAAATGGGGTGGGGCAGGTCGTCATCCGACCCGCCCCACCCCATCAGCACGCGTAGTGAGGTCAGCGCGCGGCGGCCGGCACCTTGCGGCTGGCCCGCGCCTTGGTCACGCCGTTGGCCTTGGCGGCCCGGGTGGTGGCGGCAGCCGCACCCTTGGCCTTGCCGTCGAGCTTGAGCACCTGGCGCAGGAACTCGCCGGTGTGACTCTCGGCCACCTCGGCGACCTCCTCGGGGGTGCCGGTGGCGAGCACGGTACCGCCACGGTGGCCACCCTCGGGACCCATGTCGATCAGCCAGTCCGCGGTCTTGATCACGTCGAGGTTGTGCTCGATCGTGATCACCGTGTTGCCCTTGTCGACCAGCCCCTCCAGCACCATCAGGAGCTTGCGGATGTCCTCGAAGTGCAGACCGGTGGTCGGCTCGTCGAGCACGTAGACCGTCCGCCCGGTGGAGCGCTTCTGCAACTCGGAGGCGAGCTTGACCCGCTGCGCCTCACCGCCGGAGAGGGTCGGCGCCGGCTGACCGAGGCGGACGTAGCCCAGGCCGACGTCGACCAGGGTCTTCAGGTGCCGGTGGATGGCCGGGATCGCGGAGAAGAACTCGGCGGCCTCCTCGATCGGCATCTCCAGCACGTCCGAGACGGTCTTGCCCTTGTAGTGCACCTCCAGGGTCTCCCGGTTGTACCGGGCGCCCTTGCAGACCTCGCAGGGGACGTACACGTCGGGAAGGAAGTTCATCTCGATCTTGATCGTGCCGTCACCCGAGCACGCCTCGCAGCGCCCGCCCTTGACGTTGAAGGAGAACCGACCCGGGCCGTACCCGCGCACCTTCGCCTCGGTCGTCTCGGCGAAGAGCTTGCGGACGTGGTCCCAGACGCCGGTGTAGGTGGCCGGGTTGGAACGCGGCGTACGGCCGATCGGCGACTGGTCCACGCCGACGACCTTGTCCACGTGCTCCAGCCCGGAGACGCGGGTGTGCCGGCCGGGCACCAGCCGGGCGCCGTTGATCTGGTTGGCCAGCACCGCGTACAGGATGTCGTTGACCAGCGTCGACTTGCCCGAGCCGCTGACCCCGGTGACAGCGATCAGCTGGCCCAGCGGGAACGAGACGGTCAGGTTGCGCAGGTTGTGCTCCCGCGCGCCGTGCACCACCAGCTCGCGGGCCGGGTCCTGCGGCCGGCGGCCCGTCGGCGTCGGGATCGACCGCCGACCGGACAGGTACGCCCCGGTGATCGACTCCTTGTTCTTCAGCAGCGCCGGCACCGAGCCGCTGTGCACGATCTTGCCGCCGTGCTCACCCGCGCCGGGACCGATGTCGACGATCCAGTCGGCGGTGCGGATGGTGTCCTCGTCGTGCTCCACCACGATCAGCGTGTTGCCGAGCCCACGCAGCCGGATCAGGGTCTCGATCAGCCGGTGGTTGTCGCGCTGGTGCAGCCCGATCGACGGCTCGTCGAGCACGTAGAGCACGCCCACCAGGCCGGAGCCGATCTGGGTGGCCAGCCGGATGCGCTGTGCCTCGCCGCCGGAGAGCGTGCCGGCCGGGCGGTCCAGGGAGAGGTAGTCCAGGCCGACGTCGAGCAGGAACCGCAGCCGGGCGTTGATCTCCTTGAGGACCCGCTCGGCGATCATCTTCTGCCGGTCGGTCAGCTCGATACCGGCGAGCAGGTCGGCGCACTCCCCCACGGAGAGGTTGCAGACCTCGGCGATGCTCTTGCCCGCGAGGGTGACCGCGAGGACTTCGGGCTTGAGCCGGGCACCGCCGCAGGCCGCGCACGGCACGTCGCGCATGTAGCCCTCGTACTTGTCGCGGGACCACTCGGACTCGGTGTCGGAGTGCCGGCGCTCGATCCACTGCACCACGCCCTCGAAGCCGGTGTAGTAGGAGCGCTCGCGGCCGTACTTGTTGCGGTAGCGCACGTGAACCTGGTCGTCGGAGCCGTGCAGGATCGTCTTCTGTGCCCGCGCCGGCAACGCCCGCCACGGGGTGTCGATGTCGAAGTGCTGGGCCTCGCCGAGGGCCTCCAGCAGGCGCAGGAAGTATTCCAGGTTGTGCCCGGTGGACCAGGGCTGGATGGCGCCCTCACGCAGGCTGCGCTCCGGGTCGGGGACCAGCAGCTCCGGGTCGACCTCCTTCTTGGTGCCCAGGCCGGTGCACTCCGGGCAGGCGCCGTAGGGCGCGTTGAAGGAGAAGACCCGAGGCTCGAGATCCTCGATGGCGAGCGGGTGGTCGTTGGGGCAGGCCAGGTGCTCGGAGTAGCGGCGCTCGCGGTCCGGGTCGTCCTCGGGAAGGTCGACGAAGTCGAGCAGGACCAGGCCGCTGGACAGGCCCAGGGCGGCCTCGACCGAGTCGGTGAGCCGCTGCTTTGCGCTCGGCTTGACGGTGAGCCGGTCGATCACCACCTCGATGGTGTGCTTCTCCTGCTTCTTGAGCTTCGGCGGCTCGGTCAGCGGGTGCACCACGCCGTCGACCCGGGCCCGGGCGTAGCCCTTGCCCTGGAGCTCGGCGAAGAGGTCGACATATTCGCCCTTGCGGCCACGGATCACCGGGGCGAGCACCATGAACTTGGTGCCCTCGGCCATCGCGAGGACCCGGTCGACGATCTGCTGCGGGCTCTGCCGGGAGATGCGCTCACCACAGACCGGGCAGTGCGGCTCACCGATGCGGGCGTAGAGCAGACGCAGGTAGTCGTAGACCTCGGTGATGGTTCCGACCGTCGAGCGCGGGTTGCGCGAGGTGGATTTCTGGTCGATCGAGACGGCCGGGCTCAGGCCCTCGATGAAGTCGACGTCTGGCTTGTCCATCTGGCCGAGGAACTGCCGGGCGTACGACGAGAGCGACTCGACGTAGCGGCGCTGCCCCTCGGCGAAGATCGTGTCGAAGGCCAGGCTCGACTTGCCCGACCCGGACAGCCCGGTGAACACGATGAGCGCGTCCCGGGGCAGGTCGAGACTGACGTCACGCAGGTTGTGCTCGCGCGCGCCACGGATGATCAGTCGGTCGGCCACGGTGCGTGTACTCCCGGGAGAAGACGAAGCAAAGGATCTGTCCCGCTCTGGGTGGTCTTGAGCGGTCGTGCGGGCGCGGAAAACACGCCTCGGCAACTCTAGCCCCGAGGTACGACACTTTCCCTCGCCCGCACATTCCCCCAGCTCAGCCCGGTCGGCCGCGCCGCCCGGGAGCCCGGTCGGCCGCGCGCCGGCGGGCGCCCGGTCAGTAGCCGCCGGGCGCCGGCGGACGCGCGGCCCGACGCCGGGCCGAACGCCACCCGCCGCGTCGCTCCGCCGCCACCCGGGCCTCCCGCCGTCGGCTCTCGTGGGCCACCTCGCCCTGCAGCCGCCGCCAGCTCTCCCACCGACGGGTGGAGAGCTCGCCGGTGTGCACCGCCTCCCGGACCGCGCAGGCCGGCTCGCCGTCGTGACCGCAGTCGGCGTACCGGCAGCCCTCGGCCAGCCCGGCGATGTCGGCGAACGCCCGATCGAGCCCGGCCGCGCCGTCCAGCAGGCCGACCGCCCGGACACCGGGCGTGTCGATCACCGCACCGCCACCGGGGATCGGTACGAGCGCCCGCCAGGTGGTGGTGTGCCGGCCCTTGCCGTCGACGCGCCGGATCGCCTGGGTGGGCATCATCACCGCCCCGACGAGAGCGTTGACGAGGCTCGACTTGCCAGCACCGGACGGGCCGAGCAGACCGAGCGTGCGGCCGGGCGTCACCTCGGCGCGCAGCGGTGCCAGCCCGAGGCCACGTTCGGCGCTGACCGGCAGCACCGGCACCCCGGGCGCGACGGCGGCCAGCTGGCGGGCCAGCGCGGCCGGGTCGGCCGCGAGGTCCGCCTTGGTCAGTACGACAAGTGGCCGGGCGCCGGACTCGTGGGCCAGGGAGAGCAGCCGCTCGATCCGGCCCACGTCCGGCTCGGGGTGCACCGGCTCCACCACGGCGGCGGCGTCGAGGTTGGCGGCCAGCACCTGACCACTGGCGTCCTTGCCGGCGGTACGTCGGATCAGCGCGCCCCGCCGTGGCAGCACCGCCTCGACGGTGACGCGGCGGTCCGGCCAGTGGGTGAGCAGCACCCAGTCCCCGGCGCAGGGCAGCGCGGACGGGTCCCGGGCGGCGACGGTCAGCACCGCCCCACCCAGACTGGCCCGGACCGGGCCACCTGCGGTGAGCACCGTGCAGACTCCCCGGTCCACCCGGGCCACCCGACCCGGCTGGTTCTCGCCGCGGCGCGCGGCGTACGCCGTCCGCTCGGCATCCCAGCCGAGGGCGGTCAAATCGATAGTCATGGCATCCTCATCGGTGTCGAAGCTGGTGATGGCGGAACACGCGTGCCACGTCCGGCATGATCACCACCTCCGTCCGATGTCCCGGTGCCGCGTCTGCCGCTGACGGTAGGTCGCGCGCCGACGCGCCGAAAGCGATTTCCCCGGCGACGGCGCGACGGCGGACCGCTAGGGTCGACGGGTGACCACGGATCCGCTGTTGCTGATGGGCGAGGTGGACGCGGCCACCAGGCGACTACTGCGTACCGCCGCTTCTTTCGACGCCGCGGACCTGGCCGCCGCGTCGCTGCTGCCGGGCTGGACGCGCGGCCACGTCCTGGCGCACGTGGCGCGCAACGCCGACGGTTTCGTCAACCTGCTCACCGCGGCCCGCACCGGGGCGGCGCTGCCGATGTACGCCTCGCTGGACGCCCGCACCGCCGACATCGAAGCCGGTTCGAGCCGGCCACCGGCCGAGCACCTGGACGACCTGCGACGCACCGCGGACCTGTTCGCCGAGGCGGTCGCGGCGATGCCGGCCGACGCCTGGGCGGCGACGGTGCAGGCGCGTAAGGGTCCCTGGCCGGCGGCGCTGCTGGTATGGGGTCGACTGCGGGAGATCGAGGTGCACCACCTCGATCTGGCCGCCGACTACCGGGCCGCGGACTGGTCGGAGACGTTCGCCCACCGACTGCTGCGGGAGGCGGCCAGTCATCACGCCATGGGGCCGACACCGCCGTCGATGGTGCTGCGCCTCGACGGCAGTGAGCACGAGGTGGTGATCGGGGAACGCGTGGGCGCACCGGTCGTCGCCGGCCCCGCCCCCGACCTCGCCGCCTGGCTGATCGGCCGCGCCGACGGCACCCTGCTCTCCGTCACCCCTGACGGTCCCCTGCCTACTCCACCGGAATGGATATAGAAACGTCATGACATACAGCGGAGACGTCACGCACGGCGGCCCACCGGCGGTTCGGGAGCTGGACGGGCTGACCATCAGCAAGCTGTCGGTGGGTCCGATGGACAACAACGCCTACCTGCTGCGCTGCACGGGCACCGGTGATCAGGTGCTCATCGACGCCGCGAACGAGGCGCCCCGGCTGCTCGAGCTGATCGGTGACGGTGGGCTCACCGCAGTGGTGACGACCCACCAGCACATGGACCACTGGGTGGCGCTGGAGGAGGTCGTCGCCAAGACCGGCGCCCGGACGTTGGTGCACGCCGATGACGCGTCGGGGCTGCCGATCGAGGCGGAGCGGCTGGCCGACGGCGACACCGTGGCGGTCGGCGACTGCGCGTTGGAGGTCATCCACATCAAGGGGCACACCCCGGGTTCGATCGCGCTGCTCTACCGCGACCCGTCCGGCACACCGCACCTCTTCACCGGCGACAGCCTCTTCCCTGGTGGGGTGGGCAACACCGACAAGGACCCGGAGCGCTTCGCGGCGCTGATCGATGACGTCGAGCACAAGCTGTTCGACCAACTCCCGGACGACACCTGGTTCTACCCGGGCCATGGCAAGGACAGCACCCTGGGCGCCGAGCGCCCCGCCCTCCCCCAGTGGAAAGCCAGAGGCTGGTAACCCCCACCACCACCACCAAGATCACCCAACCCACCGACGGCGGCGGCACCCCCGCACAAACCGGAACCACGACGGGGGCGGGGGCCCGCCGTGCCCGGCGCAGGGATCAAGCCTGACCGCCCGGAGCCGGGCACGGCGGGCCCCCGCCCCCACCCACCGCAACCCGGCTCCCGAGCCAGGCACGGCGCGAGCCCCTCACCCACCGCAACCCGGCTCCAGCGACCCCCGGAACGAAGAAAGCTCAGCCAACCACGGAGAACAACCGCCGCCGCGCCCCCAGCAACGCGACGGAGGCCAGCACCAGCCCGACCCCCATCGTGACCAGCAGAGGGCTGGGGTCGCCCGGCAGCAGCGCGGCCACCGACCGCGACGCGGTGCCCAGGGCGAGGTAGAGACCGGCCCAGGCGGCCGCGCCGATCGTCGCGCAGCCGAGAAATCGGCGGTACGACATCCGCAGCCCGCCGGCGGCCAGTGGCAGTAGCGCGTTGAAGACCGGCAGGAACGGCGCGACAACCATCATCCGGCCGCCGCCGCGACGCAGGATTCCTTCGGCCGCTGTCCAGCGGGCCTCGCCGATCCAGCCACCGATGCGGCTGTCGCGCAGTCGGTCGGAGTAGCGACGGCCGACCAGGAAGCTCAGTGACCAGCCGGCCAGGCAACCGATCAGCACCGCGGTGAAGGTGGCCAGCCCGGTGCTCGGGCGGCCGACGCCGACGGCGGCGAGGATCGCGACGTCGCCGGGGACCAGGACACCCAGCAGGGGTACGGCGTCGAAGAGCATGACGAGCCCGAGCGCGCCCATCAGCAGCAGAACCGGTAGTTCTCCGATCTGGGCCAGCCATTGCGTCATGCGTCGACGCTATGGCCGTGGCGCCACTTCGGACCTCCGGTCGTAGCCCCCAGTGACCCCTGGTATCCGCCTCGGGGTCGCCCCTGAGTCGGGGGTGCGCCTCAGTCGGGGCGCAGCACCTGCACGTGGCGTAGCGACGAGTCGACCGACGGTTCGGTGGTGGGTACCGGGTAGTCGGCCAGCACGGTCAGGCGGTCCGTCGGCAGGTGCCCGCGGCCGGGGTCGCCGACCAGCACGTCGGCACCTGCGGCGGCGGCCCGCTGCAGGAAGGGCAGCATCCGGTCGGCCATCGCGCGGTCGTAGAAGACGTCTCCGGCGACGACCAGGTCGACCTTCGCTTCGGTGCTGTCGAGCAGGTCGTCCCCGGTCGCGTCGACGGAGACGTGGTTGGCCCGCGCGTTGAGGGTGACGGCGGCGACGGCGTACGGGTCGATGTCGTTGGCGATCACCTCCGCGGCGCCGGCGAGCGCGGCGGCGATGGCTACCAGCCCGGATCCGGCGGCGAGGTCGAGCACCCGGCGACCGGCGGCCAGCTCCGGGTGGTCCAGGAGGTGGCGGGCCAGGGCCTGTCCCCCGGCCCAGGCGGACGCCCAGTACGGCGCCGGCAGCGCATGTCCGGCGGCGGCCTCCATCCGGGCCCACCAGACGATCGCGTCCTCGGCCAGGTGCAGCCGCACCTCGGGGACGAACGGGGTGGGCATCAACCGGAGCCGGTCCAGACCCGCACCGGGCGCGTGGATCTCGCGTTCCAGCTCGGTCAGCGCGTCGACTGCGGCATCTCTCATCGGCGCAAGCATGCCGCAGCGGCGGTTGGTCGGGGCGGGTTTCACATGCCGCCGCGCGGAGTTCACCCGAGTTCAGTTAAATACCTACGGCACTTCGGCCAGCGGATCGGGGTTTTGCCCGTTACTGTCGAACAGGTACGGGCGATCATCGGCCAGAGGCCGAGGGTCAGCCGCTTTGAACAGGGAGAGATGCATGGCAACCGGCACGGTTAAGTGGTTCAACTCGGAAAAGGGCTTCGGCTTCATCGAGCAGGACGGTGGAGGGCCGGACGTGTTCGTCCACTACTCCGCCATCGCTTCGAGCGGCTACCGGGAGCTCAACGAGGGCCAGAAGGTCGAGTTCGAGGTGACCCAGGGGCAGAAGGGTCCGCAGGCGGACAACGTCCGCCCGATGTAGCTCCGTGCCGGTGACGGCGGCCGGTCTCCGGCCGCCGTCGCAGCGCACTCAAGACGCCGCCGGGGCGGCGGGCAGGTCCCGCCGCCTCCGGATTGGCCCTACCAACAGAATCAACGGGGTGAGCGCCAGCCAGGCGGTCATCACGACAATTGCCGTCTCGACGCCGTAACGTGCGCCGATGGCACCGGCCAGCACGGCCGCCAGCGGGATCGTGCCGTAGTTGAGCAGATGCATGCTCACCGTCACTCGGCCCAGCAGGTGGTGCGGCGTGTAGGTCTGCCGGAAGGCACCCTTGACCACGTTGCCGATGGCCACCCCGAGGCCGATCAGCAGGCCGCCGAGGGCTGGCCAGGCCAGCCCGACGCCGGGTGCGGCGAGCGGGATGAGCAGCGCGGGCGGGCCGGTGAGCGCCGCCGCGATCAGCACTGCCCGTGCGGTGCCGCAGCGCCGGGCCACAGTGGTGGCGAGCAGCGCGCCGATGATCCCGCCGGCGCTCATCACACCGACGAGCCCACCCACCAGGCCCGGTTCGAGACGCAACTCACGTACCAGGAAGACCACCAGGACGGCCTGGTAACCGGTCAGGCCGATGTTGCTGGCCGCGCCGAAGACCGTCAGCACCCGCAGGTACGGGTCTCGGGCGACGAAGCGCAGCCCCTCGGCGATATCGCGGCGCAGTGACCGGGACTGGTCCACTCGGCGAACGCGCGGTTCGACGGTGCGGATCCGCAGCAGGCACACAGCGGAGACCAGAAAGCTGATCGCGTCCAGCAGCAGAGCGGTGACCGCACCGATGAGCTGGGCGATCAGACCTGCGACGCCGGGACCGACGACATAGCTCGCCGTCTGGGCGGCGTGCAGCTTCGCGTTGCCCTCCGGCAGTTGCTCGGGTCGCAGCAGCACCGGCAGGTACACCTGGTCGGCTGTTTCGAAGAAGACACGGGCGACGCCGGCGCTGAGCGCCACCAGGAGCAGGTGCCAGACGGTGAGCCGGTCGAGCGCGGCGGCGAGCGGCACGCTGAGGAAGAGCAGCGCGCGGAACAGGTCGCACGCAACCATCACGGGTCGGCGGGGCAGCCGGTCCACCCACGCGCCAGCCGGCAGGCCGATCAGCAGCCAGGGCAGCCAGGCCGCGGCCGTGAGCACCGCCACCTGGAAGGTGCCGGCGTCCAGGACGGCGACCGCGACCAGCGGAAGCGCGACGGTGGTGACGTTGCTGCCGATGCTGCTGACCGTCTGGCCGGTCCAGAGCAGCCGGAAGTCGCGGTGCCGCAGCAGCCCGCCGGCATGGCGCACGGGGGTCGGGTCGCCGCGGGTGGCGGCGGTCACGGTCGCGCCGGCACGCCGTGGACGAACACGAAGACCGGTCGGCGCTCCGCGTCGTCGTCGGGCAGGTCCCGGTTGGCCCAGCGCGAGAGGATGCCGATCATCTCGCGGCTCAACTCGGCCAGTTCCTCGGGCGTGAGGCGCAGCCAGTGGTCGGTGGAGAACGCGGCGTCGCGCCAGGATGCCTGCTCGGCCTCGTCGGCGGCGTGCCAGGCCCGGGCCAGCGCGACGTGCCGGTCGAGGTTGAGCGAGGTGGCGGCGTCGGCGACCGCGCGGGAGGCCGGGTCGGCGTCGAAGTCGGCGTTGGACCAGCGCAACCCCCGGGTCACCAGGCGCCACCACCGCTCGCGCCGGTCCCGGGCCAATTCGGGCGCCTCGGCGACCAGGTCGGCGGCGGCGAGGACCTTGAGGTGGTGGCTGACGTTCGCGGGGGCCTGGTCGGTGCGCTCGGCGAGCAGCCCGACGGTGGAGGGCCCGTGGACCTTGAACACGTCCATCAGCCGGCGGCGCAGCGGGTGGGACATGGCGGCCAACACCCGGGAGTCGGTGATCTGGCGTACGTCGGGGCTGTTCATGTCGACAGCCTGACATCCGCAACAACTGTTGCGCAACACTTATTGCCCAACAGTCGTTGCGGATTGCGTCAAGAGGGGCGGCCCGGCGGCTACGAACCGCCCCTCGCTCAGGCGACGAGCCGGCGGGCCAACTCGTCGGCCACCTGCTTGGCGATCGTGGGCGGGATCGCGGCAGCGATCTCCTCCGGGGTCAGCCCGGCCAGCACGCCCTGGATGATCGCCTCCTCGTCGGTGAAGTCCCGGTTGGACAACTCCGTCAGTGCGGCCTGCAGGGCGGTGACCTGCAAACCGAGCGACTTCAGGGTCGGGTGGGCCGACCTGAAGTTCGGAACGGTGGCGTCCTCACCCATCGCCATCCGGGTGTAGATCTGCCCGATCGGGTTGCGACCGTCCAGGACGGTTAGGTTCTTGTGGACGGTGGCCAGCCAGTTGTGCTCTTCGGGGGTCATGTCGTCGTCCTCCAGGAGTCCGATGGAACTGAGGTAGCGGCGGAACAGGGGCCGCTGGTCGCGGCCCGCCTTGATGGCGTCGCGAAAGAAGCTGAAGTGGGTGTGCCAACGGTGTGAGCTGTCGCCGGTGGTGCGCTTGCCGAGGCGATCCCACCGCTTCACAGTGCTGCCGTCGGGGCTGTAGATGATCTCCCGGATGTCCCGGGTGTCGGCCGCGTTCGCGGCGCACTGCGCCACGCACCAGACCGAGAAGCTGGGCAGGGTGTTCGATCGGCCACCGGAACGGACATCGAACTGTCCGACGTCCAGTGCCGCCGCGTCGAGGGTCAGCCCGGCCCGGTCCCGAGGCGACTCGACCACCGAGTAGTCGTTGGGGACCACCCGGTCCGATCCGCAGTGGTAGCCGCCCCGGTGGGACGAGTCACCGACGATGCCGACCTCGCCCGGATCCAGGTCGTCGGGCCCGGGAGCGTTGTCGAGGTGAGTGAGGAGCAGACTTCGGACGGCCAGAAGGTTAGCCGGGGCCCGGGTCATGGGGTCCCCCTTTCCGAGAGGCGGGGACCGGGCACGACGTCACACCGCGTACGCGGTGCTGGGCTTCGGGCGAGCCCGGCCTACTGGTGCACGGCGCCGGGCGTTGACTCCACCATAGCCCGCATTTTCGGTAAACGCCCAGCTCAGGAGGGGTCTGTTCAGATTGGAGGTTGGTGCGGGGCAGAGTGGACGATCGGCAGCAGCAGCGCCGAGGGGTGCGCCGGGTCGTGCAGAACCTGCCGCCAACCGGCACGCAGCGTCACCGCCGTGCCGAGCGGCTCTCCGGTGCCGGGGTTGCGCGCCCACCGTGGATGGGCGCCGCCGGAGACCTGCACCCGCAGTCGGTGCCCGGCGGCGAAGCGGTACGCGGTCGGCCAGAGCGGCACCGGAATCCGCAGCGCCCCGGAAGGGTCGGCCGGGAAGCGCTCGGGCGTGACCCGCACCAGACCGTCGCACACGTTCCACGAGCGACCCCGGCGGTCCACGTCGCACAGACGAACGAACACGTCCAGGTAGGGCAGATCGCTGCGCAGGTGGATCTCGGCGCGGACCGGGCCGATCACCTCGACCGGCGCGGCCAGCGGGGCGCTGGTGTAGGTCAGCACGTCGGGGCGGGCCTCGACACGCCGGTTGTCGACCGGGCCGGCCCGTTGGGCGACGAGCAGTGGACCACCGAGCGACGGGGTGGGGTCGGCGGGGTCGTAGCGGAGCGCGTCCGGTGTCGACACGACAGGTGGGCGTGCCGCCAGCGCGCCACCGGGTTGCAGGTGCCAGGCGGTCTGGACCGCCGGGGGTGGCCAGTCCGGCAGGTCCCGCCAGCCGCCACCGGCGCCGCCGACGTGGATGCGCACGGGCGGCCGGGCTGGTCCCGCCGGGCCGCGCGATCGGGTGGTGGCCGGCAGATGCTCGTCGAGCCAGGCCAACCCCTCGCGCAGCGCGCCCACGAACAGTCCAGGGCTGCCGTGCGTCCATGGGCCGATGACCAGGCGCGGCGGTGTGCCGGCGGCGCGCAGCACGGCGTGGTCGTCGAGTTGGGCGGGCAGGAAGATGTCGTGCCAACCGGTGACCATGACCACCGGCGCCCGCACCTTCGCGACCTGGTCGGCGAAGACCCGGGTCCGCCAGTACGCGGCCTGCGGTGTGTGGTGGCGTAGCCACTCCTGGAAGAACGGGATGGTCACGCCGGTGGCCACCCGGTCGGCCTCGGCCAGCGGGAGGTGCTCCAGCGCGGCGGCCAGCCGGGGTTGCCCGCGCTTGAGTTCCCACTGCCGGGCCAGCCACGGCACGGTCTGCGCGTGCAGCAGCTCCGCCCAGGTCAGCACGGTGTCCAGGGCGAAGGACTCCCCCGCGTACGTCGAGTCGCGGGTGGCCGAGGCGGTCACCACCGCGACCATGGCGCGCAGCTCCTCGTCGGCGTCGGCGGCCAGGGCCCACTGGGCGAAGCCCTGGTAGCTGACCCCGAACATGCCGAGCTGCCCGGACCACCAGGGCTGGCGACGCAGCCAGTCCAGCGTGTCCGCGCCGTCGTCGCGCTCGTGCACCAGCGGGGCGAACGTTCCACCGGAGCCGCCGGTGCCCCGGCACGACTGGATCACCGCATGTCGACCCCGGGCGGCGAGCAGCCGACCGAGCAGCCGCAGCGGCCCACCCCGCCCATAGGGGGTGCGGATCAGCACGGTCGGCGCACCGCGGACGGCCGGGGCGTAGTGGTCGGTGCGCAGCACCACGCCGTCGCGGGCCCGCACCGCGAGGTCACGGCTGACCCGCACCCGGCCGGGGCGGGTCGGGGTTAGGCGCAGCGCGGCGCTGGCGAGGCGGGTGACGAGGTGCGGCACCGGTCAGCCCGTCGGGCGGCGGGGTGACTCCGGCCGGGTGGCGCGCACCGCGTCGCGGTGCCCGCGCAGCGACTCGCTCATCTCCTCCATGAACCGGTGCACCACCTCCAGCTCGTCCTCGCTGAAGCGGGCCATCACCGTGTCGGTACGGGCGCCCAGCGGCCGGAAGAACTCCATGGCCAGCGTGGCACCCTGATCGGCGTAGTGCAGCAGCACCTTGCGCCGGTCGACGGTGTCCCGGTCGCGGCGGATGTGCCCGGCCCGTTCCAGCCTGTCGATCAGGGCCGTGACCGAGCCGGAGGAGAGGTTCAGCTGCTCGCCGAGACGGCCGGGGGTGATCGGGTCACCGAGCAGCTCGGCGTCCATCACCGCGATCAACGCCTGCAGGTCGGTCGGGTTGAGGCCGTGCAGGTTGGCGAAGGCGTGGCCGACCTGCTGGGCGTCCGCCGTGTACCGCCGGAGGTTGTTGGTGATCTCCGCGGCCAGCTGCTCGCGGCGCGTGTCGCGCCGTCGGTACATGCCGTGAGTCGCCACCTCGCGCCGCTTCTTCCCGTCGTTGATCCCCCGGGTTGCAGCATAGAACAGCCCCGGATAATCTCGGCTATCAAGATACTCGACTTCCGAAAGACCTTGAGGTCATCTGATGTCTGTGTTCACCAGAGTCGCTCGTGGCCGGCTGGCCGCCTGGCTCACAGTGGCCGCCGCGATCGTCGTGGGCGCTGCCGTCTTCGGGACACCCCAGCCGGACAACCCGGCACCGGTCTCCGCCACCGGCCTGTCCGTGCAGTGGCAGTCGACCCAGGTGCAACGCCTGCAGGATCAGCTGCCCTCCAGCGACGTGCAGCCGGCCATCGTGGTGATCAGTCGCGGTGACGGCGGCGCGCTGAGCGAAACCGACCGGGCGACCGTCGGCGCTCGCGCCGACGACCTGCGCCGCTTCGCGGTGGGTGGGCAGGTCAGCCCCGCCCAGGTCTCCCCGGACGGCGCGGTGGCCCTGGTCGCCGTACCGCTGGACACCGCCGGCGGGCAGGAGGTCGTCACCGACGCGGTGACCCAGCTGCGCGCCACCCTCGCGGACCTGCCCGACGGGCTGACCGCCGAGGTGACCGGCTCCCCGGCGTTCACCGCCGACCTCTCCTCGGTGTTCGACGGCGCCGACGTCACCCTGCTCGTGGTGACCGCCGCCGTGGTCGCGCTGCTGCTGCTGATCACCTACCGCAGCCCGTTCCTGTGGATCGTGCCGCTGGTCGTGGTCGCCGCCACCGAGCAGCTCACCCTGCGCGCGGTGGACGTCATCGTGCCGGGTGTCGGCATCAACCTCCAGCAGGGTCAGGTCACCGGCATCGCCAGCGTGCTGGTCTTCGGCGCCGCCACCGACTACGCGCTGCTGCTCATCGCCCGCTACCGGGAGGAGCTGCGCCGCGAGGAGGACCGGTTCGCGGCGATGCGCGCCGCGTTGCGCCGCACCGCGGAGCCGATCCTCGCCAGCGGCGGCACCGTCGTGCTCGGCGTGCTCACCCTGCTGCTCAGCGAGCAGGAAACCAACCGGGCACTGGCCGTGGCCTGCGCCACCGGTGTGGTCTTCGCCATGCTCTCGGCCCTGTTCGTGCTCCCCGCCGTGCTGGTGCTCTTCGGTCGCGGCCTGTTCTGGCCGTTCGTGCCCCGGGTCGGCGGCCCGGTACGTGAGGGTCGGCTCTGGGGTCGACTCGGCGCCGCCGTGCAACGCCGCCCGGTGGTGGTCGCGACGCTGGCCACTGTGCTGCTCGGCGGCCTGGCGCTGGGTGGGCTCGGCATCCGTACCGGCCTGTCCGAGACCGAACAGTTCCGGGCCGAGCCCGAGGCGGTGACCGGCGCACAGACCCTGGCCAGGGCCTTCCCCGCCGGCAGCACCCAGCCCGTCGCCGTGATCACCACCCCGGCGGCGGTGCGGGCGGTCACCGACGCCGCCACAGCGGTACCCGGTGTCGCCTCGGCACGCCCCGGCGACGCCGGCGCGGCCGTCGCCCAGGTCGACGTGGTCCTCGACGCCGAACCCGGCACCACCGCCTCGGACCGCGCGATCGAGGCGCTGCGCGCGGCGGTCGCCGCCGTTCCCGACTCCGCGCCGCCGGCCGCCGCCGGTGCCGACGCCCCGTCCGGGGCGATCGTCGGTGGCTCCGTGGCCGCCACGTACGACTCCGACGAGGCCAACGACCGGGACCTGCGGCTCATCCTGCCGATCATCCTGCTGCTGGTCGGCGGTGTGCTCGTGCTGCTGCTGCGCGGTCTGCTCGCGCCGCTGCTGCTGGTGCTCACCGTGATCGCCTCGTACTTCGCCAGCCTCGGCGCGGCCTGGCTGCTCTTCGACCACGTGCTGGGCTTCCCGGCGCTGGACAGCGGTGTGCTGCTGCTCGCCTTCGTGTTCCTGGTGGCGCTCGGGGTGGACTACAACATCTTCCTGGTCACCCGGGCCCGGGAGGACGCCCGCAGCGCCGGCACCCGCGCCGGGATGCTGTCCGCCCTGCGGGTGACCGGCGGTGTGATCACCAGCGCCGGAGTGCTGCTGGCCGCGGTCTTCGCCGTGCTCGGTGTGCTGCCGCTGATCACCCTGACCCAGATCGGGATCATCGTCTGCATCGGTGTGCTGCTCGACACCCTGCTGGTCCGTACGGTCCTGGTGCCGGCGCTGGCGTTCCTGCTCGGCGACCGCTTCTGGTGGCCCGGCCGCATCACGCCCGACCCGGTGCAGGGGGCCACCCCGCGCTCGCCCGAGCCGGTCGCCACACACGACTGACCGACCCGTCGGGGCCGCGGCGAATCCGCCACGGCCCCGACGAGGGTCAGTACGCCAGGCAGACGCACTCGTTCATCAGTGCCCGCACGTTGCGCACGTACGACGGGTTGGGGATGGTCAGCGGCTTCCCCTCCTGAGCCACCGCACCGTGCCCGAAGTTGTACGCGGCGATGACGGCGTTGAGCAGGCAGGAATTCAGCTCGCTGGTGCACAGTGCCGGGTCGAGCCGGAAGTCGGACTCGAAGTACATGTCGCCGATGTACTTCGTCGCCCAGGCCAGGTAGGTGGCGCCGAGGTAGGCGTTGTCCTGGTACGCGTCGATCTTGTAGCTCTTCTCGAACCGCTGGTTCATCCACGTCGCGGTGTCCGGCATCACCTGCAACAGCCCGACCCCACCGTCGCAGGCGTAGATGTTGGACTGCCAGCCGCTCTCCTGCCACGCGGTGGCCTTGAGCAGGTTGAGCGGGATCTTGATGTCCGGTGCCGACACCGGCCAGTAGGTACGGCTCGCCGCGTCGGTCAGCGCCGCCTTCACCTCGGACCGGCTCGCCTGGCTGCCCTTGTAGGTCGGCTTGCAGGAACTCGGCGCCGGCTTCGGCGGCGCCGGTGGGACCTCGGTCTCGGTGGGCGGCTTCGGCACCGGGCGCGGCTTCGGCGCCGCCCGGGTCGGCTTCTTCGTCGTCTTCGGCTTCGGGGTAGCGCTCCGACTCGGCGCGGAACCCATCGACTCCACGGCGCTCACCGACGGGCTCGGCTCCCCGTCGACCTCGTCGGACGGGGCATCGGTCGGCCCGTCGGTGATGGCGACCGGCGCGGCCACGCCCGATGGGCTCTCCCCCTTGGCGGCGCAGCCGACGAGCGCGCCCGCCAGCAGAAGCCCGGCGAGCACTGCGGCGCCCAGCCGATCGGTACGTCGAACCATGCCGATGCCTCCCCCGTGTGATTGTCGCCGCACCCTAACAAGGTTCGACCGGGCGGCGTTGCCCCTGCGACGGCCGCCGGGGGGCCTGGTCCACCGGGGGCTGACCCTTGCCCACCGCCCGGTCCCGGGTCGCCCAGGCGACCATGAACACCACGGTCCAGAGCACCCCGAGCAGCACCGCCGCGGCCGTCCCGCTCGCCGTCTCCAGCCCGAGATAGAGCCGCGCGCCGCCGATCCCGAGCACCCCCGCCGCGGCGGCGGTCCAGGCAGCCACCGCCACCGGCCAGCGGGCGCTGCGCGACACCAGCCACGCCAGGGTGCAGAAACTCGCCGCGACCACGGCGCTCTGGGTGGAGAGCGCAGCCACCTCACCGCCGCCCGGGGCGGTCCCGTGCGGGCCGGTCAGTTCGGCCACCACGGCCAGCACCACAAGCGGCACGAACGCGCCCGCCGTACCGACCACGCTGAGCAGATCCGCCCGCCAGGGTCGGTTGCGCCACGCCAGCACCGCCGCCACCAGCGCCACCAACAGGATCAGCACCGACCCGCGTACCACCGACACCAGGACCAGTGTGGCGTCGGCGGCGTCCGGGGTGCGCCGAGCCGCGAACCACCCCGCGACGGCGCCGTCCAGCGCGGCCAGACCACTGTTGCGGACCGCCAGCGCGAGCAGACCGGCGATGGCGAGCCCGGCGGCGAACAGGAGCAGCAACCCGGCGGCCAGATTGAGCAGCAGCGTCCAGGCCGGGCCGATCCGCATGGCCACCAGGAAGAACAGCACCCCGTAGCGGGCGGTGAGCCACCGCACCGGGGGCAGCGCGCCGGCCCGGGACAGCAGCGCGCGCGCCGGGTCGGGGTTGCGGCCGAGCCACCGACCCACGAGCACCACACCCACCAGGCCGGCCAGCAGCAGGAACGCCACCCCGGTGGCCCGGCCCAGAAGCCGGGAGACGGTGTCGTACGACTCACCGGCGAGGTGACCGAGCAGCACCGAGCCGCCCACCCAGGTCACCACCCCGGCCAGGTTCCAGAGGGCGAACCGCCGGTACGGCATACCGGCCGCACCGGCCAGCCGGGGCACCAGGGTCCGGGCGAAAGCCACCCATCGGGCGGCGAACACCCCCCGCCCACCCAGGCGCGCCAGCATGGCGTCGGCGCGGGCCCACCGCTGCGGCCCGACCCGGTGACCCAGCCCGGCGCGCAGCCGGGAGCCGTACCGCCGTCCGGCCCGAAAGGCCAGCCCATCGCCGAGGACCGCCGCGACGATCATCGCGAGCAACGCCGGCCCGAGCCGCAAGGTACCGTTGTAGGTGAGGAAGCCGACGAGCAGCAGGGTAGCCTCACCCGGCACGAGCAGGCCGAAGATCACCGCGGTCTCGCCCGCCACGATCAGCGCGGCGACCAGGTAGATCCACAGGGTGGGCAGACCCTGCACCCAGGTCAGCAGGTCGTGCACTCAGGCCCCCAGGACACGGGAGCCAGCATGCCAGCCGGGGGAACCACCGGCACAGCGGTTTCACCATAGATCAGGGGCACCTGGGGGTGACCCCGACGCAGCCTGCGCGAGCGCAGGCGGAAGGATAGAGGGTATGCAGCTTCGCACCGACCTCCGCAACGTCGCCATCATCGCTCACGTCGACCACGGCAAGACCACCCTGGTCGATGCCATGTTGCGGCAGGCCGGCGCGTACGGCGCACGCGGCGAGAACACCGAGCGGGTGATGGACTCCGGTGACCTGGAGCGGGAAAAAGGCATCACGATCCTGGCCAAGAACACCGGTGTGCGGTACCTGCCGGCGGACGGCTCCGACCCGGTCACCATCAACATCATCGACACCCCCGGCCACGCCGACTTCGGTGGCGAGGTGGAGCGCGGCCTGACCATGGTCGACGGTGTGGTGCTGCTCGTCGACGCCAGTGAGGGCCCGCTGCCGCAGACCCGTTTCGTGCTGCGCAAGGCGCTGCGGGCCCGGATGCCGATCATCCTGGTGATCAACAAGGTGGACCGTCCGGATGCCCGGATCAAGGAGGTCGTGGACGACACCTACGAGCTCTTCCTCGACCTGGACGCCGACGAGGAGCAGATCGACTTCCCGATCGTCTACGCCTGCGCCCGCGACGGCGTCGCCTCGCTGACCCAGCCCGCCGACGGCTCGGTGCCCGACGACAGCACCTCCCTGGAGCCGCTGTTCCGCACCCTGCTGGACACCATCCCGGCACCCTCGTACGAGGACGGCGCGCCGTTGCAGGCGCACGTCACCAACCTGGACGCCTCGCCGTTCCTCGGCCGGCTCGCGCTGTGCCGGGTCCGCCAGGGCACCATCAACAAGGGTCAGACGGTGGCCTGGTGCCGCACCGACGGCAGCACCCAGCGGGTCCGCATCTCCGAGATGCTGATGACCGAGGGCCTGGAGCGCACGTCGGCCGAGACCGCCGGCCCGGGCGACATCATCGCCGTCGCCGGCATCCCGGAGATCATGATCGGTGAGACCCTCGCCGACGTCGAGAACCCTGTCGCGCTGCCGCTGATCACCGTCGACGAGCCGGCCATCTCGATGACCATCGGCACCAACACCTCGCCGCTGGTCGGCCGGGTCAAGGGCGCCAAGGTCACCGCGCGGATGGTCAAGGACCGGCTCGACAAGGAGCTGATCGGCAACGTGTCCCTGCGGGTCCTGCCCACCGAGCGGCCGGACGCCTGGGAGGTGCAGGGCCGCGGTGAGCTGGCGCTGGCCATCCTGGTCGAGCAGATGCGCCGGGAGAGCTACGAGCTGACCGTCGGCAAGCCGCAGGTGGTCACCCGGGTGATCGACGGCAAGACCTGCGAGCCGGTCGAGCGGCTGACCATCGACGCCCCGGAGGAATACCTGGGCGCGATCACCCAGCTCCTCGCTACCCGCAAGGGCCGGATGGAGCAGCTGGTCAACCACGGCACCGGCTGGATCCGGATGGAGTGGCTGGTGCCGGCGCGTGGCCTGATCGGCTTCCGCACCGAGTTCCTCACCGACACCCGGGGCACCGGCATCCTGCACCACGTCTTCGAGTCCTACGAGCCGTGGTTCGGCGAGCTGCGTACCCGTAACAACGGCTCGCTGGTCGCCGACCGGGCCGGCACGGTCACCGCCTTCGCGATGACCAACCTGCAGGAGCGCGGTCAGCTCTTCGTCGAGCCGACCACCGAGGTGTACGAGGGCATGATCGTCGGGGAGAACTCCCGCTCCGACGACATGGACGTCAACATCACCAAGGAGAAGAAGCTCACCAACATGCGGCAGTCGACCTCCGACGAGACCGAGAAGCTGGTCCCGCCGCGCAAGCTCACCCTGGAGCAGGCGCTGGAGTTCTGCCGCGAGGACGAGTGCGTCGAGGTCACCCCGGCCACGGTGCGCATCCGCAAGGTGGTGCTCGACCAGCAGCTGCGGGGCCGGGCCACCGCCCGCCGCAAGCACGCCGGCTGATCTCACCAGCACCCGACACCGGGCGCGTCGGCCGCTTGCGGCCGGCGCGCCCGTCGTCTTTCCCCCGACGGGTACGCGAGCCCACCCCCGCTTGATCCGCTACGGTCACCGGCATGACCTGGGATGATCTCGACGCCCACCTGGACGGGGTGCCCGGCACCGTCTCCGCGTACGTGGGGCGCCTCGACGCGCCGCCGACCTGGACCCGCCACGCGGACGCCGGCCACTACGCCGCGAGCACCATGAAGGTGGCGGTGCTCGCCGCGCTGCACCGCGCCGCCGAGGCCGGCACCCTGGACCTGGACGCCCCGGTCCCGGTCGTCAACGACTTCGACTCCGCCCAGCCCGGCGCACCCCGCTTCGCCAACGCGCAGCCCTACGACAACGACGACGCGGTCTGGGACCGCATCGGCGGCACCGCGACGCTGCGCTGGCTGGCCGACCGCATGATCGTGCGCTCCAGCAACCTCGCCACCAACCTCGTCCTCGGCCACGTCGGGCTGCCCGCGGTCGCCGAGGTCTGGGCGCTCGCCGGTGCCCGCAACAGCGTCACCGGCCGCGGCATCGAGGACTTCGCCGCCCGCGAGGCCGGCATCACCAACACGGTCACCGCCGCCGACCTGGCCGCCCTGCTCGGCGCACTGGCCACCGGGGCCGACACCCCCGGCCCACTCGCCTCACCGGCGGCCTGCACCGCCATGCTGGACGTCCTGCTCGCCCAGGAACACCGCGAGGACCTCGCCGCCGGCCTGCCCACTGGCACCCGCATCGCGCACAAGAACGGTTGGGTACGCGGCGTCCGCCACGCCGCCGGCGTGGTGCTGCCCGACGACGCCCCGCCATACCTGATCGCCGTCTGCACCACCACCGACCTGGCCGGCGGCGACGACCAGGTGGAGGACGACGCCTGCCTGCTGCTCGCGCACATCTCGGCGCAGGTCTGGGCCGCCCGCCACCACCTCTGACCCGACAGCCTCGGCGGCGATGCCAGCACCGCCGACTACGGCTACGCTGCTCGCACCCCCACCCCGGAGCCGCCGATGCCCCGCAGTCGCACCGTGCTGATCGCCTTCCTCGTCGTGACGGCCGCGAACCTGCTGGCCAACGCCACCGGCGGCGGCCTGGCCTTCCTGCTCACCAAGCCGCTGCTGATGCCGCTGCTGGCCGCGTACCTCTGGCGGGTCAGCGCCGAACGCGCGGCCCGACCGGACCGGCTGCTGCTCGCCGCGCTGGCCTTCGCCACCGGCGGCGACATCGCCCTGATGATCGACGGCACCGGCTGGTTCCTCGCCGGCATGGCCTGCTTCCTCGGCACGCACCTCTGCTACCTCGCGGCCTTCACCCGACGCGGCGCCGCGACCGCGCTGCGCCGCACGCCGCTGGTCGCCGTTCCCCTGGGGTACGCGGCGCTGACCGTCATCGCGCTGACCTGGATGTGGGCGGGGCTCTCCGATGCCGGGCTGGCCGTACCGGTGGCCGGTTACGCGATTGCGCTGGCCGCCATGGCCAGCACCGCCGCCACCCAGGGCTGGCGGGTCGGTGTCGGCGCGGCGCTCTTCCTCGGCTCCGACCTGCTGATCGCCGCCGGGGTGGCCGAGGTGGCCCAACCACCCGGCGCGCCGGTGCTGGTCATGGCGACCTACGCCGCCGGCCAGGCACTGATCGTCACCGGCTGCGCCGCCCGCACCGGCACACCCACCGACGCGCCGGTCACTCCAGCAACTGCGCCCGCAACGCCCTGAGGTCGGAGTCGGTGAGCCCCAGCCCGTCGCGCAGGTACGCGTCGAACGAGCCGTGCACCCGACGCACCTCGGCGTAACCGGCATCGAGATACTCGGCGCGGACCTCCAGCACCGGCACCACCGCGTCGACGTCCAGCTCGGGATTCCGCCGACGCATCGCCTCGACGATCACCGCTCGCAGGCTGTCGGTCAGCTCGTTGTTGCGCAGGTAGTCGGCGCGAACGGCCGCCTCGTCCACCCCGAGCGCCGTCAACAGGATGACGGTCAGCCAACCGGTGCGGTCCTTGCCGGCGGAGCAGTGGTAGAGCAGCGGCAGATTCTCCGGGCGGGACGCCAGCCGCACCGCCTCGGCGAAACCGACCCGCGCCGACTCACCGGTGACGAACCAGCGGTAGATCGCCTCCATCGCCCCCGCCGTGCCCTGCCGGGCCAGCTCGGCGTACGCGTTCAGGTCGTGTCCGAGCAGCACCGCGGAGACGTACGTGAAGACGGGGTGCTCCGCGTCGTGCACCGGCAGGCGCACCACCCGTGGCTCACCGACGAAGCGGTCCTCCGGCGCGACCGCGATCTCCGAGGCGTCGCGCAGATCCACCACGCACGCGGGCCCCAGCTTCGCCAGCACCGGCAGGTCCTCGTCGGTCAGCCGACCCAGCGCCGGAGTGCGGATCAACTGGCCGACCCGGACCCTCCGCCCGTCCGCGCCGACGAGCCCGCCCAGGTCACGCGCGTTCGGCGCACCCACCAGCTCCCAGCCCTGCCCGGTCATGCGGTCTCCCCTCCGAAGGTGAACCTCCGTATAGGGTGCCTGACATGACGATCTCGGCGGTACGCACCCACCGGGTTTCCGCTCCCTTACACACCCCGTTCGTCACCGCGCTACGTCGCACTACCACAGTGGACACTCTGGTCGTCGAACTCGTCGACAGCGACGGCCGGTCCGGCTTCGGTGAGGCGCCGCAGGTCTGGCAGGTCACCGGCGCGTCGGTCGCCGGCGCGCAGGCGTGCGTCCGCGAGCTGCTCGGCCCACGGCTGATCGGCCGTGACCCGGACGACCTGGTGGCCAGGTGCGCCGAGGTGCAGCGCGCCGTGGTCGGCAACGAGGCCGCGAAGGCGGCGGTGGACGTCGCCCTGCACGACCTCGTCGCGCGGCGACTGGGCGTACCCCTGGTGCGGTTGCTCGGGGGCACCACGCTGCGGGTCCCGACGGACGTCACGCTGGCGGCAGGCGACGCTGTGGACCTGGCGACCGCGGCACGGCAGCGCCAGGCCGACGGCTTCGGCGTGCTCAAGTTGAAGGTCGGCACCGACGCGGCCGGTGACCTGGACCGGGTTCGCGCGGTACGGGCGGCCGTCGGCCCCGGCACCCGGATCCGGCTGGACGCCAACCAGGGCTGGACGCCCCGGGAGGCGGTCCGGGTGATCCGCGGCATCGAGGACGCCGGGCTCGACGTGGAGTTGGTCGAGCAGCCGGTGGCCCGCTGGGACCTGGACGGGCTGGCCTGGGTCAGCGACCGGGTGTCCGTGCCGATCCTGGCAGACGAGGCGGTCTTCGGGGTGCGTGACCTGGTGGAGGTGATCCGCCGCCGGGCCGCCGACCTGGTCAACGTCAAACTGGCCAAGTGCGGTGGACTGCACCCGGCCCGCACCCTCCTCGACCTGGCCTCCGCGCACGGCCTCGGCACTGTGGTCGGCTCGATGATGGAGAGCCAGGTCGGCATCGGGGCGGCCGCGAGCCTGGTCGCCGCGTACGGCACCACAGCGGTCTCCGACCTGGACGCCGCCTGGTGGCTGGCCTGGTCACCGGTGCAGGGCGGCATTCGCTACGACGGGGCGACGGTGGTGCTGCCGGATGCCCCTGGCCTGGGCATCTCCGGCCTCGCTGAAGCAAAAGTGCAGGCCCATGGTTGATGGCCGTCGGTTTCTTTCATAGGGTTTCCCTGGACAGCCGACACGATCTGGGGGTTGACGTGGAGCTGCAACCGGGCCGCGAGGCCGTCGTCCGGGTCGCCGTGGCGACGCTGTGGACCTCCCCCGAGGCCGTCCGCGCGGTCGACCGTCCGGCGCTGACCGCCCGCGCCGACATCCCGACCTGGGTCTCCGGGATGGACACCGACCAGCAGGTCGGCGACTGCGTGCTGAGCCAACTCCTGCTCGGCGAACGGGTCCTCGTCAGTGAGCTACGCCCGGACGGCTGGGCCCGGGTCGTCGCCGTCGAACAACCAGCCGCCAAGCTGGATCCCCGCGGCTACCCGGGTTGGCTTCCCGCCGAGCAGTTGGCCGTTCTCGACCCGACCCACACCGGCATCGACCACCCGCTGGTGGTGGACGCCACGGTCACCGGGCTGCACGCCGCCCCGAACGGGCCGGTGGTGCTGCCCGGCGTCGTCGTCGGCACCCGGCTCGTCCCGGCCGGCCCCGCGCTCGACGACTGGCGGCCGGTGCACGTTCCCGGTCGGGCCGCCCCGCTCTGGCTGCCCGACCGTCACCTGGTGTCGTCGGCGGTCGCGTCGCCAGCCGCCGCGCAGGCGCTCGCGGTGGCACAGCGCCTGCTGGACGTGGTCTACATCTGGGGCGGTCTCTCCGCGCACGGCATCGACTGCTCGGGGCTGGTGCATCTGGCCTGGCGGCGGTTCGGGGTGCTGCTGCCCCGCGACGCCGACGATCAGGCCGTGGCCACCACCCCACTGTCGTTGGGCGCGGAACGCCCCGGCGATCTCTACTTCTTCGCCCGACCGGGCCGCAAGATCCACCACATCGGCATCGTCACCGCCGCCCCCGGCGACGGCGGCCAGCGCCGGATGCTGCACGCCTGCTACCGGCGGCGGCGGGTCATCGAAGAGGAACTGCCGGCAGACCGGACCGCCACACTGGTGGGCGCGCACCGGGTCTAAGGCCTGTTTCATAAGGGCGGTCGAGCCGAGGCGGAGTCCGGGCGGCGATCCGGCAAGGCGCGGTTGCGTCCGGATACCGGTGTCGTATCCGGACGCAACCGCAACGCCGCCGGTCGTCGTCCGGGCCCCCCCCACGCCGGGCAGTTAATTTAAACAGGGCT
>NZ_JBEXHV010000036.1:0-17466 GCF_040608275.1 Micromonospora sp. NPDC005205
GATCAGCGTCGAACACCTCGCCGACTGGATCGCCACCCGCGGCTACGCCACCAGCTGACCCGAACCACACCACATGACGAAGGGCCGGACCCCACGAGGGTCCGGCCCTTCGTCGTCTTTCCACCATCTGCGGCACGTATTGACAATTGTCGACTTCGGCGTGAGGCTGGGAGCAGTGAGAGCGCTCTCTCGCACCGGCCCAACCGGCCACCACCCAGTCTGGCCAGGCACAACTCCGATGCCTTCGGCGGCGGCGCCGGAGCTGTCCCTGACCCGTCCCCCGACAGGAGTCACGATGGACAGGGCCGCACCCCTCTCCGGCATCCCCCGCCGACTACGCCTCGCCACGGCGATCGGCGCCCTGCTGGTGCTACTCGGCACGTACCTGGTGTCCACCACCAACCGGGCCGACGCCGCCCCCGGCCAAGCCGGCGCTGACTTCGGCGCCAACGCCATCCGGGTCGCCGAGTTCCCCGCCGACTGCACCTACAGCCACCGGCTGCCGGACGACCCGATCGTCTTCCCCGGGCTGCCCGGGGCGTCGCACATGCACAGCTTCTTCGGCAGCACTGTGACGAACGCCAGGACCACCCTCCCCGACCTGGTCAACTCGCCCACCACCTGCAACCCGCGGGTGGACGTCTCGTCGTACTGGGTGCCGACCCTGTACCAGGACAACGTCGCGGTGGAGCCGGCAATCGCCACGTTCTACTACCTGGGCGAGGGCGTACGCGCCGACGTCGTCGCGAACACCCAGCCGTTCCCGCAGGGGTTGCGGCTCGTCGCCGGCAACGCGAAGGCCACCGGGCCGAACGACAGCATCGCCCGCTGGTCCTGCCTGCACGCCGGGCACGTGCCGCCGTCGAAGGACTTCGTCAACTGCCCGTCGGGCACGATGCTGGAGTCGTACCTGGACTTCCCGCAGTGCTGGAACGGCCGTGACCTCGACTCGCCGGATCACAAGAGCCACCTGGCGTACCCGGTGAACCAGGCCTGCCCGAGCACCCACCCCGTGCACGTGCCGAAGTTGCGCCAGGTGCTGCGGTACCCGGTCACCGGCGATCCGTCGCGGTTCCGGCTGGCCTCCGGGCCGGGCTACACCATGCATGGCGACTTCTTCAACGCCTGGCCGGTCGCGGAGTTGGCCCGCCGGGTCCAGGACTGCATCCGTCCTGTCATCAAGTGCGGTCACGACGGCCGACCGATCTGAGCGACAGCTCCACACCACGGCGGCGGGTCCGGTCACCCGGGCCCGCCGCCCTGGTTGGGAAGGGAGATCGGATGCGCCGACCCGCAGCGTCCACGATGCTCATCGCCGTGCTGCTCGTCGCCGGCTGCGGCACCGGGCCACGGGACGCGGTCAGCACCGCCACACCACCCGTGGCCGCGCCACCGGCGACGACCACCCCAACCTCCACGGGTACGGCGTTCAACCCGACCGACGTCGCCTGGCTGCAACTGACCGTGGCGATGACCGAACGCCTGCTGCCCGTCCTCGATCTGGTGCCGGCGCGGACCACCGACCCGGCCTGGCGGCAGACGGCCACCCAGGTGGCCACCACCCGACGCGCCGATCTGGAACGCGCCCGCCGGCTACTGGCCGACGCCGCCGCGCCGACCACGAATCCGCACGAGGGCCACGACATGCCGGGCATGGCCACCGCGCAGGAGATGGCCGCGCTGCGGGCGGCCAACGGGCAGCCGTTTCACCGCCTGCTCGCCGGGCACCTGCGGGCGCATCTCGCACAGTCGGTCCGGATCGCCACCGCGGAGCAGCAGAGCGGGGTCCAGCCGGCGACCGTCGCGCTGGCGGCGACCGTGGTTCGGTCCGCCACCGCCGACCTCGAACGGCTCGATCACCTCGACCCCGCGTAGCCGCGCGCTCAGTGGGCGTTCCGGCGGGGTCGACGCTGGCTGGCCCCACCCGCGACCGACGACTTGAAAGATCGGCCGGCGCGGCTCAGGCGGCGTAGCGGGCGGCGAGGTCGACGACGCGCCGGGCGGCGGCCACCATCGCCCGGTCGGCGAAGCGGCCGTCGGGCAGCACCACGGTCCCCGAATCCCGCTGGTGCGCGTCCGCAACGGCGGCCAGCAGCTCCGCGGCGCGGGCCACCTCCCGATCGGCAGGGCGAAAGGCGTCGACGATCACCGGGAGCTGGCGTGGGTGGATAGCCGCACGGCCGAGGAAGCCGAGCCGTCGGCCCGCCGCGCAGGAGGCGGCCAGACCGGCGAGGTCGACGACGTCGGCGTACACCGACATGGCCGGTGGGGCCAGACCGGCCGCGCGGGCCGCGACCACCACCCGGCCGCGCGCCCAGAGCAGCCCGTCGTCGTCGCTCACCCCCAGATCCGAGCGCAGGTCGGCCTCACCGAGCCCGATCGAGGCCACCGCCGGGTGAGCGGCGGCGATCGGGTACGCGGCCTCCAGCCCGGCCGCCGACTCGATCAGCGGGTGCAGGGGCACGTCGACCCGCTCGGCGAGGGCCGCCAGCGTCGCGGCCGACTCGACCTTCGGCAGCCGCAGCCCGGCCAACCCGGGCCGGCCGGCCACCGCCGCCAGGTCGGCATCGAGGTCCGGGCCGGTCAGCTCGTTGACCCGGACCTGCACGGGCACCGGGTGCGCCTCGGTGAGGAACTCGGCGACGGCGTCCCGGGCGTACGCCTTGCGTCCGGCGACGACGGCGTCCTCAAGGTCGAGGATGACCGCGTCGGCACCGGAGGCGACCGCCTTGGCGAACCGGTCCGGGCGGTCGCCGGGTACGTAGAGCCAGCTCAACAGCATCAGAGCACCCCCCGCTCGCGCAGCGCGGCCAACTCCTCGGCGCTCAGGCCGAGCGCGCCGAAGACCGTGTCGGTGTCCTGGCCGTGCCGCCGGCCGGCGTGCCGGATCGCGCCGGGCGTCTCGGTCAGGCGGAACGGCACGTTCTGCATCCGCACCTCGCCCAGCTCCTCGTCCGGCACGGTGCGTACGGTGCCCAGCGCGGCGTACTGCGGGTCGGCGAGGATGTCGCGCACGTCGTAGACGGGGGCGACCGCAGCTTGGGCCTCCTCGAACGCGGCCACCACCTCGTCGCGGTCCCGTTGCGACACCCAGGCGCTCACCGCCGCGTCCAACTCGTCGGCGTGGGCGGCCCGCCCGCTGCCGGTGGCGAACCACGGCTCGTCGATCAGCTCGCCGCGGCCGACCAGTCGCAGCACCCGCTCGGCGATGCTCTGCGCGCTGGTGGAGACCGCCACCCAGCGCCCGTCGGCGCAGCGGTAGGTGTTGCGCGGGGCGTTGTTGTTGGACCGGTTGCCCAGCCGGGGCTGGATGTAGCCGAGCTGGTCGTACCAGGTGACCTGCGGCCCGAGCATCGCCATGATCGGCTCGATGATGGCGAGGTCGACCACCTGCCCGGCGCCGGTGACGTCGCGGGCCCGCAGGGCGAGCATCACCGCGTACGCGGCGGCGAGCGCGCTCACCGAGTCGGCCAGCCCGAACGGGGGCAGCGTGGGCGGCCCGTCCGGTTCCCCGGTGGCCGCGGCGAAACCGCTCATCGCCTCGGCGAGGGTGCCGAAGCCGGGCCGTCGGGCGTACGGGCCGAACTGCCCGAACCCACTGATCCGGGTGATCACCAGCCGGGGGTTGACGGCGTGCAGCTCGGCCGGCCCGAGCCCCCACCGCTCCAGTGTTCCGGGGCGGAAGTTCTCCACCAGCACGTCGGCGTCGGCGAGCAGTCGACGCAGCAACGCGGCGCCGTCCGGGTCGGAGAGGTTGAGGGTGACGGTGCGCTTGTTGCGGCCGAGCACCTTCCACCAGAGCCCGACACCGTCGCGGGCCGGGCCGTGCCCCCGCGACGGGTCCGGCTTGGCCGGATGCTCCACCTTGATCACGTCGGCGCCGAAGTCACCGAGGAACGCCGCCGCGAGCGGCCCGGCGAAGAGGGTGGCCAGGTCGACGACCTTGACGCCGTCCAGTGGCGCGGTCACCGGGCCACCTCCGGCAGGTCGGCCGCACAACGGAAGCCGACCTGTTCGGAGCGGGCGAGGCCGGCGCCGGTGAGCAGCAGCTTCACCGACACGTCCGCCGGTTGCGGGCCGCCGTCGAGGTACCAGTCGGAGCCCTGCGCCCGGTACTGGGCGCCGCCCTTGAGGATGGCGAAGCGGGTACGACCGTCGGAGTGCTCGCTCTCGGTCAGGTTCCACACCAGCGGTTCCCGCCGTACGAGCAGCCCCGCCTCGGCGGCGACCTGCCACTCGTCCTCGGTGGGCAGTCGCAGCCCGGCCCACGCGGCGTACGCCCGCGCGTCGGCCAGCTCGACCCCGGTCACCGGGGCGTCGGCCGGACCGGAGCCGGCGGTGAACCGCTCCGGGCGCACCGGGACGTAGCCGGCGGCGCGCAGGAACTCGGCGTACTCGCCGTGGGTGACCTCGTGCACGGCGATGGCGAACCGGCCGAGCCGCACACTGCGCCGCAGCGTGCCGGGGTGGTGCAGCCGGGGCGGCAGGGGCTTCCACTCGTCGACGTAGGGCGCTTCGCCGTACAGCCCGGTCTCCCGTACCCGGTGCCGGACGACCAGGTCGTGCCGGCCGCCCTCGACGGCGACCAGGCCCGGCGGCACCTGCGGTCGGGGCGCCCAGGGCGTACGGACGCGCACCGCGGCGCGGGCCGGGAAGGACGGGTCGCCGGTCGGCGGCTCGTGCCGGTGCGCGGAGGCGGGTCCGCGCGCCACGGCCGCGATCGCGCCGGCCGGGAGCGGGCCGCCCACCGCCAGTCGACCGTCGGCGGTCTCAGTGACGGTCAACGCGGCACCGGTGACCAGGTCGACGAAGTGTCGGCCAGCGCTCGGGTCGGTGACCAGCCACGGGCCGTCGTGGTCAGCGCCCCGGTTCACCACCGTCCACAGCGGCTCGTCGTCGTGCGTCCAGCGGGACGCGTACACCTGGCCGTCGCCGGGGTGGTCGGCGAGCGGCACCCAGTCCTCGGCGCGCAACCACGCCGCGTGGCTGCTCTGCACCCGGCGCATCGCCCGCAGCACCGCGCGGTCGCGCTCGTTCCAGCCGACCCAGACGCCGAAGACGCTTTCCCAGACCAGCACGCCGACGCCGTTGAGCCAGGCGGAGTGCAGCTCGTCGAGGTGGTCGCGGTGCCAGCGCCGGGTGTGGTGCAGCACGTGCCGTCGCTCGAACCACTTGGCCCGCAGCACGCCGGGCACCTCGGAGTCGGCGAACCACTGCGCCCAGGACATGGCGTGGTCGGCGATGCGGGCCAGCGGAACCCGGCTCTCGCCCTCCAAAACCATGCCGGGGCGAACCGCGTCCAGCGCGGTGCGCAGCTCCCCGGCGCCCTCCTTGAGGGTGTCCAGGAAGACCCCGTCGACGCCGAGCTTGCCGGCCAGCGTGGCGACCTCCTCGGCGTCACTGCCCACCTCGCGCCGGGTGCCGGTGTCCCACGGGTTGTAGTCGACGAAGACCCGCACCCCACGCTGCTGGAACGCGCGCACCACATCGGGCAGCTCCGGCACGTCCCGGTACCAGTCGAACTGGTTGCGGTCGTCGAGGCCGATTACCGGGTACGCGTGCCAGAGCACCACCCCGTCGAAACCGCCGAAGTCCCGCCCGGCCGCGTCGAGGAACTCGTCGACGGTGAAAACACCGCGTTCGTGGTCGTAGAGCGTCTCGTCCCAGAGCCAGGCCAGGCAGACGCTGAGGCAGTCACCGGCGATCTCGTCGTAGTGCTCGCCGACGTAGCCGATCCGGTCCCGGGCGTCGACCCGCCACCGGGCGATCTGTTCCCGCCAGCCCGGCCAGTCGGCCGGGTCGGCGGGGGCGGCGAAGATCTTCGCCTCGTCCAGGGCGCTCAGGTCGGCGTGCCCGCCCAACGGCACCTCGGTCGGCCGGTCGATCGGGCGCGGGACGTACGGGTTGAAGCTCACGGTGCACCTCGGTAGCTCGCGTCGTAGAGGGCGTCGATGGCCGGCCGGTCGGGCAGGGCGGTGGACGCTCCGGGCCGCTGGGCACAGGCCGCGCCGGCGGCGCAGGCCCAGCGCAGGCTGGCGGTGACGGTGTCCTCGCTGCTGGCGCCGCCGCGTTCGGCCCAGCTCACGGCGAGCGCGCCGGTGAACGCGTCACCGGCGGCGGTGGTGTCCACAGCGTCGATCTGCGGCGCCGGGACCGCGAGACGCAGGCCGTGTCGATCGGCGTACGCGGCCCCGCGCGCGCCGAGGGTGAGAACCACCCGGGGCACCAGCTTCAGCAGGGCGTCGAGCAGCACCGGCGGGTCGTCGGAGGCGACCTCGGCAACGACCGCCGCCTCGTGCTCGTTGACCACCAGCACGTCGACCAGGTCGAGCAGGGCGGCGGGCAGCGCGGCGGCGGGCGCGGCGTTCAGCACCACAGTGGTGCCGTCGGCCCGGGCCCAGCTCGCCGCCTGGAGCACGGCGCTCAGCGGCACCTCCAGTTGCAGCAGCAGCACCTCGGCCGCCGTGATCGTCGCCCGGTCGTCCGCGTCCAGCTCGGTCAGCGTTCCGTTGGCGCCGGGCGCGACCAGGATGAAGTTCTCCGCGTCCCGGTCGACGGCGATCAACGCGACACCGGAGGGGCCGGCTGCGGTCCGCAGACCACGGACGTCCACGCCGGCGTCGACGAGACTCGCCCGCATCCGGGTACCGAACTCGTCGTCGCCCACCGCTCCCACGAAGTCGCAGGCCGCACCGGCCCGGGCTGCGGCGACGGCCTGGTTGGCGCCCTTACCGCCGGGTACGGTCCGGAAGTTCTCGCCGAGCACCGTCTCACCGGGGCGGGGCAGCCGCGACGCCGTGACCACCAGGTCCAGGTTGCTGCTGCCCACCACCGCCACCCGCGCGCTCATGCCACGCTCCCTTCCGTCGCCGGCTGTGCCAGGGCGAGGGTCCGCTCGGCCAGCTCGTCGAAGCCGATCCCGTCGAAGCCGGCGATGCTGCTGGCCAGCCGGTTGCGCAGCGGGGCGACCCAGCGCTGCGGCAACCCGGACGCGCCGGTGAGCGCTCCGGTCACCGCGCCGACCGTCGCGCCGGTCGAGTCGGTGTCCCAGCCACCACTGACCACGGCGGTGATCGACCGTTCCAGGTCCCCCCGCCCGTACGCCAGGGCGGCGGCCACCAGCGCCGCGTTGTTGCGGACGTGCACCCAGTGCAGGTGGCCGTGTCGTGCGTACAGCTCGTCGACGACGCGTTCCCAGTCGTCGGTGCCCGCGCCGAGGGCGCGCGCCTCTCGGACCGTGGCGGCGAACCTGCTGTTCGGCGGCAGCACCGCCTCGGCGGCGTCCAGCACCTCGTCCATGGTGTCGGCCACCGGCGCGGCTGCCGACAGGGCCGCAGCCCAGAGCGCGCCGTGCACCCCTCCCCGGACGTGGCTGACCGTCGCGTCGCGTACCGCCAGTTCAGCGGCGCGGTCCGGCCGGCCGGGGTTGACCCAGCCGTACACGTCGGTGCGGATCTGCGCGCCGATCCACTCCCGGAACGGGTTGTGCCGGCGGGCGCTCTGCGACGGCGGGTATCCGAGCAGCAGGTTGCGGTAGGCCACCCGCTCGGCGGTGAAGACCCGCCCGCCGGGCAGCCAGTCCAGCCACGCCTGCGCCACGTCGTCGCTGGTGAAGCCCCGACCGTGCGTCTCCAGCACGCGCAGGGCCAGCAACGCGTAGTTCAGGTCGTCGTCCTCGGGCATCCCGTCGATGTTCTCGGCGAGGCTGGTCGGCGCGCTGCGCCGGTTCCACGGCCAGCGGGTGGCAACGTCGGCCGGGAGCCCTTTCGCGGTGAACCAGTCGCGTAGTGGCCACCGGTCGGTAGCGGTGAGGATCTCCCGGATGCCCTCGCGGGGAATCTTCTCCACCGGCTTGCCGAGCAGGCAGCCGACCGCACGGCCGAGCCACCCGCCGTGCAGCCGGTCGTACGCCGCCTCGGTCGGCAGCGACCAGGTGGTCGGCCACCCGGCCCGCAGCGAGGTCAGGTCGTCGGCCTCGTCAGTGGTGTCGACGGCGGGCACCGCGTCGGCGGCGTCCAGCAGCTCCGTGGCGAGGGCCCGCAGCTCCGGCGACGCCGGGTTCACCGACGCCCCGCTGACCGGTGGGGTCAGGTCCCCGCCGGCCGCCGCCCACCGCTGAGCGATCGCGGCGACGTCACGCCCCTCGTCCCGGCTGGCAGCCAGCTCGTGCGGCAGCAGGTCCTCCGGCTGCACCCAGGTGATCCTCACCGGGTCTCGCCCCCAACCCCCCGGGTGGCACCGGCGGCCAGCCCGGCGAACCGCTCCGCCCGGCGGGCGAAGCGGGCCTGGTCGCGCTCGAAGACCTCGCCGGCCACCGTCGCGAGAACCCGTGCCGGTTCCACCAGGTCGGTCTTGGAGGCGGTGGCGACCACGTCGGACCATTCCGCCGGCACCGCGTCGGCGCCACCGAGCGCCCCGGCGATGGCGGCGGCCATGGTGGCGGTGGAGTCGGCGTCCCGGCCGTAGTTGACCGAGCCGAGCACCGCGGCCCGGAAGTCGCCGCCCGCCACCACGAGCATGCCGAGAGCCACCGGCAGCTCCTCGATGGCGTGCAGGCGACTGGGCCGCCGCGCGCCGAGGCCGGGGCTGCGGTACTCCTCCCCCACCGTGTCGTAGGGGGCGACCGCGGCCCGCAGCGCCGGGATGGCCTGCTTCCAGTCGTGGTGGCCGCGAGCTTCCTTGACCACCGCGTCGATGGCCGCGCGGGTGCCGTCGCGGGCCAGGTCCAGCGCCGCCGCGACGACGTCCTCGACGCTCGCGCCGGGGGTCGCGGCCGCCGCGACCGAGGCCGCGAACACGGCGGCGGCCTCCCGCCCGTAGCTGTGCTGGTGCGCGCCGGCGATCTCCACCGCCTCGGCGTACGCCCCGGCCGGGTCGCCCGCGTTGACGATGCCGACAGGCGCCATGTACATGGCCGCGCCACAGTTGACGATGTTGCCGACCCCGGCCTCGCGGGGGTCCGCGTGGGCGTGGTGCAGTCGGGTGACCAGCCAGCGTTCGGCGGCGGCGAGCCGGTGGAAGGTCACCCCGTCGCGCTCCAGGTCGGGGATGTATACCACCCGCTCGATCAGGTCGGGAACCAGCAGGTCCACCACGTCGAAGGCATCGAGGTGGTCCCGTTTGGCCGCGTACGCGCGGACCAGGGCGTGGGTCATCAACGTGTCGTCGGTGAGGTGCCCGTCGCCCTTGTGGTAGGGCGCGAGGGGTCGCGCGGTGGCCCAGTCGGCGTGGTACGGGGGCACGATGCCCTCGACCCAGCCGCCGAAGCGGGCACGGATCTGCTCGGGCAGCGCCGTCTCGGTGGCGCCACCCAGGGCGTCTCCGACAGCGGCGCCGACCAGGCAACCAACCGATGTGTCGAGCAAGAGTGACATGTCGTTACCTCAGAACCTGCTTGCCACCGTCGACCAGCTGCGTGCCGAGCTGATCGAGGGTGATCTTGTTGGCGAAGTACTGCTGGAGGGCCGGGGTGGCGTACTTGGTCTTCCACTCCGGGTAGCCGTCGGCCTGCTGGAACGGGGCGACGGTCAGGTCCGCGGCGCTGTCCGCGGCGACGTCCCAGCCCTGCTTGCCTTCGGTGAGCTTGACCAGTTGTTCGTTGGCCTGCTTGCCGGTCGGCACCAGCCAGTCGCCCTTGGCCAGGGCGGCCATGTTCGTCGGGTTGAGGAAGTACTCCAGGAACTGCGCGGCCTGCTTCTTGTGCTTGCTGTCCTCGGAGATCGACAGCGTCTGCGGGTTGGCGGCCTGCTTGGTGGAGAGTCCCTTGATCGGGGGCAGGGTGACCCACTCGAAGCCGGCCGGCGCCTGCTCGACCATCTGCTGGCGCAGCGACACCGAGCCGGGCAGCATCGCGTACTTGCCGCCGAAGAAGCCGGGCAGGGTGTCCGCGCCGCTCATGCCGAGCGCCTCCGGGGAGGCGGACTTGGCGGTGTAGAGCATGTCGTGGATCCGCTTCGGGATTTCCTTCTCTGCGTCGCCGACCTTGACCTCGGTGCGCCCACCGTCGCCGTAGAAGAACTTGCCGTCGTAGTTGAGCGCCAGGTTGAGCACCCGGTTGGTCGGCGACTTCAACGCCCACGCCGCGCCGTACTGGCCGGGCTTGGTGAGCTTCTGCGCGTTGCTCTGGAACTCGTCCCAGGTCCAGCCGCCGTCGGCCGGCGGCACCGCGACACCTGCGGCGTCGAGCAGCTTCTTGTTGGCGATGACGACCTGCGACTCCAGCAGGAACGGCACGCCGGTGACTTTGCCGTCGACGGTGACGGTGTCCCAGATGCCCTTGTCGATCTGCCCCTTCAGGTCGTCGGAGACCAGGTCGGAGAGGTCGGCCAGGTAGCCCTGCTTGCTGAACTCCCCGATCGAGGACGCCTCGTAGTGCACGATGTCCGGCGCGTCGCCGCCCTCGAAGGAGGTGAGCAGCTGGTCGTGCACCGAGTTCCAGTCACCCTGGACGTACTCGACCTGGATGTCCGGGTGCTCGGCGTTCCACTTGGCGACCAGGTCCTTGTTGACCTGGAGCGACTCCTTCTGCCAGGCGAGGCTGAGGAAACGCAGCTTGGCCGGGCCGGACGCGGCCTCGTCGTCGCCGCCGGAGCCGCAGGCGGTGAGCGCGCCGAGGCCGACGACCGCGACCGCGGCGCCCGCCGCGAGTCGGCGGAATCGGGTACGAAGCATGGGGGGTACCTCCTTGGTGGTGGTTGAGGGGACGGTTCAGCCCTTGACCGCGCCCGCGAGCGACCCGGACGAGAGCCGGCGCTGCATGAACGCGAAGAAGATCAGGCTGGGCAGCGTGGCCAGCAGTGAACCGGCGGCCAGGGGACCCAGCCGGGCGGTGCCCTCGATGCCGACGAACCGGGCCAGCGCCACCGGCAGGGTGGCCAGCTCCGGGGTCTTGATCAGCACCAGTGCGAAGAAGAACTCGTTCCAGGCCGAGATGAAGGAGAACAGCGCGGTCGCGACCAGGCCCGGAGCGAGCAGCGGGAAGACCACCCGCCGCAGCACCTGCACCCGGGTGGCGCCGTCGACCGACGCGGCCTCCTCCAGCTCCCTCGGGATGTTGCGGACGAAGCCCTGCAACATCCACAGCGCGAACGGCAGCGCCCAGACCACGTAGATCAGCACCAGCCCGGCGTGCGTGTTGGCCAGGCCGACCTGCCGCAGCACCAGGAAGATCGGGATGATCAGCAGTACGAACGGGAAGAGCTGGGACAGCAGCACCCAGCCCAGCGCGGCGGTGCCGAGCTTGGAGCGGAACCGGGCCAACGCGTACGACGCCGGCATGGCGACCAGCACGGTCAGGACCGCCGAGGCGAGGGAGACCTGGAGGCTGTTGAGCGCCGCCCGGCCCAGCTCCTGTTCGGTGAACGCCTGTACGAAGTTCTGCAGTGTCGGGTTGTCCGGGATCAACGTCGGGTGCAGGCGCACCAGTTCGCGCGGCGGTTTGAACGCCGTGGAGAGCAGCCAGACCAGCGGGAACCCGAGGAAGATCAGGTAGCCGGCGAGCGCCAGGTACTGCAGCGTCCGGCTCGTGCGGCTCGGTTTTCCGAACATGTCAGTTCGCCTCCCTGAGCCGGCGACGGAGATAGACCGCGAGCAGCGCGATGATGATCACGACCATGACGTTGCCGAGGGCCGCCGCGTAGCCGTAGTTGCCGTAGCGGAACGCCTCTTCGTACGCGAAGAGCATCGGCAGCATCGTCTTGCCGCCCGGCCCACCGGCGGTGAGCACGTAGACCAGGCCGAACGAGTTGAAGTTCCAGATGAAGTCCAGCGAGGTGATCGCCACGATCACCGGCGCCAGCGCGGGCAGCGTGACGTGCCGGAACCGGTGCCAGGTGCTGGCCCCGTCCACCGCCGCCGCTTCGTGCAGCTCGCGCCCCACACCCTGCAGGCCGGCGAGCAGGACGACAGTGGTCTGCGGCATGCCCGCCCAGACCCCGACGATGATCACCGCGGGCAGTGCGGTGCTGAAGTCGCCCAGCCAGTTCGTCCGCAGTCCGTCGGCGCCGACGCGGTGGAAGAACTCGTTGATCAGGCCGGCGTCGGGGTGATAGACGAGCTTCCACAGGATGCCGACGACGACGGGCGGCATCGCCCAGGGCACGACGGCCAGCACCCGCGCCACACCTCGGAACCGCAGTTGCTGGTTGAGCAGCAGGGCCAGCCCGAGGGCGAGCAGGAACTGCAACACAGTCACCCCGACCGCCCAGAGAAGACCGATCTTGAACGAGTTCCAGAACAGCTCGTCGCCGAGGAGGTCCCGGTAGTTGGCCAGGCCGGTGAAGCTGACCTCGACGTTGCGACCGGCGCGGGCGTCGGTGAAGCCGAGGTAGATGCCGCGCAGCAGGGGAAACACCGACAGCACCAGGATCGGCAGCAGCGACGGCAGCAGGAGAAGGTAGATGGTGGTGCGGTCGGAGCGGAACCGGTTGCGCCGGCGGGCCGGCTCGGCCCGTTCGACGTCCGGCCGCTCGGTCAGGGTGGTCATGCGGTCACCCCTTCGCTGGACGGGTGGGTGGTGGGTGGGCCGGCGGGTCGAGGGACCGGCAGGGTCGCGGCGCTGGACGCGCGAACGACGAGACTTGGCGGCACCTGCTCGCGTCGCGGCGGCAATGTGGCGTCGGCAATGCGGTGCAGGAGCAGTTCGGCGGCTCGGCGACCACGCTCGGCCGAGCCGAGCGAGACGCTGGAGAGCTGGGGAAACATCATCCGGGCCAGTTCGGTGTCGTCCATGCCGACCAGGGCGACGTCCTGCGGCACCCGACGGCCGGCGACCAGCAGGGCGTGCAGCGCGCCGACCGCGATGAGGTCGTTGGCGCAGACCAGGGCGTCCGGGTCGGCGCGGGCGAGCAGTCGCTCGGTGGCGGCGCGGCCGGCCGCGTACTGGAAGTCGCCGACCTCGATCAGGTCGGCGTCGAGCGGGATGCCGTGTCGGGTCAGGGCGGCCCGGAATCCGGCGTCGCGGGCGGCGCCCGGAACGGTGTCGAGCGGGCCGTTGACGAAACCGATCCGCCGTCGGCCGGTGGCGACGAGATGGTCCACGGCAAGCGCCACACCGTGGCGCGAGTCGGTACGCACGTTGTCGATCGGAGCGTCCTCGCCGAGCTGGCCGACGACCACCACCGGCACCGGACTGTCCACCAGCGCGGTGAGGTGGTCGTCGGTGACCCGGATCGGCGAGACGATCATGCCGTCCACGTAGCGGTTGGCCAGTCGTCGGAGCAGAGCGGTCTCGTTGTCGATCCGCCCGCCGGTGGCGTGCACCAGCAGTTGCCGCCCGGAGGACGCGACCACGGCCTCGATGGCCCGCATCATCTCCACGTAGACCGGGTTGCCGATGTCTTCCACCGCGAGCGCGATCAGACCCGTGCGCTGGGACTGCAACGACCGGGCGATCGCGTTGGGCACGTAGCCCACCTCGGCCGCCGCCTCACGAACCTTGCGGATCGTCTCGGGGCTGCCGCCGACGCCGTTGAGCACCCGCGAGGCGGACGCGATGGAGACGCCGGCGCGGGCGGCGACGGTGTGCACCGTGGGCCGGCCGTCCGCCGGTTCCTGTAAACGTTTACGACCCACGTTCGGCACCTCCACCCGATAGCTGTAAACGTTTCCGGGGAGTCTGCTCCGCAAGTGGCGGAGAGGTCAAGAGCCCGTTACGAAAACGTTTCCAACCCCGCACCCCCGCGCCCCACCGCACCCCACCCCGCCGCGTTGATCATGAAGTTATTGCCCTGCGCAGCGGCGTGTCGTGGCGATAACTTCATGATCAACAGTTCCGAGGGGTGGGGTGCGGGAGGGGTGGGGGTGGGGGTGGGGTGGGTTCAGGTGGGGAGGCGGAGCTCTGGGCCGGGCCAGCGGGAGCGGAGTCTGCGGTCGTGGATGGCCACGACGATGGCACCCGGGCCGGTGCCCAGCGCGTCCTCCAACTCGTCGCAGAGCGTCGGCGAGAGATGGTTGGTGGGCTCGTCGAGCAGGAGCAGCTCCGGCGGATCGGCGACGAGCACCGCGAGGGCGAGCCGACGGCGTTGTCCGACCGACAGGTCGGCCACCGGGTGGTCGAGGTCCGCCGGGGCGAGCAACCCGAGGGACGACAGCGGTACGGCAGCGGCCCGTTCCATCCCGACGGCCGCCTCGAAGACCTGCCGGGCCGTCCGCCGCGCATCCGGGAAGACGCTGTCCTGGCTGAGCAGGCCGACCCGCAGCTCCGGTCGTCGCCAGAGCGTTCCGGCACCGGTCAGCCGGCCGGCGAGCACGGCGAGCAGGGTCGACTTGCCAGCGCCGTTGGGGCCGGTCACCAACAACCGGTCGCGGGACCTGAGCTCCAGGTGCGCCACCCGCAGTCGGCCGGGAACCTCCAGCCGGTCCGCCGTGACGATCACGCCGTCACTGTCGCCGACGGTGAGCGGCGTCGCGTGAAAGCGCAACGGCTCCGACGGCACCGGAACGGGGTCGCGCTCGATCGTCTCCAGTCGACGGACGGCGTCGCGGACGCGTCGGGAGATCTGGTTCTGAACGCGGCCGGCGGTGTGCCCGTACCCCATCTTCTCGCTGTCGCGCGGGCCCCGTCCGTGAGCGACCTGGTGCCCGGTCACGGCGGCGGCCTCGCGCAGGTCGGCGAGGAGCGCCTGCTCGTCGTCGTAGCGCCGCCGCCACCGTTGCGCCTCGGCGCGCTTCGCCGTCAGGTACGCCGTGTAGCCGCCGCCGAAGCGGACCGGCCCGTCGACCGCCGGGTCCAGGTCGATGAGATCGGTGCAGACCGCGTCCAGGAAGGCCCGGTCATGACTGGCCACCACGACCACCCCCGGCATGGCACGGAGCTGGTCCTCGCAAAACGCCGCCGCCGCGTCGTCGAGATGGTTGGTGGGCTCGTCGAGCAGCAGCGCGCTCGGCCGGCGGATCAACGTCGCCGCGAGGGCGAGCCGGCCACGTTGCCCACCGGAGAGCGCGCCCAGCATTCGGTCGTGAGGCATCCGCACGAGGTCATGGGCGGTGAGGGCAGGTCGAACAGACATGGGGAACCTCGGATGACGACGATCCGGGGCGCACACCGGCACCCCGGCGGAAGCAGGACATGACGACGGAGGCCGCGGCGACGGAGGCGCGATCACGCGCCCGTCGGCGGCCGGTCCGGGTGCTCACCCGGAGATGTCGTCGTCACCTGCCACGTCTGCTCCGATCTCCCAGAAATCGGGCGCAAGAATAGCCGTGCCGGCTCCGGCTCAGCTTCCGCCCGTGCTCGACGAGCTGTTGTCCGACGAGTTTCCCCGCCGGGACGTGTATCGGCCCGCCAGTCGCCCGGCCCGAGCGCGACGCCCCAGCACGGCGATGATCACCAGCAGCAGGCCAGCGCAGAGCACGACCCCGCCGCCCACCAGTGACGCCGCCATTCCTGCCGACATGATCGACCGCCCTTCTCCGACCGCGACCGGCACGGCCGGACGGGCAGATCCTGACACGATCAGGCCGTCCGGGCACCTGCCCGCAGGGAGTCGATGGTGAGGTCGAGGGCCGCTTCCAGGTGGTCGGTCTTTCCGGTGGAGAGCAGCAGGAGTACGCCGCCCTGGATGCCGGCGAGCAGCGCCGCGGCGGCGCGGTCGGCGTCCACGTCCGCGGAGATGTCCCCGGTCGACTGCATGTGCCGGACGCCGTCGGCGATCGCGTTCTGCCAGCGCCACATGAGCCCGGTCACGATCGCCTGCGCGCCCGGCGCCCGCCGCCCGGTCTGGCCGAGCAGACCGTTGAGCGGGCATCTCACCCCCTGCGCCCGGTAGCGCTCGATCAGTAGGTCGCGCCACGCCAGCCAGGCCGGCCAGGACGTCAGGTTGCTGAGCAGCGGCTCCTGGTCGAGCAGGACCTGGTCGGCCTCGTGCTGGGCCACCGCCAGCAGCAGTTCTTCCTTCCCGTCCGGGAAGTAGTGGAAGAGTTGACCCTTGCTGGTGCCGGTGTGGGCCATCACATCCTCGAGGCGTACCTCGTCCACGCCGCGCTCACGGATCTCGGCGGCGGCGCCGGCGACGATCCGCGCCCGGGTGGCCTCACCCTTGCGGGTCAGCGCCCTTGTCATGAGACCTCCCGCACCGCTTGCCCCTCGTGCATGCCCGACTGACCCTAGCTCGGCTTTTGGACTTGCAGGTCCAATTTTGCCGAGCAAAGGTCTGGAAAACGGTCCGCTCGGGGCCGCCACGTGATCGGGAGGACACAACGATGAACCACTACTACCTGCTCGGGCGGTCCGGTCTGCGGGTGAGCCGGCTGGCGCTGGGCACCATGAACTTCGGCGTCGACGGGTTCCACGCCGCGTACGGCAAGACCGAGGAGGAGGCCGAGCCGATCTTCCGCCGGTATCTGGAATCAGGCGGCAACTTCATCGACACGGCTGACTTCTACACAGCCGGCGAGAGCGAAAAGATCCTCGGCCGGCTGATCGAGCGGGCCGGCGTGCGCGAACGGCTCGTGCTCACCAGCAAGTTCACCAACACCGTCGACCCGAGCGACCCGAACGCGAGCGGCAACGGCCGTAAGCACATCATGCGGGCCGTCGAGGCGTCGCTGAGCCGACTGGGCACCGACTACATCGACCTGTACCTGCTGCACACCTGGGACCGGATCACGCCCGTCGAGGAGGTCGTGCACACTCTCGACGACCTGGTGCGCGCCGGCAAGATCCGGTACGCCGGCCTCTCCGACGTACCGGCCTGGTATGCCACCCGGGCGCAAAGCTACGCCGAGGCGCACGGCCTGGCCCCGATGATCAATCTGCAACTGCCGTACTCCCTGGTCAGCCGCGACATCGAGGCGGAGTACGTGGCGATGGCCCAGACCATGGGCATGGGGCTCACCGCATGGAGCCCGATCGCCAGCGGCCTGCTCAGCGGCAAGTACCGCCGCAGCGGCGACGGCCTGAGCGGGACCGGCCGGTTGACCAATCCCGACACCGGCGGCCGCGAGGTCAGCGCCAGCGAGTGGCAGGTCATCGACGCCCTGGAAAGCGTCGCCACCGAGTTGGGCCGCAGCATGGCCCAGGTCGCGATCAACTGGGTCGCCACCCAACCCGCAGTGGCCTCGGTGATCATCGGCGCGAGCAGCGCCGAGCAGATCGGCAGCAACTTCGAGGCGCTCGACTTCGAAATCCCGGCCGACGTGCGTCGCCGTCTCGACGAGGCCAGCGCTCCGCAACTCGGGGTGCCCTACGTGATGTTCACCCCGCAGTACCAGTCCTGGGTGGTGAGCCCCGGCCTCGGCATCGGCGACAAGCCGGCCGGCTACGCCCCGCCGGTGTTCAACGCCAAGTAGAACCTCGCACGACCCCAGCCCTACCCCCTACCCCCTACCCCCTACCCCCTACCCCGCCGATCTTGCACTTGCTGTCCCGACAGGCGGGCTCAACCGATGGTTGCAACACCCTTCCGTGATTTTCGTTGGGGTGGTTATGGCGTTGAGGTTGAGCCCGCTGGAGCGGGAGCAGATCGG
>NZ_JBEXHV010000037.1:0-16549 GCF_040608275.1 Micromonospora sp. NPDC005205
TGGGGTCCCGGGGCCGCCCGACCCACTCCGGGCGGTCAGGCTTGATCCCTGCGTGGGTCGGGCTGCCCCGGAACCCCTGACCTGGTCGCGGCAGCTGGCGTGGTTGGGCCCTCGCCGACGGGCGCCATTTCACGATCGCGCAACGTCGGGGACAGTGCGGATCGTGGCGTTCTGAGCGACCAACGTCACCGACGTTGCGCAGATCGTGCGGCGCTGACCAGCTACTTCATGGGGTCGTGGCCCCAGTTCATGAGCGACCAGCGCCACTTGGTGTCGCGGACGTTGCCGGAGGGGCGCTGCGCCATGTGCCGGCGTACGTAGCCGACGACCTTGCGCATGTGCTTGTAGTCGCCCTCGGACAGATCGCCGCGTTTGCGACGGAGCAAGTTGATGATCTTCCGGCCGGACTCGTGCCCGACGGACTCGCCACCACCCGCACGACCGCCCTTGTGCCAGCCGACCTGTTTCGACTCGTCGGTCTCCAGCCACGTGGACAGCTCGCCGGGCTTCATGTTCACCGCCTCGGTGAACTCCCGGTAGGTGTCCCGGCCCTCGTCACTCTTACTCATGGCGCAGCGCCCCGGGGCGGTGGGCCACGTCGCGGCCCGTGCCGTCACTGCGGACCCGGTACTGCGGGTCGTCGGGGGCCGCGTTCACCGCCCGCCCGCTGACGCTGGTCCGCTCGGTGATCGTCTCCTGCACCACGCCGTACGCGCGGCTGCCGTGGGCCGACCAGGAGACATGGTCGCCCTTGTGAAATCTCGGTTCGGCCATGGTCCTCGGCTACCCGACCCGGCTGGGGCGAAACGGCTACGGCGTGATCTCGGCGACCGGCAGCTTGATGTCGAACGGCTCAGCCAACTCGATCACCTCGGCACCGTCGGCGACAAGCTCGTACTGCCGCTCACCGCCCGGCCCCACCCGATCGCCGATCCGGTACGCGTACACGTGCACCGGGTCCTGTTCGATCCGCCAGTAGAACGGGATGCCCGCGGCGGCGTACTCGCCCGGTTTCGCGAACCGGTCGATCCGTCGCGTTCCCGGCGAGACGATCTCCACGGCAAGCAGGACGTCCGACGGCCGAAGAGTAGACCGGTTGGACGGCACCTCAGCGCGGCAGACCAGAATGTCCGGCTGACGGCTGGTGTTGGGGCTGAGCCCGACTCCGACGGCCTGCGAGACCCGCAGGTGGGCCGGCGCGTGCGTGTGGAGCCACATGCGCAGCAGAAACGAGATGTCTTGATGGCCCAGGGTGGGGGAGGGTGTCACCTGGATAACTCCGTCGACGAGTTCGACGCGGGGGGCGTCGTCCGGCAGGGTGAGCAGGTCCTCCAGCGTGTAGTCGGCACGCTGCTGCCGCATCGGATCCGGACACCAGGGGCCAGGTGATGTCGGGATGGGCTCGGCGCTCATGGGGCTGAGCCTACCGGCGATCGATGGGGCACACGTCGCACAACGGGTGCGGCGCGCTCAGTCGGCGGGCTTTTCGGTGACGAAGATGGCGGTGCCGGGGAAGAGTCGTCCGCGCAGCGGGCTCCACTGCCCCCAGATCCCCTCGTGTCCCTCCGGCCACTCCGGCTCCACCAGGTCCAACAGCCGGAACCCGGCACCGACCAGCTCGCGAATCCGGTCGCCGAGGGTGCGGTGCTGCTCGACGTAGGTGGCCACGCCGGTCTCGTCCTGCTCGACGTACGGGGAGCGGTCGAAGTACGAGTGCACGGCCGTCAGGCCGCCCTCGCCGGGGTCGTCGAGGAAGATCCACCGCATCGGGTGGGTCACCGAGAACACCCACCGGCCACCCGGGCGCAGCACCCGGTGCACCTCGGCGAGCAGCGCCGCCGAGTCGTCCACGAACGGGATCGCGCCGAACGCGGTACAGGCGACGTCGAACGACCGGTCGGCGAACGGCAGGGCGAGCGCGTCGGCCTGCACCAGCGGTACGCGTACCCCGGTGCGGTCGGCGGCCTCGGCGGCGTGCCGCAACATGCCGGCGGACAGGTCGAAGGCGACCGGCCGGGCGCCCTGGGTGGCGAGCCAGCGGGCGGCGGCCGCGGCGCCGGCGCCCACCTCCAGCACCCGCCGCCCCGACACGTCGCCGAGCAGCCGGGCGTCGGCCTCGCGCAGGCCCTCGGGGCACCACACGAAGTCCACGTCGCCGAGGAACGCGCCGTGTTCGGCCTGGTAGTCGTCGGCGTCGGTGTCCCACCAGCCGCGGTTGGCGCGCCGGGCCTCGGCGTCACCCACCCGGCGCCGGGTAACCCGGCTGTCGTCATCCACGCGCTCACGCTAGGCCCCACCCAGCCCATTGGGCGCGGCGGCGCGTCCAGGATCTGCGCGACTCCTCGCACGGTGGGCTCGATCGACCCGGCTCCGGTGACGTCGCGGTGTCCGAGCCGCTTCAACCGTGCCGGCGGGCCGGCAGCGACACCGCAGCGACACCAGGAAGCCGGGGCGACCAATCGCGGCCCGTGGTGCGCACCCACGGGGCGGGAGGGGCTGCTGTGACGCAGGAGACAGCAGCGGTGTTTTCCGGGCGATTGTTCGGCTTTCGCAGGTCATCGCACGAAGAGAACCCGGGAGGGCTTGCACGCTGTGGTAATGCGCACGGTAGGCTAGACGATGCGCTCGCGGATCGCGTTGCCTCGGCAGGGAGCAGGTACGCGGTCGTCGGAGCCACATCATGATCTCACTAGGCGATCGTTCGGTGTGCCCGGCGACGGATCCGCTGGCGCGAACAGGTCACTGCGACACACCAGCCTGCTGTGACAACCCACCGACCGGAGCAACCGCCCACATGACGAGCAGCATCGAGGCCCCCTCGAGCGCCACCCGGGTCACCCACGACGATCTCGGTTCCGAGGAGGCATTCCTCGCCGCGATCGACGAGACCATCAAGTACTTCAACGACGGCGACATTGTCGAAGGCACCGTCGTCAAGGTCGATCGGGACGAGGTCCTGCTCGACATCGGCTACAAGACCGAGGGTGTCATCCCCTCTCGTGAGTTGTCGATCAAGCACGACGTGGACCCCGCCGAGGTTGTGACGGTTGGTGACCACATCGAGGCCCTGGTCCTCCAGAAGGAGGACAAGGAGGGTCGTCTGATCCTCTCCAAGAAGCGGGCACAGTACGAGCGGGCCTGGGGCACGATCGAGAAGATCAAGGACGAGGACGGCGTCGTCCGCGGTTCGGTCATCGAGGTGGTCAAGGGCGGCCTCATCCTCGACATCGGGCTGCGCGGCTTCCTGCCCGCGTCCCTGGTCGAGATGCGTCGTGTGCGCGACCTGCAGCCGTACGTCGGGCGGGAGCTCGAGGCCAAGATCATCGAGCTGGACAAGAACCGCAACAACGTGGTCCTGTCCCGCCGGGCCTGGCTGGAGCAGACGCAGTCCGAGGTGCGCACCGAGTTCCTCAACAAGCTGCAGAAGGGCCAGGTCCGCAAGGGCGTCGTGTCCTCGATCGTCAACTTCGGCGCCTTCGTGGACCTGGGCGGCGTCGACGGTCTGGTGCACGTCTCCGAGCTGTCCTGGAAGCACATCGACCACCCGTCCGAGGTCGTCGAGGTCGGCCAGGAGGTCGAGGTCGAGGTCCTGGACGTCGACCTGGACCGCGAGCGGGTCTCGCTGTCGCTGAAGGCGACCCAGGAAGACCCGTGGCGGCAGTTCGCCCGCACCCACGCGATCCAGCAGATCGTGCCGGGTAAGGTCACCAAGCTGGTTCCGTTCGGTGCGTTCGTCCGCGTGGACGACGGCATCGAGGGTCTGGTCCACATCTCCGAGCTGGCCGAGCGCCACGTGGAGATCCCGGAGCAGGTCGTCCAGGTTGGCTCCGAGGTCATGGTCAAGGTCATCGACATCGACCTTGAGCGTCGCCGGATCTCGCTGTCGCTCAAGCAGGCCAACGAGGGCTTCGTCGAGGGCGAGGAGCACTTCGACCCGACCCTCTACGGCATGGCCGCGACGTACGACACCGAGGGCAACTACATCTACCCCGAGGGCTTCGACCCGGAGACGGGCGAGTGGCTCGAGGGGTACGACAAGCAGCGCGAGACCTGGGAGAACCAGTACGCCGAGGCTCGTGTCCGCTGGGAGGCCCACACCAAGCAGGTGCAGACCTCTCGGGCTGCCGACGCCGAGGCTGCTGCCAACCCGACTCCGGTCGTCCCGGCCGCTGGCGGCGGCGGCGGCGGTGGCACCACCTCCTCGTCCAGCCCGGCCCCGAGCCGGCAGGCCGAGGAGCCGGCCGGCACGCTGGCCACCGACGAGGCGCTCGCCGCACTGCGGGAGAAGCTCGCCGGCGGTAAGTGACCCGCTGAACGACGACGGGCCCCGTCCCCGCGATCTCCGGATCGCTGGGGGCGGGGCCCTCGCCGTATCCGCCGGCCGCCCCGCCGCCCCGCCGGCTCGCCGGCTCGCCGGCTCGCCAAGATCGTGCTCGATCCATGATGCAGGGGCCTCCCCACCGCCGTAGACCACTACATCTTGGTTCGAGCACGATCTTGGCGGTCGTGGGCGTCCCGAACCCCGCTTTCGGTGTCTCCGAGGGCGGGGTTCGTCGTCATGATCCGCGCAACTTCAGGGATGTTGCTGTCTCGCGCGCGTCGGAGGCAGCAACTTCCGGGAAGTTGCTCGGATCTTGGCGTGGGGCGTGGGGCGTGGGGCGTGGGGCGTGGGGCGTGGGGCGTGGGGCGCGGGGTGGGGTGGTGGCGAGGTGTCGCCGGGCCGTGGGTGGGTTGGCGGCGGGCTTGTCGATCCGGTTGACTGTCCGGGTGCTGAGGGTGGGGTTGACCGGCGGAATCGGGTCAGGAAAGAGCGCGGTGGCCGCGCGGCTCGTCGAGCGGGGCGCGGTACTGATTGACGCGGACCGGGTGGCCCGGGAGGTGGTGGCGCCGGGTACGGACGGGCTGGCCGAGATCGTCGCCGCCTTCTCCGACGCGGTGGTGGACGCCGACGGCGCACTGGACCGTGCCGCACTGGGAGCGGTGGTGTTCGCTGACGAGACCGCCCGTCGTCGGCTGGAGGCGATCACCCACCCCCGGGTCCGGGCCCGCACCGCGGAACTGGCCGCCGCAGCGGCACCCGACGCGATAGTCGTCAACGACGTACCGCTGTTGGTCGAGGTGGGTCTCGCGCCGACGTACCACCTGGTGGTTGTGGTGCAGACGGCCGTGGCGACCCGACTGCAGCGGCTGGCGCGTGACCGGGGGATGAGTCGCGCGGAGGCCGAGCGGAGGATCGCCGCCCAGGCCGACGACGCCCGCCGTCGGGCGGCGGCGGACGTGGTGCTGACCAACGACGGGAGCCTGACGGCGCTGCACGACGCCGTCGACCTGCTCTGGGAGCAGCGGTTGGTGCCCTACAAGGACAATTTGCGCCAGCGGCGGGTGGTCCCGCCCGACGAGGCCGAGTTGGCCTGGGCCGACGCGAGTTGGCCGGAGCAGTACGCGCGGCTGGCCGCCCGGATCCAGCACGCGCTCGGCTCGAATGCCCTCCGGGTCGATCACATCGGCTCGACGGCGGTGCCCGGCCTGGCCACGCAGAACGTCATCGACGTGCAGGTGGCGGTCGCCAGCCTCGCCGACGCCGACGGGCCGTTGGCCGATCGGCTGGCGAGCGCCGGGTTCCCACGGGTGCCGGGGCAGTGGTGGGACGACCCGCGCCCGGCCGGCAGGGGCCGCTGGGAGAAGCGGTTGCACGGTAGTGCGGACCCAGCCCGCCCCGTCCGTCTGCACGTGCGGGTGGCGGATTCGCCGGGTTGGCGGTACGCGCTGTTGATGCGCGACCACCTGCGTGCCGACCCGGATCAGCGAGCCACGTACCTGCTGCTCAAGCGGGAACTCATCGACGCGGCCCCGGTGGCCGGCAATTCCGGGACGGGCCGCAACCCGTGGTTCGACGAGGAGTACCTGCGGGCCGAGCAGTGGGCCGCGCAGACCGGCTGGCGTCCCTGAGGCATCGGTCAGCGGGCACCGGGCCGGGGTGCCGGAGAGCGAGGGGCCGGGGGCCGAGGGTTGGCAGCCAGTCGGGGCACGACGGCGGGCTGGAGATCCAGGTGTGCCCACGCGCCGGCGTCGGTCTGCAACTCGAGCCGGCGGAGCGACCCGTCCCGGTCGAGCCAGTAACGCAGCCGCGCGTCGGCCGGGCCCGATTCGATGACGTCCACTGTTCGTCCGGCAATGACGTCCTCGCGTACCCGCACGGCCGCGCCGCGCTGCCCGACCGACCCGGCGGCTATCGCGGCGTCGACCAGCACACTCAGGTCGTCTCGGGCGGGCCGGGAGACGCGCCATCCCCCGGTCGGGGGCGGTAGCGGCGGCCGGGCCGGCGCCTCCGCGGTGCCGCCGCCACCATCGGCCGCGGGCAGGTCCGCCCGGGCCAGGCCGGCGGCGTCGCGGCGCAGCAGGGTCCGGCGATCCGGTACGCCCAGGTCGGCGACCGCGAGGTACGCGCTGCGCGCGGTCCAGCTCAACCAGCCTGCGCCCCGCAGGTTCGTCTCAGTGCCCATCGGTGCGGTCAGAGTCACGGTGGCACCGCCGTGGGCGCGGAGCCGGGCCGGCAGCCGGTCGAGCCGACGTTGCTCGGCGTCGGTCAGCGCGCGGGGCAGACCGGGGCGACCGCCGAGTGCGTCCACCGGTCGTAGCGTCGGCCGGTCCTCGCGGTTGAAGATCATCGTGACCGGCCCGGTGCCGGGCAGCACGGTTACCAGCTTGTGCAGGCGGGCGTCCTGATCGAGCCAGTACCGGGTCTTTCCGTCCGGGGCGGGCGTCGCGGCGCTGGGGGTGCCGATGGCCGTGCTGGCGGCTGGCGTGCCGCTGGGCAGTGGTGCCTGTATGACGTCGAGTGGGCCAGCCGGGACGGCCTCGCGGGCGATCCAGCGCGCCCCGTCGGACGGTGCGGTCCGGGTCGTGGTGTCGGGGCGGTCGGCGGCGAGATCGAGGAGCAGGTCGAGCACCGGTGCCAGGTGCGCCCCGGGCGCCGGTCGGTGCAGCTGCCACCGGTCCGTCGGGGGCATCAGTGGTGGTGCGGCGGGAGTGGGCACCGCCGCCGGATCGGGCCGGATCACCAGCACCGGACCGCTCCTCTGCAACAGCCCGCGTTCGGCACCCGCTCCCGGCCCGCCCACGTCGAGGTAGAGCAGTGACCGGGACCAGTCCACCCAGCCCACCAGTTCGATGCGGGCGGCACCGGTACCGGCCGTGACCCGTACGCCGGCGCGCAGATCCCGCAGGTTGGTGACCCGCACGGCGGCCAGCCGCTCACCCTCCGCCAGGGTCAGTGGCCGGGCCGGCTCGGGCGGGTCGGGCGCCCAGCTCAACAGCCCGAGCACCAGCGCCGTCGCGGACGTCACCGCCGTCAGACCGAGCAACAGCAGCACCGTACGCCGACGACGGCCGGCCGAGGGCGGCCCGGCGGTGTCGGCGGCCTCGATGGTGTCAGTGGGGTCCGGGGTGTCGCCGCTGCGGGTGGTCTCGCGGTTCTCCGCGAGGCTCCGCTCGGCGGCGGCCCGCCGCGTGTCCTTGGTCCCGCGACCGGCGGTGGCTCGGCGCGCGCCGCCGGCGGACCGGCCGGCCGTGGACCTGCTCCCGGTGTCGGTGGTTCGGCCGGCTGTGGACGTGTTCCTGGCGTCGTCGGTTCGCCCGGCCGCCGGGGTGCCGCCGACCGGGCCGGTGCGGTGCCGCCCGCTGCCGCTGGCCGTGCCCTTGCCGCTGCCCTTGCCGCTGCCCTTGCCGCTGGCCGTGCCCTTGCCGGTGCCCGGGCCCTCGCCGGTGCTCGGGCCGTTGCCGCTGGCCGGGCCCTTGCTGGTGCTCGGGTCGTCCGGCGGGGGTGTGGCGGTGCGGGCGGTGTCGGGTGCCGGGGTCGGAGAGGTGTCCACGGAGATGAAACGGGCGGGGAGGCACCGGGGTGACGAGCAGGGGCGCTCGCGGCGGCCGGTCTGCGCCTCGAGCGCGACCACACGGGTGCGCACGCCGGACGAGCCGGGTGCTGCGACCGCAGTGCCGGGGGTGACCGGCCGTGATGTTGGCCTGGCCACCGGCCCGGTCGGCCGCCGCGAGCGGCCTACATGAAGAGGGTAGTCCCGGTGACATGGGCCACACAATGGGAATATTGAAGCCGATCACGTACCTGGCGTGACGGCCGTTCCTGTCGGACCTCCGGCGTACCGTTGATGGCATGGCGCTCGACATTCCCCGGCTGGACAGCCGCTTCCAGGTCGTCAGTGACTTCCAGCCGGCCGGCGACCAACCAGCGGCCATCGATGACCTTGAGCGCCGAGTTCGGCGCGGCGACCGCAACACGGTGCTGCTCGGCGCGACCGGCACCGGCAAGAGCGCCACCACTGCGTGGCTGATCGAGCGGCTGCAACGCCCCACCCTGGTGCTCGCCCCGAACAAGACGCTCTGCGCACAGCTGGCCAAGGAGTTCAGCGAGCTGCTGCCGCACAACGCGGTCGAATACTTCGTCTCGTACTACGACTACTACCAGCCCGAGGCGTACATCCCGCAGACCGACACCTACATCGAGAAGGACTCCTCGATCAACGAGGAGGTGGAGCGGCTACGGCACTCGGCGACGATGTCGCTGCTCACCCGCCGCGACGTGATCGTGGTGGCGACCGTCTCGGCGATCTACGGCCTGGGCACCCCGGAGGAGTACCTCAACCGGGCGGTGAAGGTGCAGATCGGGCAGGAGCTCGACCGCGACCAGTTGCTGCGCCGGCTGGTCGACATCCAGTACACCCGCAACGACATGGCCTTCCAGCGGGGCACCTTCCGGGTTCGCGGCGACACGCTGGAGATCATCCCGGCGTACGAGGAGCTGGCGATCCGGATCGAGCTGTTCGGTGACGAGGTGGAGAAGCTCTACTACCTCAACCCGTTGACCGGTGACGTGGTCCGCGAGGTCGACCAGCTGGTGATCTTCCCGGCCACCCACTACGCGGCCGGCCCGGAGCGGATGGAACGGGCGATCCGTGACATTGAGGTCGAGCTGGCCGAGCGCCTCGCCGAGCTGGAGCGGCAGGGCAAGCTGCTGGAGGCGCAGCGGCTGCGGATGCGCACCACCTACGACATCGAGATGATGCGGCAGGTGGGCTTCTGCTCCGGCATCGAGAACTACTCGATGCACATGGACGGGCGGCTGCCCGGCAGCCCGCCGCACGCCCTGCTCGACTACTTCCCCGACGACTTCCTCACGGTGGTCGACGAGTCGCACGTGACCATTCCGCAGATCGGCGGCATGTACGAGGGCGACGCGTCCCGCAAGCGGATGCTCATCGACCACGGCTTCCGGCTGCCCAGCGCGGCCGACAACCGGCCGCTGCGCTTCGACGAGTTCCTGGAGCGGGTCGGCCAGATGGTCTACCTCTCCGCGACCCCCGGCACCTGGGAGATGGAGCAGGCTCAGGGCGAGTTCGTCGAACAGGTGATCCGACCCACCGGTCTGGTCGACCCGGAGGTCGTGATCAAGCCGACCAAGGGCCAGATCGACGACCTGATGCACGAGATCAAGCTGCGGACCGACCGGGACGAGCGGGTGCTGGTCACCACACTGACCAAGAAGATGGCCGAGGACCTGTCCGACTACCTCCTGGAGAACGGCATCCGGGTGCGCTACCTGCACTCGGAGGTCGACACGTTGCGCCGGGTGGAGCTGCTGCGCGAGCTTCGCAAGGGTGACTACGACGTGCTCGTCGGCATCAACCTGCTCCGCGAAGGTCTGGACCTGCCCGAGGTGTCGCTGGTGGCGATTCTCGACGCCGACAAGGAAGGCTTCCTGCGCAGCGGCCGGTCGCTGATCCAGACCATCGGGCGGGCCGCCCGTAACGTCTCCGGCCAGGTGCACATGTACGCCGACAAGATCACCCCGTCGATGGCGGCGGCGATCGACGAGACCGATCGGCGTCGGGCCAAGCAGATCGCGCACAACGAGGCGCACGGCATCAGCCCGGAGCCGCTGCGTAAGAAGATCCACGACATCCTGGACGACATCTACCGCGAGGCCGAGGACACCGAAAACTCCCGGGTCGGCGGCGCGGTGCGTCAGCTTTCCCGAGGCAAGGCGCCGGTCAAGGAGACCCGCAGCCGTAGCCGGTCCGCCGCGACCGTCACCTCACGGGAGGGGATGGCCCGCGCCGACCTCGCCCAGCTCATCCAGGAGCTCAACGACCAGATGCTGGCTGCCGCCCGCGAGCTCCAGTTCGAGTTGGCGGCCCGGATCCGCGACGAGGTCTCCGACCTGAAGAAGGAGCTGCGCGGCATGGACGCCGCCGGCGTGAAGTGACGGCCACCCGGTCGGCCCCGCCCAGCGCACCGCTCGGGCCCGGCCGACCGGGGCACGCGAAGGGCGGGCACTGTTGACGGCGGTGGCGCCGATCGGCGAGATGGTCTTCGGGCTGCCCGACGCCAGCCTGCGTCCGTTCGTCGACAGGTACGTGGGCTACCGGGAACGAGCGGACGTGCCACTGGTCCGCCGGGAGTCGGCGGGCGTCTTCGTGGTGCTGATACTGGGCTGGGGCGCTCCGCTGGACGTGACCGACCGCCGTAGCGCCGAGCGTGGCGTCACCGCTGTCGACTCGTTCGTGGCCGGCACTTTCGACAGTTGGTGCACCACGCGCACCGTGGGCGTGGGGGAGGGCGTCCAGTTGCTGCTCGCCCCCCTGGCCGCCCGCCGGCTTCTCGGTCTGCCCCTGGGTGAGCTGACCAATCGGGCCGTCGGCGTCGGGCAGCTCCCGGGCCGTTGGCTGGATCGGCTGCGCGGCCAGCTCGCCGAGGCCACCGGCTGGTCGGAGCGGTTTGACCTCCTCGACCGGGTGCTCGCCGCCCGGCTGGCGGCGTCCCCGCCGGTGGACCCGCGGCTCGACTGGGCGTGGCGGTGGCTGACCGCCAGCGGTGGGCGGGGGAGCGTCGGTGTTCTCGCCGACGAGTTGGGCTGGAGCCGCCGGCACCTCGCGTCCCGATTCCGGCAGGAGGTCGGGCTGCCGCCCAAGATGGCCGCCCGGCTGCTGCGTTTCCAGCAGGCTCAGGCCGCGTCGACCCACGCCGGCGAGGCCGGGCGGGGAGTCGACTGGGCCGCCGTGGCGGCGGGCTGCGGCTACTACGACCAGTCCCACCTGATTCGGGACTTCCACGAGTTCGCGGGGGCGACGCCGGCCGCGCTGCTCTCCGGCCGCTGACGGCCGCCAGCCGACCGGAGCCGGTTCGGCGACCCGCCGAGGTCACATTCGTCCAATCCGGAGCCGCGCCACTGGCCGCAGAATCGGGTCATGCGAACCATCTATCCGATCTTCCGCTATCCCGATCCCCGCGCCGCGATCGACTGGCTCGGTGCCGCCTTCGGTTTCCGGGTGCACGCCGTGCACGAGGCGCCGGACGGTGCGGTCGCGCACGCCGAGCTGGTCCTCGACACCGGCATGATCATGCTGGGTGGTCGGGCCGACGCCCCGCCCCGGCCGGCCGATGACGGCTGGTCGGTCTACGTGGCCGTGCCGGACGTCGACGCCCACTGCGCCCGGGCCCGCGCGGCCGGCGCCGAGATCATCCGCGAGCCGTTCGACACCGACTACGGCTCCCGTGACTACGCGGCCCGCGATCTGGCCGGCTACGTCTGGTCCTTCGGCACCTACCGACCCTGAGTCCGGCCACGCCGATCGGGGATGGGCGGCCCGCCGGGACCAGCCTTCCCGGTCTGAAACTGCACTGACCTGCGGAAACGATCTGCTCCGGCGAGCCGGTCCGGCCAGCGGCGTCGAATACCCTGATTGCGGTGCGCGAGCGAGCTATTGCACTGGGTGATCGTCCTGCGTAGTCTCCCTCGGTGGGGAGGCCGGGATGCCGCTGCCAACAAGTCCTGTCATTCGACGTGCACGTCTCGGCGCAGAGCTGCGCCAACTCCGTCGGCGCGAGTCGCTGACCCTGGAGCAGGTCTGCGACCGGCTGGGCTGGGCCTCGACGTCGAAGCTGTCCCGCATCGAGCTGGGTCAGAGTCGCCCGGACCTCGCCGACGTGCTCGATCTGCTGGACGTCTACAAGGTGCCCACGCCCGCGCGGGAGGCGCTGATCGTCATCGCCCGGGATGCGGCGACCAGCCGAGGCTGGTGGAAGACGCTGGGCGAGATGAGCGAACGGCAGCGCACCTACGCGGAGTTGGAGGCGGGCGCCGCCGACATCGTCGAGTACCAGCCGTCGGTGGTGCCGGGGCTGCTCCAGACGCCCGCGTACGCCCGGGTGTTGGTCAGCGCCGGCGTCCAGCTCACGCCGGACGTCGATGTGGAGGCCGAGGTGCGCGCGCGGGCACTGCGGCAGGAGGTGCTTCGGCGGGCCTACCCGCCGCGCTACACGGCGGTGCTCGCCGAGGCTGTCTGCGACCCGGGTGACCTGCCGGTGGCGGTCTGGCGTGAACAGTTGCGTCACCTGGTCGCCGTGACCGGCCTGTCCCACGTGACGGTGCGGTTGTTGCCACGCGGAGCGGCAGGTGGCGGGCTGCATCCGCTCACACCGTATTCCTGCTACGCCTTTCCCGACCCGGCGGACCCGCGCACGGTCATGCTCGAGGCGTTGACCACCGACGTCCGGTTGGCCACCGTGCTCGACGTCGACCGCTACGAGCGGATGACCGCGGCGCTGCTGGCCGCGGCGCTGTCACCGGAGGAGACGGTCACCGTGCTGGCCCGCCGTGTCGGCGAGTGAGTGTCGACCGTGCCGACGGTGACGCGCCGCGCGGCCACCGGACCCGGCGCCCCCGAGCCCGTCGGGGCCGGCGGCCGGCGCGTGCGCCCGGCACGATAACCGCGGGGTACGACAGCTCGGCTTAGGCCGGTACGTCGAGGAAGTGTTCGACAATGGGCGGTCCCGCGAAGTGCGGCCCGATCAGCGCCCGCCACGCGTCGAACCGTTCGGTGGCCCGGAAGTTGTTCTCGTGCGCCTCGACCGAGTCCCATTCGACGAGCAGCACGAACCGGGTCGGTGACTCGATTCCTCGGGTCATCCGCACGGACCGGCAGCCGGTCGCTCCGGCGAGCACCGGGTGACCCTCGGCGTACGCGGCGGCGAACGCGTCCTCGTGTCCGGGTAGTACGTCGATCAACGCGATCTCAAGCACCATGTCGGACAGCCTCCCACGGCCCTCGGGGCGGTCGGTGTAGCGGGGCCGTGCCGGACCACTGCCTGGGCTCCGCCTCGGCTCGACCGAGGGCGTTGACACGGACCCTAGGGTGGCCTCGTGATCATCGACTGGCTCACCGGCACCGCGTTTCGGGTGGCCGGGACGGGCACCACCTGGGCGGAGCTGCTGGGGTTCGGGACCGGTGTGCTCAACGTGTGGTTGGTGGCCCGGCAGAAGATCGCCAACTGGCCGATCGGCATCGCCAACGTGCTGCTGCTCATGGTGCTGTTCTGGACCGCCGGGCTGTACGCCGACGCGGGGCTCCAGGTCGTCTACGTCGCGCTCGGCTGCTACGGCTGGTGGCACTGGCTGTTCGGGGGCGAGCGGCGCACCCGGCTCACTGTCAGTCGGACGGGGCGGCGGGAGTGGCTGGGGCTGGCCGCCGCCGGGCTGCTGCTCACCGGCGCGCTCTGGGTCCTGCTGGACCGGGCCACCGACTCGACAGTGCCGCTGCCGGACGCGTTGACCACGGCGCTGTCCCTGCTGGCCACGTACGGGCAGACCCGTAAGCGGGTGGAGAGTTGGTGGCTCTGGATCGCCGCCGACCTGATCTACATCCCGCTGTACGCGTACAAGGGGCTGCACCTGACGGCCGTGCTCTACCTTGTCTTCCTCGCCCTGTGCGTGCTCGGGTTGCGGGCCTGGCGCGCCGATCTGCGTCGGGCCGACCGGCCGAGCGCGGTTCCGCCCGGCCCGGCCCCGGTCACCGCGTGAACCCCGCGACATCCGGCCGTCCGTCGGCACCACGCGGGCCGGCACGTCGGTCCACCGCCGAGTTCGGGCACGGGATGGTGGTGGGCAAGTTCTATCCGCCGCACGCTGGGCACCACGCGCTGATCCGGGCCGCCGCTGCCCGGTGCGCCGAGGTGACCGTCGTCGTGGCGCCCTCGCGTCGGGAGTCCATTCCGCTTGCGCTGCGCCTCGACTGGCTGCGAGAGGTGCACGCGGACACGCCGTGGGTCCGTGTCGTCGGCCGGTACGACGACCACCCGGTGGACTACTCCGATCCGGCGGTCTGGGACGCGCACTGCGCGGTGTTCCGCGAGGCCGTCGGGTCGGGGTCGGTGGACGCGGTCTTCTCCTCCGAGGCGTACGGCGTCGAGCTGGCGCGCCGCTTCCACGCCGTACCCGTGTCGGTTGATCCGGACCGGCGGACCGTGCCGGTTTCCGGGACGGCCGTGCGCGCGGACCCGGCGGGTCACTGGCGGTGGCTGAGCCCGCCGGTGCGGGCGTGGTTCGCCCGGCGGGTGGTGGTGGTCGGGGCCGAGTCGACCGGGACCACGACGATGGCGGCGGCGCTCGCCGGGCACTACGGCACGTCCTGGGTGCCGGAGTACGGCCGGGAGTTGACCGCTCGCAAGCTGGCCCGGTTGCGGGAACGAGCGCCGGAGGCGACCGTCTTCGACGTCACCTGGGACCGGGACGACTTCCGCGCGGTGGTGCGCGAGCAGCAGGCGGCCGAGGACGCGGCGGCCCGGACGGGCGCGCCGCTGCTGGTCTGCGACACCGACGCGCGGGCGACGGCGGTGTGGGAGGAGCGCTACCTGGGCAGCGCGTCCGAGGAGGTGCGGGCGGCGGCCCGCCGGCCGGCGCTGTATCTGCTGACGGATCACCGGGGGGTGCCGTTCACCGATGACGGGCTGCGCGACGGTGAGCACCTGCGGGCCTGGATGACCGAGCGTTTCCGGGCCGAGCTGGCCGGGTGTGGCGTGCCGGTGGTGGAGTTGACCGGGCCGCACGCCGACCGGTTGGCCGCGGCGGTGCGGGCCTGCGACGACCTGCTCGCTGCTGGCTGGTCGCTCGCCGACCCGATCGCCGCACCCGACGTGCACTAGCCTCCTAGGAAGCCCTGGCGGGTGTGCGGTGGGACGCGTCGCGTGGTGTCCGGCGCCACCGGGTGCCCGGGGTGTGATCACGGGGCGTGGTGGGCAACAATGGTCATTGAGGAGGGGAGTATTCCCCCGCAACGGAGTCGTCAGCACGGTCGATCGCCGGAACCACGGCGCCCGACCCGGCCCCGTAGGTCGCCGCCCCCAGGGGCGGCGGCGGAAGAGACCTCCGACAGTCACCAGAGTGAGCGACAGCGGCACGCCGGCTCCCGCAGGGGCGTACGGTGTGCCCGACGCCGCGTGTCTGCCGGAGGAATGAACGTTGGACGTGTCCGGATTGGTGTGGGCGGGGACGCTTGTCGCACTGACTGCGGTCCTGCTCGTCGACCTGTTGATCATCGGTCGCCGCCCGCACGAGCCGAGTGTGCGGGAGTCGAGCCTCTGGGTCGCCTTCTACGTCGGCCTCGCCCTGCTCTTCGGTGTGGGTGTCTGGCTGACCTCGGGGGCCAGCGCGGCCGGCCAGTTCTACACCGGCTGGCTCACCGAGTACAGCCTCTCGGTGGACAACCTCTTCGTCTTCGTGATCATCATGGCGCGCTTCGGGGTGCCTCGGCAGTACCAGCAGAAGGTGCTGCTCGTCGGCATCGTGCTGGCGCTGGTGATGCGCGGCGGGTTCATCGCCGCGGGTGCGGCGCTGATCACGCAGTTCTCCTGGGTCTTCTACATCTTCGGCGCGTTCCTGATCTACACCGCGGTGAACCTGGCCCGGCAGGGTGAGCCGGACGAGGACGAGTTCTCCGAGAACCTGCTGATCCGGTGGAGCCGCAAGGCGTTGCCGATCTCGAAGGACTACGACGGCGCGAAGCTGACCACCCAGGTGGCCGGCAAGCGGCTGTTCACCCCGATGCTGATCGTGATGATCGCGATCGGCACCACCGACCTGATCTTCGCGTTGGACTCGATCCCAGCGATCTTCGGCATCACCCAGGAGCCGTACCTGGTCTTCACCGCGAACGTCTTCGCGCTGATGGGCCTCAGGCAGCTCTACTTCCTGCTCGGTGGCCTGCTGGACCGGCTGATCTACCTGAGCTACGGCCTGGCCGTCGTGCTCGGGTTCATCGGGGTCAAGCTGGTGCTGGAGGCATTGGCCGACAACAACCTGCCGTTCATCAACGGTGGCGAGCACGTCGGCTGGGCGCCGCACATCCCGATCTGGTTGTCGCTGCTGGTCATCATCGGCACCCTGGGCATCGCCACCGCCGCCAGCCTGGTGAAGTCCTCCCGGGACCGGCGTCGCGAGTTGGCCGAGGCCCGACGCTGACTGGTCACCGGCCGGGTGCGGACAGGCACCCGGCCGGTGTCGGAAGTGCCGACCGGCCTGCGCCGGGCCCAGCCGCCTGGACTCCGGCGTCGGCAGAGACCCGCCCTAAGGCCTGTTTCATAAGAACTGGCCGCCCTGCGGCGGGCCCGGACGACGACCGGCGGCGTTGGGGGGGGGGGGGGGGAAGAAGCCCGGGTACGGGCGCCACACCCCCCGGACCCGAGGGCCCCCCCCGCAACC
>NZ_JBEXHV010000038.1:0-13932 GCF_040608275.1 Micromonospora sp. NPDC005205
CCGCTCGGACCAGTCACCCGGATCGGCGGCCACGGCCACACGGCCCTGCTGGCCCGGCAGGATCGGTGTCCGGATACCGGTATTGTATCCGGACGCAACCGCAAGGCCGCCGGTCGTCGTCCGGGCCTGCCGCAGGCCGGCCAGTTCTTATGAAACAGGCCCCGGAGCGAGTGACCCGGCGGCCTCGCCTGCGAGGCCGCCGGCAACGCCCTATCGGGGGAGCTTGCGGAGGATGTCGACCACGAAACGGTGGTCGTCCAACTGCGGCAGCCCGGAGACACCGACCCAGCCCACCACACCGGTGCCGCGCACGCGCAGGGGTACCGCGCCCCCGGCCGCCGCGTACCGCGAGGCCGGCAGACCGAACCGCTCGGCCAGCGTCACCTGCTTGTCCTGGCACAGCCGGGCCATGTAGAGCGAGGAGTGCTCGAAGCGCATCACCACCCGCCCCTTGCGGCGCAGCCACGCGTCGTTGTCCGCCGTCGACCCCGGCAGGCCACAGTGGAACAGCTGCCGCCCGGCCCGCCACACGCCCACCGAGACCGGCAGCCGCTGCTCGGTCGCGGCGGCGACGGCGAGCATCCCCAGCTCGTACGCGTCGGTCTCGGACAGGCCCGCGAGCTCCAGCTCGTTCTCCTCGCGCAGCAGCTCGTCGAGCGTCGGCCACGATTCACGGTCAGCTGACATGTTCTTCTCCTTGTTGGTGCGGGCGATCATCCTCGTCGCTCGGCGATCACCAGGCGCAGGGCGCGTAGTCCTTCAGGAAACAGCCGTACAGGTCCTCGCCCTGCTCGCCGCGGACGATCGGGTCGTACACCCGGGCCGCGCCGTCGACCAGGTCCAGTGGGGCGTGGAAGCCCTCGTCGGCCAGCCGCATCTTCGTGGGGTGGGGGCGTTCGTCGGTGATCCAGCCGGTGTCGACGCTGGTCATCAGGATGCCGTCGGTCAACATCTCCTCGGCGCTGGTGCGGGTCAGCATGTTCAGCGCCGCCTTGGCCATGTTGGTGTGCGGGTGCCCCGGCCCCTTGTAACCGCGGCCGAACTGACCCTCCATCGCCGACACGTTCACCACGTACTTGCGGCGGGCCGACGCGGCGGCCATCGCTGGGCGCAACCGGCTGACCAGCACGAACGGCGCGGTGACGTTGCACAGCTGCACTTCGAGCAGCTCGACCGGGTCCACCTCCTGGACCCGCTGGACCCAGCTGTTGACCGAGTCGAGGTCAGGCACGAGCCCGCCGGCGTCGATGGCGGTGGACGCCGCGATCCGTTCCGGCGAGGCCGAACCGCTGGTCAGTGCCAGCGCGGTGAGCGCGTGCGGAGTGAGCGCCGTCGACTGTGGGCCGGCGGTCAGGGTGCCCACAGGGCCGCCCTGCCCGTCCGGCTTGGCGAACGTGATCAGCTCCGGCAGCGGGCCGTCCGGCAGGGCCGCGGCCTCGGCGGCGATGAGCTGCGCGTACGCCCCGGGGGACCGGCGGACGGTCTGCGCCGCGTTGTTGATCAGGATGTCGAGAGGGCCCTGGCTGCTGACGTCGTCAGCGAGGGCGATCACCTGGGCGGGGTCGCGCAGGTCGATCCCGACGATCCGCAGCCGGTGCAGCCAGTCCGCGCTGTCGGGCATCGCGGCGAAGCGACGGACCGCGTCGTGCGGGAACCGGGTCGTCAGCGTCGTGTGCGCGCCGTCGCGCAGCAGCCGCAGCGCGATGTACATGCCGATCTTGGCCCGGCCGCCGGTGAGCAGCGCACGCCGGCCGGTCAGGTCGGTGCGGGCGTCGCGGCGCTCCCGGTTCAGCGCGGCGCAGGACGGGCAGAGCTGGTGGTAGAAGGCGTCCACCTCGCGGTAGCGCTGCTTGCAGACGTAACAGCCGCGCGCATTGTGCAGGAAGCCGGCCGTCTCGCCCGCGGCGGAGGACGCCAGCGGAATGCCCTGCGTCTCGTCGTCGATCCGCCCCGGAGCGCCGGTGGCCGTGGCCTCCGTCACCGCGCGGTCGGCGGCGAGGATGGCGTCCCGCCGCTCCTCCCGCCGCCGCTGCTTGATCACCTTGTAGAGCCGGGCGGTGGCCCGCTGCACCTGCACCACGTCGGGGTGGTCGGAGGGCAGCGCCTCCAATGCCTCGAAGACGCTGAGGCAGGCCTCCAGCCGGCTTCGGTCAATACCCTCTTGACCGTTTTCGGTAATGTTGTCCACCGTCATGCGTCGTTGTCTCGTCCCGTATCCCGGACCGGCTCCAGCCGGCCCGCCCCAAGTCCGACCCGAAACGGTACGCGCCTCACGGCCTCCGACGCACCTCGCGGCCGCCCGGCGCGGCGCTAGGCGGCGTCGGAGTGTCCGAGACGCCAGTAGCCCATGAAGGCTACCGCCCGCCGGTCCAGACCCCGCTCGGCGACCAGGTGCCGGCGCAGGTTACGGATGACGCCGGCCTCCCCGGCCAGCCACGCGTAGAGCGGTGCCGGGGCCACCTGCTCGGGCACCTCCCACAGGATCTCGGTGTCCACGTCGACGTCCGGCACGGGCTGGGCGGCCGTCGACGCGCCGGGGGCCAGCAGCTCCCCGGCCGCGGCGACGACGGCGGGCAGCAGCCGGCTGCCGTACCCGTCGGCGCCCCGGGCCAGCCAGCGGACCTCGACGCCGGGCGGTGCGAGCAGCGGCAACACGTCGGCGGCGTCGGGCACCTCCAGCACGACGGTGCCCCGGGCGTCGAGGGGGAGCCGCTCGCAGATGCTGCTGATCGCCGGCACGGCGGTCTCGTCCCCGGCCAGCAGCACGGTGCCGCCGGTGGACTGGCGAAACTCGACCCCGCCGTGGTTGCCGTCGAAGCCGGCATCCGGCCCGACCAGGGCGATCTCGTCGCCGACGCTGGCCCGCCGCGCCCAGCGCGTCGCCGGGCCACTGTCGCCGTGCAGCACCAGGTCGACGTCGACCTCGGCCAGGTGCGGGCGGACCGCCCGGACGGTGTAGGTGCGGATCGGGTTGCGCAGGTGCTCGGGCAGGGCCCGCCACGTCGCGTACCAGTCCGCGCCCTCCGGCAGGGTCGCCCGGTCCTGACCGGGCAGCGGCAGCGCCAGCTTGATCCGCTGGTCGTAACCGTTGTCGGCGAAGCGGTCCAGGTTCGCCCCGGTGAAGGTCACCCGGGTGAAGGACGGGCTCAGGCGGCGTACCGCGCGGACGGTGACGGCGAACACGCGCCACGGGGCGATGGGCAGGGTCTCGGTCATGGTGCCTCTCTCGACTCGGGCGGCTCTACCGGGTGGTGCTCGCCACGGCGCGGGAGCGCCACAGCAGCCAGACGAAGTACGGGGTGCCGATCATGGCGGTGACCAGGCCGGCGGGGATCTGGGCCGGCGCGATGACCGTCCGACCGAAGGTGTCGGCGATGCTGACCAACGCCGCGCCGAGCAGGGCGGCCACCGGGAGCACCCGGGAGTGCCGACCGCCGACGAGCGCCCGCGCGGCGTGCGGGGCGACCAGACCGACGAAGCCGATGACCCCGACGGCCGAGACGGCGGTGGAGGTGAGCAGCGCCGCCGCGCCGAGCGCGATCAACCGGGTGCGTTCCAACCGGACGCCCAGCACGCGGGGGGTGTCGTCGTCCAGCGCCATCAGGTCGAGCTCCCGGCGGGCGGCGACAACGGCCGGGGTGAGCACCAGCAGGGCGATCGCCACCGGCAGCACCTGGGTGGGCATCCGACCGTAGGTGGAGCCGGACAGCCAGGTCAACGCCTTCCCGGTGTTCCACGGGTCGAAGGCCACGACCAGGTAGGTGATGACCGCCATGCCGCCCTGCCAGGCGCCGAAGCCGATCAGCACGAGTCGGTCGGAGCTCAGCCCGCCGCGCCAGGCCAGGCCGTAGACCAGGGCGAACGCCAGCATCGCGCCGAGCCCGGCGACGCCGGAGACCGCCCAGACCCCGGCCAGCGGCACGAAGGTGAGCAGGGAGACCGCGCCGAGCCCGGCGCCGGCGGTGATGCCGAGGATGCCGGGTTCGGCCAGCGGATTGCGGCAGACCGCCTGCACTGTGGTGCCGGCTACCGCGAGCGCCGCGCCGGCCAGGACCGCCGCGGCGACGCGCGGCCACCGCTGGTCCAGCACGAAGGTGTACGCGGGCCCGGTGCTGCCGTTGACCCAGTTGACGACGTCACCGAGCAGCACCCAGGTGTCACCGGCGAGCATGCCGACCGCCACTGCGCAGACGGTCAGGACGGCGGTGACGGCGACGACGCCGCGGTGGAAGGCGGCGGAGCGGACGGCCGCGTGCCCGCCGGGCGGACGACGGGTGGGGCCGGCGTCGCGGTGCCGGCGGGCCAGCCAGATGAGGATCACCGCGCCGAACAGTGTGGTGACCACGCCGGTGGGGATGTCGACCCCGGCCTGCCCGCCCATCACGGCCCGCAGCAGCACGTCCGAGCCGAGCACGATGATGACCCCGACGATGCCGGACAACGGCAGCAGGACGCGGTGCCGGTGCACGCCCGGCACCACGGGGGCGAGCAGCCTGACGATCACCGGGGCGCACAGGCCGACGAAGCCGACCGGGCCGGTGAGGGTGACGGCCGCGGCGGAGAGCAGCACGGCCAGCACCATCACGGTGAGCCGGGTGCGCCGCACGTCGAGGCCGAGCACTGTGGCGGTGTCGTCGCCGAGGGCGAGGATGTCGAGGCGGTGCCCGAGCAGCACGAGCACGATGGCGGCGCCGACGATCACCGGGGCGAGTTGGGTCAGCGCGGTCAGGTCGCTCTGCACCAGCGAGCCGTTCCCCCAGGCGAACAGCCCGATGGTGGCCTGCTCGAACAGAAGCAGCAGCAGGGTGGTCACCGACCCGAGCGCCAGCGCGGTCGCCGAGCCGGCGAGGATCAGCCGGGTGGTGCCGGCCTGCCCACCGGAGGACATCGCCATCACCAGGCCGGCGGCGGCCAGCCCGCCGCCGAAGGCGAGGCCGCCGGCGGGCAGCGCGGGCAGTGAGACGCCGAACGCGGCGACGGCGACGATCGCCAGGTGGGCGCCCGCGTTGACAGCGAGGGTGTCGGGGGACGCGAGCGGGTTGCGGGCGATCGACTGCAATGCCGCCCCGGCGAACCCGAGCGCCACGCCGATGGCGAGCCCGGCGAGCAGCCGGGGCAGGCGGGACGCGATCAGGACGCGGGCCGCCTCATCGTCGGCGCCGGTCGCGAGCCGCAGCAGGTCGAGGGCGCCGACGTTCGAGGTGCCCTGGGTGAGGTGCACCGCGCCGACCACGAGCAGCAGCAGGATCGCGGCGACGAAGACGACGGCGATGCGGGGCATGGCCAGGCTCCCGCCCGGAGCCGGCCGGGTGGCCGGCTCCGGGCGTGGGGGCGCGTTCAGCACGCTCACACCGCGTACGTCTTGACGAGTTCGTCGATGTACTGCTTGCCGGAGAGCGGACCGCCGAAGGTCCAGATGCCGTTGGGCATCTTGTGCAGGTTGCCCTTCTGCACGAAGGGCAGCGACTTCCAGATGGCGTTGCCGGCGAGGCCATCGGCGAACACGTCGTCGCCGTCGGAGGCGTTGTAGAAGAGGTGCATGTCCGGGTCCTTGAGGACCGTCATGCCTTCGACGTCGGTCTGGCCGAGGCCCCACGCCTCGTCGACCTTGCCGGTCCAGGCGTTGGTGAGGCCGAGCTGGGTGCCGATGTCGGAGACGAGAGAGCCCTTGCCGAACATCCGGATGCTGACGGTGCTGCCCTCCTTCCAGCCGTCGGCGATGGCGAACGGCCGGCCGGCGGCACCCGCGTCGGCGATCTTCTTCTTGCCGTCGGCGATGGCCGCGTCGAAGTCGGCGAGCAGCTTCTCCGCCTGCGCGGTCCTGCCGACCGCCTTCGCGATCATGGTGAGGTCGGTGCGCATCCGGCCCAGGTTGTCGGTGGCGTCACTGCCCTTGGCGACCACGACGGGGGCGTACTTCTCCAGCTGACTGATCATGTTGGCGCCCCGGTCGTCCTCCATCACGATGAGGTCGGGCTGGAGGGCGACGATCGAGTCGACGCTGGGCTCGCCACGGGTGCCGACGTCCTTGACGCCGGGGTCGAGCTTCGCCGAGGTGACCCAGGTGCCGTAGCCCTTCGGGTCGGCCACGCCGACCGGCATGACGCCAAGGCTGACCAGCATCTCGACCTCACCCCACTCGAGACCGACGACCTTGGTCGCCGGGGCCTTGAGGGTGATCTCCTTGCCCCGGCTGTCGGTGAGGGTGACCGGCCCGCCGGCAGCCGAGGCGGAGGTCTCGGGGGTGGCGGTCTTCTCGGTCGTGCCGCAGGCGCCGAGCGTCAGCGCGGCCACGACGGCGATGAGGGCGGTGAAACGGGTACGGGTCATGACTGTCTTTCTCTGCTGGGGATGAGGGGTGTTCAGGCCAGGGCGCGGATCGCGTGCCGTCCGACCGGGCGGGTGGTGACCAGTCCGCTGATCGGATCGGTGGTCACCTCGATGCGGATCCCGTAGGTCTCGGTGAGGGCGTCCTCGGTGAAGACCGCCGCGGGGGTGCCGGTGGCACGCACCCGGCCCTGTTGCAGCAGGACCACCTCGTCGGCCACGGCGGCTGCCTGGTTGAGGTCGTGCAGTACGACGCCGACGGCGACGCCGTGGTCGTCCGCGAGGTCACGTACCAGGTCGAGGATCTCCACCTGGTAGCGCAGGTCGAGGAACGTGGTGGGTTCGTCGAGGAGCAGGACCGGGGTGTCCTGGGCGAGGCAGGTGGCCAACCAGACCCGCTGCAACTCGCCTCCGGACAGCTCGTCGACGGGTCGATCGGCCATCGCGGCCAGGCCGGTGACGTCCATGGCGCGTGCGATGGCGGCGGGACCGTCCGGGTCCTCGGTGCGCCAGCGCCCCCGGTAGGGGTGGCGGCCGTAGCCGACGACGTCGCGGACGGTGACCCCGCTGGGCACCGGCCGGCTCTGGGCGAGCAGCGTGACCCGCCGGGCGAACTCCCGGGCCGCGAGGCTGGCGGCCGTGACGCCGTCGGCGAGGTGCACGATTCCGGCCTCGATCGGGTGCAGCCGGGCCAGAGCCCGCAGCAGTGTGGACTTGCCGCTGCCGTTGGGCCCCACCAGTGCGGTGACGGCGCCCGCACGAAGGCTGATCGCGGCACCGTGTACCACCGGCACACCGTGGTAGCCCAGACGGAGGTCGACGCCGGACAGGCTGCGCTCCCCGTTGACCGACGCCAACTCGTTCTGCATGAGGTTAGGCTAACCTAACCTCATGACGGCCTGTCAAGCTGGTCGCGGAGCCGTGACCGGCCGGACGGACCGGTGCTCGTCGGGCCCGTGCGCGCGTGGGGGATGCTGGGTCCGTGCACATCGCGACCCTCGGCCCACTCGCCGTCGACGGCAAGCCCGTTCGAGGTGAACGGCTCGCGGCGGTGCTCCGCGCGCTCGTCGACGCGCGGGGGCGAGCGGTCTCCGTGAGCCTGCTCGTTGACGCCGTCTGGGACGGCGTACCGCCCGACGACGCGACCGGCGCCGTCCAGGCGCTCGTGTCCCGGGTGCGCCGCCTCGGGCTGCCCGTGGTCGCGGTGCCGGGCGGCTACCGGCTGCCCGCCGACGAGATCACCGTCGACGCGGTCGAGGCGCGCGCGCTCCTGGATCAGGCAGGCACCGTCCTCCGGTGCGGTGACGTCCGTGCCGCCCGCGGCCTGGCCGATCAGGCGCGAGCCCTGTTCCCCGAGGTTCCCGAACTCGACACCACAGAGGACACCCGCCTGTTCGCGGACGTCGCCGCGCTGCGCGCACAGGCGGCGCTCGCCGGGGCGGGCCCGTTCGACGAGGTCGACCTGGGTCGGCTCGTCGCGCGGACACCGCCGGACGAGCCGTCCGCCGCCCTGCTGGTCCGGGTCCTCGCCGCCCAGGGACGGGAGGCGGAGGCGCTGGAGGTTATCGAGCGGCTACGCGTCGACCTGGCCGACCGCTACGGCACCGACCCATCACCCGTGATCACGAGCGTCCACCTGGCGTTGTTGCGCGGTGAACTGACCGCACCGCCCGTCGCGGCACCGCCTCGGCAACAGGCGCGGATCACGCTGCCCGCCGCGTGGCGCCGACCCATGGCGGCCCTCGTCGGGCGGGAGCGCGACGTCAAGGCCGTCACCGACGCGCTCGCCGAGGCACCCGTCGTGACGGTCGTGGCAACCGGCGGGGCGGGCAAGACCCGCCTCGCCGCCGAGGTGGCCAGGCGTACGGCAGCGGGTGGGCGGGCGGTCCGCGTGATCGAACTCGCTGGTCTGCGCTCGCCCGACGAGGTGCTGCCCACTGTGCTCGCCGCTCTCGGCGGTGCGGACACCTCGGCGACCGGCGGCAACCTGGGTCTGGAGCGGCGGGTCCTCAGCCCCGAGGAGCGGCTGCGCGCCGTGGCGCCGGACCTCGACGGGCTGGTGGTGCTGGACAACTGCGAGCACGTGCTCGACGCGGTGGCCGTCGTCGTCGCGGACCTGGTCGCGGCGGCCTCGCCGGAGGTCGCGGTGCTCGCGACGAGCCGCGCCCCACTGGGCCTGGTCGGCGAGCTGGTGCACCGGCTGACCGCGTTGCCGGACGCCGACGCGCTCGCGCTGGTCGAGTCCCGGGCACGGGCCGGTGGCGCCGTGCCGACGTGGGACACCGAGCGGGCGCTCGCCCTGTGTCACCGGCTCGACAACCTGCCGTTGGCCCTCGAACTGGCCGCCGCACGACTGCGGCACATGCCGATCGACGACGTGCTCGCCGGGCTGACCGACCGGTTCGCGCTGCTCGACGACGCCCTGCGCGGCCTGCCCGAGCGGCACGCGAGTCTGTGGGCGCTTGTCGACTGGAGCAGGGAACTGCTTGCCGAGGCCGACCGCGACCTGCTCCAGCGGGTCGCTGTCATCCCCGCGCCGTTCACCGCGGACCTCGCCGCCGCCGTCGCGCAGGCCCCGGACGTCCGTCGTGGCCTGGCGACCCTCGTCGAGCAGTCCCTGTTGACCCTGGTCGAGGGGGACGGTCCGCCGCGCTACCGCATGCTCGAAACGGTCCGTGAGTACGGCGAGGCCCGGCTGGACGCGGCGGGTGACCGGGATCAGGCCATGACCGGCCTGGTCAGGTGGGCCCGGGAGCAGGCCGTCACCCTCGCCAGCCGTTTCATCGGCCCGGGCCAGGTAGAGGCGCTGCACCGTTGCGCCGCCGAGCAGGACAACCTGGTCACGGGCCTGCGGTGGGCGATGGGAGCGGGCGACGAGCCCGCCGCCGTCGACGTCGCCACCGCGCTGTTCCACCTCTGGTCGGTGCGGGGCCTGCACCTGGAGGTCGTCGCCTGGGCGCGCGGGCTCCTGCACGTCGACGACCCGCAGCGGCGGCTGCGATCGGCGATCCTGCGGGGTGCCGCCAGCGGCCGGCCACTGCCCAACGCCGACCGGCTGGCCTGGACGTGCGTGGTGATAAGCGTGAACGCCGGAGTGAGCGCCGATCTGCGGCCCGCCGTGCTCGCCCGGCGGGCGCTGCGGACACTCCAGACCGAACGCCCCGGCGAGGTGTCGTCCCGGATGACCGCTCTCGCGTCGGCACTGCCCGGCTTCGACGCGTCCGATCTGGAGCGGAGCCTGAAGAGCGCTACCGAGATGGTCGTGCACCCGGACCCGTACGTGCAGGGGCTGGGGCTGTTCGCGCGCGCGGCGGTACGGGAGAACGGCGGCCTACCGGAGGCGTCGATCAGCGACGCCGAGCAGGCTTACCACCGCTTCGAGGCCGCCGGCGACCACTGGGGCATGGCGATGGCGGCGGGTGCGGTCGGGCAGTTCCTGGTCCCGGGCGGGGATGCCCGGTCGTCCGAGTGGCTGACCCGAAGCGTCCGGCTCATGGAGTTGGTCGGCGCCACGCAGGACGCGCGGTCGATCCGCGTGCGGCTGGACGTGCAGCTCGCCCTGACCGGCGACGCGGAGGCGGAGCGGCGACTGGGCGAGACGGCCGCGCTGGGCCAGGCCGAGCAGACCGACGCCGCGCAGGCGCTGCTCGGCCTGGCGCACCTCGCCTGGCAGCGTGAGCGGTACGACGAGGCGCTCGCCCGCGCCGACGAGGTGACCCGTGTCCTCGCCGGCTGGGTCGGACCGCCGCCACAGCCGCGCGTGATGCTCCGGGCCACGGCGGCGATCATCTACCTGCGGGTGGCCCAGGTGGGGCGGGTGTCGGGCACTCACGCCACCATCCAGGCGGCCGCCCTGCTGTCGCTCGCCCGCGAGGATGCGCTGACCTCACGGGACCTGCCGGTGATCGGGGCGTGGGCGTCGGGCGGCGCGGAGTTCGCGGTGTACCGGGGTGAGGTCGACACCGCCCGCGAACTGGCCGTACTCGCGAAGCGGATCGGCACCCAGATCGAAATGTTCTTTCCCTTTGAGAACGGCGAACGGCTCAACGCCATCCTCGGCGACGAGGAGCAGCGCGAGCCGTTGCTGGCCGTGTGGCGCGGGCGGCCGGCGGCCGCGGCCGTCAGCCGGATCCGCGAGCTGATGGACGACCTGCTCGCGTAGGTCAGATCTTCTTGCGGTACGCGCGCAGCGCCAGCGGCATGAACACCGCGACGAAGCCGGCGCACCAGGCGAGCGTCCACCACACGTGGTTGTCCAGTGGGGTGCCGAGGAACAGCCCGCGCACCGACGCCACCAGGTGGGTCATCGGGTTGACGTCCACGAACGCCTGCATCCAGCCCGGCAGCGTGTCGGCACCGACGAACACATTGGACGCGAAGCTCAGCGGCATGATCAACGCGAACATCACACCCTGCACGGCACCCGCGGTCCGCACCTTCATCGACACCAGCACCGGCAGCCAGCTCAGGCAGAGCGCGAACAGTACCGCGAGCAGACACCCTGCGATGGCCCGGAACACGTCGGTCTCGATCCGGAAACCCATCACGTAGCCGATCGCGAGGGTCGACACGGTGACGATCACGTACCGGACGACGTCGCCGAGGACCGCGCCGACCAGTGGGGCGGAGCGGGGGATCGGCAACGACCGGAACCGGTCGAAGATGCCCTTGGCGATGTCGGTGTTGAGGTTGACGCCGATCGCGATGGCGCCGGTCGCGATCGTCTGCGCCAGGATGCCGGGCAGCAGGAACTGCAGGTAGTCGTGGGTCGAGCCGGCGACCGCGCCGCCGAAGACGTACACGAAGATGATGAGGAACAGCACCGGTTGCAGGGTGACGTCGATGAGCGCCTCGGGCGTACGCCAGGTCTTGATGAGGCTGCGTTTGGCGAGTGCCAACGAGTGCCGGACCAGTCGAAACGGTCGCGGGTGCGCGGTGATCGTCGACAGCGCCCGGTTCCGGGTGGGTGGTGCGTCGGTCAGAGTGCTCATGCCGCGACCTCCGTGGGGCGGGTGGTGTCGTCTTCCGATGCCGTACGCCCGGTGAGGGTGAAGAACACCTCGTCGAGGCTCGGCAGGTGCAGGGAGAGTTCGGTGACCGCGATGCCGGCCGTGGCGAAGCGCGCGACGCTCTCGGTCAGGGCCGCGTCGTCGGTGACCGGCACCGCGAGGACGCCCTTGCGGATCTCGTCGGCCTGCGCGCCGGAGCCGACCTGGGTCAGGATCTCCGCGGTACGCGGCAGGTGCGCCGGGTCGGACGGCCGGACCTCCAGGGTCTGCCCGCCGACCACCCGCTTGAGCCCGTCGGGTGTGTCGTGTGCGATCACCCGGCCGTGGTCGATCACCGTGATCGCGTCGGCGAGCGCGTCGGCCTCCTCCAGGTACTGCGTGGTGAGCAGCACCGTCGAGCCGTTGCTGACAAGCGTTCGGACCACGCCCCACATGTCCTCGCGTTTGGCCGGGTCGAGCCCGGTCGTCGGCTCGTCCAGGAAGATCACGTCGGGCGAGCCGACGAGGCTGGCGGCCAGGTCCAGCCGTCGCCGCATGCCACCGGAGTAGGTCTTGGCCTGACGGTTCGCGGCATCGGTCAGGTCGAACCAGTCGAGCAGCTCGGCGGCCCGCCGCCGGGCGCCGCTGCGCCCCAGCTCCAGCAGGGTGCCGAACAGCTCCAGGTTCTGCCGACCGGTCAGGTCCTCGTCGACCGAGGCGTACTGGCCGGTCAGTCCGATGCTCTGCCGAACGCGTTCGGCGTCCCGCACCACGTCGAAACCACCGATCCGGGCGGTTCCGCCGTCCGGGGTCAGCAGGGTGGAGAGGATGCGAACGGCGGTCGTCTTACCGGCGCCGTTGGGGCCGAGCACCCCGAGCACCGTCCCCCGGGGCACGGCGAGGTCCACGCCCTGCAGCGCCCTCGTCTTCCCGAACGTCTTCACGAGGCCCTCGGCCTCGATCACCAGGTCAGCTGTCATGCGTACAGCATGCGCGGGCCCGCCGACACCGCCCCGACACGCCACCGACATCGGCTGACACGGGCTGACACCGCAGTCGTCGAGGGGGAGGGCGGCCAGGGTGTGCGCGTCCACACCGACGGCCGGCGTCACGATATGCTGGCCACGGCAGAGCGCCTGCCAGCGCCCGATGTGGTGGCCCACGCCCGACCACATGCTTGGGGCCAAGAGTCTCCGACTCCGCGCCGATGTGTCGACTCTCGGCGTGCCGGTCACGCCGTCCGTTCGGTGGAGTGCGTGGGGCTGCACCGGAGGCGTCATGTCTGATCCCACCCCCCGACGGACCCCGGCCCCGGGACGCGCCCGCAAACGCGCCATCCGGGAGCACGCAGCGCGGGCTGGCGTTGCCTACTCGGAGGCGGCCCGGCAGCTTGAGTCGGTCGGCCTTCGGCCCGGCGAAACCCTTTCCAGGTACGGGCGGACGATCTATCCGATCGGGTTCGACCCGCATCGCCAGCTGCTCGTCGAACGCCGTGAGCGGCGGTCGTTCGAGGAGCGGGTGTCGGACACCAGGCGGGCCGCGGCCCTGCCTCATGGGCGTGCGCGGCACCTCGTCGAGCGGTTCCCGCCCAGCCGCGGGCGTACCGGCAGCGGGGTCGGCTCGCTCTATCACGGCGAGGGCCGCGAGGAACTGCTCGCGATGCTGTACATCGTGATCGTGGCCGAGTCGCCGGGGTTGCTGCCGGAGGTGGGCGACCTGGCCTGGATCGCCGAACTCGGCGAGGACACCGCACTCGACACGGCTTGCGCCGAAGTCGACAGGGAGGCCCGCCGCCTGCTCGACCAGGAGCCACTGGCCCTCTGGTCGCGCATCCAGAATGCGCTGACCGTGGCCGGACGCAGCGTGGACGGGCAGGTCCGCCAGGAGGCGATCCGGCAGAGCGCGCTGTTGGGCACGATGATGACCCCGCGTCTGGGACACGCGGGCGAGCCGTACGTTCCGGGGTTGCCCGTCGCCGGGGTCCGGCAGATCCTCGACGCGCTGCTGATAGTCGCCGACGACGGACACGCGCCGGGCACCCGCGTACGCCTGCTCACGACACCGCACGACGGGCGGTCAGCCACGATCATCGGTGCTCGCTGGGGTTCGTCCGGTCCGCCGGTGGGCTATCTGGTGTGGCTCGACGGAGCGACGGCGCCGCTGTCGGCCCGCCCCGACGACCTTATTGTGCTGGCCGACCAGGAGACCGTTCCGCGCTGAGCCGGGGCGGTCTGGACCACCGTCGCATCGCGTCGCGGTCCGATAAGCCGCCCCGCCGTCGTCGATCATGGACTTGTGGTGGTCAACAAAAGCCGTGAACAGCAACAACTCAGGCACCACAACTCCATGATCGACGGGCCGGGACCGCCCCCATGCCGCGATCTTGCACTTTCTGTCGTGACATAGGGGTCGTTCCACGCGTTTCGGCAACCGAAACTGCAAGATCGGCGCGGGGCGCGGGGCGCGGGGCGCGGGGCGCGGGGCGCGGGGCGTGAGGGCGGGGGGCGTGAGGGCGGGGGGCGTGCGGGCGGGGGGGAGATCGGAAGAGCGTGGTGGAGGGAGAGAGTGTTGTTAGGATCGGGTAGATATCTGTGGTCGCGGGATGATGAAAAAAGGG
>NZ_JBEXHV010000039.1:0-8108 GCF_040608275.1 Micromonospora sp. NPDC005205
CCTGATCGGGCGTCGGAGTCGGCGGCCTGGCGAGCGGGGGGCTCGTGGCGCCGGGACCCTGTGTAACGACCGGAGGGCCGAGGTCATTCCGGGGTTGGCCCACCTGCCGGCACCCTCGTCTAAGCGGTGCCCGTCGGTCGTCCGTGCGGACTGCAACGACCGGGGGGAGGTTCTCATTCCGACCTGCGCGACCAACCCTGGAAGGTCGGGCGGCGGGTCGTGGTACTGCAATCGTCAGAGTATGTAACGACCCCGACCCGGCCATGATTCCGGCCCGCGAGTGCACCCGGCCACACCCAGATACAGACAAACCACCCACACGGCACCGGGCTCCACGCCATCGGACCAGCCCTCTCCGGGTGATCCACTCGGATTCACGGAAGGCGGGGCATCCCGGACGCCCGGACACCCCGACATCAGGAAACCCGAGTCGATCAGGAACGCACCGACCGTGCAAAGGCCGCACAGACCGGACAGACTTCGCAGCCGGGCGGGGTCAGGTCGGCGCGCATGAGCAGCGCGCTCGGATCGACCTGAGCGACACCGGCTCTGGCGGGCGTTACCCTGACACCATGCAGGCCGTCTCCCCCACCGCGACCGGCGTGGCCTTTCTGGCCCGCCCGGGTCGCCCCGCTGTGGTGGCACGGACCCTCGCCGAGCTTGCCGGCCCCACCCGAGGTGTGGTGGAACTGCCGGTACGGCTGATGTGGAACGCCGAGCGCACCTTCGACCTCGGCGACCCGGACCAGCTGCTCTGGATGTACGAGAACGTGCTTCGCGAGACCACTCGAGCCGAGGATCTGCGCGCCCTGATCAACGGGCGGACGCTGCGTCGGGTGTGGCGACTGCTCAACCTGCCTCGGGGCGTACGCCAGGCGTGGGAGAGCCGGCACCGCGGCCTGCGCGCGGCGTGATCGAACCTCATCTGCACGAGTTCTACCGGGAGGTGGCCCGGGTGGCGCTGGCCGCCGCCGGGCCGTACCGGTTCGTTCTGGGTGGTGGGGTGGCGTGGGCGGCGCACGGGCTGGTCGCCCGACCGACGGAGGACGTGGACCTCTTCGCGGACGTGGAGGGTGCCGCGGCGGCGGCGTCCGCCGGGGTGCGGGTGGCCCTGGAGCGGGCTGGGTTCATCGTCAGTGACGCCGACCCGGACAGTGAGCTGGCCGAACTGTTCGACGGGTACGAGCAGGACATGAAGGACTTCGTGGTGAGCCGCGACGGACGGCAGATCCGGCTCAGCCTCGCCCGGTTGGACCGCCAGCAGAGTCCGGTGGTGATGGACCTCGGCCCGGTGATGGACGTTCGTGACCTGGTGGCGAACAAGATCGCGGCGTTGGTCAACCGGCGGGAGGTTCGCGACTTCATCGACGTGGCCGCGGCCCTCGACCACTACGACGTGACCGAACTGTTGGTGCTGGCACGGCAGGTCGACCCCGCGCTGGACCCGGACGACGTGCGCGCCGCCGGCCGTTATCTGGACCGGCTCTCCGACCAGCGTTTCGGCCGGTACGGCCTGGGCACCGTCGACGTCGCCGAGATCCGGCAGCGCTTCGCCGCCTGGCCCCGCTGACCAGCGGGCCACAAGAACAAGCCGCACCAACGGGCCACGCGACGCGAGCAGGCCACAAGCGTCGGGTGGGCATACCGACCGGACGCCCACCCGGCGGCGGTTCACTTGGTCGGTCGACCGCCCGTGACCCCCAGGATCTCGCCGGTCACGTAGCTGGACTCCTGCGAGGCGAAGAAGACGTACGCGGGTGCCAGTTCCGCCGGCTGCCCGGGACGCCCCTCCGGGGTGTCGGTGCCGAACTGCTTCACCTTCTCCTCCGGCATGGTTGCCGGGATCAACGGCGTCCACACCGGGCCCGGTGCGACCGCGTTGACGCGGATGCCCTGCTCGGCCAGGTCGGCGGCGAGCGCCTTGGTGAAGTTGGCGATCCCCGCCTTGGTGGTGGCGTAGTCCAGCAACTGCGGCGACGGGTCGAACGCCTGGATCGACGACGTGTTGATGATCGCCGACCCCTCGGCCAGGTGCGGAATGGCTGCCTTGCAGAGCCAGAACATCGCGTACAGGTTGGTCTTGAACACCCGGTCGAACTGCTCGGTGCTGATCCCGAGGATCCCCTTGTCCTGCGACATCTGGTACGCCGCGTTGTTCACCAGGATGTCGAGACCGCCCAGGTCGCGCACCGCCCGGTCGACCAGTTCCTGGCAGTGCGCCTCGTCGGTGACGTCGCCGCGTACCGCGACGCCCCGCCGGCCGGCGGCCTCGACCAGCCGGATGGTCTCCCGGGCGTCGGCGTCCTCCTCCTCACTGAGGTACGAGATGAGCACGTCCGCGCCCTCCCGGGCGAAGGCGATCGCGACCGCCCGGCCGATCCCCGAGTCACCGCCGGTGATCAGCGCCCGCTTGCCGTCGAGCTTGCCGCTGCCCCGGTAGGACTCCTCCCCGTGGTCCGGCCGCGGGTTCATCTCCGCGGTGGAGCCGGGCGCCGACTGCTGCTGCGCGGGCTGACCGGACTGCCCTCCGTACTGGCTGGTCGGGTCCTGCTGGGTGTGCTGGTCCTCGCTCACTGAAAACTCTCCTCGCTGCGCGCGGGAAGCGGGGGTCTCCCGCGAATGCCGTCCCTGACCGCCCTACCCTGCGTCGGCCTGCGGAAACCGCTGCAACGACCAGGGCTGTCGTGCGGCGGTGCCCGCTGCTGGTTAGGGTGCGCAAGGCGCTCACGAGGCGCGTCCACCCCCATGGAAAGGCACGTCATGACCTCTTCCTCCGGCCCGTCGCGCCGCCAGGTGCTCGTCGCCGCGGCGGCCGCGGCGACCACCCCGCTGATCGCCGCCGCGCCCGCGCAGGCGGCCGGCGCGGCCCGGCCGCGCACCTGGGATCTCACCCTCCTGGGCACGTCGGACACGCACGGCAACGTCTACAACTGGGACTACTACCGCGACGCCGAGTACGACGACAGCAAGCAGAACGACATCGGCGTGGCGAAGCTGGCGACGTTGATCAACCAGATTCGTCGGGAGCGGCGCGGCAAGGCGACGCTGGTACTCGACGCCGGCGACACGATCCAGGGCACGCCCCTCGCGACGTACTACGCCAAGCAGGAGCCGATCACCGCCACCGGGGAGAAGCACCCGATGGCACGGGCCATGAATGTCATCGACTACGACGCGGTGACCCTGGGCAACCACGAGTTCAACTACGGTCTGCCGTTGCTGGACCTGTGGATCCGTCAGCTCGGCTTCCCGGCGCTCGCCGCGAACGCCGTCAACGCGAAGACCGGCAAGCCGGCCTTCCTGCCGTACGTCATCAAGAAGGTCTCCCTCGGCTTCGCCGCGCCGACCCTGCGGGTCGGCATCCTCGGGTTGACCAACCCCGGCGTGGCCATCTGGGACAAGGGCAACGTCGAGGGCAAGCTGCGCTTCGACGATATGATCGCGACCGCCGCGAAGTGGGTGCCGATCATGCGGGCCCGCGGCGCGGACCTCGTGCTGATCTCCGCGCACGGCGGTGACAGCGGCACCTCCAGCTACGGCCCCGAGCTGCCGAACGAGAACCCGGTGGCGCTGATCGCCCAACAGGTGCCGGGGATCGACGCGATCCTCTTCGGTCACGCGCACAACGAGGTGGTCGAGCGGTTCGTGACCAACGGGCGCACCGGCACGCAGGTGCTGCTCTCCGAGCCGTCGAAGTGGGGCCAGCGGCTCACCCGGATGGACTTCACCCTCACCCGCGAGCGTGGCCGGTGGGCGATCACCAAGAAGGCCGCCACCATGCTGAACACCAACACGGTGGTCGAGGACCCGAAGGTGCTCGCCGCCGTGCGGGCCCAGCACCAGAAGACCATCGCGTACGTCAACCAGGTGGTTGCGCAGTCCACTGTGGAGTTGTCGGCGGCGGAGTCGCGCTACAAGGACACGCCGATCCTGGACTTCATCAACCACGTACAGACCGAGGTGGTCGGCGCGGCGCTGGCCGGCACGGCGTACGCGGACCTGCCGGTGCTGTCGATCGCGGCCCCGTTCAGCCGGACCGCCGTCTTCCCCGCCGGCGACGTGAAGATCCGCGACGTGGCCGGCCTGTACGTGTACGACAACACCCTCGAGGCGGTCGTGCTCAGCGGCGCCGAGGTGCGCGCCTACCTGGAGTACTCGGCGAAGTATTTCCGGACGGTCGCGCCGGGTGCCCCGGTCGACCCGGAGCAGATCAGCGACCCGGCGGTGCCGGACTACAACTACGACGTCTTCTCCGGCCTGGACTACGACATCGACATCTCCAAGCCGGTCGGGCAGCGGATCACCCGCCTGGTGCTGGCCGGCACCGACACCCCGGTCGCGGACAACGCGCAGTTCGTGGTGGCGGTCAACAACTACCGGCGCAGCGGCGGTGGCAACTTCCCCGGCATCGTGAAGACCCAGGTCTACAACGCGCAGCAGGAGATCCGTCAGCTGCTCATCGACTGGGCGCAGGCCAGGGGGACGATCGACCCGGCCGACTTCTTCCAGCCCAACTGGCGTCTGGTACGCGAGGGCGTGCCCGTCTTCTGACCCGCAGCGCATCAGGAACGGGCCGTGGGTGGCGACACCCGCGGCCCGTCGCGCGTTCTCAGCCCTGCACGTTCCAGCGGATCGGGTCCTCGGACTCCTCCGGCCGGTCGCGCCCGGGATCGGTCTCGGTCAGGGCCACCCGCTCGTCGGGACGGACGGCGGGCGGCAACTCCCCGAACCGCGCGTGGCGCAGAAACGCGTACTCGTCGTCGGTGAACTGTTGCTCGGTCATCAGCGTCTCCCCCTGCTCCGCTGTGATTGTCCGGCGGCCCCGCCGGTCGACACCAGTAGCCGGACGCACACCCTCTAAAGCATCCTAGGATCCTGGGTGAGCGGTGGTGGCCTGGCGCGACGAATGGGACAACCGGTCGAGCACCGCGAGCGCCGCCCGGATCGGCCGGCGGCTCAGCATCTCGTCGAAGCTCGCCCGCCCCTGGCAGAACTGCACGAACATCCGCCAGCCCGGCGGGGTCGCCAACAGGGCGTGGAACACGTCCGGGCGACGGGTGAACACGTCGAGCAGCCGGAAACCCGCCCGCATCTCCGGCAGCAGACGCTCGGCCACCGTCCGCTCGTACCCGGCCAGGTCACCATCCGCGACCGCAGCTCCGGCCAACTCGCCTGAGCGCAACGCGAAGCTGATGCCCTCCCGGCTCCACGGCTCCAGCAACCCCGCCGCATCCCCCACGACCAGCACCCGGCCGTTGCGCAACGGTGAATCCTCCGCCCGACAACGAGTCAGGTGACCGGAGTCGTGCTCCGCCGGCAACCCGGTCAGACCCAACCGGTCGACGAACCGCCGCAGGTACTCACGGGTCCCCTCCCCCGCCCCCCGCGCGGCGATCACGCCGACGGTCAACCGGTCGCCCTTGGGAAAGACCCAGGCGTACGAGCCCGGCATGTCGCCCCAGTCCAACAGCAGCCGGCCCCGCCACCGCTCCTGCTCGACCGGCGGCACCGGAATCTCCAGCTCCAGACCCAGATCCACCTGCCGGTACCGAACCCCCACGTGCCGCCCGGTCACCCCTGACGAGCCGTCCGCCCCGATGACGGCACGAGCCGCGATCGTCGTACCGTCGGCCAGCCGCAGGCGTACCCCCTCGGGGTCCTGCTCGATAGCGCGGACCGCGACCCGCTCCCGCAGCTGCGCGCCAGCGGCGACCGCCGCCGCGCGCAGCCGGTCGTCGAACTCCTCGCGGCGCACCATCGTCACCACCGGGCTGCCGTTGCGGCGGGTGAACTCCCGACGGCCGTCGCGGGTGAACGTCACCCGGTCCACCCGGTCGTGCGCGGGCACCTCGATCCGATCCTGGACGGCCGCGAGTGAGGTGCCGATCAGGCCACCCCCGCAGGTCTTGTACCGCGGGTGTACGGCTCGCTCGACGACAAGGGTGGAGACGCCAGCACGGGCAGCGGCGTGCGCCGCGGACAGCCCGGCGGGGCCAGCGCCAACGACGACGAGATCCCAAACGATCACGAAAGCAGCCTAGGGCACCTCCCCGGCCCGCCCGCCGGACCCGCCCGCCGTCGCGACCGCCCGATCGGGTGTGCATCTTCGGGCACCGAGGGGGTAAACGGCGCACGGCAACCGCCACCGCAGTGGCGGACGAACAGAGGAGGAACCATGCAGCAGGTGCAACTGTCGGAGGCCGAGCAACGGGTGTACCAGGCGGTCACCACCCTCGAGGCACGCGGGCAGGTGCCCTACCCGGACCTGATCGCCGAGGAATCCGGGCTCACCGCGGAGCAGGTGGGCAGCCCTCTGCACCTGCTCACCGAGAAGGGCCTGCTGCACCGCGAGGACTCGCCGATGGCCGGCCTCGACTTCGGTCCCCGGTTCTGCGCCCGCCAGATGGCGTGACCCGCGGAGCCAACTGGCACGGTTCGCCCCCCGAAGACCCGGGTAGCGGTCAACCATGCGTGACCGAGGGTCGACGGGGGGCGCGATGAGCGCGGCGCAGACGCCGCAGCCGGTGACGGCGGCCGAGAACCGACGGCGCTGGCAGGCCGTCGGCGTCGGACTCGTCGCCGCCTTCATGACGCTGCTCGACGTGAGCATCGTCAACGTGGCCGTGCCCTCCATCGACCGGGCGCTGCACGCGTCGTCGAGCGACCTGCAGTGGATTCTCTCCGGGTACGCGCTCACCTTCGGCCTGGCGCTGGTGCCCGCCGGCCGCTTCGGCGACGCCCGTGGCCGGCGCAACGCCTTCGTCTTCGGCATCGCGCTGTTCACCGTCACCAGCGCGCTCGCCGGCCTCGCCACCTCCCCGACCTGGCTGGTCATCGCCCGACTGTTGCAGGGCGCCGCCGCCGGCATCGTCAACCCGCAGGTCATCGGGCTGATCCAGCAACTGTTCCGCGGGCCCGAACGCGCCCGCCCGTTCGGGATCCTCGGCGCCACCATCGGCATCTCGACCGCCGTCGGGCCGCTGCTCGGTGGGCTGCTCATCGCCGTCGGCGGCGAGGACCACGGCTGGCGCTGGGTCTTCTTCGTCAACGTGCCCGTCGGTGTCCTCGCGGTGATCCTCGGCTGGCGGTTGCTGCCCGGCCGCCCCACCGGTCAACCCGGCTGGCATCGACTCGACCCCTTCGGGGTCCTGCTGCTCGGCGTCGGTGTCGTCCTGGTCCTCCTGCCACTCGTGCAGGAGCAGCAGTGGCGGACCCCGTGGAAGTGGGCCCTCATCCCGGTTGGCCTGGCGGTGCTGGTCGCCTTCGGGCTCTGGGAACGACGCTACGCACGCCACCATCAACCCCTGTTCGACCTCCGACTGTTCAGCTTCCAGTCGTACACGCTGGGCTCGGTCCTGGCGCTCGTCTACTTCGGGGGCTTCACCGCGATCTTCTTCATCTTCACCCTGTTCCTGCAGATGGGGCTGGGCTACAGCGCCCTCGTCGCCGGCCTGGCCATCACCCCGTTCGCCCTGGGCTCCGCGGCCGCCGCCGTGCTCGGTGGCCGCATCGTCAACCGCTTCGGCCGACCACTGGTCGCCATCGGACTGCTCACCGTGGTGGTCGGACTGGCCGCCACGGTGATCGCACTGCGCCTCTTCCCGGACGCCCCCGCTCCCTGGGTCACCGCCGGCCCACTGCTCGTCGCCGGCATCGGCAGCGGGCTGGTGATCGCCCCCAACCAGACGATCACCCTCTCCGAGGTGCCCGTCGAGCAGTCGGGCAGCGGCGCCGGCATGCTCCAGACCGGCCAGCGGATCGGCGCCGCCGCCGGCATCGCCGCCGTCGGCTCGCTGTTCTTCTCCACGTTGGCCGACAGTCGAGGGGACTGGACCGACGCCTTCGAACAGTCCCTCATGCTCGCCACCGGCATCATCGCCCTCGCGTTGATCGCTGCGCTGATCGATATCAGGCGAACCCACAACCACAAGAGCTGACCGGCGTACGCCGCTGGCCGGCACCCCGGGTTGCGGGTGCCGGCCAGCGGCCGATGCTGTCGTGCTGTCGTGCCGTGACGCGGGTCAGCTGTTCCAGTACTGGCCGACCAGGTCGGCGGCCTGCTGCTCCCACTGGGCGTAGGCGTCCGGGTAAGCCGACACCTGCACGGT
>NZ_JBEXHV010000040.1:0-3647 GCF_040608275.1 Micromonospora sp. NPDC005205
CAGGGGAGACCGATGACCCACAAAAAAGGGGGCGGAGACGCAGAGAAGCCCACCCCTGATGGGGTGGGCTTCTCTGGAAGATTGTCCGGCGGCGTCCTACTCTCCCACACCCTCACGAGTGCAGTACCATCGGCGCTGGAGGGCTTAGCTTCCGGGTTCGGAATGTAACCGGGCGTTTCCCCTCCGCCATGACCGCCGTAACTCTATGAACATATCAAACAACCCCGGCACACAGTCACGGGTGTTCGCTTGTTCAGAGTTGCACAGTGGACGCGTAGCAGCTTAGTAGTCAAGTCCTCGGCCTATTAGTACCGGTCAACTGAACCCGTTACCGGGCTTACATTTCCGGCCTATCAACCCAGTCGTCTAGCTGGGGGCCTTACCCCACAAAGTGGGTGGGATACCTCATCTTGAAGCAGGCTTCCCGCTTAGATGCTTTCAGCGGTTATCCCTTCCGAACGTAGCTAACCAGCCGTGCCCTTGGCAGGACAACTGGCACACCAGAGGTTCGTCCGTCCCGGTCCTCTCGTACTAGGGACAGCCCTTCTCAAGTATCCTACGCGCACGGCGGATAGGGACCGAACTGTCTCACGACGTTCTAAACCCAGCTCGCGTACCGCTTTAATGGGCGAACAGCCCAACCCTTGGGACCTGCTACAGCCCCAGGATGCGACGAGCCGACATCGAGGTGCCAAACCATCCCGTCGATATGGACTCTTGGGGAAGATCAGCCTGTTATCCCCGGGGTACCTTTTATCCGTTGAGCGACACCGCTTCCACTCGCAAGTGCCGGATCACTAGTCCCGACTTTCGTCCCTGCTCGACCTGTCAGTCTCACAGTCAAGCTCCCTTGTGTACTTGCACTCAACACCTGATTGCCAACCAGGCTGAGGGAACCTTTGGGCGCCTCCGTTACCTTTTAGGAGGCAACCGCCCCAGTTAAACTACCCACCAGACACTGTCCCTGAACCGGATAACGGTCCGAAGTTAGATACCCAAATCAACCAGAGTGGTATTTCAAGATTGCCTCCACCCATACTGGCGTATGGACTTCACCGGCTCCCACCTATCCTACACAAGCTAATTCGAGTACCAATGTCAAGCTATAGTAAAGGTCCCGGGGTCTTTCCGTCCTGCCGCGCGTAACGAGCATCTTTACTCGTACTGCAATTTCGCCGGGCCTGTGGTTGAGACAGTGGGGAAGTCGTTACGCCATTCGTGCAGGTCGGAACTTACCCGACAAGGAATTTCGCTACCTTAGGATGGTTATAGTTACCACCGCCGTTTACTGGCGCTTAAGTTCTCCGCTTCGCCCCGAAGAGCTAACAGGTCCCCTTAACGTTCCAGCACCGGGCAGGCGTCAGTCCATATACATCGAATTACTTCTTCGCATGGACCTGTGTTTTTAGTAAACAGTCGCTTCCCCCTGCTCTCTGCGGCCATACAACGCTCCACCCGCGCGGGGCTTCACGTCTCCGGCCCCCCTTCTCCCTAAGTTACGGGGGCAATTTGCCGAGTTCCTTAACCACAGTTCGCCCGATCGCCTCGGTATTCTCTACCTGACCACCTGTGTCGGTTTGGGGTACGGGCCGCTAAGAACTCGCTAGAGGCTTTTCTCGGCAGCATAGGATCACTGACTTCACCTGAATCGGCTCGGCATCACGTCTCAGCCTTCATGTGTTGCGGATTTGCCTACAACACGGCCTACACGCTTACCCCGGCACAACCACCGGCCGGGCTCAGCTACCTTCCTGCGTCACCCCATCGCTTGACTACTACCCATCAGGTTCCCACGCTCCCTCAACTCAGTCCGAAGACCTCATCAAGTTCGGGTGGTTAGCACAACGAGGTTCGTCAGGGACGCTCTTTCGCGGGTACGGGAATATCAACCCGTTGTCCATCGACTACGCCTCTCGGCCTCGCCTTAGGTCCCGACTCACCCAGGGCGGATTAGCCTGGCCCTGGAACCCTTGGTCATCCGGCGGAAGGGTTTCTCACCCTTCTTTCGCTACTCATGCCTGCATTCTCACTCGTGCCGCGTCCACAACTGGGTCACCCCGCTGCTTCACTCGCGGCACGACGCTCCCCTACCCATCCACACACCTGCACAAGGAATCAAGTCCAAGCGAGGATAAAATGTGAATGCCACAGCTTCGGCGGTGTGCTTGAGCCCCGCTACATTGTCGGCGCGGAACCACTTGACCAGTGAGCTATTACGCACTCTTTAAAGGGTGGCTGCTTCTAAGCCAACCTCCTGGTTGTCTATGCGACCCCACATCCTTTTCCACTTAGCACACGCTTAGGGGCCTTAGCTGGTGATCTGGGCTGTTTCCCTCTCGACTACGAAGCTTATCCCCCGCAGTCTCACTGCCGCGCTCTCACTTACCGGCATTCGGAGTTTGGCTGATTTCGGTAAGCTTGTGGGCCCCCTAGACCATCCAGTGCTCTACCTCCGGCAAGAAACACGCGACGCTGCACCTAAATGCATTTCGGGGAGAACCAGCTATCACGGAGTTTGATTGGCCTTTCACCCCTAACCACAGGTCATCCCCCAATTTTTCAACATTGGTGGGTTCGGCCCTCCACGCGGTCTTACCCGCGCTTCAGCCTGCCCATGGCTAGATCACTCCGCTTCGGGTCTAGGACACGCGACTGAATCGCCCTATTCAGACTCGCTTTCGCTACGGCTCCCCCACACGGGTTAACCTCGCCACATGCCACTAACTCGCAGGCTCATTCTTCAAAAGGCACGCCGTCACCCCGCAAGGCTCCGACGGATTGTAGGCGAACGGTTTCAGGTACTATTTCACTCCCCTCCCGGGGTACTTTTCACCATTCCCTCACGGTACTTGTCCGCTATCGGTCACCAGGAAGTATTTAGGCTTACCAGGTGGTCCTGGCAGATTCACGGCAGATTTCAGGGGTCCGCCGCTACTCGGGAACACCCACAGAAGGTCAGCAACTTTCACCTACCGGACTCTCACCGTCTACGGTCAGCCATTCCAGACTGTTCGACTAGCCACTGACTTTGTAACTTCTCGAACAAGTGTCAGCTTGTTCAGCAGGGTCCCACAACCCCGACCACGCAACCCCTGACAGGTATCACACGCAGCCGGTTTAGCCTCGATCCGCTTTCGCTCGCCACTACTCACGGAATCACTAAATTGTTTTCTCTTCCTACGGGTACTGAGATGTTTCACTTCCCCGCGTTCCCTCCACACACCCTATGTGTTCAGGTGTGGGTGACACCACATGACTGGTGCCAGGTTTCCCCATTCGGACACCCTGGGATCACAGCTTGGTTGACAGCTCCCCCAGGCCTATCGCGGCCTCCCACGTCCTTCATCGGCTCCTGGTGCCAAGGCATTCACCGTTCGCCCTTGACAACTTGACCACAAAGATGCTCGCGTCCACTGTGCAATTCTCAACAAACGACCAACCCACAACCCGATCCGCCCCACACCAAACCCGATCCTCAAACCGGCGGTATGTGGGGCCAGGCCATGCCTGGCAGACTCCCAGCCCCCACCAAGGAGGGCCGGCGCGTCTCTGAAACAACAACACAACGGTTGTTCCTTCAGGACCCAACAGGGTGCTCACATCCTCCCCCAGCCGCACCAACAGCAACCGTTCCCACCACCCAAAGG
>NZ_JBEXHV010000041.1:0-3080 GCF_040608275.1 Micromonospora sp. NPDC005205
CGGGGGTTGGCAATCAGGTACGCCTGCCGGTGCTGCATCGCCCGCTCGGCCGGCGCGGCCGGGTCGGCGCCGCCGATCCACAGCCCGTCGACCAGTTCGTTGTCCTCGCAGAACCGGACGAACACGCAGCCCAGCACCCAGGCCACCGCCGCCTGGTCCAGCACGTCGTCAAGCCACGTTTCGAAGCTCCCACCGACCCGCTCGGCGGCCTTCGCCTGGGCATACTCCTGACGCAACTCCGCCCGCAGACCCGGCGCCTCCGCGACCTGCCCGCGCAGATCCTCCACCAGGGCCTTAACCTGCGCCTGCAACGCCTTCAGCTCGATCACCGCCAGATCCTAAGGCCCGACCCCGCAACGGCCACTACTCCGAGTCGTCATCAGCCACGCCTTTCAGGTTGCCGCTCCAGCCGTAGCGTCCGCCTCGAAGAATCGACGTGCCATGGTCGCGGCCGCCCGCCGACTTACGAGACCAGCCCGAAACCCTGAGGCGGCAGCCGTCAAGACCTGACGCCCCCCAGACCTGACCTACCGCAACTCAGGAACGCCGCGAAGCAGCGCCAGCGCCGAGCGGTCGGAGCTGAGCTGGGACAGCTCGGCGTTGATGAAGTCAGTAAAGAACTCGGCGGGCGATCCGGGGAAGCCGGGCTGCTCACCCGAGTGCCACTGGTGCAACCACGGCTCGATCTCAGCCAGCCCGGCGAGCAGCGGCAGCAGCCTGTGCGCCGGCCACGCCTCCTGCGTCTTCCGGTCGAGGTAGACGGTGGCGAGCGCCTGCGCCTGCTTCAGTTGGTCCCACCCGGCCCAACCGACCAGGTCACTGCCATCGCCGTCCCGCCCCCCCTGCGGGTAAGAGATGAACCGCTCCTTCGGCACATCGAGCTTGCCCCGCGCTTTCCAGTACGACGACCGGATGAAGTCGGCTGACGCGTACTTCGGGGACACCTCAATCTCGACCTCCTCCCCCGCATCCTCCCGACGCTGCAAAGCCCAGGTCCGCTCCCACTGCGCGCGCTTACGCAGCCCCGACGGCTTGTAACGCTGAGACGGCAGGTAGGGCACATGCTCATCCGCGATCAACAAGCCGAGAGTCTTCGTCAGGTCGTAGGAGTCGTGCCCCACCCACAGCTCCAGCACCACCCGGAAATCCTGACCGGAGCCGAACCGGTCAGCCAGCTGCGCCACCGACAGCGGCGCCGGCTGCCCAACCCATATCTCCGGCGCCTCCAACCGGTCGAGCAGCCAGTCCCGCAACGCTGCCTTCTCCTGCTCAGCCCAGCCCCACCTCTCCTTGTCCCGCTTCTGTGACCACCGCCGCTTGCACTCCGGCCGCTCAATCAATCCGATGTGCCGATTCGACGCGATGGTGGCTATCCGCCGCTCCACCAGGGACCGGTACTCCGCTGGCCAGTGCGGCTGCGGCCGGTCGATTGGCTTGGATTCGTGCCGCTCAAACCATGCCGTCTGCGCTTCACTGCTGCATAGAACAATCTCGAAGGCGCGCTCCCCAGATGTCAACTCCGGCGGGTTCGCGCAGGTTAGGTCCTCGTCGATGAGCCCGTAGTGCCGATAGACCTCCCAGTCCAACTCCTCCTGAAGCGCGATCATCCGCGCCCGCACCGAGCGGTACTCCGCCTCAGCCTCCGCGAGTCGCTGCCGGGTAGGCACCCCCGAAGCAGCAACCGCCGCCGGGGTCAAGCTTGACAGCCTCTGCGCCAGCCCATCCAGTTCCCGCGCCCTCTCAGATGGATACGCCGAAGGCAACGGGAAACGCTCCAACTTGGTGGCGTTGAACTGATAGCGCTCCTCCCAGCTCTCGTCCTGCATACCCCGACCGACGCCACCGCCTGCCTTCGCCTGGCTAACCTGCTTGAGCCAGAAACAGGCGGTCGAGCTGTTCAAAAGCCCGACTAGCCTTAAATGATCGTCTTCGGTTGCACCGTCCGCTAGTTTGATTACTGGCGCGGTCTGCCTGAAAACCTTCCCGCCTCGGTCCAACACAAAGTGGTTGTGCGTTGCCACCTCGCCGTAAACGATAGACCATTCATGGGCTCCGACATCCTTGGGGAGCTGGTGCCAACCCCACCAGGGCCGGCCGTCGCTGAAATATGTACCTTTCGTGAAAGTCGCCCGATTGCCAAGCTCGGTTCGATATGGCCAGAATCGGGTTGCCAGCCGGGGCATACGCTCCAGACTGATCAATTCTCGATCGGCGCTGTAAGGATGAAACGCAAAGTCCCCCGGCGAAACTTTCCAATCGCGAACCTCGTCACCGGTAACCAGTCGCGCCACACAGGACTTCTCGGCGCCTGCTCTAAGGAACACGTTCCGCGGAGCCGACATCGCATCGTCTGCCCCCATCACGCCATAAAAACCAATACGAAGGACTTTCTCTAATACGCGGGCCGCCGCTTCATTCTCTAGAATTGCCATGAGGTCACTAGCGCCCCCGCCGCTCAGGCTCCATGGGTGTTTAGCGAGCTGGGCGCGGTCGAGATCTGCTGAGCTAACCCACTCGGATTCGGAGCCAGGGTCATCAACTTGCCGAACGATCGCAGTCCACACCAGGCCCTCGGCCGGCCTTTTCGGGGTTGAAGGTTCGCCCCGCACCCCGAGAATGGTACGGATTGGGCCGCTATAACGCGGGCTGACGAGACGGTTTCGACCGATCAGAATAACGGTAGGCGTGCCGTGACCAGGAATGTATGAACCAGAAGCGTCGATGACCTCGGCCAGCTCGGATTGTCCGGCGAAGAATTGATTGATCAGCCTTTTACCAAATTCGCGTTTCGTGAAGGCGTTGCTGGTGATCTGCCCGACGTGGCCTGCGCCGCCGCCGTCGTGGTCACCGCGCTTGGCCAGCTGAAAAAAGCGCTGAGCAAACGGCACGGTCAGTGCATACTTGCCCGAACAGGCGTCGTACAACCGTCGGTAGAGCTGGTTGCGGGCGCTGTCGGAGACGGTGATGTAGGGCGGGTTGCCGACAACCACCGTGTACTGATTCTCGGCCAGGTAGTCCTTGAGCAGGTCGGCGTCCTCGCTCTCGTACGCGAAGACCTGCCGCCCCTCGGACGCGGCGAA
>NZ_JBEXHV010000042.1:0-1417 GCF_040608275.1 Micromonospora sp. NPDC005205
ACTGAGTCACACCGACACCCTCCACAACCAGCCCGCCACCGCCATTGTTCCCGCACCCCGCCTCACCCACCCATCCGATCGCCGCCCGCCCGGCCGGCCCGCGGCCCGGCCATGGTGCCGCCCTGCCGTGCTGCCCTGCCCTGGTGCCTTAGCGCCGCGGACGCTCCGCTCCCGCCGCGCCGCCGGCGGGCGTTAGCCGGTCGGCTGGCTGGGCAGCGCGGGCGGGCAGGGCGGCCGGCGCGGGCGGGCGGTGCGGCCGGTGCGGGCGGGCGGTGCGGCCGGTGCGGGCGGGCAGGGCGGCCGGCGCGGGCGGGCGGTGCGGCCGGCGCGGGCGGGCAGAGCGGCCGGGCGGTGCGGTTGGGGCGGGCCGAGCAGGCGGAAGCATCAACCCGCGCTGGCCAACTAGCAGACCTGTCGGCTGTCGATGGTGGCGGTGCCGGTCACCACGCCGTACCACCGGTGGTCTGCGGCGGTCGGCGGGCGGTCTCAACGCCTCGCCGCTGCGCCGGACCGTCCTGCCACGGGGTTCCATCGCCGCACGCCGGTCGTCTCACGACCGCGACACCCGCCGTCGCGCCGCGCTTCGGCCACAATCCTTGAGATCTTGGACACTTTCCGTTAGCTCGGCGGGCCCGCCTAACGGAAACTGTCCAAGATCTGCTGACAGCCACCGACACCATCCGCTCTGCCGACGCTTATCCGCTTCCGGGCTCGCCCGACGTCGTGGCACCCACGAGCAATGACCAACGACATGTGGCTGCCACACGGAAACGGACGCGCCGCTGGCCGGCACCCCCGGGTTGCGGGTGCCGGCGCTCCCAGCGTCTGTACCCATCGCCGGGGGCCGGTGGTGTGGGAACGGCGGTCAGCGTCAGCGGCCGCGAGGTGGCGGTCGGCGATCGGTGGCGGCAGGAAGGCCGCTGGCCGGCACCCCGGGTTGCGGGTGCCGGCCAGCGGTCGGTGTCCTGGTGCGGTGGTGCGGTGGTGCGGTGGTGCGGTGGTGCGGTGGTGCGGGGTGTCACCCTGCTCTTTTGTTGCGGGGTCAGCTGTTCCAGTGCTGGGTGACGAGGTCGGTGGCCTGCTGCTCCCACTGGGCGTAGGCGTCCGGGTAAGCCGACACCTGCACGGTCTGCGCGGCGTCGGTCAGCGCCATGTCCTGCCATCCGTCGACCTGCTTGAGGCCCTTGAGGAACGCGGTGGTGGAGTACTCGGGGTTGGTGATCTGCTCGGGTGTGCCCCAACCACTGGTCGGGCGCTGCTGGAACAGGCCCAGCGAGTCGTGGTCGTTGGCGTCGCCGAGGTGGCCGAGGTTCTCCAGCTTGGACTCCTGCAGGCTCGTCGCGATCGAGATGACCGCGGCCCGCTCCGGCAGACCGGCCTTCTTGGTGGCGGCGATGATCGCCTTGACGTTGGCGGT
>NZ_JBEXHV010000043.1:0-1087 GCF_040608275.1 Micromonospora sp. NPDC005205
GGCGGGCTCAACCGATGGTTGCAACACCCTTCCGTGATTTTCGTTGGGGTGGTTATGGCGTTGAGGTTGAGCCCGCTGGAGCGGGAGCAGATCGGGTTGGGTCGGGCTGCGAATGAATCGCTGCGGTCGATCGCGCGCAGGTTGGAGCGGTCGGTGTCGACGATCTCGCGGGAGGTGGGTCGGTTCGAGCGTTATGGGCAGCGGTATCAGCCGTTGATGGCGCAGTGGGCGTCGTTTCTGCGGCATAACCGGTCCGGGCGGGTGCCGCGGTTGGCTGTTGACGGGCCGTTGCGTGAGGTGGTGCTGGATATGCTGCGTCGGCGTCGTTCGCCGCAGCAGGTCAGTGCTCGGCTGCGGGTGCAGTTCCCGGACATGCCGGAGATGTGGGTGTCGCACGAGACGATTTACCAGGCGATTTACCTGCAGGCGCGGGGGAACCTCCGGGCGGAGTTGACGCGGCAGGTGGCGTTGCGATCGGGTCGGGCCGCTCGCCGCCGCCGGCCGGCAAGCGCTGGGGCGGTGCGCTCGGCGCGGCCGTGGGTCAACCTGCGCATCGCTGACCGGCCGGCTGAGGTCGCCGACCGGGCGGTGCCCGGGCACTGGGAGGGTGACCTCCTCGAAGGGGTCCGTCGGGGTGGGCGTGGTGGTTCCGCGATCGCCACGTTGGTGGAACGCGCTACCCGCTTCGTGATCCTGGTCGGACTGCCCGAGGGCAAGGTGTCCGAACACGTCGTGTCCCAGCTCGCCGCTGCGATGACCTGGCTCCCGCAACGCTTACGGGCCTCGCTGACCTGGGACCAGGGCGTGGAGATGGCCCGGCACCGTGACTTCACCATCGCCACCGACTGCCCGGTCTACTTCTGCGACCCGCACAGCCCCTGGCAACGCGGCAGCAACGAGAACACCAACGGGCTACTACGCCAGTACTTCCCCAAAGGCCAATTCGACTTCACCACCATCGACCAAGCCGGCCTCGACCACGTCGCCGACGAACTCAACGACCGCCCCCGAATGACCCTGGGCTGGGCCACCCCAGGTGAGAAAATGACCCAGCTCCTCGGTGTTGCAACCACCGGTTGAGCCCGCC